>JADGEQ010000069.1 GCA_016744295.1 Desulfobacteraceae bacterium | reverse complement strand
GAAAAAGTTAAGTCTGGCCGAAATGGGCCCCCGCCAAGAAAAAAACTCCCCGATTTTTCTTTGGACGGGTCTGCACAAAATTAGGCGGTGGATTTGGGGCCTGGAAGCAGGTTTGAATTTTTATACATATGTGTTAAATAATCCTCTTCGATATACCGATCCGGATGGGTTGGTGGCACGAGATGCTTATGATGCGGGTGCGGATGCCGTAAACTGGACGTTAGAAAAAGGAGCAGAATCTACCCAATGGTATGCAGACAAGTACAATGAAACCGGAGCTTGGTACTATGGATTAGGTGGTGTGGTTTCTTCTACATGGACTCCAGAAACATTCACCTCAGAGACAGGAGAAAGAGCAGTCGCAGCAGCAAAGGCAGAATTAGGAATCGTTGCGGGCTCAGCACAATTGGCCTATGCCTATGCCACTAAAGGCATTACTGGCAAAGCAATTGGAGCGCATGGCGTTGGTAATTATTTAGGCTCGATTGGAGATTTGTCTAACATTATCTATGGTGGAGATCGAGATTGGAATGTAACAAAACAAGTTTATGAAACTGCATCAAAAAATGTTACTGGCGACAGGTCCTATGGTACAGCAGCCTTTTATGCAACAGATCTTGCAATGGGTACTTATATGGCAATGCAGGCAACCCAGGTTGCGGATAAGGTTAGACTTTCGAATGGGGTTGAATTAGAGAGATTTCGAAATATCCCGGCAATAGCAACACAATCCGCTCCTGTTATATTTCATGATTTGATTCAGTTGGGGATATCGATTGATTCAGCCATTGATAACTCCCCTAACAAAAAACATTAATAGGGAATTAGTATTTTAAGATATATAGGGACCTAATGAAAAAAGGACAGTTACAAGCACTCATCCTTGGAGGTATTATCTTATTTCTCCTTGCTTTGTTTGGAGCAAAGAATGGAGATATATCTCTAATGGTTGGGATTATCGGGACATCTGTTTTTATTGTGTGTATTTATTTTTGGCATAAAAAATGGAGAATTCGCCTGGTAGAATTCAATGAACGGAAAAAGAAAGGGGTCACTATCCTTTTCTTTTTTGGCCTTTTTGTTTTATTGTTTTTAATTGCAACCATGCCGTATCTTATCTTTTAGCATGGGACTTCGAGGCTGATAGCCAGGCCTTGAAAAATAAGGTTTTGATCTATTTTTAGACCTGAGCCCCTTTAAGAAAAGTATCAAGAGACCAGGGCATCCGGGACCGATGATCAGTCTGTCACTCGATATGTTTATGATGACAATAATCGAAAATCCCAGGAAATCCGTGAATTAATGGATCAGGGAATCCCCAGGGACCTTATCACCGAAGTCCAGTATGATGGCAGAAACCTGGTAACACAGATTGTCAGTGGTCAGCATCTGGCAGATCCTGAAACCACCAATTACACCTACAATGCAAAAAGAGAGCTCATTGAAACCAAAGACCCACGGGGGAATATTGTAAAAACCTTCTATGATTCCCTTGGCCGGAAAACATCTCAAACCCGGTCAAACGGTTCGATCGTATATTCCTGGGCGTATGACGGGGCGGGCAATGTTATTTATGAAAAAATGCCCGAGGGTGAAGAGGTTATCAATAGTTATGACGGCCTTAACCGGTTGACCCTTGTCATAAAAGGCCAGGATCAGCGGTTCATTGATTATGACAGCCGGGGTCGGATTATCCGGGATACCAATGCCAACAATGATATAACCCAATATCAATATGATCTGGCCGGAAGAGGTGTCCAGAAAACAGAAGCTGTGGGTACCGCCGATGAAGCAGTCACCTCTTATACCTATGATGAAAACGGAAATGTGCTCACCATTACCAACCCCCTGAACAAGGTTGTGTCCTATGAATACGATGGATTAAATCAAAGACTCAAAGAGATTGACGGTGACTCAAGCTTTCAGACAGTTGCCTATGATGCCAACGGGGCAGTTGATATTGTAACAAGACAGGATAACACCGATGTCCAATATATAAGGGACAATCTTGGCCGCAAAAAAGAAGTCCGGGTCGATAATGCCCTGCAGCAGCTGTTCGGTTATGATTCTCTTTCCAGGATGACCCTGGCAGAAGATTATAATCAAGGCTCTGGAACCCACACCGTCACCATGGGCTATACTGACCTTCACCGTGTGGCAACCGAAGCACAGGGGGCCTACTTGGTAGGCAAGCAATATGACAAAAACGGCAACAAGATCCAGATCACCTATCCTTCATTAAAGGTGGTAGATAAAGCCTATGACGAGAATAATCTGCTGTCTACAATCCACAATCAGAACAGCCTTGCGGCTACATTTACCCAGGATAAAAACAGCCGAATTGTTTCTGCTTTTTTTGCAAACAACATGGATCTTGCCCTGGACTATGATACCCGGGGAAGAGAGGATTACAGATCCTATGCCACCCCCACATCGGACCCATTCTTCAGTGCAGATCTCGGCTATGATCCCCAAAGCAATATCACCAGCAGATCCACTTCTTTTAACGGCACAGCTTTAAGTGAGAGCTTTGCCTATGATCATCAAGACAGACTGACCACCCACACCAGGGGCGCTGACCCCGAGGTTACCTGGCAGTATGACCGGGTGGGCAACTGGGATGCCACCAATCAGAACGGGGTAGCTGAAGTAAGGACGGTAAATGATGACAATGAGTATACCCTTGTCAACAGCCTGGCACCTGTCCATGATGCCCGTGGCAACATGACCTTTGACGGCAGCCAGACCTATATCTATGACTGGGCCAACCGGCTTGTCAAAGTCAAATCAGGTGCCCTGACCATTGCCGAACACACCTACGACGCTATGAACCGCAGGGTCACCAAAATAATCGGCGCCTGTGTCACAACCTTTGTTTATGACGGTTCAAGTGTCATAGAAGAATATGTGGACGGCGCTTTGAGCCATGCCTTTGTTTTCGGGGACCATAAAGATGATCCCATCCTCACAGAATATAACGGCCAGAGCTACTATTATGTCAAGGATACCCAGGGAAGCATCCGGGCCATCACAGACAGCGTAGGCGCCTTGGTGGAATCCTATGAATACACCCCCTATGGCCTAATGAGAGTCTTTGACAGCCAGGGAATAGATATCACGGCCACCGGAAGCACTATCGGTAATCCCTTCGGATATACCGGCAGAAGGCTGGACGCCGAATCCGGGTTATGGTATTACAGAAACCGGATGTATTCTGCTTCATTGGGAAGGTTTTTGCAGCGGGATCCGGCAGGATATGTGGATGGGTTGAATCTTTATGCTTACGTACTAAATAATCCTCTTCGGTATACGGATCCTTATGGATTGACGGTAAGGGATTTTCTCTATGATGAAAACCGTGGTGAACGAATCATGAATAATATTGATTCAGAAGGGATAAAAGATAGAGTGCAATGGCAACTTAAATCAGGAGGAATCGATATAGATCATTCACCAGAAGAGATAGCAGAGGAATGGAGAAGCCTCTTTTATGCCGGAAACCCTCCTGGTGAGGGTGAGAAGACAAGAATTTTGGTGAACGATCCGATGTCCAATTGGCAAAATCAGGTGATGTGGACTCCAATATGGATTGGGATGAAGGGCCTATAAATAATTGTAGAAACCACTACTGATGTAGAAGTTGAAATGCCACCATTATATCCTGCATTCAATCCACCTTCATATGATTTTGATGGAGAAATCAAATGATCGAAAAGATTTTATTGCTTATCATTTTTATATCTCCTCTATTGTGGATGAGCAATCTTTTAACTAAAAGGATTCGTGATACTAAACACAACAATCCGAAACTAAAAAGGAAATATCTTTTAGCTCTATCGGGTGTTATTATTTTCATACTTTCTGTATGTTATCTGTTTTTAGCACCTAAAGAATTCATTCCAAAACTTTTTGCTTTAATCGTAGGGGGAGGAATGCTGACTTGTTATTTCGTAGGATTTCCCTTGCTCTTAGGTTTGTCAAAAGCCGTTGGAGCAGGAGCCTCAGGTTCCGGGAAAGTAATAAAAGATATTAAAGAAAATATAGAAAAAGAAGTCCTTGGAAAACCCCCAAAAAAATAGATACGATGGAGTGGGCAATCTTATTTATGAAAAAATGCCCGAGGGTGAAGATGTTATCAATAGTTATGACGGCCTGAACCGGTTGACCCTTGTCATAAAAGGCCAGGATCAGCGTTTTATTGATTATGACAGCCGGGGGCGGATTATCCGGGACACCAATGCCAACAATGATATTTCCCAGCACTGTTACAACAGGTAAAATAAAACCGGGTAAACCTTTGCAACACATTGGTTTACCCGGTTTTGTAAATTGGAACCCCATAAATGGAACCCTATAAAAAGGGTTAGGGAAAACAATTATTTGCCTGTTACAGGATTTTCTTTTCTCAGTTTTTCAATAAGTTCATCCATTACTTGTTTTTGTTTCTGCCCAACCAGTTTTTTTTCCAAATCCCCCCTGGCATCAGAAAAAGTTTGGGCTTGAGCAGCTTTCTTATCGTATACCTTGATGATGTGATAACCAAATTGGGTTTTCACAGGATCGCTGACCTTTTCTTTTTCCAGGCTGAAGGCCATATTTGCAAACTCAGGCACCATTTGTTCCTTTGAAAACCAGCCCAGATCCCCGCCATTTTTTCCGCTGGGCCCCACAGAAACCTCTTTGGCAACATCTTCAAAAGATTCACCCTTGAGAATGCGCTCTTTTGCAGCCATGGCCTCTTCGCGGGTTTTGCACAAAATATGTTTAGCGTTCACCTGTTCTTTTTTAATAAACATCTGTTTGTTTTCATCAAAATATGTTTTCAGCTCGCTTTCTGTCACCTTGATCTTTCCAAGGGTGTCCGCCATGTACTGCCTGACCATAAGATTTTGTTTGATCTGATCCAGTTGTTTTAAAACAGCATCATGGGTGTCATATTTTTCGTTTCTGGCCTGAATATAAATGAGTTTTTCCTGAACAAGCTGTTCCAGCAGCCTTTTCCGGCCATCTTCCGAACTGTAAGCGGCTTTATACTTGGCTGGAATCTGTTGCAATTTTGTGTCAATATCTTTATCCGTAATCTCAAGGTTACCAACCCTAAGCAAAACCGCTGCATTTACTGAGGGCAAAAGCATTAAACTGATCAAAAGAACCAATACTATTTTTTTCATAAACATACTCCTTTAAAAAAGAATCAACAAATTTTAGTACATATAATCTGGCATAAAAAAGGGCAGTATATACCCCCATGAAAAAAAAGTCCCGGGGAAAATCATGGGCCCCATGGGACAAGTTAAGTCGGAAGTAGACAGGTTTATATGAAGGATTCGTTACATCAATCCATGTATTTATTAGTGAGTTTCAATCAGATTATCATCTCTTTTTTTTCTTCTTCATATCAATGTACCAGTCCTCTTTACCATAGAGTCGATCAGAACATTCAGGGCAGATACCATGGCTGAATGCTGCATCGGAATGGCTTTCAATATAGGATTCGATGAGATTCCAATAACCTGTATCATCCCTGATTTTTTTACAGGTTGAACAAATGGGAATAAGACCGTTCAGGGTTTTAATCCGGGCCAACGCATTTTTCAGCTCTTTGACCAGTATTTTTCTCTCATTTTCGATGAGTATTCTTTGGGTAATATCCCGGGTAATATGAACGGCGCCGATCATTTCACCGGCACCATTGGAGATGGGATCAACCGTTATGAGCATCCAGCGCCCCTCGCTGACTTCAACCTCAACGCTCTCTCTCTTTTTTGTTTTAAGCATTCTGGGAAGGGGACATGATCTTATGGTATGGTCTGTTCCATGAAGCAATCTACAGCATTTAAGCCCAATGGAATCTTGTACCTTCAATTGAAAATATCTTTCCACGGTTCGATTTGATCTGAGAATAGTGGAATTGAGATCAATTATGGAGATCCAATCCTCAATGGCATCCACTGTTTTCTCCCAATCCTTTCTGGCTGACCGATTCAATTCGCTGCTCATTTAACCCTCCGTCATAAAGGGGTAGATCAAATATTGTTACACTTTACTCTGTCTGGTTTCTTTTAATATTCAGCTTCCTCATCCTGGAGGCAAAGGTTGACCGGTTGATGCCCGATGCCTGGGCAGCCCAGGTGATATTCCAATTGTGTTTTTTCAACAGGGAGTGCACATAACTTTTTTCCAAACCAGGCCAGGTCAATCCGGTAAGATCCACCATGAACTCGTTGTCCAGCCGGGGCTGCAAAAAAGGGGTGGCTGCATAGGGATCACCTGTTGTGGAAGGCTCCCGGAAATGGAGGGGTAGGCTTAGCGCCTGGATGGAATCCTCCGGGGTGGTCACCATCAGATACCGGATCAGATTTTCCAGCTCCCGGATATTTCCGGGCCAGTCATAGGTCACCAAATGCTGCATGGCATTGGGTGCAATCTTTTTTTCCCTCATATTGGCATTGGCGGATTCTGTTTGCAGAAAATGCTTGACCAGAAGCGGAATGTCTTCCCTCCGCTCCCTCAAAGGCGGCAGATGAACCGGCAAAACAGAGAGCCGATAATACAGATCCTGACGAAAACTATTGTCCGCGATCATTTTTTTAATATCCTTATTGGTGGCAGCGACAATTCTGACATCAATAAACCTGGCCTTTGTTTCCCCCAAAGGTTTGATCTCATTTTTTTGCAGCACCCGGAGCAGACCAGCCTGGGTACTCATGGGCATATCACCGATCTCATCCAAAAATACCGTTCCCCCGTCGGCTGCCTCGAACAGGCCGGCCCTGTCCCGGGTGGCGCCGGTGAATGCCCCTTTTTTATATCCAAACAATTCACTTTCCAACAGGGTTTCCGGAATGGCCGAACAATTCTGGGCCAAAAAAGGTTTTTCCCTGCGGGAACTTCGCTTGTGCAGTCTTTCAGCAACCAATTCCTTTCCTGTTCCGCTTTCTCCTGTTATCAACACATGGAAATCTGTGTCTGCATAACTTTTAACCAACCCCATACTTTTTTCGAAACTTGGACTCTGGCCAATGATAAGGCTCTCTTTTTGCAATCGGGAAAGGGCGGATTTCAAATGAAGACTCTTCTTTTTTTCAGTGGCAAACAAAATGGCATTGCCCATGGCAATGGAGCAGATATCCACAAGGTTTTGAAGGGTCTCCAGATATTCCTTGTCCAGATTCAATCGGGTTTTACCCGGTGTGGTATCAATAATCTGTACGGCGCCGTACACCTCTTTTTCGCTCAAAAACAATGGAAAACACAAGATCTGACTGCTTTTCACCACAAACTCATCTTCAACTTCCCGATAATGGCGCAGATCGCTTCGGGTCTCTGCAACCGTCATCTGTCGGTTCTCTATCACCCATCCCACAATACTGGGATGGCCGCTTTCCAGAACCACTCCCTTTATATTCTCACTTTCAGCACCAGCAGCCTCCACACAGACATAGGTATCGTTTTTCTGTATCCAGATGGATCCCCTCCTTACATTTTGTATCTTTATCAGGGAATTTAGAAATTTTTTCTGGAGCGCTTCTGGATCAAGCTCCTTGAACAATTCAATCTCAGGCCTGGACATATACACCCCTTACTACTGTTTACATTTCGCTATTATGACTAAATAAAAACACAACATGTCAAATAAAAGCACTCGTCCGATTCACATAGCACTTGTATAAATTATTAATTATAATATATCGAATAATTTCAATAAGATCAAACATAATCTCATCATCCTGGCATAAAACATGAAACAATGAAGTTTAAGTAACCACAGGCAGACGGTTTCAACTGGACTTTAAGGAGTGCCCCATGGAACAAAAAGTTATTATCGACAATCTCGACACGGCCCGGCTTGCCTGCCCTAAATGTGAACGAAACAAAATCCTGCAATTATCTGGATACAATTTGCTCAAACGCCACACCCGGGTAAAATACAAGTGCAACTGCGGCCATACCTATATCGTCCTTCTTGAAAAAAAACCTATTCCACCCCAGGACAGGATGCTGACCGGGACATTCACCTCAGCGGAAGAACGGGGATGTTCCGGAAAAATGATCATCAAAAGACTCAACAGCCACGGGCTTATCCTTAAAACCAATATTGATCAAAAAATTCTGCCCGGGGGCAACCTGATGCTTGAATTTGTTCTGGATGATGTCAAACAATCCATTGTCAAAAAACAAGTTCGGATCCTGGCCATAAACGGCAGATACCTGACTGCTGAATTCACCTCAACAGAGCATTTTGACAATTTGGGTCCCTATCTATTGTTTAATAAATTATAATAGACGCACTACATTAAAGAATAGGGATCCACATCAATGGCAATACTCACTTGTTTGAGCGCTTTAATCCTGGAATTGGCTTTCATGGCGTTTACAAGACGGCTGACATGGACGGAAGAAAAACTTTTGATCAAAATCTGCCACCGGAACCGTGAGGAAATTCGATGGATGGATGCTTCAATGGGACCAAGAATCTGAACCGTCTCTCCTATTTCAGGAAAAGAGGATAACAAATGGTTCAAAACATCGGCCACCTGTTCAACCTGCTGGGCAACTTTTTTTTCATCCTGGCCGGAGATTTTCAATTGAATCATCCGGGTAAAGGGCGGATACATCAATGCCTTTCTAAAGGGAGCCTCCTGGTTGAAAAACTCCATATAATCCTGGCGCCTGGCCGCCTCAATTGCAAAATGATCAGGGTTATATGTCTGCATGATCACCCTGCCCGGTTCCTTCCCGCGCCCAGCCCTACCCGCCACCTGGGCCAATAGCTGAAAGGTTCGCTCTCCAGCCCTGAAATCCGGCAGACTCAGGCTCAAATCGGCACAGATCACCCCCACCAGGGTGATCGAGGGGAAATCATGGCCCTTGGCCAGCATCTGGGTTCCCACAATAATATCAACGGTCCTGTTCCGGATACTTTTCAACAATTTTAACACACTTCCCTTTTTGGCCGTGGAATCCTGATCCATCCTTGCCAACCTGGCATCGGGAAACATGGACTTGAGCATGGTTTCGATTTTTTCCGTACCAAACCCAAAATTTTGAATTTTTTTGGACTTGCATTCAGGACAGCTGACCCCAGCCGGCAGGGTGTGACCGCAAAGATGACATTTATAGATAGCCTGCCCACGATGAAGGGTCATGGTCACGTCACAAAACTTGCAGTTCAAAGACTTCCCGCAATCCTTGCAAGCCGGAAATGTGGCAAACCCCCTTCTGTTCAAAAAGATCAATGTCTGGTTGCCCTTTTCAAGACAGGCCCGTATCTGGACTGCCAATTCAGGGGTAATCATCCGTTCGGTCCCCCTGAAATCCTTGTATTTTTTTAAATCCACCAGGGTGATCTCGGGCAGGGGATTCTGGTTGACCCGCTTTTCCAGGGTCAGCTGGGTAAATTTATTTTCCTTCACATTCTGATATGACTGAAAAGACGGGGTGGCTGACCCCAGAATAACCGGGCAGTTGTGCATTTTCCCCCGGACAACAGCCAAGTCCCTGGCATTGTATCGCAGTCCTGTTTCCTGTTTATAGGAGGCGTCATGTTCTTCATCCACAATAATAAGACCGATCTTTTCAATGGGTGAGAATATGGCAGACCTAGCACCGATAACAATACTAACTTTTCCAAGGACCAGCTTTCGCCACTGGTCCAGACGTTCCCCATGGGTAAGCATGGAATGGATCACAGCAATTTTTTCCCCAAACCTGGCCCGGAACCGTCGCTCGGTTTGGGAAATCAAGGCAATCTCCGGAACAAGAATAATAGCTGTCTTGCCTGCTCGCACAGCATCTGCCGTGAGGCGCATATAAACCTCGGTTTTACCCGACCCTGTGACCCCGGTCAGCAAATAGGGAATAAATCCTTTCTCCCTGTTTTTCCTCACTCTTTCAATCAACGTTGCCTGCTCATCGGTCAGTGTTGGCGGGGTATCAGGCTCCACCGGGTCTCCTAGAGGGTCCCTGAAAACCTGACGCTGGACAACCCCTATATAACCTGCCTCGGCCAAGGGGCCTATCAGCCTTGCCGCCGTTGGGACATGGATCTTCAGGCTGGTCAAAGAGATCTCATGCTTTTCCCTGACAAGGGATAAAATCTGTTGGCGTTTCTGGGAAAGCCGGATATTTTTTTCCGGCACCCGGCCCAGATGCTGGATAAATTTTTCTTTTTTTATGTTGGCGATCTCTTTTTTTAACACCGCGGAAACAGTCAGCAAATCATTTTTTTCCATTCTTCGGACAAGGGCTGTGATCGAAGGATTGGGACTGTTTTTTATCAATTGCTTGAGGTTACAGCCTTCTTTTTCCTTTAAAAATTGAATCACACCGGTTTCACCAGGGGTAAGCTGCCCTAGGGCAAACGCTTTAATTCCGGTTTGGGTCAAAAAAACACAAGAAACATCCTGGCGATCAAGACCTGCGGGAAGAGCCGTTTTAATAACCTCTCCCAGCGGATGGATATAGTAGGTTGCCACCCATTTAAAAAATGGGATTTCATTCACCGGAAACAGGGGATGGTCATCCAAAACATCCAAAATATTTTTGGCCTTATAAGGACCGCAATCTGCCTGTTCCCCAAGGATATATCCAGTCACCCTCCGCCGGCCAAAGGGGACCAGAACCCGCATACCCGGAACACATTGCTCTCTTAAATGTTCGGGCACTTTATAAACAAAGGTATTGTCCAGGGGCAGTGTAACGCTGACATCTATGTAATCTGTTTGGATCATGGGATCTATTGTGCACAAAAATAGGTTAATTTCAATATCATACTTATTTTCTTGACTAAAAAACCGGTATTTTATAATTATGAAAGGATATCATTTTTTTCATTAACGCAACAAGGAGGCACCATGACTGTATTTGTAGGGGATCATCCTCTCATTAAACATAAATTAGGACTTATGCGGCAAAAAGACATCAGCACCAAGGATTTCAGGGAATTGGCATCGGAGGTGGCACGACTGCTGACCTATGAGGCCACCAAAAATTTTGACACGGAAAAAAAGGTCATTGAAGGCTGGGCAGGTAAGGTTGAAGTTGAAGCCATAAAAGGTAAAAAGATCACCATTGTACCGATTTTAAGGGCTGGACTGGGCATGATGGACGGGGTTATCGACCTGATCCCTTCGGCCAAAGTCAGCGTAGTGGGTTTTTACCGGGATGAAAAAACCCTGAAGCCGGTTCAGTATTATGTCAAAACAGCCAGTGCAATGGAAGAAAGAATCGCCCTGATCCTCGACCCCATGCTGGCCACCGGCGGCACCTTGATTGCCACCATTGACCTGCTCAAAGAATCTGGGTGTAAAAAAATCAAAGGCTTGTTCCTGGTGGCAGCCCCCGAAGGGATTGCCAGGGTTGAGGAAAAACACCCGGATGTGGATATTTACACGGCCAGCGTGGATGAGTGTCTCAATGATGTTGGGTATATCCTTCCAGGCTTAGGGGATGCCGGGGACAAAATTTTTGGAACCAAATAATATCAATTAACCGCATAAAAGGAAAAAAATTAAGATGTCCCTCAATCACTCCTCAACTGAATACAATTTCCGGGTCAAAGACTGCTTTCTGGGAGCCCAGATGCTATTTGTGGCCTTTGGCGCCCTTGTCCTTGTCCCACTCTTAACCGGCCTGAACCCCAATGTTGCATTGTTCACGGCCGGCCTCGGCACCATTATTTTCCAGATCATTACCCGGGGAAAGATTCCTGTTTTTCTGGCCTCCTCCTTTGCCTTTATCGCCCCCATTATCTACGGGGTACAAACCTGGGGTATCCCCGGCACCATGTGCGGTCTTGCAGCTGCCGGCGTGGTCTATATTCTGCTCAGTTTCCTGGTGAGATGGCAGGGAGCCGATATTGTCAAGCGGATTCTTCCCCCCGTGGTTACGGGTCCGGTCATCATGGTCATCGGACTGATTCTGGCACCGGTGGCAGTCCACATGACCATGGGCAAAACCGGAGACGGTGCCATTGTCCTTTTTTCCCAGACAAAGGCCATGATAGTAGGACTTTCTGCCCTTGGCGCCACCATTTTGGTTTCCATCCTCGGGAAGGGCATTCTTCGACTGATCCCCATCCTCTGCGGTATTGCCGTGGGATATATCCTCTGCCTGTTTTTCGGATTTGTTGATTTTTCAGGAATTTCCAAGGCAGCCTGGTTTGCCGTACCAAACTTTGTCCTGCCGGAATGGAATCTTGAAGCGATCTTTTATGTGGTCCCCATTGCCATTGCACCTGCCATCGAACATTTTGGTGATGTGATGGCCATTGGCGGCGTCACCGGCAAAGATTACCTCAAGGATCCGGGAATTCAAAACACCATGCTGGGAGACGGTATTGCCACCTCTGTTGCCTCCTTTCTCGGCGGCCCGCCAAATACCACCTATTCTGAAGTAACAGGCGCCATAGCCCTGACAAAGATCTATAACCCGGCCATCATGACCTGGGCGGCCATTGCCGCCATGCTACTTGCCTTTGTCGGCAAACTTGGCGCAATTCTTCAAACCATTCCCACACCGGTAATGGGCGGCATCATGCTCCTGCTTTTTGGTGCAATCATGGTTGTGGGGCTCAATACCCTGGTCCGGTCCGGAGACGATCTTATGGAAGCCAGAAACCTTTCCATCGTCGCCTTGATCCTGATATTCGGCATCGGCGGCATGAGCTTTTCCGCAGGCCAGTTTCAACTCCAGGGCATCGGCCTTGCGGGTATCCTGGGGGTAACACTAAACCTTGTGCTTCCCAAAAGCCGGGAATAATCCCTATAAATCAATTCATTGTCAGCACACCCTATAAAACGCCCCTGGAATCTAAAACCGGTTCCCGGGGCGTTTTTTTTATTTCTTGATACAGATCAAGGAAAGGTTGCTGTTTTTCGGATACCCTTCATCCATATTAACCATAAATAAAAGGAATCAAAAATGCATGATGGATGTTCAGGCGCCTTTGAATCAGGAAAACAGATTGTAGATAAAATCCGGATGATGGGGTTTAACGCAACCCCTTTGGCAGCACCCCTTGAAATTGACTGCAGCAACTGTCATACTAATTTCCAGATGGAAATGATGGAATCCCAATGTCCCGACTGCGGGATGGTTTACGCAGTTACCCCCTGCCATTCCCATAGCTCAGAATTTGCAAAAGCCGCCGGAGTCAATTATTAAATGTTTGATATGAAGCAGATAAAAAAGAGAATGAAAGCACTTGAAGTGCTGATTCAAGAAACCCGGGACCGCCTGCCTGCCCACTCCACAAAGCCTCCGGTCATGATGGAACTTTTGGATTATGAAGATGAATATGAAGCACTCATGAAACAACTGGACGCCTTTAACACCAAGGAGTGAACATGGAAGCCTTTCAGGTTTTTGACGATAAATTAGAAAGATGCCTGTTAGAATTTCAAAAATTTGATTTTTCCCCTGAAAAAGCAGAAATTCTGGGTGCCAGGATAAACGGGCAGTCCTTTTTGCTCGACTTTTTTAACCGGAAAATTCTTGTTTCAAACCAGCAAGTGAACGATACAGAGGGGAGGGACCTCACGCCTGCGGTCAGGGTATTGCTGTTAAAATACCTTCTCATGTGCCCGGATCGCATCGATGAAACCACCAACAGGCTGGTAACCTTTAGGGAATTTTCCAATGCCGGCCCCCTGTTCTCAAGCTTCACTACAAACACCGCCAAAATTATTGAAAATACATTTTCAAATAATCTGATAAGATTAAAACAGCAATGCGCCCGTCTTGGCGGCACACTAGTAGAAACCGCGTCCCATGACATCAGCGTGAGGTTCCGTGCCCTCCACCGTATCCCCATCATCCTCAACTTCAATGACAGGGATGAAACCCTTCCGGCCAATGCCTCCTTCCTGTACCACGACAATGCAGACCGCTATCTGGATCTGGAAAGTCTTATGGTTACCTGCACTTACCTGACAGGCCTTCTCATTCAAACAGAGGGATGATGCCATTGGCACCATAAACACCAGACACCGTCAGCAACCAGTACTGCCCATAACCCAACCCTTGCCTAAAAGAAGAGAACTGCCCAGGACAACACTGCATACCGGGCAAATTTTCCAAGGGAAACCAGGGTCAAAAAAACCCAGAAATTTATTTTCAGCATCCCGGCGACAACGGTCAAGGGATCGCCGATAACCGGAACCCATGCAAGCAAAAGGCTTATGGTGCCATGGGTTCTAAAACGACTCCTGGCCCTGGATATATCTTCAGGAGAAACCCTGAAAATTTTTTCCAACAGCACCCTGCTGCCAACACGCCCCAACATATAATTCACCAGGGACCCCAGCACATTCCCGGTGGTGGCAACCGCCACAACCACACAAACATTAAAATTGGCCAGCAGCAGATATCCCAGGACCACTTCTGAACTCAGGGGAAGAATGGTGGCAGCCAGAAAAGAAGCGACAAAAAGCCCCCACAACCCATAAACGGTTAAAAATTCCATGCGATATATCTAAAAAATGTTATTCAAACAATTTATAAAGGGCCTGGGTGCCATCATTCTCCAATCCTTTGTTCGCCATTTTCCGATACAATGACAGGGCAAGGTCAAGACCCGGAGTTTCAAGCCCCATTTCCTTTGATGAATCTGCTGCAATCCCCATATCTTTGATAAAATGCTTGATAAAAAAACCGGGTTGATCATCCTTTTTAATAATCCGGGGGCCTAGATTATTCAGGGACCAGGAACCCGCCGCCCCCTGACCGATACTCTTGAGAACAGTCTTTGGATCCAATCCGGCCTTTGCAGCATATGCCAGGGACTCGCAAACCGCCACCATGCCAGCTGCAATGGCAATCTGATTGGCCATTTTAGTGTGCTGGCCCGCCCCTGCTTTTCCCTGGTATACAATATTTTTCCCCATGATTTCCAAAACAGAAAAAGCAGCTTCAAAAACCCATTCCTCCCCTCCCACCATGATGGACAGGGTGGCATTTTTGGCCCCCAAATCTCCGCCGGAAACCGGGGCATCCAACACATGAATCTTTTTTGCCCTTCCTTTATCAAAAAGCGTCACGGCAAGGGCCGGATCCGATGTGGTCATGTCGATGACAATACTGCCCGGCTTTGCGTTCTCCAACACCCCGCCCTTTCCCAGGAACACCTCTTCAACATCCTTAGGGAACCCCACAATTGAAATGATGATGTCTGATACCCTGGCAAGATCGGTCACACTGGCTTCCAAAACAGCCCCTTTTCCCACCAGATCAGCAGCCTTGGAAGGTGTCCGGTTATATACATGCAGGTCAAACCCTGCAGCCAAAATATGACCCGCCATGCTGCGTCCCATGACCCCGAGACCGATAAATCCGACAATTGTCTTTTCCGTTGTAATTTTCACCCCTTCCCCCTTTATCTAAACGAAACAAGGGTCTATTATTGGCAGTTTTTTATCCCTTTATCAATACGAGAATAACAATGAATAGATTTTGCAACAACAACTTGCTGCCTTTTAATATATGGAAAAAACGACCATGGCTAAAAAATCTTATTTTTAACATGTTTTTATCCAAGGGGGTTTCAAAGTGTGGTATGAATCTTTTTATTCTGAATCTTTATTATCGATATAGGAGAATCTAAACATGAAATGGATAGACCTGAGAAGCGATACCGTAACAAAACCCACGAAAGCCATGCGCAGGGCCATGGGAGAGGCTGCGGTTGGAGATGATGTATACGGAGAAGACCCCACGGTGAATCTGCTTGAAAAAACCATGGCTCAAATGACTGGCATGGAAGCGGGGCTGTTTTGTGCCAGCGGCACCCAGAGCAATTTACTGGCCCTGATAGCCCATTGCAACCGGGGGGATGAATATATCGTGGGTCAAATGGCCCATACCTATCGTTATGAAGGTGGTGGCGCTGCCGTACTGGGTAGCATCCAACCCCAACCCCTTGATTTTGAACCCGACGGCACCCTGGACCTGGACAGGGTAGGGCAGTCGATCAAACCCGATGATTTCCATTTTGCCCGAACAACCTTGTTGTGCCTTGAAAACACCCAGGGCGGAAAAGTGCTGCCCATGGACTATCTTGCAAGGACCCGGGCCTTTGTGGATGCCCATGACCTTGCCCTCCACCTGGACGGGGCAAGGGTGTTCAATGCGGCTGTCAAATTAAATGTGGACCTACAGCAGATCACCCGCCATTTTGACACCGTTTCCTGCTGTCTGTCCAAGGGACTGGGTGCCCCTGTGGGGTCAGTTCTCTGCGGGCCCACAAAAATCATCAAAAAAGCCCGGCGGTGGCGGAAGATGCTGGGGGGCGGCATGCGTCAGGCAGGCATTCTGGCGGCAGCAGGCCTCCATGCCCTGAAAAACCATATAACCCGGCTGGAGGATGATCATAAAAATGCCCAAAAGTTGGCCTTGAATCTTTCTGATATCAAAGGCATCAACATTGATCCCCAAGGGGTTCAGACCAATATTATTTTTGCTGATATCAAGGCAGATATGGTCAAACTCCAAGGTCATTTAAAAAAGAACAGCATTATCATTGATTCGTCCAATGATTTACGCCTGGTCACCCATCTGGATATAAAGGCCCAGGACATTGAACACACCATCGGGGCTTTTAACTCCTTTTTTAGCTGACAAATACCTGGGGAAATCTGTGATAATTACGCCGACACCGGCCATGATAAGCCCGCCCCAAGCATTACATAGAAAATCAAATAGAATCACTTACAACAAGACTTTTAGATATTTAGTAAGGGTTTTTTATATAAGAGTCCGGGGTTTTAAATCCAGTATTTGGAGAGATCGGATTTGCCAGTACCGGTCGGGGTGGGATGCAGTTCACTGATTGAACAATTTTGACAGGTTCTAAATTGCAATCAACGATTCACCCGCATCCCTCCCCGACCTCAACCCCAGATCCCAATCGGTCTTAATAATTCAAATCTCACTTATTAAAATTTTAGGCTAAGTAAGGAATTAATTTCCGGTAAGCAAATTACAATTTCCCCCAACCACAAGATTTTTGTCTTTTTAATTGACGGGGATCGGGCTTGTATAACACTTGGCAGTGTTTGCACCTACGTCGTCGGGTTCTTTTCTTCATAGACCTGATACCTCCTCAGATCTATGATATGCCGAGCGAAAGGTGGCGGGGTACTATTTTAAAAAATAGGGGCGGGGTCTTGCTGGATCAGGCGGGGTAAAACTCGCAACAAAAAAAACTGGCTACATAAATAGACATAGTCCACAGTGAAAAAACTAAAGAATACCGATGCAAATCAAAACTGTTTTCTGATAAAAGTTGATGTCATAATGATGCAAGTATCTTTAAGTTTTTGGTTTGGCTAAATACGAGAACTACTTTGATTAGCATTTTATAATCATTGAAGCTCAACCGGTAAAATAAAACAAACTACATGCTCCTGATTTTTAAAATAATTCTTACCCATGTTTCTAAACGGCTTTTCCGGTGCAGTATAATCAATCATAATAGCCCTCAATGAGGATCTGATATTCATTTGTTGAAGAATTTTTAGATTCTTTCATCTTAACACCATAAATGGATTGTTCAACAATCATAGATGCCTTTTTCCCTTTGATAATAGTACTTTTTTCAATTATATTTTTTACCTTAATAACCGGCTCAACAGTCAAGGGGAATTTTTCCTCCTGAAACAGGAGATAGTCTTTTTTAGTTAAAAGTTCTTCTATTTCCTGCTTTTTTTTAATAATCTCCGGTCTAATTTTATCAATTTTTTCCATAATAAAATTAGATTTGGCCTTATATTCATTGGTGTATCTTTCAGTTGCACTAACAGCAGCCCTGTACATACGGGTGATCTCAATCCGCATTTCATTAACATAGTTTCTTTGATCTTCAGGGCCTGTCTCCTTTATTTGGGCTAATATTTTATCCATATACTCCAAAGAATCATCATCATTCGGGAAAGGGAGGTGATGATCCGAGTTTAAATCCTTCTCGGGCAGGGGTTCGAACATTTGGATTTTCTGTTCAATGTCTTCAATATGTTTCAAATCGACGTTATCACATATTTTGAGCAGATATGTTAATATGTTCTGCTTTTCCATATAATCATTTTGAGCCTTTACCTTGTTCTGGAATTTAAAGGTCAGTTCATCCAATTCATCCTGCCTTTGAAGCTTTCTTAAATCAGCGGTCTGTTCATCAATGGCGCAGTTGATAGCATCAACTTTGAGATGAAATCTTTTACCGATTTGCAGGATAGATGGATGTTCTGGACTGGAATATACATTTTTTAGCAGAATGTCATGAAGGGCATAAATTTCACATGATCTGGCATCAGATTTCGGAGCTGTAAATCCCTTTGAGGTAAATATTTTTGCATTTGCTATGGTCTTGCTTACAATAATTTTCCCATCGGCATGGAGTTGTGTTGGATATTTTGACGTTGCTTTGGCTTTATCTTCTTTGCCAATGCAGCCTTTTACCTCAATATCACCTGTTGCAGTGACCTTACCGAAAACATTCCCAGTTATTAACAACCGATGACAGGTTACGACACCTCCATAATTAATATTTCCCTCAATTTTTAAATTGGAAGAATCGTAGGTCTTCATCGTATCGGTTTTAATATGCCCGGTAAACATTTTGCTCGGATGACTTAGGACAACCGGTGTAACAAAAAGACTTCTTTTCTTATATAGGATAGGATTTCCGTCTGTATCGGCCACAAAAGTCAAGTCCTTTCGGACGACGCCCTCTCCACACACCAGGGAAAAAATTTTCGGATTAGAAGGAGCAATTGAATGACCAAAAACATCTTTTCCTGTTTTCCCCAATTCATGGGGTATGATTTTTGCCAGAATCTCGCCCTTTTTTACAAATGGGAGTTGTTCATTTTGAGTATCCTCACGGTTTCTATAAAAATCAGTATCAAAGGAAAATTCAATAATTGCATCCCTGGATTGAGTAGGTGGGACCCCCTGGGCAATTTTAATTTTTGAATCAATATCAGAATCACTTAAAAAAACTTCAATAAGTTTATAATTGCAGATACCAAAATTAATACCGTTTAATTTCAGCCAGTTATGAAAGCCATTGATATTGATTTTTTCAAAAGAATCCTTTTTTCTTTGAACATATGCTTCCATCTTGTTTTTAGATATACAGTATTCAAACAATTCATTTAATCGTTTGTTTGTGGTTATTCCAGAAGTATACCTGGATAATGATTTTTCAAGAGCTAATCGACTCTTTTCAAATTCTTTTTGTATTTTTAATATGTATATGACATCCTTTTTGGAAATTTCAAAAAATTCTTGAAAAATATCGCCCAGATAACGTTTTTCTTGTCCGAGTTTTAATTCATTTTTTTGTGTTTTTAAAGCCTGGTTCAACTGAGCAATTGAAATCATCCCTTTTTTAACGGCAATAGCGCCAAATCTCATATTTAGTGTTATTTTTTCCATTTCAGAAGTCGCAAGATCATTCATTGCCTGAGCAAGAAACTCGTCTTCAATTCGATCCTGTGTAAGCAATATTGCGGTTTTATTTGCCTGGGTAATCTCATTATTTTCAATCAGAATCTCGCCTATTTTTTTAGTCTGCTGAGTCTTTGTAAAACATTCATTCTGATGATCAAGGGCATTTTCTACGCTTTTAGAACTTATGAAACGGTTGCTGACTCCCAGTTCCCCAAACCGTTTATCCAGCATTTTTATCTTCAGATGCACTTTAATGTTAAACAGAAAATTAATCTGTTTTTGGGTAAGCATTTTTTCTTCCTTGAAAATTTTTACAACTGAATAGCCTGGATTATTTTGATAAAGGTCAATAAGCTGGAATAAAACCTTCTGTTCCTGGTCAGCCGTTATTAATTTACATTTAACTGCTAACCTGATCAGATTTTGATTCTCTTTTTGTACATCCAATATGGTGGGCATATTGTGTATTTAACCCTGTCTCCTTAGAGCCAAAGGAAGGAAATTATTCTTCTAAAAGAATAAATAAATATAACAAAAAAACTAAACTTTTTTTATCAAAAATTTTTGCGATGACCCAAAAAGTACCATCCAAAAAGTACCATCCCCAAAATATAGACTCAAATATGAATTAAAAAATTAGAAGAGTGCTTGCAAAAGTCCGAAACGTTTTCAAATCATAAAATAACCTGAATGCTTCAGGTATTATGAATCGATTCAATTATAGTAACAATACAATAGACAGTGGCCCATTGCAATTTAAATTTCAGACTCATTAAAATTGTTAAAACGAAGATGAAAAATTAATTGTGCCTTTAGGGATTCTGAAAAAATTAAAAGATACCATATATTGTGGCAGGCCTTAATAACAAGCATAATAGGACTTTGAATACAAGTCGTGACCGGCTGTATTTTGATATCAGGCAGCAATACCAAAAGAAGTCAACTCCTTTGGGTGGAAGGCTCGTAGAGACCATAGATAGACATATTGTGCAGAGTTCATTTCCTTACAATTTTGATAAAATGAGGTTTTATGACGTACCGGATAACAAATCATAACTAATATATTTCAGATGGAAATAAAAAAAGGGATAAATGGGGTCAGAGTAAAATTATATTGAAAATAGATTAATTTCACTCTGACCCTACATTTACGGTCTATGCAGCTAATAAAGGTTAGCTGTCATGTTTTAAGTAAGCTCTTATGTTCATTTTAAATAATTCTTGGTTATGATGAAACTTCTTTTCTTTTTCTTGAAACCGTTTATCAAATTCATCTGCTTCGTTTTGATCTATATTATACGCATCGCTTTGCATAATTTTCCATTTTTTATCACCAAAGAATCCTGGCTGAAGTTCAAGAACGAGTAATCCTAATGGATATTCACCATCCATGTCACTTACTTGATAATCAATTCCGTTTTTAAAGCCATGCTTACAATAATTGTGTGGATCGCCGTAAATAATAATTGCTGGTACTCCCATATTTGCAACTAATGATTTTGTCTTTTCAATTAATGCCGAGCCAAGACCTTTTCGTTGATAATCAGGATGAACACAGAGAGGACCAAAAGATACTGTTTGAACGGTTTCTTCATCATTATTGATCAAATAGGAGTGTGTATACATAATGGAAGTAACTATTTTACCATCAAGTTCTACTACATAATCGAGTTCACTGATAAAATCTTTATGCCCACGTAGTCTGTGACATAAATAGTGTTCATTACATCCAGGAAAATATAAATTCCAAAAGGCTTCTCTTGTAAGTTCTTCAACTTGGGTGTAATCGTTTTTTGTTTCTAATCGTATATTCATATCCGTTTTTTCAAATGCGGATTTGTGAATATTTTCAATTTCTGTTTGTTCTTTTTTATTTGATATTCTAATTTTCAATTTTTTTCCTTTTTTAAATTAATTGAACAGTGTTGAAACAACAGTATTTTGAGCAACACTATTCTGACTAAATGAAATAAATTTATATAGTGAATGAAAAGTCGTTACAAATGAAAGACAATACAGAAAGGATGAGTATAATACGAGATCCAAGCGAAAAACGTAATTACACCCTATATGAAAACCTGGAAGGGCTAAACTAAAATTTTAGGCCAATACAATTCTGATTATCTTTTATCAGTAACGACTGGCACAATATCTAATAATTTAAAAAACAAAAAAATCCTATAAAAATAAATATTAATAAATTAGACGAGTTTTTTATCACTCTATCCATATCTTTGTCAAGCCTGCAAGTTCCCAAACAGCAATTCTCGGTCACCATTCAATACCGGGGTAAATCATTTAAAAATGATGGTACAAACAGTGCCGACCCGTTCCGGACAGGTCACCTTACACGCT
>JADGEQ010000030.1 GCA_016744295.1 Desulfobacteraceae bacterium | reverse complement strand
CATTGGCGGCATTTACCGGACACCTTTACGGAGCAGCCCCGCAACCCTTGACCCGGCCTATGTCCAAGATAACTATGGAGAGGCAATTATCCATCAGATATTTGACGGATTGGTTCGGTTTGACCCATATCTTTCGATTTTGCCTGCCCTGGCTGAAACCTGGCAAGTGATGGAAAACGGTAAGAAATACCGATTTATCCTCAGAGACAATGCCCGGTTTCACAACCTAAATCCTGTCACTTCCGAGGATGTCATTTTTTCCATCAGCAGACTGTTACGGGCAGACCCAGCTCCCGCTGTACTGCCCCATCTGCTTAAAATTATTGGCGCAAAACAATACAGGGAAGGAAGCCTGAAAAAGGTTCCTGGCTTGGAAATTGAAAACAATAGGGTATTTATAGTCCGTCTCCAGGAAGCCCATGTCCCGTTTCTGACAGCCCTGGGCATGTACCAGGCAGCCATTGTTCCCAAAAAAGAGGTGACTCTCCTGGGAAAAAACTTTGGAAAACATCCGGTGGGAAGCGGTCCCTTCAGGTTTATCTCCTGGGATGAAGAAAAAACCATCCGCCTTGAACGGTTTGATAATTATTATGCAGGGCCTGCTTTCCTTGATGAAATCCACTATAGAATCTATCCTGGAGGACAGGACCCCATGGTATTAGCCGATTTTCAGAAGGGTCATATTGAAGAAATGGCAGTCTACGGGGATGTAGAAGAAAAGCTTTCCGGAATAAAGGGACTTCAATGGTTTCACAGACCCTCTTTAAGCCTGTTTTTTTACGGAATGAACCTTACCCACCCCAATCTTAAAAATTCTGATCTTAGAAAAGCCCTTTCCATGGCCGTTGACCGGAACAAATTTGTCAACCAGGTTTATAAAGGCCAGTTTGAAATTGCAAAAACCATCCTCCCCCCCGGCATGCCAGGGTATAATCCCCTAAACCGGATGGAGGACAACAACCCGGCTCTTGCTCTACAGCATATGAATCTTGCTTCTTTGGAAACCGGGGCTCTGCCTGAACTGGAAATTGTATCTGCCTTTAAAACCCCCAGGGTAGAGCAGGAGATGGCGATGATCCACGAATTTTGGTCAGGGCTGGGTATAAGGTTCAGGGTAAAATATATTACCGACTGGAATAAATTTGAGACCTATTTACAATCGGATGATGTTCAGATTTACCGATATGCGTGGTCTGCCGATATGCCGGATCCGGACAGTTTTTTGTATTCTCTTTTTGCCTCTGAATCGCCCACCAACTTTATGAAGTTTCAAGATAAAAATGTGGACCGGATGCTGCTGGGTGCAAGGGGAATCGTGGACCCTGTTGATCGGGCAAAAATGTACCAGAAGATAGAAGCCGGTGTAATCGCGTCGACACCTCTTATCCCGCTCTTTTATATGAGTGTGGACAGGGTATATCAACCCCATGTCAAAGGGGCCAATGTGAGTGCTCTGGGAGCGCATGCCATGCCCCTCAACCAAATCTGGCTGGATAAAATTTTCCAAGGCAATTGACTTCATACAAAGGAGAGACGTGAGCCCGGAAAAAAGAGAGACCGCCTTGTTCCAGGACAGTGGACATAGTTTTAAAAAACCCGGTTTTGTATCCCTGCGCTATCGCTTTATCCTTATCACCTCATTGATGCTTTTGCTTTTACTGACCTCCCTTGCACTGGTTCTGGGCATACTTCAAACCCGGACCATACAGAACCGAATTGAGCGACAGGGACTGGCAATTGCAAAAAACCTTGCTGCTGTATCCGTTGATCACCTGATTACCTATAACTATATTGCCCTGGAAAAATTGGTAAACCAGGCAGTCAACAATCCGGAAATTATTTATGTAATTATTCATGACAAGGAAGGAAAAGTTGCCGGTTACAGCGGAAGACCCGACCTTCAGAACAAGGTTATGACCGACCAGGTCAGCCTGAATGCTGTCGAGGCTAAAGAGCCCTTTGTAACCGTCAATACACCTGAATCCGGCCGCACCCCTGTTATGAATGTGGCCGTGCCTGTTTACCTGTCCGGTTCCAGGGATCAATGGGGAACCATCCGGGTCTGTTTGTCCCTGGAACTGATGCACCAGCAGATCCGCCAGACCCTTTGGAGCATTCTCATCCTTGGTTCCATGGCCCTTGCCATAGGTATTCTAATCTCCAACTGGGCTGCCCAGAGGGTCACAAAGCCCCTTGAAACTTTGGTCAAAGCCTCCATTGACGCTGCCCAGGGAAATTTAAAACAAAGTATTTCCATTCACACCCGGGATGAAGTTGAGATTCTGGCCTCCAATTTTACCTTTATGATCCAGGAAATCCTTGCCCAGAAACAGCAATTGGAAGACCAGCTAACAGAGATCCTGCAATTGCAGCAATATACCGAAAAAATTCTAGCCACAATGAGTGACGGCCTTTTGGCGGTTGATGCCAATGGCATGGTTACAGCGATAAACCCGGCTGCCCATAGCATTTTGAATATCCCCAATGGCCATATTATAAAAGGGTGTCATGTATTGGATTATTTCAGTAAAGAGAGCCCCTTTGCAAACTATATACGACAATCCCTTGAAAACCCTTCCAGCAGGAATCAATGCGAAATCCATCTGCAGAATGGAGAAGAAACCCAGGTGCTTCTTACGGGGGCAGGTATTCTTGAGTCGAATCAAAAAAAACCCCGTCAGATCATCTTCAATCTCAACGATATTACGGTGTTAAAAAAACTTGAAGCGCAAATCCGCCAGGCCCAGCGACTGGCAGATTTGGGAACCCTGGCCGCCGGTATGGCCCATGAAATTCGCAACCCCCTTTCTGCCATCAAAACCTATGTGGCGCTGCTGCCCAAAAAAATTGACAAACCCGGCTTTCTGGAAAAATTTCAACGAACCGTTCCCAGGGAAATCAACCGGCTTAACGCCCTCATTGAGGAGCTTTTAGAGCTATCTCGCCCGCCAAAATACAATTTCAAACTAACAGACATCCGGGAGGTTCTGGGACAAAGTATCGAATTAATGGAAGCAAATTTTAAGAGCCGGAACATAGACTGCCAATGGGATATTTCCAATAAATTGCCCAGGATCATTGCGGATACGGATCAGCTGCAAAAAGTTTTTATAAATCTCATGCAGAATGGTGCCCAGGCAATGCCCGAAGGCGGAAGGGTCATTATTAATGCCTCTTATCAGGAAAAATTATTAAGGATAGATTTCCGGGATACAGGCCATGGGTTTCCACCTGAACTGGCCCAAAGTATTTTCACTCCTTTTTTTACCACCAAAGCAAGGGGAACAGGACTAGGGCTTGCCATCACCCATAAGGTAATCTCGGAACACGGGGGGCAGATTGAAGCGAAAAGCAAAAAAGGCGAGGGCAGTTGTTTTTCAGTCAGCCTGCCGGGAAAACATGATGTGGAGCTCAACATTTAGCTGCCCTGTAAATCCTTCTGCTCCCGGGCAAGATCTAAACCTTTCATTTTCTGTATAAGGGTATTTCTGTGAATGCCCAGAAGATTTGCAGCCATGGTCTGGTTCCACCTGCAATTTTGCAGGGCCCGAAGAATATAGAGACGTTCAAAGGAATGGCGGGCATGGAGCAATCCCTTGTTTTCCCCGGCACCCTCCTGTCCGCCTGTTGCCGATTCCCCATGGAATAAAAGGTCAAAGGGAAGATCCTTTTCATCAATAAACCTATTTTCCGACCCCAGCACCACCATCCGTTCAATGAGATTCTCCAGCTCACGAATATTTCCGGGCCAGGGATATGCTTCCAACACGGCAATTGCATCCGGGGTAAAGCCTTTTATCCGTTTATTCATTTGACGATTAAACCTGTCCAGAAAAAAATCCGCCAGAATTGGAACATCCCCCTTGCGGCTCCGCAGGGGCGGCAGCAATATGGGTACCACATTGAGCCTGAAATAAAGATCCTCTCTAAAACTGCCTTCCTTGACCATCTCTTCTAGACTGGTGTTGGTGGCCACCACAATTCGAACGTCCACCTTAATGATACGGAGGCTGCCCACCCGCGTAAATTCACGCTCCTGGATAAACCGTAACAATTTTGCCTGGAATTCGGGTTTAAGAGAGGCGATTTCATCCAGGAAAATAGTGCCCTGGTGGGCAAATTCAAATTTTCCCATTCGCTGCTTATGAGCTCCGGTAAAAGCCCCTTTTTCATGGCCGAAGAACTCGGCTTCCATGAGTTCTCCCGGTATGGCCGCACAATTAATGGCAACAAAGGCATTTTCCTTGCGCAAACTTGAATTGTGCACTGCCCTTGCAATCAATTCCTTGCCGGTCCCGCTCTCTCCTGTGATCAGAACATTGCTGGATGTTTTTGCCACTTTTTCAACCCGATCAAAAACAATGGCCATATTTTTTGATTTACTGATAATTTGGGTCTTTTCTGTTCCGGAAGCTGCCTCTGCCCTATGAAAACTAACCTCCTTTACAAGATTTCGTTTTAACAACACCTTTTCCACCCGGTTCAATATAATTTCATGGTCAAAGGGTTTTGTAATATAGTCATAGGCACCCAGCTTAATGGAGTCAGTGGCTTCCTGTGCCCGGTCAACAGCAGATATCATAATGATATCCAAATTTTTGTCATGAATTTTGATTCGCTTTAGGGTTTCAATTCCGTCCATTTCAGGCATTACGATGTCCAGAAAAACCAGATCAAACACCTGTTTTTTGATCTGGTCAAGGGCCTTAAAACCGCTGTCGACACAAATGACCTCATAGTCATCTTCCAGAATCTCCATCAAGGCATCTCGAATGGCTTCATCATCATCTACCACCAAAATCCGTGAATCTATTAACCCCATGTTATTTCCAACCTAAATATTAAATCAAACATAATTTCTTTTGTTCTGTTCAGCCATCCCCCGGGAACTGCAATCATATGATCGAGATACTACATTTTTTTACCATCCCTATCAAGGGCATTGTACAACGCCTCCCTCCTGTTTACCTTAAAAACCGCCCCATGATATCGAATTTATAGGAAGAAATCGAAAGGCAAGTATTACTTTCCGAAATCACCAAATTGCCGGAAAAACCACATTTTTCTTGACCTGGTATTCCAACCCTGTTAACTATCTCTCTTCATTATGGTTAACAAGATAAAAAACAGAAAAGAAACAATCCTGAAACTTCTTTACAGGGCAGATGGAGGCACGGTATCCGGGGTCAAAATCAGTGAGGCAACTCAGATTTCCCGGGTTGCGGTATGGAAGCATATCTCTGCAATGAAACAAAGCGGCTTCGCCATTGATTCAACACCCAAGGGGTATGCATTGTCAAACCCAGGTGACCTGTTGCTTCCCTTTTGCTTTGACCCGCCTGTCAGGGAGCAAATTTATCATTTCCAAGAGGTCAAAACCACCATGGATACGGCAAAAACCCTTGCCAGGGAAGGGGCGCCCCATTTAAGCTGTGTGGTGGCTGAAGACCAGACAAGGGGAAGGGGCCGCCTCAACCGGGAATGGATATCTTCCAGGGGCGGACTCTGGTTATCCCTGATTCTAAAACCGAGCTTACCCCCACCCCTGGTATATATTTATAATTTTGCTGCTTCCCTGAGCCTATCCCGGGTCTTAAACCAACTATTTGATGTGAATGTCAGTGTAAAATGGCCCAATGATCTTCTGCTGGGAAAAGAAAAACTGGCTGGCATGTTGTCCGAGATGGAAACCCGTGGGGATATGGTCCGTTTTTTAATAATAGGCATTGGCATCAATGTCAACAATGATCCCGGCAACAAAGAATTTAAGGCCGTTTCGCTGAAAAATATTTTAAAAGAAACCCTCTCCCGCAAGCAAATTCTGATTGCATTTTTAACTGAATTTCAAAATACAATTCGAGAAATCAATTGCCCGGAGATAATCAATCAATGGAAAAAACAAACCAGTACCATCGGTAGCCGCGTCCGGGTTGAAACCTTTGACAAAATCTATGAAGGAAGGGCTGTTGATGTGGATGAAACCGGTGCACTGATCATTGAAGATGACCAGCAAAACCATCGAAAAATAATTTATGGAGATTGCTTCCACGCCTGAAAGGAAAAAAATGAACCGTCCCAACCAGCTCAAGAACACCGTATATACAGCCCTGTTTGTTGCCCTGATCGCCATGGGTGCATTTATCGCCATTCCAGCGGGTCCTGTACCCATTGTATTACAAAACATGTTTGTCCTGTTGGCAGGGATCATTCTCGGGCCTGTATGGGGGCTTGCCTGTGTGGGCATCTATCTTTTGATCGGCCTAGTTGGACTGCCTGTTTTTGCCGGAGGCACCTCTGGCATCGGTAAATTGTTCGGTCCCACCGGCGGATATCTCATCGGTTATCTGCCGGCGGTTTTTATGACCGGTGCCATTTCAAAGGGACTAAAGAAAAGCATGGCAGCCGATGTGATTGCAATGATCACAGGCTCTTTAATTGTCTATGCCATTGGCGTTCCCTGGCTAAAGATAGCCGTTTCCCTGTCATGGCAGAAAGCGATTGCCCTGGGCATGGTTCCTTTTTTGATCGGGGATGGACTGAAAATTGCGGCGGCCGCTTTTCTGGCCAAAAAAATCAGGCCCCTCATCAAATAACGAATAGGCAAACAGCCGACAACCTATAGCCAAACAACTTATAGACAAACAACAGCATTCCAAATATCAGGTATCATTTATGACAGCACCTATTCTTGAAATACGTCACCTTACCCACAGCTACCCGGACGGAAACAGCGGTATTTTTGACATTTCCCTATCTGTTTCCAGGGGGGAGTTTATCATTCTGGCCGGAAAAAACGGTTCGGGAAAAACCACCCTGATCCGTCATTTAAACGGTCTACTGCAGCCACAGTCCGGAGAAATTAAACTCCATGGGAAAAATATTTCAAAGAACCTTATTCTAACCCGGAGAACCGTTGGCATGGTCTTCCAGGATGCAGATACCCAGATTGTGGGCGACACTGTATTTGATGAGGTGGCATTTGGCCCTGAAAACCTGAACCTTGGACGGGCCCATATCAATGAAAAAGTAAGTATGGTACTTGAACAGCTTGACCTGACCAGGTTGAAGGATAGAAACCCGGCCACCCTTTCCGGCGGAGAGAAAAGAAAACTGGCCATTGCCGGTATCCTGGCCATGGATCCTGAAATCATTATATTTGATGAACCCTTTGCCAACCTGGACCACCCCGGCACCCAGTCCCTTTTGACCACCATTTCAGATCTGAATAAAAATGGACAGACCATTATCATGGCCACCCACGATGTTGAAACGCTTATGGCCAAAGCTTCCCGCCTGGTCATCATGGCGAGGGGCCGTCTTGTGGAGGACGGGTCTGTTGGTGATCTGATAAAAAAACTGGAACGCCATGGAATAAAAGCGCCCTGCGCCTGTAGAATGGAGGCCAAAGCACACCCATGGCAGACCTAAACCCTTTTATGTTCAGGCCCGGCAATTCGACTCTTCACGGCCTGGATACCCGGTGCAAATTTTTTATGGTCTGCATGGTAAGCCTTTCCGTACTAAGAGCCGATTTTGCAGCCTGTTTCATCTGCCTTGGAATTCTTCTTGTTTTTATCCGACAGATCAAACTTCCAATGGGGAAAACCTTGAAGCATCTAAGATATTTCATTTTGTTTCTTCTCTTCATCATTCTTGCCCGGGCCCTGACGATTCCAGGGGATACCCTTATTTCTCTATACGACATAACCATCAGCAGTCAGGGTCTGTACCAGGGATGTCTTGTTGCCCTCCGATTTTTTCTGGTCATGGTAACAGGGCTTATTTTTTCCGCCACCACCCGGCCTGCTAACCTTAAAAATGCTGCCCAATGGTATTTAAAACCAATTCCCTTTGTACCGGAAAAGCGGGTTGCCGTCATGATCAGTCTTGCCCTGCGCTTTTTACCCCTTATTCTAAAACAGGCCGGGGAAACCTCGGATGCCATTCAATCCCGATGCGGAAACCTGGAAAAAAACCCTGCAAAGCGATTTATCCGGCTCACCCTTCCCCTTTTAAAAAAAACGTTTTTATCCGCAGATCACCTCATTCTTGCCATGGAAGCCAGGTGCTATTGCGAAGACAGAACAGACCCCGAATTCGAGCCCAGCGGCAGGGAGCTTAGTTTCATCATTGCCTCTATTGGCCTCTGGCTTTCTGTCCTATTTTTCTAAGGCAACATTCCTTTAATATTATATTTTGGTCATCCAAAAATTTTATATTGATCCAGGGTCAGTTTTATTGTAAAATTCATCCCACAATAAGTCTGCATTACTTTTTATATTCACTCAGATTTAATAATCAACCTTAAGAGGGAGGCCCCATGCCAAAAATAGAAGATCCGTTCCTGGGTCCAGCCATGTTTGACCTGAGGGGAAAACAATCGGTAAGGGCAACCTTTAAATTATCCCAGAAAGCCATTGACTCCATCGGACTTGTGGCCATACACATGGGCATCAAACAAAAATCCTTGTTTGACCATATCATTGAGGACATGACAGCCCTTTCCGATCTGGCTCAAACCATCCGGATTCGACAATTCAACAAAATTTCCCGAAAACAAAAAACCTTTGTGCTGAGCCGCAAAACCATTGAGGCCTTGAGTGCAATTTCAGAAACCTACGGCATGCCCAGGGATGCCCTGGTTGAATATTCAATCAAAAAACTGGAATCGGTTATATTGGCAGAAAAACTTCGCCATGAAGAACGCAAAAAACTTTACAGCCAAATGGCTGACCATTTTCTGGCAGGAGAAGCATTGTACAAAAACGCAACAGATATTCTGGGTGAAGATGATCCTTTTTGCCAGCGCCTTGAAAAAACCGTTGCCATGGCAAGGAAAACCACCCAGGAAGTTGATGATTTTCTTAAAAAAAGCAAAGTTTTAGAAGACTTTTAATATAATTTTCCATTTATGAACGATTAAGGAGGACGCATTGATAGATGTTCAAAATCTGACCAAGTATTATAATGATTTTTGTGCGGTTGATAATATCAGCCTGACAGTCCAGCCAGGGGAAATCCTCGGGCTTCTTGGTCCAAACGGCGCAGGAAAAACAACCACCCTGCGAATGCTCACGGGGTATTTTAAGCCCAATTCCGGCAGCATCACGGTCAACAACCTGCAAATGGGCAAAGATACCCTGAAAATAAAGTCTTTGATCGGTTACCTCCCCGAATCAGCCCCCCTTTATCATAACATGCTGGTATATGATTACCTTACCTATGTGGCCAAAATCAAAGGGATACTGGATCCTGAAAAAAGAGAGATACGATTCAGGGAACTGGCAGAACTTTGCGGTCTTTCTGCCATTATGGGAAAACCCATCGCCAATCTTTCCAAGGGATTGAAACAGCGGGTGGGAATTGCCCATGCCATGATGACAGACCCCCAGATTTTAATTCTGGATGAACCCACCTCGGGCCTTGATCCCAACCAGATTGCAGAAATCCGGAACATCATACGATCCATTGGAAAGGAAAAAACCATTATTTTTTCCACCCATATCCTGAGTGAAGCCGAGGCAACCTGTGACAGGATTGCCATTATCAACAAGGGCCGGGTGGTAGCCAATGATACCACGGATCGTCTGAAACAGAGTGCCAGCCAGGCATCTTTCATCAGACTATCCCTGACCGGGCCCACGGAAAAGCAAGCAATGGATCTGCTAAAAACCATTGATGACAACCTGGAGATAACGCCCATTTTCTCCATGGCGGATGCCATGGTTTCCTTTGAAATAAGGAGCACCAATAGCAACAGCAGCACATCGGAAGATGCAGATATCAATTCCCGCATTTACCTGAAAATAAAAGCAACAGACTGGATCATTACAGAACTTGCCAAAGAATCCCAGGCCCTTGAAAAAATATTCCAGGAACTGACAAGGGAGGATGCATAAATGATGACACAAATCTCAACCATTGCGGCCAAAGAATTCAAAGATTATTTCATATCCCCCATTGCCTATATTGTGATTGCACTCTTTTTGATTGTGACCGGGTGGTTTTTCTTTTCCACCTTTTTTATATTTGGAAGGGCGGATCTAAGGGACTTTTTCTCCTTTTTACCCATCACCTTCTCCTTTTTTATCCCGGCCATTACCATGCGGCTTTTTTCCGAGGAAAAAAACGTAGGCTCCTATGAGACCCTTCTCACCATGCCCGTCTCATTTACGGACATTGCCATGGGCAAATTTTTAGCAGCCACCCTTTTTTCAGCCACCATGCTGATCCCCACCCTTGCCTACCCTTTGTTTATCTCCTTTATCGGTGATGTGGACCCAGGGCCTGTCATCGGCGGCTACCTGGGAGCGGTTTTACTGGCAGCGGCCTATTGCAGCATGGGAATTTTTGCCTCGGCCCTGACCCGGAACCAGATCATTGCCTTTATCATTGGATGCGCCCTGTGCTTTACCCTTACCATCCTTGACCGGATGCTTTTTTTCGTGCCGTCCAAACTGGTCACCTTCATCGAATATATTGGGGCCAATTCCCATTTCATGAATATTTCCAAGGGAATTCTCGACTCCCGGGATATCCTTTATTTTATCAGTCTGGTCTTTGTTTTTATTTTTTCCACCTATATTGTTATGCATGAAAAGAACTAAGGAGACACAATGGGTAATCCATTCATAAAAGAACACTATTTTAAATTTATCCTTTATACGGCCGTGATTGTATTGGTCAATATTGTGGGACTTACCCTGTTTTTCAGGGCAGACCTGACCCAAAACAAAATCTATTCTCTGTCAGATGCCAGTAAAGAGGCCGTGGCAACCCTGTCGGAACCCTTGAGTATCAATGTTTTTTTCTCCAGGGACCTGCCTGCCCCCCACAATAATACCGAACGGTATCTTAGGGATCTTATGGTAGAGTATGCAGCAAGCGCTGGCAAATTATTCAACTATACCTTTTACAATGTTTCCTCGGAAGAGGGGGATCTGACAAATCAGGCAGACAATAACCGGGAGATTGCCAAAAATTTTGGCATCCAGCCGGTCCAGATTCGGGTCATGGAAAATGATGAGGTCAAATTTAAAAATGCATACATGGGCCTTGTCATCGTCCACGGGGACCTCATAGAAAGAATAGCTGCCATCACTGCAACCGACGGACTGGAATACCAACTGACCACCGCCATACAAAAACTGAACAACAAGGTCAGCGCCCTGTTGCGCCAGAAGGACAAAATAGGTGTGACCATGTACCTGTCCTCCTCCCTAAATCCCATTGCCCCCCTCATCGGCCTTGACCAGCTGCCGCAGCTGGCCCCGGGGATACAAAAGGTTATTGGGAATCTTAATGCCAAAAACCTGGATATCTTTGATTTTAAACACATGGATGTCCAAACCCCGAAAGAGCTGGAAGTTCTCGCTAAAAAATATGATCTCATGGCCATGAGCTGGCCTGCAATCCCCGATAAAAACATTGCAGCAGGCCAGGGGGCAGCCGGGATTGTCATGGAATACAAGGGCGATGTTTCCACCCTCCCCCTCATCTCCTCGGTGGAACTGCCCATCATCGGCACCACCTATCAGATGGCCGACCCGAAAGCCCTGGAAGATGAACTGATCCGTATCATGGAAAAAATGATCGGCATCAACAAGGACATCGGATATCTTTCCGACCACGGCAGTCCAATTCTGGGACAGGACAGAATGGCCATGATGCAGGGCAGACCCGGCAATGGATTACAGGTGTTTAACCAGCTTTTATCATCCCGGTATGGTATCAAACCCATTGCCCTAAAGGAATCCTCTATCCCCGACGGTTTAAACTGTCTGGTGATTGCAAAACCAACCCAACCCTTTTCCGATTATGAATTATTCCAGATTGACCAGGCCCTGATGAAGGGAACCAACATCGCTTTTTTTGCCGATGCATTCAACGAAATAATGCCCCAGGGCGGCATGGGCATGCCCCCCCAGTATACGCCTCTGGATACGGGGTTAGAAAAACTGCTTGCCCATTACGGCGTCAGCATGAAACCTGCCTACGTTCTGGACAAGGAAGCCTACAAACACCAGTTGCCCCCAAACCAGGGGGGGGGAGAACAAACCATTTATTTTGCCCCCATGCTAAAGGAAGGTTCGATTAACAACGCCCCCAAATTCATGAACAATATCAAGGGACTGGTGGCCATGCAAATCTCTCCTTTGACCCTCGAACAAGAAAACATCAATTCAGATCAGGTGACTGCCACAAGACTTTTGACCTCCTCGGACCAGGCCTGGCTCATGGAGGGGATGATCAACCTGAACCCCATGTTCATCACCCCGCCAATTGCACCAGAAGAACTTAGCACCTATGACCTGGCCTATATTCTGGAAGGTAGATTCACCAGCTATTTTGCGGGCAAGGCGATTCCTGAAAAAGAGTTAGGCGAAAAAGAGATGGAAACCCCGATGGAGACCGGACCAAATAAAAGTAAAATTTCGAAAAACAAGGAGATGGAAGCAGGTGCCAAGGCCCTGGGACTTGTGGCCCAAAACAGGATAATAGAATCCTCTAAACCGACCAAAATTTTTGTCCTGGGCTGTTCCCAGATGCTCCAGGATAATATGCTGGACCCCGGGGGGCGATCCACCAATTCAACTTTTCTTTTAAATGTCATTGATCACCTCAACGGGGAAGACAATATTGCTGCCATGAGAAGCAAGCAGCAGACCCTAAATCCCTTGACCGACATCACCCCCTTTTTCCGGACGATTATCAAAACAGTTAACATAGCAGTCCTGCCAATTCTGGTTGTCCTGTTCGGTTTGGGAGTTCTTATTCTACGGAACGCAAGAAAGAAAAAAATTTCAAAGATGTTTAACGTCTAACAAGGAACAAACCCATAATGAAAAAAGAATATTTAATACTGGTCCTGCTCATCTGTGCATTGAGCGTTTATCTTGTAGTCAAAAAGGATAACCGGCAAAATTACACCCTGCCAAACCCCATAAAAATTGAAAAAGGGGAAATTGATAAAATTGTTATTACCCAAAACAATCTTCCCATGGAAATTGCCAAAGAAGGCGAAAGATGGGTGGTGTCGGACAAAAAATATCCCGCAGACATGACCGCTGTCAACCGTATGCTGGATACGGCAAGAAACCTGAAGGTATCCGGTCTTATTTCCGAAAGCCAAGAGGTCATCCGATATGAACTGGATGATGACCATGCCATTGAAGTTAAGACTTTCAGGGGAAATGAGTTGCTTATTTCATTTAAAATCGGAAAAACAGCCCCCAGTGCAAACCATACCTTTATCATGCTGGCGGGCGACACCCGAATCTTCCAGGCGGACAAAAGCTTTAAAGCCTATTTTAACGTCTCCGTTGACGCACTAAGGAATAAACAGGTTCTTACCTTCAAGCAAGATGCCATTAAACGAGTCACCATCAAAAAGGATGGGGTATCCAAAACAATGACCCCTGTCCCCCCAAAGGATGGGACAGAAACAAGTGCTGTTTCATGGAAATTTGAAGATGGCACCTCTCCGGACAAAGCGGCGCTGAATAATCTGTTGTCCTCCTTGTCGTTTCTGAAATGTGAGCAGTTTCCCGAGGATTTGTCCACAAAGGATCTGGAAAAAGAATCGCCCATCTGTAAAATAATCCTTGAAAATGAAACCCAAATTGTTTTAAACCTCTTTGACCGGAACAATGACGACTCAATGGTCGGCACCTCTTCCATGAATCCATATGCATTTGTTCTGGAATCACATAAGAGCAAGGACATCCTCTCCTATGCGGATAAACTTGCAAAACCGATAAAGGAAGAAAAAGAGACAAACAAAAAAGAGTGAACACCTTTTTAAAGATAGCATACCAGCCCTATAAATGGCTCATCGTAATCCCTTTTGTGCTTTTGATTACAATGGTACTGGGACTGATCTGCATTGTTGTGGGATTTATCTTTAGCCAGGATGCAGCGGATATCCTGGCCATTACCTGGTCCCGCCTCTGCTGCGCCATTACCCCCCTAAGGGTTGTGATACGCGGCAAAAAAAATTACCGCCACCACCACTCCTATGTGGTGGTGGCCAACCATCAAAGTCTGGCGGATATTCCCATGATTCACGGGTTCATCGGCCTGAAAATAAAATGGGTGATGAAAAAAGAACTGAGAAAAATTCCGGTTTTTGGACCTGCCTGTCACCAGTTGGGGTGTATTTTCATTGACCGGTCCAACCGAAAATCAGCTGTCCGGTCCATCCAGGCAGCTAAAAAAAAATTATCCCAGAAAGCCTCGGTGCTTTTTTTTGCAGAAGGAACAAGAAGCAAGGATGGAAAGGTCATGCCCTTTAAAAAAGGCGCTTTTATTTTTGCCATGGAAACCGGAGTGCCCATACTGCCGATCACGGTTAGGAATTCGTTTAAGATCCTGCCCGCAAATTCGTTTGATCTGACCCCTGGAAGCGTTGAAATCATCGTCCACCGTCCCATATTTATCGCAAACCATGATGCGGACCGACTGGATGAAATCATAGAAAATACCCGCCAGACAATTTCCAGCGCACTATAAATTACAGAACTTGAACAAATGTTTTCCAAGTTCTATCGTGTTTCCAAATTTTCGAATTTAAAAAAAACCTTGCCCAATTGCTGGCTTACACCCAACTTGTAACCGACAAAAATCAAACCGGTTTTCCAGGGGATGCCTCACCCCCCTTTTCACTCCACTGCATCTCTCTTTTACCCTATTTCTCCACACCGCCCCAAAAAAGCAAAATCCATAACCACCTCATTTTAAAGGTGTTTTGTTTGCATGATCGCATCATCTCCAATGATTTTCAAAATCTCACCCACTTTACTCCCCAAACATCCACATTTTTTTATTCCCCGAATACAAAGGCTTATACTAATAATATTATAAATAATTTGAATTTTCTTCTTGACTTAAGGCGTATTTTTCGTAAAAGTGTGTCCCATGGTGGTGGAAAGTGGATGTAATTTAAATTAAGGCGTAAACAAGTGTTTCGATCAAGCTCCTTTCATACAATTGACCTAAAAGGCAGAATTATCATTCCGGCAAGGTTCCGGAAGGTCTTGAAGGCAGATGATGAATACGGGGTTGTGGTCTCAATCAAGGACGGCTGTATCTATGCCTATACCTTTGACGAATGGAAAAAGCTTGAACAAAGAATCCGTGCCGCAAAAAGTGCCAGTATGGAAAAATTCAAACGGTTTTTTCTTGGCAATGCATGTCCGTTGCAATGTGATAAGCAAGATCGAATTCTCATTCCACCAAGCTTAAGAACCTATGCTGATATTGAAAAAGATATTGTCCTTGTGGGTGTTCTTGACAGATTTGAAATCTGGTCTCGGGAAAAATGGGATCAAGAAAACCTAAAAATGGAACAAGAACTTGAGAAAGAGGAAGTACGAGAAGAAATTGCTTCCCTAGGGTTGTAAAAATGGGATTTGAACATACCTCTGTCATGCCAAAGGAAGTGCATGCGTATCAAAACCTGAAACCCGGAGATATTTGTGTGGATTGCACCCTGGGCGGTTCAGGACATGCACTCTCAACAATCAAGGCGATCCTTCCCCATGGCATGCTCATCGGCATTGACCAGGACATGGATGCCATTGTTAATGCACAAAAAATATTGTCCCCCTTTGAACAAAATATCAAGCTGTGCCACAGCAATTTTGCAAACCTCCCTGACATCCTTCAAACAAACAACGTCAAAGGGGTTAACTCAATTCTCCTTGATCTGGGTTTTTCCTTTAACCAGCTTGTCAACGGCAGGCGCGGATTCAGTTTTAACAAAAATGAACCCCTTGATATGCGAATGGATATCAGGACGCCATTGACAGCAAGCCATGTCGTAAACACCTATACGGAAAAAAATCTGGTTGATATTTTTTTTAAATTTGGAGAAGAAAAACTTTCCAGAAAAATCACCAGGGCCATTCTAAGAAAACGGGCGGAAGCCCCCATTGAAACGAGCAAAGAACTGGCCCAAATCATTGTGGATGCAACCCCTGCAAAACAAGCATTCAAACAAAAAATTCATCCGGCCACCCGGGTATTCCAGGCCCTTCGAATTGAGGTTAACCAGGAATTGTCCCAACTGGAGACATTTATGAAGGAAATTCCCTCCATGCTGGTAAAAGGCGGTCGGATTTGCATTATTTCCTTTCACTCTCTTGAGGATCGAATTGTCAAGCACAGCTTGAAAAAATTTGAAAACGGATGTACCTGCCCCAGAGAATTTCCCCGGTGTATGTGCGGATTTGTACCCAAGATAAAATTAATCTCCAAAAAACCATTACTCCCGACCCAGGCAGAAATAGATGCAAACCCCATGGCCAGAAGTTCTAAACTTCGGGTGGCAGAAAGAATATAACCCAGAGTGAATAAACCCATGACAAAAAAAAACAAAAACCAAAATAATCAAAGGATAGACTACAGGTGGCTGGCGCTTATTCTGGTTTTGTTTTGTGAACTCATGGTCCATGCCTGGGTCAGAACCGAATCTTCCCAGACCATAGTGAGGATATCCAATGCCCAGGCAGGCATAACAAAGAGTCTGTCCTATGGAAGAGCATTATCCATTGAAAGGGACCGACTCAAATCTGACACCCGGATCACCCGGATTGCCAGAACTCGCCTGGGCCTCTCAACCGATATATTTAACCAGACCATCTATCTTTCAGGAGATGAGGGGTGATGGAAAAAAAGATAAGAAAACCTATCCAAAATCGGATTCTTGTGATCCAAATCCTGCTAATGGGATGCATCTGCCTATTGGGAGTTAGATCCTTTGAAGTCCAGATTTTTAAGGCCCGGGATCTGACCCAAAAAGCAGAAATAGGCTATTCCAAGAATCTCACCATCAAGGGAGAAAGAGGTCAAATCCTGGATCGGAACCTCAACAAACTGGGCAGCAACATTGATGCACCAACCATAACGGCAGACCCGGCCCTGATAATGGATCCGGCTCGAACGGCGGAAGCGCTTTCAGAAATATTGAAAATAAAACCAAGCGCTTTAAAGGAAAAATTATCCAGGAAGAGACGATTTGTAGTGGTTGCCAAAAAGATATCCCCCTCCCAGGCCAAACAAATTTTGGCGTTGAACGTTCAGGGGATATACCTTGAAAACGATTCCAAACGGTTTTACCCCAATCGTAATTTGGCTGCCCAGGTCATTGGCTTCACCGGAGAAAATGATTCGGGACTGGAAGGGCTGGAATTCAAATACAACGGCATTCTTGAGGGAGATATCATCAAGATAAAGGTAAAAAAGGATGGGGCTGGCAGGGTGCTGGATATCAACAAAAAGCAGCGGGCCGAATTAAAGGGAAATTCAATTATATTAACCATTGATAAAAAAATTCAATTCCTTTCCGAGCAAACCCTTGAGCAAACCGTTAAAGCCCACCGCGCAATTTCAGGCATGGCCCTTGTCATGAAGCCTTCCACAGGAGAATTGCTGGCCATTGCCCATTACCCGGGATTCAACCCCAACAGCTTCGCTGCTTTTGACAGAGACACCTACCGAAACAGAGCAATTACCGATGCCTTTGAACCTGGATCTGTCATGAAAGTATTCACAGTGGCAGCAGCCCTTGAAAAAGGGTTTACCCCCAAATCAATTTTCTTTTGTGAAAACGGTGAATACCGTATCGGCCGATTCACCATCCACGACACCCACCCCAGTGAATGGCTCACCCTGAATCAAATTATAAAGTTTTCAAGTAATATCGGGTCCGCTAAAATTTCAGAAACCATCGGAAAAAAAGCCCTCCACGATTACCTCACCAATTTTGGGTTTGGCCTGAAAACGGGCATGGGCTGCCCCGGAGAAACCAATGGCAGGTTGCTTCCCCACAAGAAATGGTCAAATATCGATGCCGGCGCCATCTCCTTTGGACAGGGTCTATCGGCTTCAGCAATCCAGGTAATTTCAGGAATCTCTGCCATTGCCAATGACGGGTTGCTGATGAAACCCATGCTCATAAAAAAAATCATCTCTAATACGGGCAGCGAGATCCAACTTTTCCAACCAACCCCGCTGCGCCAGGTGGTTTCCCCGAAAACAGCCCACCAGGTCAAGAGAATGATGAACATGGTGGTACAGGAAGATGGAACCGGGACAAAGGCCGCCATGGAAGGGTATGCAGTATGCGGCAAGACAAGCACAGCCCAAAAAGCTGGCAAGAAAAAAAACGGATATGAAAAAAATAAATATATTGCTGCCTTTGCCGGGTTTGCCCCCCAGGAGAACCCTGAACTTGCAATTCTTGTGGTGATTGATGAACCAAAAGAACAACATTATGGCAGCGAAGTTGCCGCACCGGCCTTTAAAAGCATCATGGCCCAATCTTTTAATTATCTAAATATTGCACCTGAAAAAACAAAATCCATGATTGCAGCCGTCATAAAGGGAGAAAAAAATTGAAACTGCCTGCACTTCTCAAAGGCTGCAGCCTGAGGGACAAAAGAAACCCTGGTTTAAAATCTTGTGAAGGAATGGAAATCACATCCATCAGTTCACGGGCCCAGGAGGTTGAGCCCGGGGGAGTTTTTCTGGCAATCAAAGGGTATTCTGCAGATGGCCATGATTTTATTGACCAGGCCATTGCAAATGGCGCCGCAGCTGTCATTGCCCAGTACACGCCAACCCAAAAAGATTTAAAAGGGAAACATCCAAAAGATAAAGATTCAGACAGATACAACAACCTCATCCTGGTGGAGGATTCCAGAGTTTCAGCATCCTTAGTTGCAGCCAACTTTTATGGACAGCCGTCAAAGGATCTCATCCTGGTGGGCATCACCGGCACCAATGGGAAAACCACCACCACCTGGATACTGGAAAGCATTTTCAAGGAATGCGGATTCATCACAGGGGTCATTGGTACGGTAAACATCCGGTACAAGGGAAAAACAATTGACAATCCCATCACCACCCCGGGTGCCATTGAATTACAAGAAACCCTGTTCAGGATGAAACAGGCAGGGGTCACCCATGTGATCATGGAAGTTTCCTCCCACGGGTTGGACCAGGGCCGGATAGAAGGGTGTGAATTTGATGCCGGAATCTACACAAATTTGACCCAGGACCACCTGGATTACCATGGAACAATGGCAGATTACTTTCGTTGCAAAAAACGCTTTTTTACCGACTTCCTGGGACCAAAAAGTAAAACAGGACTGGCACCGGCCGTGATCAACATAGATGATGACAAGGGCAAATGCCTGGCCGAATCCATTTTATATACAAAATTTCTGGTCAGCCACAGCCAGCCAGCCGATATTTTGGCCAAAGATATCACAGATGATATTAACGGGCTTTCCGGCACCATTTGCCTTGCCGGAAATCAATTTACCCTAAAAACATCCCTCACCGGCAAATTTAACCTTGAAAACATTTTGTGTGCAGCAGGTGCTGCCAAGGCCATCGGCATTGACAACGAAAAAATTCAACAGGGAATTGAATCTTTAACCCGGGTGCCGGGCAGATTGGAAAAAATTTCAAATCCGATCAACCGCTATTTGTTTGTGGATTATGCCCATACACCCGATGCCCTTGAATCCATCCTGGCCACCCTTGCACAGCGGGCACCGGCACGGGTAATCACCATATTTGGATGCGGGGGGGACAGGGACCGGACCAAACGAGGACTCATGGGAAAGATTGCCTGTAAGTACAGTGATGTGGCAATCGTTACCTCGGACAACCCCAGACACGAATCCCCGGAAGCCATTGTCAACGAAATCATAGAGGGTATCCGTACCGAGGGCATCAACGAACTATACCTGGACACCATGACCACCCATCCTGAAAAAAAAGGATATTTCAAAGAGGTGGACCGGAGAAAAGCCATTGAAACGGCCATCCTGATTTCCCGGCCTTCGGATATTATTGTGGCCGCCGGCAAAGGCCATGAAACATATCAGATCACCAATTCAGGCACCATCCACTTTGACGACACCGAAGAATTGTTAAAGGGATGTGAACAATTTGAACGTCGGTTTACCCCCATTGAGTGGCGCAAAAAGGATCTGGCCCTGGCACTCGCACAGAAAGATGTGATGGAAACCATTGACGCCTTGCCTTTGGCCGAAAAAGCTTTCAGCCGTATCAATACAGACTCCAGGACGATAGTCTCCTCGGAAGTTTTTCTTGCCCTGAAGGGAGAAAGTTTTGACGGCCACAATTTCATACCGGCCCTTTTGGAAAAAGGAATACAGGGGTTTGTTGTTGAAAAGGGATATCTGGACACCCTTTCTCCTGACCTGCTAAAGAAGGTTAAAGAAAAAAACATCCTTTTTTTTGAAACAGACAATACCATCACCGCCCTTGGTGCTCTGGCCAGATATCAAAGATGTCGCTCAAATGTAAAATTACTTGCCATCACTGGTTCCAACGGCAAAACCACCACCCGAAAGATCGCCCAGGAAATATTTAAAACCAGTTTTCATACCCTGGCAACCAAGGGAAATTTCAACAATGAAATCGGCATGCCCCTGACCCTGCTGAACCTCTCCTACGCCCATGAATGGGCTGTCATTGAAATGGGAATGAACCATCCCGGTGAAATTTCACGACTCGCCCAAATTGCCTGTCCTGATATCGCCATTGTCACCAACACCTCCGGTGCCCATCTTGAAGGGCTTAAAACGGCTGACAATGTGGCCCTGGCAAAAGGTGAAATTTTCGAACATGTTCGGGAAAACGGCACTGCCATCATTTTTTCCGATGACAAACGGTGTAAAATTCTTGAAAGTTGTGCCCGAAAGAACAAAAAGATTGCCAATATTTTATACTTTGGGTCTGGCTCGAACCCTGGTGCCAGATCTGAATTAGAACCGGCCACAAGGGCCGACAATATTGAAATCATCGGGCAGACAACCCATTTCACATTACCGGCTGACAAGGATAATAAGATTGACACCCGCTACACCATTGGTTCTCCCGCCCCCTTTATGGTAAACAATGCCCTGGGGGCCATTGCCGCAGCACGGGTTGCCAAAATTTCAAGCCAGAAAATTAAAACAGGGCTTGCCGGATTTGCCCCGGTATCCGGCCGCATGGAAATCGGTCACCTTTCCAATGGTATTCATTTCATTAACGACACCTATAACGCCAATCCCGCATCCATGAGCCAGGCCCTGAAAACCCTTGGGCGAATGGCAACGAAAGGAAAGTCGATTGCCATACTTGGGGATATGCTGGAGCTTGGCAACGACTCTGATCATCTGCACCGGGAAATTGGACAGATTGCCGCGGCAGGGAATCTCTCTCACTTGTATTTGTTTGGAAAACAGGTAGCCCATATTTTAGAAGGTGCCCTGGAAAAAGGGTTTCCAAGGGAAAAAATCTTTTGGGGAACAAAACAGGAGATTACCGACAATCTATTGCCGATGCTCCAAACAGAAGACTGGATTCTTTTAAAGGGGTCCAGGGGAATGGCCATGGAGACCATTCTTTCAGACATCAAAAGACAGCTGCAAAAGGAGTCCAATGAAACACCTTAAGACCCGCAACGGGGAAAAAAAACTCAGTAGCCGAAGAGTGTGCAGTGACAGAAGACAATTTTCCTATGCTGCCTATGTTCCAGAAAGAAGATCCAACGTCGACAGGCGGGGGATGCAAGCAACCCAATTAAACGAGAAAGTGGTAGGTTAATGTTTTACAAATTTTTATACCCATTGCATGAATATTTTTCGGTTTTAAATATATTCCGTTATATTACCTTTAGAACCATCTATGCCAGCCTGACAGCATTTTTGATCTGCCTTCTTCTGGGCCCCTTTGTCATTAAACAACTTTCAAAAATGCAAATCGGCCAGATCATCCAGACAGACGGACCCAAGTCCCACCTGGGCAAACAGGGAACCCCCACCATGGGCGGAATTTTAATTTTGTTTTCAATTTTCCTGTCGACCATTCTCTGGGGGAATCTGTCCAATCACTATGTGTCCATTCTTCTTTTAGCAGTGCTCCTTTTCGGGTTTATCGGCTTTATTGACGATTATTTGATGCAGATCAAAAAAAGAAATATGGGGTTCACTGCCAGGGGAAAATTTGCCATCCAGGTGATTTTCGGCCTGGTCATCGGATACCTGGTCTATAAATGTCCTGATTTCAACACCAGCCTGACAATTCCCTTTTTTAAGGATTTTTCCCCCGACCTAGGCGTTTATTATATTCCCTTTGCCTGCCTGGTCATCGTGGGAACCTCCAATGCCGTCAACCTGACCGACGGGTTGGACGGCCTTGCCATCGGCCCCTATATTGTGGCCAGTGTAACCTATATGTTTTTTGCCTATGTGGCCGGTCACACCCAGTTTGCCGAATATCTCCATGTACGGCACATTACATCGGCGGGAGAAATAACAGTCATCTGCGGGATTCTGGCGGGTTCGGGTCTTGGTTTTCTCTGGTTTAATGCCCACCCGGCCCAGGTATTCATGGGAGATTCCGGATCCATTCCCCTTGGGGCAATCCTCGGCACCATTGCCGTGGTTACCAAACAGGAAATTCTGCTGGTCATTGTGGGGGGAATTTTTGTCATAGAAGCCCTGTCCGTGATCATCCAGGTTTCCTATTTTAAACTTACAAAGGGGAAACGCATTTTCAGGATGGCCCCTTTGCACCACCATTTTGAACTAAAGGGCTGGCATGAATCCAAGGTTATTGTAAGATTCTGGATCATCGCCATTACCCTGGCCCTGATTTCACTTAGTACACTCAAGATAAGGTAGCCCATGGAAGAAACCAAGCAATCATATTATCTGGTCCTGGGATTAGGCAGTTCCGGTCTTTCAATGGCCCGATTTCTCCATGGCAGGGGCAAAAAAGTTGTGGCAACAGACATCGACGGTTCAAAAAGTCAGGCAGAAAAAGTTCTCAACGAGCTTGGCATCAAAACCCAAATCGGTTTCCATGATCAAAAAACCTTTGACCTTGCCCAAACCATTGTGGTCAGCCCCGGCATCCCACGGGAGATGATCTACCTTAAAACAGCCGCCAAAAAGGGCGTTCCCATCATGGGTGAATTGGATATTTTTTCCCGATATAATACGAGTCCCATCATTGCCATCACCGGGACCAATGGAAAAACCACCACCACCACCCTGATCCGAGACATGCTCAATGGATCTGGGATTTCCACCTTCATGGGGGGCAACATCGGCACCCCTTTGGTGGAATACCTGATGGAGGGTCAAGGGGCAGACATGGTCGTGGCTGAGATTTCCAGCTTCCAGCTGGACCTGGCCAAAAACTTTAAACCTGAAATAGCCCTCCTGCTGAATGTGGCAGAAGATCATCTGGACAGGTACGAGGGGTTTGAAGAATATATAAACTCCAAATGGTCAATTTTTAAAAATCAAACTTCAGATGACAAAGCCGTGGTTAACAGGACCATTGACGGTTTTGAAACTAGGATTTCTCAAATTTCTTCCCAACTTTTTTCTTTTTCATCCCAACCCGATTCAAGTTCGGCCCTGGATATTACCAGCCCCGATACCAAAACAGATACCAAAGCAGATGCCAGAATTTACAATGACACTATTACCATCAATACCCGGGACGGACTACAAAACATTCCCACCCGGAACCTGTCGAAATTAGTCGGTATTCACAACCGAGAAAATATTGCAGCTGCAGGCCTCGCATGCCTTTTGGCAGGGGGTAACTTGAAGGGGATTTTACAGGGTTTGACAGATTTTAAAAATCTTCCCCACCGCATGGAGTTTGTCCGCAAACTTAATGGAATAAGCTTTTTCAATGATTCCAAGGCAACCAATACAGATGCCGCGCTCCGGGCCCTTGATTCCTTTTCGGAAAATATCATCCTGATCCTGGGCGGGCTGGAAAAAAAAGGAACTGACTTTTCCCTGCTCGCCCCTCAAATCACAGGGCAGATTACTGGGAAAGTTCCACTGCAAAATAAAAACAGGGAGAAAAACCCAAATAGGAACAAGGTAAAACAGATAATTGCCATGGGTGAAGCAAGTCGGCACATCCAGGAAGTTCTGGAAAAATTTTGCCCGGTTTTTCAGGTTGACTCCATGGAAAATGCGGTTAAATCCGCCTATGAGATGGCTGGCCCGGGAGAGGTTGTTTTACTTTCCCCTGCATGTGCCAGTTTTGACATGTATGAAAACTACGGGGCCAGGGGGGATGACTTTATCCTTTGGGTCGAGGGGCTTAAAGATGAAGAATAAAGCTGCCCAATCCATGCATCCCTTTTTCAGTGAAAGGCGCATTCTCTTCCCGGTGCTGCTGCTTTGCTGCATCGGAATCGTCATGGTCTATTCAGCCTCATCCTCCATCAGCATGGAAGATCACAACAACCTGTTCTATTATATGAAAAGACAGGCTCTGTTTTTTTGCATCAGCCTTTGTGTGATGTTTGTGACCGCCTCTTTTCCCTACAGACTCTATAGAAGTTTTGCCTATATCATTCTCATGATCGCCTTAGGGTTGCTCATTGCCGTTCTGTTTCCTGCCTTGAATATTAAAGCAGGAGGGGCCTATCGCTGGCTAAACCTGGGGGGATTTACCTTTCAGCCGGCAGAATTTGCCAAATTGGCCATGATTTTGTTCATGGGGTATTCCCTGGCAAAAAAACAAGAGATGATCCATCAATTTTCCATTGGATTTTTCCCCCATGCCCTTATCTTCACCATCTTTGCAGGGCTCATTATTCTTCAGCCGGATTTTGGCACCATTGTGGTAATGGGGATGATCTGCTGGGGGATGATGTTCATTGCCGGCGTAAGAATACTCCATTTGCTGAGCCCCCTGCCCCTGGTAATCCCCATTGTCTATTTTCTGGTATTCAAGGTTGAATACAGGCTTTTGCGAATACTAACCTTTATGAACCCCTGGGATGATCCCTATAACACAGGATATCAAATCACCAATTCCTTAAAAGCAATTGGGTCCGGTGGATTATTTGGTAAAGGCATTGGGTTGGGCATGCAAAAAATGCATTATCTGCCCGAACCCCATACGGATTTTATTTTTTCCATTATTGGAGAAGAGCTTGGACTTTTTGGCGTTATTACCATTTTTGCGCTGTATACGGTTCTCCTGGTAACCGGCTCCCAGATTGCCAAGCACTCAGACAATATGTTCGGCGCAATCACGGCAACCGGCCTGACCCTGTATATCGGGGTCCAGGTTATCATCAACACGGGGGTAGCGCTTGGCGTGCTTCCCACAAAAGGACTTACCCTGCCCTTTATCAGTTACGGCGGCACCTCTTTGGTGGTCAACATGGCGGCAATGGGAATTTTAATGAACATTGGGGCATCTATTAAAAATGAACAATAAAATTCAACCCAATAAATCCAAGCTCAAAAATTTTAACCTGCTGATTGCCGGCGGGAAAACCGGGGGACATCTATTTCCGGGAATTGCGGTTGCCCAGGCCCTTAAGACGGCTAATCCCACTGCAAAAATTCTCTTTGTCGGCACCGATGCCCCCTTTGAAATTTCCACCCTGAAAAGATATGGATTCAATCACAAATCCATAATGGCAAAACCCATTAAGGGTGGCAGTCTGGTTGGAAAATTATACGCCATCAGCCTTATCCTTGTCAGCCTCATTCAATCCTTAATCATTCTGGCCCGGTTCAAACCCGATTTTGTGCTGGGAGTTGGCGGATTTTCATCCTTTGCCGTTGTTCTGGCCGCCTGGATACTGAGAATCCCCAGGGCGATCCAGGAGCAAAATTCCATCCCCGGTATTACCAACCGCATGTTGACAAGATTTGTTGATACCATTTTTACAGCCTTTGAAACCACCAGGGGAATGGACCATAACCCGAAAACCAGATATGTTGGCAATCCCATCCGTCAAACAAGCCCAATTACCCCCATGGATCCGAGCCAAGAACAAGGCCAGACATCAAGCAAAGAATCAAAACCTGAAGCAACAGCTAAAATAACGACTGAAACAGCCAGCAAACCAGGCGATTTTACCATCCTGGTAACCGGCGGTAGCCAGGGGGCCGCAAATATTAACCACGCATTTATTGAGGCGGTTAGGCTCATGGATGACCCAGGCCAGATTCATATCATCCACCAGACCGGGGTTGATGATGAAGCAAAAATTCGTAAGGCCTATGATACGCTTTCCCTAAACGTCAGGGTTCAGGCCTTTTTCCATGATATGCCAAGCCTCCAGGACAGTGCCTCTCTCGTCATTACCCGGGCCGGGGCCGGCACGATTTCAGAATTGTGTATCAAAGGATTGCCCGCCATTTTGGTGCCCTTTCCCCATGCTGCCGATGACCACCAGACCGGGAATGCAAAAATTCTTGCAGACAAAGGGGCTGCCATTCTCATTGCCGACCAAAAGTTGACAGGGCCTCTTTTAAAACAAACCATCCAGGGTCTGATGGCAGACACACAAAAGCGAAAACAAATGGAAATTGCCATAAAACAGTTAGCCATGCCGAATGCTGACACACTCATTGCGACGGCAATTTTAAACACAAAAGACCAGGGGAAATAACCATGTATCAAAGCAATTATCATATTCATTTTGTGGGCATCGGCGGCATCGGAATGAGCGGAATCGCAGAGTTATTGATCAACCTTGGGTACACCGTATCCGGTTCAGATCTTAAATCCTCTCCCATCACTCGGCGGCTTGAAAAAAAAGGTGCGATAATCTTCCAGGGACACCGCAAGGATCAGATAACCGGGGCCAATGTCATTGTTACCTCATCTGCCATTTCCAAGGAAAACCCTGAAGTGATCCAGGCAAAGCAGAATGTTGTTCCCATCATCCCCAGGGCTGAAATGCTGGCAGAACTCATGCGAATAAAATATTCCATTGCCGTATCCGGGGCACATGGAAAAACCTCCACCACGGCCATGATATCCCAGATCCTCAATACAGCCGGATTGGACCCGACTGTGATCATCGGCGGTCTATTACAGGGGCTTGACACCAATGCCCTCCACGGCAGCGGGGATTTTATTGTGGCGGAAGCCGATGAAAGCGACGGCTCTTTTCTAAAATATTCGCCGGCCATTGCAGCAGTCACTAACATTGATCTTGAACATCTGGATTTTTATAAGGATATTGAAGATATCAAGGATACCTTTGTCCAGTTCATCAATTCCATCCCCTTTTACGGGTTGGCAATCCTCTGCCTGGATAATCAACACATTCAGGATATCCTGCCCAGAATCCATGTCCGGTACACCACCTTTGGAATGAGTGCCCAGTCCGACCTCCAGGCCCGGGAGATAAGCTTTCTGGACGGGAAAAGCCGCTTCTCCGTGTTTCATCGGGATACAGATCTGGGGCAAATCAATCTGAACATTGCAGGAAATCATAATATTTCAAATGCCCTGGCCGGGATCGCCACTGGCCTGGAACTTAAGATACCCTTTGCCACCATAAAAGAAGCTCTCGAAGAGATCAAGGGTGTTAAACGCCGTCTTGAATTAAAAGGTACAAAAAAAGGCATTATTGTCATGGACGATTACGGCCACCACCCCACGGAAATAATGGCCACCCTTACAGCGATACGGGAAAGCTATCCAAGCAAACGCCTCATCGTTGTGTTCCAACCCCATCGTTATAGCCGAACCCAGGCCTTGTTTGATGAATTCACCCGATCCTTTTATCAGTCGGCTGTATTGATTGTGCTGCCCATTTATGCCGCCAGTGAAGCCGCCATTGAAGGTGTTGATTCCACATTATTGTGTGAGGGGATCCGGTCCCATGGCCATAAGGAGGTCTCCTTTGCACCGGATTTTACCCAGGCCCTGTCCATGATCACCCACAAGGTGCGGGAAGGTGACATGGTGCTTACCCTTGGGGCGGGTGACATATACACCCTTGGGGAAAAATTGGTGGAGATTTTATAAAAACAAATGATAGTTGAAAAAAAATATAACCGGATCCAGAAAACCTTTGGACTGCTGCCCCGGGAACCCCTGAGCAAACATACCAGTTTTAAGGTAGGCGGACCGGCAGATCTGCTGGGGTTGCCCTCAAACAGGCAGACCCTTGCAGCCTTGCTTTCAACAGCCAAAAAGGAAAACATTCCTGTCACCATTATGGGTGGAGGGACCAATCTTTTGGTCTCGGACAAGGGTATTAGAGGACTTGTCATTATTCTCAGAGAACTTAAATCCTTTCCCTGGATAGAAGAGAACAACCTAGACGAGAACGCCAAAGAAGAGAAAAAAATTATTTGCGCCGATGCCGGAGAACGTCTGTCAACGGTTTGCAGGTTTGCCATGGACCAGGGTCTCGCCGGACTTGAATTTGCCGCAGGCATCCCCGGCACCTTAGGAGGCGCCATCATGATGAATGCGGGTACGGCATCCTGGGAAATTTCCCAGGTGATTGGTTCTGTGGATCTCATTGATACAAATAGTCTGACCTATCATACCATTAAACGAGAGGCACTTGCTTTCTCCTATCGGAATCTTGATTTAAAAGACAAGATCATCGTGGGGGCCAGTTTAACCCTGACCCAGACAGACCCTGAAATAATCAAAAAAATATTTTACCAAAGTCTGAAAAACAAAAAAAGCTCCCAGCCGGTATCCCTGGCCAGTGCAGGATGTTTCTTTAAAAACCCATCCCCCCATATCCCGGCGGGAAAACTTATTGAAAACGCCGGGCTAAAAGGGATGCAGATCAATGACGCCCGGGTATCGGACATTCATGCCAACTTTATTGTCAATACCTGCAATGCCAGATGTGAAGACATCCTGGCCCTGAAACGACTGGTTCAAAAAACTGTATTTGAGAAATATCAGATCAAACTTGAAACCGAAGTAAGGGTAACGGGTGAATAAACCTATGAAACAAAACAAGTATAAGCCTGAACCGTCTCCCTCCAAGGAGATCCTGGCAGGAGCGGTTGTTCCGAAAAAAAGAGTTGTGAGGGGGTGCCTCGCCCTTGGCCTTATTGCCCTGATGAGCCTTGGGTCCATCTGGATCCATGATGCCATCACCCAATGCCCTATTTTCACCATAAAGCAGGTGGAGATTTCAGGAACCAAAAGAGTTGGCAAAGAGGAGATCATCAAACTGGCCGGCCTGACAGAACAGACCAATCTTTTTGAGGTAAACCTGGATACACTGAAACAGCAAATCGTCTGTCATCCATGGATTGCAACAGCCTCGATAAAAAGGGCACTTTTTTCAACCCTGATGGTTACCATAGTTGAACAAGACCCCCTGGCCGTTGTAAATATTGAAAATTTAACGGACATTATCATCAACACCAACGGGCAGCCCTTTAAAGAGTATGACCCCCAAAAAGATCAATTACACTTTTTACCCGTCATCTCCGGTGTGGATCTGACCCAGGCCGACAACACCTACCACTTTGAAGGCCCCTTGTTCAACTCCATCATGGATCTTCTGGAGATAAAAGGATTTGGTAAAATCAAAGCGGTCATGGGCGATGATAACATCGGTATTATTATCCAAACCCAGGACATTTACAATAAAAACCCGGCAAATATCCCGGGGATCATACCCGTAAAATTAGGGTTTGACCAATTTGAGGAGAAACGAATCAAAGCGCTAGAAATCAGCAGATATATAGGTAATCATTTTCCAGATAGAACCATTAGCGCCATGGATCTTTACAATATAGAGAAAATTTTTATCACCACTAAAGCGGCAAATACTCTGCACCACAATTTAGAAAAGGGGGCTTAATTTTGCAGGGAAATGAAAAGATAATAGTAGGTCTGGACATCGGGACAACCAAGATTACTGCGGTTGTCGGGGAGATGCTGGATGACGAAATCAACATCATCGGTGTTGGCTCCCACCCGTCCACAGGGCTTCGCAAGGGATCTGTGGTGAACATAGAATCAACAGTTGACTCCATCCGGAAAGCAGTTGAGGAAGCAGAACTCATGGCCGGCTGTGACATTTCATCCGTATACGTGGGGATTGCAGGCAACCATATCAAAGGATTTAACAGCCACGGGATCATTGCCATCAAGGGGCGGGAAATAATGGATGCCGATGTGGAAAGGGTGATAGATGCTGCCAAAGCAGTTGCCATTCCCACAGACAGGGAAATTTTACATGTCATTCCCCAGGAGTTTATTGTGGATGATATGGAATCCATCCAAAATCCCGTGGGCATGACAGCCATCCGCCTCGAAGCCAAAATTCACATTGTCACAGGGGCTGTATCATCGGCCCGGAATATTGTAAAATGCTGCAACAAGGCCGGTCTTGAAGTCTGTGACGTGGTTCTCGAATCCCTGGCTTCAGGCCAGGCAGTGCTCACAAGTGAAGAAAAGGAGCTGGGATGTATGCTGGCCGATATGGGCGGCGGCACCACTGACCTTGCCCTGTTTAAGGATAACAATGTTAAATTTATTTATGAGCTCACCGTTGGGGGCAATAACCTGACCAATGATATTTCCATCGGGCTTCGGACCCCTTTACCCGAAGCTGAAAAAATCAAAATTGAGCATGGCACCTGCGTACCCCAGAATGTGAAATCCGGCGCCACAATAGAGGTACCGGCGGTTGGCGGAAGAGCACCCAAAAAACTGTCCAAGGGTATTCTTGCAGAAATCCTTGAACCCAGAGTGGAGGAGATATTTTCCCTGTTAAAAAAAGAAATATTTTCCCACGGACTTGAAAATTCTTTTCCGGCCGGATTTGTCCTCACCGGTGGCAGCGTGGTTTTAAGCGGAATTTCAGAAATTGCAGAGTCTGTTTTTAATGTGCCGGTTCGAATTGGTGAACCCAGCAACATCGGCGGGTTAAAAGATATTGTAAAAAACCCGGCCTATGCCACAGGGGTCGGCCTTGTGATCTTCGGCAGTGAAGCAAGTTGTAAGATTAATTTTAAAGAAACAGATACCGGTGGTTTCAATACCATATTAACAAAAATGAAACAGTGGTTTAAAGATATTATATAACGTTAGGGAGGTGGATATGACTTTTTCTTATGTGGAGCGTGACAATTCGGCAAAAATTAAGGTTATCGGTGTTGGTGGAGCAGGCGGAAATGCGGTAAACAACATGATCGATGCAAAACTTAAAGGGGTAAAATTCATTGTTGCAAATACCGATGCCCAGGCCCTTGATACATCCAAGGCAGAGATAAAAATCCAGTTGGGAACACAGCTGACCCAGGGACTGGGCGCCGGCGCAAACCCCAATACAGGCAGGGAAGCTGCCATGGAAAGCATGGATGAAATCAGAACGGCCCTTGAGGGCAGCCACATGGTATTTATCACCGCAGGATTTGGAGGCGGAACCGGTACCGGCGCAGCCCCGGTTATTGCTGAGATCTGCAAGGATTTAGGCATCCTCACCGTGGCAGTCGCATCCAAGCCTTTTTCCTTTGAAGGCAAAAAACGGGAACGCCAGGCCCTTGAAGGGCTGGACCAAATCCACGGCATCACAGACACCGTAATAACCATTCCCAATGACCGTCTTAGGGGAATTGCACCCAAGGGAGCCAGGATGGTGGACATGTTCATCAAAGCGGATGAAATTCTCCATCATTCGGTCAAAGGGATAACCGATCTGATCATGATGCCGGGACACGTCAACCTGGATTTTGCCGATGTAAAGGCCACCATGCAAAAGGCGGGTAAGGCGCTCATGGGTATTGGAATCGCCACCGGGGAAAACCGTGCCATTGAAGCGGCAGAAAAAGCAATTTCCCATCCCCTGCTGGAAGACATTTCCATTTCAGGTGCCAAGGGAGTACTCATGAACATTACCTCCAGTTCGGATTTGACCCTTGAAGAAATGACCCAAGCCTCGGACCGTATCCACCAGGAAGTCGGAGATGAGGCAGACATTATCTGGGGTCAGACCTTTGATGAGGAGCTTGGAGACGAGATTCGGATCACGGTTATTGCCACTGGTATTGGCACAGAAGAACCCAAACTGGCGGAAAATATGCATCGTTTTGATCCAAAAGCCCAGGCTGCGGCCCAGGCAACCATTCAAACACCAGCCCCCCAGCAGGCTTATACCCGTCAGCCCCAGACCAAAGCAATGGAAGCCGCCATGCCAATGGGAACTACCAGGCCCCATGAACCCATTGCCAGGGGACAGGTAAGAACCCCCACCCAGGAAGAGCTTGCTAATTGGAACGAGTTTGAAAACCCCGTCCGGGTCACCCAGAAACGCGCCGTAGGCGGAGAGGATATGGTCAATGATTATCCGCCCATGGCATTTGACCATGATGATCTGGAAATACCAACATTTTTAAGAAGAAAAGCTGACTGATAAATGAAAAAAAGGGTTAAACCGCCCCGAAAGCATGGGAAAAAATATGGTTCAAGCGCCTATGAAAAAGGCGCTAACCAACCGGGTTTCGACGAACAAGGGGCTATTATAAAACACGGCAAAGGGCTGACAAAAGTGGCCCTTGTCTACCCTAATACGTATAAGGCAGGTATGTCGAGCCTTGGATTTCAGACCGTCTATCGGCTGGCAAATGATGTGGAAACCATTGGTTGCGAGCGGATATTTTTACCGGATCCCCGGCAAAAACACAAAAAAATCAAAAGTGTTGAAACCGGTTTAAGCCTTGAAAAATTTGATATTTTATTATTCTCAATCTCCTTTGAGAACGATTTTGTACACCTTGTCCAGCTATTGAAAGAAACAGGCATCCCCCTGCGATCATCCGACCGAAACCGCATCCACCCCCTGGTGATTGCGGGGGGAGTTGCCTGTTTTTTAAACCCGGAGCCCATTGCCCCGTTCATGGATCTTTTTCTACTCGGGGAAGCGGAATGCCTGCTGGAACCTTTTTTTGACCAATTTAACACGGCCAAAAACAGGGAAACCCTTCTTTCCACCATAGAAGCCGCGGTACCCGGAGCCTATGTTCCCTCCCAACACCTTCCCATTCTCTATTCAAACCAGGATATCCCCTCCAACCTTCCGCCTACCAAAATTTGTGTGCAATACCTTGATACCCTTGAGCGGGTAAAAACCACCACCACCATCATGACATCCCAAACAGCCTTTAAAGAAAGTTTCCTCATTGAAACCCTGAAAGGCTGTCCCCATGGATGCCGGTTTTGCACCGCAGGATTTATCTACCGTCCGCCCCGGATCTATCCCACTCAAACCATTTACCAGGCCCTGGATGAGGCAACAACCAGGACCAAAAAAGTCGGGCTGGTTAGCTCCGCCATCCTGGATCATCCGGACATCAATCTCATCTGTCAATATGCCAGGGACAAAGATCTGAAACTCTCTTTTTCTTCCCTTCGGGCAGATAAGCTCAATGATCAAATTATTCAAATCCTGGCGGATTCATCCGTTAAAACCGCTACCATTGCTCCGGAAGCCGGGTCCCAGCGGATGAGAGATATTATCAACAAAAAAATTACCAGAAAAGAGATTCTTTCTGCCGCAAAACAACTTGTGGATGCCGGAATTATCAATCTAAAACTTTATTTTATGATTGGCCTTCCCTTTGAAACGAATCAGGATATAGAAGAGATTGTTTCCCTTACCCTGGCCATCAAGGCAGTGTTTTTGGAAGCCTCTAAAAAGAAGAAAAAAATCGGCTCCATCACCCTGAGCATCAACCCTTTTATCCCCAAACCCTGTACCCCCTTCCAATGGTCGGCAATGACCCTGGAATCCACATTAAAACAACGAATAAACATCATCCGTCAGGGGCTAAAAAAGACAGCCAACCTCACCACAAATTTTGAATCCCTGAGACAGGCCAAACGCAATGCTCTGCTCTCATTAGGGGACAGGGATACGGCGGATATCATTGAAACAGCAGCAGAAATTGGCTGGACCATGGCCATGAAAACAAACAAAGACTATTGTGACAGGGTCATCTACCAGGAAAAATATATCTCCCGGGAAATGGATTCAAAGGCCCCACTGCCCTGGAATATTTTACGCCACCGGGTTGGGGATCAATTTCTTGGCAAAGAATTTGAAAAAGCGAAACAGGAAAAAAAATCAGCCTCCTGCCCCATGAAGGATTGCAGCCTTTGCAAAATCTGCACACACCCCTGACAAATCCATGAACCAGCCCTAAGATTGGTCCGGTTAAGAGAATTTTATAACATCCATTTGACCAAAGAATCCACCACGGTAATCAAAGATGCCGCAATAAAGGTGGTCAAGATATCATTGATCTCAAAATCATCCATTATCTTATCTGTCAGCCACAGCATAAAAGTATTGATCACAAGCTTGAACAAACCAAAGGTTATGATCATAAAGGGCAGGGTTAGAAGAACCAGGAGCCAGCCTGTAAAAAAATTTATCAATGAATAAACGATTGCCACAATAATAGCGGTAAAAAAATTTTTAACCCGGATACCAGGCAGTAATTGTGCAACCAAAAAAACAGCAACACTTAAAATCAGAATATTGATTATCATCATGAAATCTCCCGTTAAATAAAAAAATCTGTTCTCTTCTTACTATGGGACATCAAATTTTACCATAGACATCCAGAAAATAAAAAATTCACCAACCATTGGCTTTTTAATATTTGATGTCTAAGCCCTGATATATTATTGTAAGCAAATAACCAAAAAGAGAGGGCCACCATGGGAACATCATTTCAAGACCAACTCCTTAAATCGGGGCTGGTTAATAAAAAGCAGGTAAAAAAGAGCAAACAGGAAAAACATGTCAGCCGTAAGAAAAATAAAGGAGAAAAAACCTCTCCTGAAATAAATAAAGCACACCAGGAAAAGCTGGCCAAGGAAAAACGCAACCGGGAGCTCAACCAACAACTGAATAAAGAAAAGCAGAAACTTGAAAACCTAGTTCAAGTAAGGCAGTTGATTGAAACGAACCGCTTGGATATCCGTGATGTCAATCGCTATGACGAGCCTTACCACTTTGCCCTGGGAAAAAAAATCAAAAAAATATTTGTGAATGATAAAATAGCCCAGCAGCTGAGCCTTGGACAATTGGCTATTGTCAAACTGGATGATCAGTTTGAGGTTATTCCTGCCAGGGTGGCCAAACAGATTATAAGCCGTGATCAAAATTCACTGGTGGTGCTGCATGAGCAGGAAGAATAAGGGTCACACCACAGGTGTTTACAATATTGGGGTAAATTATAAAATTTTCCTTGAGTATCTTCACAATTAATTCTATAAGATATTCTTAATTTTAACTGATCAAGTTAACAAGAATTTTTGATGATCTCCCTGTGGGGAATCATCCGATAGTACAAAAATAACAACAAATAACAACAACTTTTAGGAGGTTTTATGTCTACTTTGGTATTTGGTCACAAAAATCCAGATACAGATTCAGTTTGTGCTGCCATTGCACTGGCTGATCTTAAGAAAAAACTGGGTGAAGATATTGCACCTGCAATGCAGGGCGCACTGAATCCTGAATCTACTTTTGTTCTTGAAAAATTCGGTGTTGCTGCCCCTGAAATCGTCACTTCCTTTGCCGGCAAAGATGTTTACCTGGTGGATCATTCAGATCTTAGCCAGAGCCCTGACGACCTGGGTGAAGCAAATATCCTCGGCATTGTAGACCATCACAAACTGGGTGATGTGACCACAGGACAGCCCCTTGAGTGCTGGATATGGCCCGTTGGCTGTACCTGTACCGTTGTGGCGTCCATGTACAAATACTTTGGTATTGAAATACCCAAGGATATTGCAGGCATCATGCTCTGCGCCATCCTTTCCGATACGGTTATCTTCAAATCTGCCACCTGTACCGATTCCGACAAAAAAGTTTGTGCCGAGTTGTCTAAAATCTGTGGTGAGAGTGATCTGGACGCCCTTGGTATTGAAATGTTCAAGGTAAAATCCGCCGTTGACGGCACCCCCATTCGCGAACTGGTTTTCCGCGATTACAAAGATTTTAACATGAGCGGCAAGGGAGTTGGCTGTGGCCAGCTTGAACTGGTTGATCTTTCCATTGTTGACGGGATCAAAGCCGATCTGGAAAAAGACATTGCCGATCTCAAAGCGGAAAAGGGCCATCACACTGTACTCCTCATGCTGACCGACATCATGAAAGAAGGCACCGAGCTTCTGGTTGCATCCGATGACGAAGCTGCCATTGAAACAGCATTCGGCGTTAAACCTGTTAACGGGAAAGCATGGCTTCCCGGCATCATGAGCCGTAAAAAACAGATTATTCCCTTTCTTGAGAAAATCTTATCCTAGACGATTTATAGAAGATAAGTGAATCAAAAAAGGGGGTCTGGAAAATTTTTCCAGGCCCCCTTTTTATTTTTTTTTGTTTTATCTGATTCGATCAGGCCTTTTCCGTGGGTTTGAACACAGTTTTTAACTTTTCAGACAGCATGGCAACATCAAAGGGTTTAAGAATAAAATCATTGCACCCCTTATCCATCATCCCTTTGAGTTCATCTTCTCTGCTGTATCCAGAGGAAACCAACACCCGGGTATCAGGCCGGATTCTCCGGATCACCTCATAGGTTTCAAGTCCGTTCATCCCGGGCATGACCATGTCCAGAATGACAAGATCAATTGAGCCCTCATCTTTATCCAATATCTTGATGGCTTCCATGCCGCTGGATGCGACCTCAACCTCGTATCCGAGGGCTTCAAGCATCTCAAAACAGACCTCAATCACCCCTTTTTCATCATCCACCAATAGAACCTTACCCTTTCCATTGATAATTTCATCATCCGCTTGAACATCAGGGACAGGCTCAACCCTGGCATCCTCAGCCGGCAGAAAAAACATGAAGGAACTGCCCCTGCCCGGGGTACTGTCTACCTTAAAAGCGCCTTTATGACTGTTAATAATGCCGTAGGCGGTTGCAAGGCCCAATCCTGTTCCCTGTCCCCTTTCCTTTGTGGTGAAAAACGGATCAAAAATTCTGGACATGGTATCCTTATCCATGCCGACACCAGTATCGGTCACACTTACTTTTACAAATGCACCGGCCGACTCAAACCCAAATTCATCTACCCTGGATTCATCAATCAGAATATTTTCTGATGTAATGGTAATTTTACCGCCATTGGACATGGCCTGCCAGGCATTCACAAAAAGATTCATCAAAACCTGCTTGATCTGCCCTTCATCCACAACAGTACCCCAGAGTTTCTTCTCCAAATGCTGGTGAATAATAATATCTTTTTTGGTCCGGCCAAACATTTGGGCAGACATTTTTAACAGATAATTCAGATTGATTCTATGGGTTTCATTGCAGGTTTTCTGGGCAAAGCCGAGCAGGTGCCGGGCCATTTCAGCACCGTTTGAAACATATTCATCAATATTTGCAAGCCGCTTAAACTCTTCACTATTTTTGTCAAACCCACTTTTGACAAGGGAGGCATATCCCTGGATCCCCATGAGAATATTGTTGAAATCATGGGCAATTCCGCCGGCAAGGGTTCCAATGGCCTCCATCTTCTGTGCCTGGCGCAACTGAGCCTCAAGGTTCACCCGTTCGGTGACATCCCTGGCAACGGCATATACCCCTTTTCGTTCTTTTCTGTTATTGCTGGCCGGCAAATAAATGGGAGAAGCCTTTAATTCCATGAAGGCAAAGGCGCTGTGGGGATCATAATGGGATATATTTTGGTTGGCCCTCTTAAACCTAAAATTCAATTCATGACCATCAGCTCCCTCGGGGCTAAAGGTCCCGGAGGTGACCAGTTCCTTTACCCTCCCCCTGTCTCCCTTGTGAACCAGATCTTCAAACTGACTTCCAACCAACAGGTTTCGTGAAAACCCGAGCAATTTTTCAAACTGGTCATTCACAAAGGTAAAACATCCGTTTGTATCCAGGGTGAAGATAAGATCAGGAGAGTTGTCCACCATATATTTATATTGTCTTTCCGATGCTTCAAGGCGGGCTGATACCGCTTTTTTGTCTGCCAACAGATTGCTCTGGGCAAGGGCATTTTTAACGGTTTTTATCAGATCGGTATATTCAAAGGGTTTTTTCAGATAATCCCAGGCCCCTTTTTTCAGGGCTTTTACAGCAGATTCAACCGATGCAAATCCGGTCATGATGATAATAAGAACATCACCATCCAGACCAAAAATATGTTCCATTACCTCATACCCGTTCATGCCGGGCATGCTGATATCCAGCAAAACCAGGTCAAACCGCTGGCGCTCAAACAATGCAACAACTTCATTGCCATCATGGGCACCCGTTACTTGAAAGCCTTCCCTCTTCAAGCAGTGGGCAATGTTCTCAACAATCCTTTTCTCATCATCAACAACTAGTATCTGTTCTGGTCTCATATATTTTTCCAACAATAAATGTTATCTGCAAGACCGCCTTTCACCCTTCAAGACAACCCGGGTTTTTCATAACAGATAAGCCCGCATTGGAGGCATCTGTCAGCCTCCTCATGGGCAACACTCGATGAAAAACCCGTGGAAAATTTATCTTTTCTGTCCTCTCTGGAAACTGCTACTTCAAGAATATTTCGGGGGGATGCCGGCACGTGGTTCAGTAAACGAACATCTTGAAAAACCGAGGATTTTGTTATCATTGTGGCCGGGTTCTGAAATTCGATGCCATATACCAGATGATGAATGGCTGTTGCGGCCTGCCGGCCGCCATTGATGGCAGCAACGGCAGAAGCGTACTCTGAAATTACATCCTGTTTTGACAACAACCCATGCTCCCGGTTCGCATCTGGTTTTTTCTGCAATTCAACGCCTTCCCATTCCAATGTGGTTTCAGGCTGCTCGCCATTTTCTATTACAACGGCTTCCAGGGGTTCCTCTTCCAGGGATTCGATTTTCGAAGGGATAAACACCAATTCCGGAAATCGTCCCGAGCCAATGATCAGCATATCTGTATCAAAAGCCTGTTTCACCCCCGTGCCGAGATCCATACACTCAACACAGGTCAGCACCTGATCCCTACCCATCACCCGGGTGATACCCGTATTGTAATGAAAGGTCACCCCTTCCTGGATAAGTTTCTCAATTCCCTCCTGGCCAAAGGGACTCTCCTCTGCTGTTTTTCGAGAAACAACACTGATGTTGTTTGCACCATTTGCTTTAAGGATTTTCACGGCATGGGGCAGCTGGGTGCCCCCCCCTGCGATGACCACGCTTTTTTTACAATCCACTGCAATGTTATCATCCAACTCGCTTCGCAGCAGATCAATCAGCAGATAGGCCCCTGGAAATACAGTGGCAACACAATTCACCCCCCCCCTGGCAAGCCGGGAATCCCAGCCTCCAGTTGCGGTGAACACCGCATCAAACCCACGGCCAAGCAACTCAGGTATGGTAAAATCCTTCCCAGCTTCCTGACCGGTTTTCATTTGAACACCCATGTCGATAATCCCCTGGATGTCCCAGTCCAAAACATCCATGGTCAGACGTTCCCTTGCAATGGCTACCCTAAGGATACCCCCCAGACGATCGCTTACCTCAAAAACCGTGGGATCATGGCCCAGCCTGGCACTGAAATAGGCAGCAGACAACCCCTCAACCCCGCCGCCGATCACGGCAATTTTTTTACCCGAAGCCGGTGCCATGTATGGCTGAATCCGCTTATCCTGATTCATCTCATAATCACACACAAACCGTTTCAAATTATTAATGGCCACGGATTCATCCTGGAGAAGCCTGCGGCAATTGGTCTCACACAGGGCAGGACAAATTCTGGAAATAACCGTTGGAAACGGCATTCTTTCTTTGATTACCTGGAGGGAGCCGTGGAAATCCCCCTCCTGTATCAAACGGATATACTCTTTAACATTGATCCCGGAGGGGCATGCCCGCTGGCAGGGAGTAACACAGTCATCCTTTGTATACTCACGTATGATTCTCCGGGTCACAGATGTGAGCCGGATAATATGTTTCGGACATATTTTTTCACAGGCACCGCAACCGGTACACTTTTCCTGGTCCACCTTGGGAAGTCCGTCATCTCCTATGGAAAGGGCACCAAACTGACAGGCCGTCACACAGGTGCCAAGTCCCAGACATCCTATTCTGCAAACCTTCATTCCGCCCAGAAGCATGGTCGCAGCCCGGCAATCCCGGACGCCACGATAGATATAATTTAAATCTGCATCGGCATTACCATAATAGCATCCAGCCCCTGCAAACTCAGGTTCTTTGTCAGATACTGAAACACCCATGATTTGTGCAATGGCCATGGCCACATCCTCACCCGCCGCAACACAGGAATTCACATCTGACAATCCATCCACAACGGCCTGGGCGTTGGCATTACAACCGGGAAATCCACACCCCCCGCAATTGGCGCCGGGAAGCACATCATCAATTGCAACCACCTTTGGATCCTCATACACATAAAACGCCTTTGATGCAATCACCAGAACTGTACCGATAGCAATTCCCAATCCGCCCATCATCAATATCGACTGAAACATTTATATATCCTTTATGGCATGCAAATTTTAATTACTTATTTTTACCCATAAATTATCCACTACTGTATACCCTCCAGCAAAATAAAAAGTCAACAATATCAATAAAATTTATTTTATCTGTCACATTGACAATAAGCAGTTGATACGGTAGTTATTTACCGTTGTCCGGTGCAAACGAGTGAAAATGTTATAAAATAATATCCCAGGAAGAAATCATGGAAAAGAATATTATAACAATAAATGAACGTATACTGGCCTTTGAACCTGGTGAAACAATTCTTGAGGTTGCCCAACGGAATAAGATCGATATTCCCACCCTCTGCCATTTGAAAAACACCATCCCAACCAATTCCTGTAAAATTTGCCTTGTTGAGATAAAAGGCAAACCAGATCTTGTGGAGTCTTGTGCCACCAAAGCCGGCACCGACATGGTCATTTTTTCCGAATCCCCAAGAGTTGTAACAGCCCGAAAAGAAAACATCAGCCGCATGCTGGCATCTGGAAACCACAATTGCGCCATTCGCGATTTTGACACCGATGACTGGACCTCTTTTCAACTGGGTGTATTAAAAGATGACGGCAAAAATGATCTTTGTCCTGTTTGGGGAGATTGTGAACTCCAGGATCTTGCCTATCGATATCAGGTCAAAACAAAGGGGTTACCCCTGAATGGGTGCCAATATGAGACAGAAAGGGCCAACCCGTTTATTATAAGGGATTTTTCCAGATGTATCCTTTGCGGCCGGTGTGTAAAAGCTTGCCGTGAAATCCAGGTAAACAATGCCATTGAGTTCGGATATTCAGATAAAAGCCTTAAAATCATCGCCAAAGATGACGCAACCCTTAAAGATTCAGATTGTGTTTTCTGCGGTGAATGCCTCCAGGCATGCCCGGTGGGCGCATTGATTCCAGACAAGGCATTCCGGGATGACCGGTTTAAGGATACCCACACCGTCAGGACCACCTGCTCTTTTTGCGGCGTAGGCTGTCAGATGGATCTCTTTGTCCAGGATAACCAGATCGTAAAAATTGACGGGGCAGATGTTGATCTACCCCCCAACAATGGAAGCCTCTGCGTCAAAGGACGGTTTGGATTTGATTTTGTCAACGCCAAGGACCGCCTTACCATGCCTAGGATTAAAAAAGACGGCAAACAGGTGGAAGCATCCTGGGATGAAGCCTTAGAACTTGTTGCACAAAAATTTACCGCCATTAAAGATAAGGCCGGAGCCGATGCGCTTGGGGTACTCACCTCTGCCAGGGTAACCAATGAAGACAATTTTATTGCACAAAAATTTACCCGGGCTGTATTAAAAACAAACAATATAGACCATTGTGCCCGACTCTGACATAGCTCCACCGTAGCCGGTCTGGCTGCAGCATTTGGAAGCGGTGCCATGACAAACACCATCGCTGATATTGAAACAAGCGACATGATTCTTGTCACCGGATCCAATACCACGGAAAACCATCCGGTATTGTCCAGTTTTGTCAAACGAGCAACCCTGAAAGGCAAGAAACTCTATCTCATCGACCCCAGGCGGGTCAAGCTTGCAGATCATGCCAACAACTGGCTCAGGCCATTCCCCGGCACTGACATTGCCTGGATCAACGGGTTGATGCATGTAATCATCCGAGAAGATCTCCATGACAAAGCATTCATCGAAAAGAGAACCGAGAACTTTGCGGCTCTGAAAGAGATTGTTGAAAAATACACCCCCGCCTATGTTGAAAGTATCACCGGTATTAAACAAGAAGATCTAATTGAAGTGGCCAGAGAATTTGCCAACGCCCCTGTTGCCACCATCCTCTATTGTATGGGAATTACCCAGCACACCTGCGGAACTGACAATGTAAAATCCCTTGCCAACCTATCCATGCTCTGCGGCCATCTGGGTAAATCCGGCGGCGGGGTTAATCCCCTGAGGGGACAGAACAATGTCCAGGGGGCTTGTGACATGGGCGGCTTGCCCAATGTATTTACCGCCTACCAGCCGGTGAACAATGACGAAGTCAGAACCAATTTGGAACAGATCTGGAATGTAACAGGGATGAGCCCCACTCCGGGACTTGTGGCAACGGAAATGTTCAATAAAGCCTATGAAGGTGAATTAAAATCCTTGTTTATCATTGGCGAAAACCCCATGATATCAGATCCGGATCTGAACCATGCCAGGAAAGCCCTTTCCAATCTTGATTTTCTGGTGGTTCAAGATATTTTTGAGACCGAGACCACAAGAATGGCTGATGTGGTATTGCCCTCCTTCTGCTTTGCAGAAAAAAACGGCACCTTCACCAATACCGAACGGCGGATCCAGCGGGTGAGAAAAGCCGTGGAAGCACCGGGAGAAGCTCGCCGGGACTGGGAAATAATTTGTGAAATAGCCACCCGGATGGGTCATGAAATGGTGTATGAAAACAGCCATGAAATTTTCAAAGAAATTGCCAACCTGACCCCCTCCTATAAAGGGATCACCTGGGAACGAATTGATAAATTAGGCATTCACTGGCCCTGCCCCAATGCAGAGCACCAAGGCACACCCATCCTGCATACGGCTCAATTCACAAGAGGCAAAGGGCTTTTCCATGCCATTGAACATACGCCGCCAGCCGAGCTGACCGACGAAAAATACCCCCTCATCCTCACCACCGGCCGTGTCCTATACCATTATCACACCGGCACCATGACCATGCGGACCTCTGGACTCAATACGCTGTCTCCGGAATGCTTTGTGGAGATATCGGACACGGATGTGAAAAAACTGGGACTGGGCAACGGAGAGATGGTGAATGTTGCCTCGAGAAGGGGTAAAATTACAGCCAAGCTCAAGGTATCCACAAAGGCTGTGGAGGGAACGATTTTCATCCCCTTCCATTTTGCCAAGGCCGCTGCCAATGAACTGACCAATGGCAAGCTGGATCCCACGGCCAAAATCCCGGAATTCAAGGTTTGTGCCATCAATATTGAACCGGCATCTGCCTGAGACATATCCAAAATCCCCCCGGGGGCCTGGAACCATTGGTTCCAGGCCCCTTTTTTAATGACCGAATCCAACCCCAGCCGACACCACGCCAAGGAGCAATCCTTCTCAATTCAACTCTAATTTCACTCAAAATCCCAAAATATTATGGGTATAGGCGTTAGAATACACCGCTTATTGCTATTGTGCTCTGCTCTTATGGGAGTTGCCGGTTGCGGAAGAATGGATGCTATTCTCTATGATCCGCCCATGACACCCGTTCAAATGCTCGATCACATGCCCTTTGTCGAAATTTTTGCCTTTTCTCGCAACTTCATCCGAATGGAACCAAGTTCCACTTTTTCTGTTTATCTGCTGGGACTCCTGGCTGTTGGCGGGGGTATATATTTTCTAACCATTCGAAAAAATCATGTGTCGCGTTTCTGGTGGGGGATGGCCCTGATTTTCTGGGGCTTGGCGCATTGTCTGCCGGTTCCAGCTATTCAGCTATGAATTAAAGTGTGCCGGCCGTGAATTTTGCCTCCTGACAAACTGGCTGGAAGTTATCTACCTCATCCTCTCTGTTGCCCGCATCAATGCGATGGTAATGGGTCAAGTCTATTCATGTACCAGGGGCAAACACCGCAAAATGCTCCCCATGCAAACAATCCGAAATTTTGACGTCCCATACCAAAAAATAGATATCGAATTCAAGTCATGTAATCAATGCAAGAACCCCTAAATATTTTTCGGTTAGGAATGTTAGCCTCCCAATATCTTGATTTTCATACCATCGGAATAAAGATTGTACCAGACCAGATATTGTGGTCTAAAAAAAATTAAGAGAGCGACCAGTTACAGAGAAAGTACTCGGTATCTTTTGATGTATTAAAATGTTTCCAGATATTATTATCTGTTAATAACTACTCCATCTCAAGTATCCATATTTTTGGAGGCAAGTTGTTAAACAGCGTGCAATAATAACCCTTTTTTTAGGAAAAATTGCGCTCTTTGTTAAAGCCCCTCTGACCCTTGGCCGATATTATGCTGTACCAGAATGACGCCGTTTCCGTCCGGCGTTTATTCAAAACAGGCCACTTAGTTTGGGTATCAAACACGGGGGAAACCTGCCATGACCATTTCGGAAAACCAGCCCATATCCGTATCAAATTTATCTTCAGCCATTTCCACGAGGCAATCTTCTCTGGCCATCAATGTCCAAGTAAGGACAGAGGAGTCTCCGGGTCCAGAGAGGGCCTATAGGGTCAACATTTCCCAAGAGGGTAGAGACCTTCAGGCAAAGGAAGGTGACCCGTCCAAAAAGGATGAGGCGAAGCAAAAAGAAAAGAGCAGCTCTGGAGAGGCGGCAGGAGAAGCGTCCGGGAGTGAAAGCCCTCAATCCAATATCGATGAGCAGATAATCGAACTCCAGGAAAAAATCAAGGAAATCAAAGAAAAAATTGCCGCTCTGGCCAACGACAATTCCGAAGCCGCACAACAACAGCGTAAGGTCCTTGAAACCCAACTGCTTGAGCTGACGACCCAACTCTTGTCCCTGATGAACAAGAAAACAAAATCGGCTTAATTCCTCCCTGCCATTTGAACCACCGCAGGCCCGGGACAGATCTACGATTCTTCTCCCAAAATGCTGAATTTAAAGGGGAGAACTATTATTAAAAATCCAGGCCTTTTTGAATCAAAAACCTAAGACAAGATCTTGTGGTTTCAGAAAATTTCATTTGATTTCAAACAGTATACTTTTTACATTATTCAGACTGCTTAGAATTTGGCACAGCGGTCGGGGTGGGTGCGGGAGAATCGTTGATTGCAATTATGTACAGGTTCTTAATGCAACGGAGCGGTTAAAAGGCTGAACTGTTTGAGCGAAGCGAGTTTTCAGCCTTCAGCGCAGTGGAATTTAGAACATGTCAGAATTGTTCAATCTGTGAACTGCATCCCACCCCGACCTCTGGTGATAGAACCGATCCTGCTATGGTGTATCTAAAGGGTCGGGGTCCTTTTAACAAACCGTTTAAAAAAGCCGAATCAAATTTGATTTAATCCAGATATAAGATACATGTAGAAGGTGTTTGATCAGGAAAGCTTAAATCGAATTCTCAGCACATTATTCTCATATCCAGTTGAGATAATAACAAAATTACCAATCTCGCCTGTGGACAAAACATGGGATCCGATACAAGGACAGGCATCATAATCCCCCATGCGAACAACCCGAAATTCCGACAACCCATCCTTGTCCGGAACCCTTGTAAGGTTAAATTCCTCTTGTGCCGCCGCCTTGGACATCTGCTCAATCACAACCGGATAATCCTTTTGAATTACCCGGTTCACCTCCCCTTCAATTTCCTTGACCTCAAGAATTGAAAGGGAACGATCAAAGACATAGTCGCACTTGGATTTTTTCGGGTTGATATGGGCGCTAAAACATCGATCAGTTCCAAGCAACCTGACCATTGCCTGGTTCAGTATATGTTCAGCAGAATGCATTTTGGGGTCAATTATTTTTGACATAAAATTATTTCTCTAAAAGTTTAAACTTTAATTGTATTATCAGGCAGGCAAACCAAGGGTTGTCATGGTCTGTTCAAAATCAGAGGGCAGTGTTGCCTCAAACTTCATTTCCCTTCCTGAATAGGGATGCCGAATCCGAAGCTTCCATGAATGAAGCATCTGCCGACTGACACTATATTTAGATTTATTTCGACGATTCCGTCGGTATTGATAAACCTTATCCCCGAGTAGGGGCATCTCCATAGCACGAAAATGAACCCGGATCTGGTGGGTACGTCCGGTATGAAGGCGGGCTTCGACCAGACAAGTTTTAGCAAACTGCTGTTTAAGTCGCCAGGATGTCCAGGCAAACTTTCCCGTTTCATGGTTCACAGCCATTATCTTTCTTCTGACCGGATGGCGCCCAAGCGGCAGAACAATTTCCCCTTCTTGGGCAAGCGCACCTCCCTCCACCAGAGCAAGGTAACGCTTTTCCACCCGGCGCTGCTTAAATTCCCCCTGGAGAAACCGAAGACTTTGGGGGGTTTTTGCCACCACAATCACCCCTGAGGTATCCTTATCGAGCCGGTGGACAATACCGGGCCGTATGGGGTCCCAATCGTCATCCCGAAGAACCGGGACATGATGTAGCAGTCCGTTGACAAGTGTACCGGTAAGGTTTGCCGCCCCCGGATGAACCACAAGACCCGGGGGCTTGTCCACAACAAGGATATACTCATCTTCAAAAAGGATGGAAAGGTCCATGGCTTCGGGTCCGGGCGGGACTTTCTCCATGGGTTCCGGAATTTGGGCGGTAATTGTGTCCCCGTTTTTCACCCTGTATCCGGATCGTTTTTTCACACCCGACACTAGGACTTGCCCCCGGGAAATAAGATCGGCAGCCTGGCTTCGGGAACAGGTATCAGCCAGCATGGAAATAACCTGGTCCAACCTAAGTTTAACCTGGTCATTGGAAATTGAAAACTCTAGTTTCATACATGGCCCTAAAAAAACCGGCAGATTAGATACATAGCCTAATCTGCCGGTTCTCGTTATTTATAAATTTTGGTGGTTAAATGAAGAGGTTTTCAATCTCTGTCATCATCGATTTCTCATCGATATCCTTTGCCATGGAAAGCTCCTGCACCAGAAGATTCTGGGCAGTATCAAGCAGCTTACGCTCACCAAAGGAAAGGTCTTTTTCAAGCTTGAGTTGGAAAAGATCCCGGAACACTTCCGCAACATCATAGATGGAACCGGTCTTGATCTTGTCCATGTACTCCCGGTATCTGCGGTTCCATGTCTGATTGTCTGCACCCTGTGCTTTTTCCTGCATGACCTTGTAGACTTCAGGAACCTCAGCCACAGGGATCACTTCCCGCAACCCGACATTTTCCACATTTGATGTAGGAATCATTATCACCATGCCATTTTCCACAATTTTCATCATGTAAAAATTCATGGTGTCGCCGTTTATCTCTTTGCTTTCAATCGACTCGATATAGCCAACCCCATGCGCCGGATAAACAGCAAGATCCCCTTTTAAAAATTCTTTTTTCCGTGATTTTGTTTCAACTGTCTTGTCGTTTTTGGATTTTTCACCCATAGATAGCCCACCTTAATTTTTTATAAAAACAAGTTGCCCATTCTCAGACAGTGAACCATATTTTAACAGGTTTGTCAACAAAATATTTTTGGACAGCCGTGGAATGACAAGGGTTTCACTGAATTTATTAACTATTTTTCATTAGATTTTTTTGACGGAGAAAAAACGATTTAAAACAAAGGAAGAAAAAAAACCGAAAAAAGTAACCAGGAAGGGTTAAATATAACAGCAGAGCTTAACGACGGGAATTAACAACATTCATGGCCTGGGTAATTCCATCCCCAAGAATAGACAGACAGGCATCAACCGCAGCATCTATGGCCAAACCCAAACCCGCTTGTTCGTCCGGGGTAAACCTGCCCAGAACATGACCTGTCACTCCCTTTTTACCGCCGGGATGCCCCACACCAACCCTCACCCGCACACACTCTTTTTTACCAAAGGAATCAATGATGGATCGCACACCGTTATGGCCGCCGTGACCTCTTCCCTGAACAACTTTGATTTTTCCGAATTCGAGATCCATGTCATCATGTACGATGATAATATCCGACAGTTCGATTTTATAATAGGAAGCAAATTTTTGGATGGGTACCCCACTCCTGTTCATATAGGACATGGGCTTGACCAGAAAAAGATCCCGGCCTTTAATCCTGCCTTTTACATAGGCGGAATCGAAGCGGGATTTATTCAGTGCAAGGGAGGATGAGGAAGCAAGGGCATCAACGACAAGAAACCCAATATTATGACGGGTCTGGGCATAATCCTTTCCAGGATTTCCCAGACCCGCAATCAACTTAAGACTTGAGTCTGACATTTACAAAAAATTTATTCTGCTACAGGTTCTTCGAGAAGATCTTCATCTTCTTCTGAAACTTCAGACTCATCAGTTGCTGGTGGAACAATAGTGATCACAGTAAAATCCACTTCATGGGGAATCTCAACCGCACCGCCCAGATCAATATCTTCCACATGGACGGAATCACCGATATTCAAAGCGCTGATATCTATAATGATACTTTCCGGCATATCCGTAGGTTTACAAATGATGTCCAACTCACGCCGGATAATCTGAATCATACCGCCCTCTTTAACACCCGCACATTCGCCGATAGTTTCAACGGGGACGGACACATTAACAGAACGATCCATATTGACTTCATGGAGATCAACATGCAGATACTCAAGGCTAAAGGCATCCATCTGCATGGCTTTCAGCATAACTGCCTTCTCCCCCCCGCCTTCAATTTTGAGATTGAAGAAAAGGCCGGTATTCCCGTGGTCCCGGATAATCTTGACAAATTCAACCGTGTCAAGAGAAAGCATCATAGGATCTTTCTTTGCGCCGTAAACAATGGCTGGTATGGCATTTATAGCTCTTAATTTTCTAGCAGCGCCCTTACCCGTTGTTGCTCTTGTTTTTGCGTTTAGTTCAATTAATTCCAACGTTTTACCCTCCGTATCTGCCATGATTTAGCAGAAGACTAATATATAATTTTATACAAATAGCGAATTTACAGAATCACCCCGATAACTGCGCACAATTGCCTCTCCCACCAATTTGGCAATGGAAAGTGTTTTAATCTTGTCACAATTTTTTGCATCTTCGGACAAGGGGATGGTGTCCGTTGCAACAAGAGAATTTAAAGACGAACTATTGATTCTGTCAATGGCAGGACCGGAAAGGACAGGATGGGTACAATAGGCATGAACCTCCCTGGCACCCTTCTCCCGGATCACACTGGCGGCCTCGGTCAGCGTCCCTGCAGTATCCGCCATATCATCTATAATGATGGCAATTTTATCCTGAACATCTCCAATAATGGCCATTGCCTTGGCCTGATTCGGAGCGCTTCTTCTTTTATCGACAATAGCAAGACCTGCATTAAGGCGTTTGGCATAGGCCCTAGCCCTCTCAACCCCACCGGCATCAGGAGAAACAACCACCAGATTTTCCGGAAAGCGGGTCTTGATATCATCAATGATGATGGGGGCAGAATATAGGTTATCCACGGGAACATTGAAAAAACCCTGGATTTGTCCGGCATGGAGATCCATTGTGATCACCCTGTCAACACCGGCGTTGTCCAAAAGGTCTGCAACAAGTTTGGCAGATATGGGCACCCTGGGAGATACTTTTTTATCCTGACGGGCATACCCGAAGTAAGGAATCACAGCCGTAATCCGACTGGCAGAAGATCGTTTAAAAGCATCAATCAAAAGCAAAAGTTCAACCAGATTATCATTCACGGGATAACAGGTGGACTGGATTACATAAATTTCCTTTTTCCTGACATTCTCATGGATTTCAACCTGGGTCTCCCCATCACTGAAGCGATCAACTTTCAATCTCCCTAATGGTTTTGCAAGATACTCTGAAATTTTATCAGCCAGCAACGGGTTGGAGTTTCCTGCAAAAATGGACAAGCCATTCATATCAAATCTCTTTATTTTTTATTATATTAAGTTTGGCTGGGGCGAGAGGACTCGAACCTCTGAATGCAGGGATCAAAACCCTGTGTCTTACCACTTGACGACGCCCCAGTACAATAAACTCAAATTTCAACGCCTTAGGGAGGTTAAAAAAACATTCTTATACCCCTTGGCCCATTTTTTTGCAAGCATTTCATATGCTTTTTTTGCATCATCTGGCCCAAAAAAAAGAGCGAATAAAGAGGAGCCGCTTCCAGACATATACACATTTCTTTTCAGCAAAACCTCCATTTCCTCTTTAACAGAGGCAATCCCAGGATATAAGCTGCATGCTGACACTTCCAGATCATTATGCAATTTTTCCCTGCCGTCACCCCTTAGCTCTCCTAACAGCGCGTTCAAACCAGTATTCATATTATAATTGCGCCGGGATGTCAATCTAAAATCCAAATTTTTAAAAACATCCGATGTCGATGCTGACACGCCGGGATCACACAAAACAAGATATAATTCCGGCAAATCAGGATATTTTTCTAAACGTTCCCCCACCCCTGTTGCCAGAGCAGGCATCCCAAAAATAAAAAACGGCACATCCGCCCCCAGAGTTAACCCCAGTCCCATGAGTTCTACCCTTGAAAAAACAGCCGAACAATATTCATTCAAAACCATCAAAACGGTGGCCGCATTACTGCTGCCGCCACCAAGCCCCCCACCCACCGGTATCTGCTTTTTAATTTGAATGGAGACCCCCAGGGGGAAATGACCCATTTTTTTTTCATAGGACTTAAAAAACAAAGCAGCCGCCCTATATGCCAGATTCATCTTGCCATCCGGCACCAAAAGATGGTCACAGGTCACCCGGATACCGTTTCCCCCAAAAACAAATTCCATTTCATCCGCGAGATCAATCTGGGCCATGAGAGAAGAAAGCTCATGAAACCCGTCACTTCTTTTTCCGGTTACGTACAGAAAAAGGTTGATTTTGGCAAAGGATTTTTTTTTAAGGATCACCCTCTTAACTCGACATATGCCAATCGAATCTCGCTGAGAAGCGCTTTCAACAAGCTCTCTTCATCTTTGGTCAGATTCCCCCGGGTTTTTACCTCCAGCATCGCAATCATTTCGATGGTATGCTTTGCCATATCAAGATTTGTGGATTTTTTGCCCGTTGAAGGATCTTCAACCTTGCCCAGCTGAACAAGCCCGGATGAATACAAGGACAAAATAAAACCTGAAAAATCAATTTTGGGCAGGTTGTCCCCGACGGGGGATTCCTGAACCCCCTCCTTCATGGTAAATCCGTCTCCTTTTGGCATTTCATATCTCCTTAAGTTTTGTTTTTTTACGCTTCATCCTCAAGCCGGATAACAATATCAGCCACAGTAGTGCCCTCCCCCTCTCCATGGACAAAAAGCGGATTAATATCCAGCTCCACAATGGTGGGATGATTATCCACCATAGCCTTCAAAGACACAATATTTTTTTCAATGGCTTCTATATCAGACGGAGCCTGCCCCCTCAACCCCTTTAAAATGGGATACCCCCGTATGCTTTTTACCATTCGCCTGGCAACATTCCGTCCCATGGGGGACAATCGAAAGGCAACATCCTTGTATACCTCAACAAAGATACCGCCTAGCCCGAACATGACGGCGTGACCAAAGACCGGATCCTTTGTAACCCCCAAAATAACCTCTTTGCCTTCGGGGGCCATTCGTTGAACCAGGACGCCTGTAAGTTCGGCATCGGGATCATAGGATCGGCTATTTTTCATTATCGATTCAAAGGCCTGTTCGACACCCCCGGCATCCTTTAGACCCACCCTTACACCACCGGCATCTGATTTATGCAGAATCTGGGGAGAAACAATTTTCAGAACAACGGGATAACCGATGTCCTCGGCAATTTGCACCGCCTCTGCAGCTGTTTTGGAAAGGGCCATGGGGATGGTTTTAAATCCATAGCATTTGAGAATTTCATTTCCATCCAGTTCCCCCAATATTTTTCGACCCTCTTTCCTATATTTTTCAAGGATGGCGGAGGCCTTTTCCTTGTCATAGACCAGATCATACTGGGGTAAAATTTTACGGAAAGACCATTTCATACCCTCCCGCAAAGCCCCCAGAGCCCGGGCCGCACTTTCCGGAAACTGGTAAACCGGAACCTTGTGCTTTTGTAATAATTTAACACCGTCGGACACATCCACCACCCCCATGAATGCACACAAAATCGGCTTGATACTGTTCCTGGCTATGTTTACGATGGCCTCGGCCGTACCAATGGCATCGGTCATGGACTGGGGTGTCAAAATAATTAACACCGCATCCACCCCCCGATCGGCCAAAACCGTAGCCAGGGTATTTTCATACCTGTCCTTTGCAGCATCCCCGATCACATCCACGGGATTGTGAAAATTGGCCGTTGCCGGCAGATATTTTTTCAGTTCTTTGACAGTTTCCGCTGAGAATTTGGACAGCTTCAAGCCCGACTGCTCACTCATGTCCGTGGCAATAATACCAGGGCCACCGGCATTTGTAACAATGGCAATTCTGTCTCCTGTGGGATATTTATTGGCGGCAAAAGCCTGGGCATAGTCAAACAATTGGTTCACGGTTTTACACCGCAGTATTCCCGACATGGTGAATATCCCGTCATAGATGGCATCGGAACCGGCCAGGGCTCCGGTGTGGGATGCGGCTGCTGCTGCCCCGGCAACAGAGGAACCGGACTTGATAACAATCACATGGGTGGGATTGGTACCCGAGGTCATCTGCCGGACCTCGGTGACAAATTCTTCTGAGGTTCGGGATAATTCTTCCATATAAATCATCACCACATCGGTATCCGGATCTGCATGGTAATACCGCAACAGATCCAGTTCATCTACATCTGCCTTGTTGCCGATGGAGATGAACTTTGAAAATCCAAACCCCTTGTCCGCCGCATAATCCAATACCGCCGTACAAAGGGCACCGCTCTGGGAAATAAAGGACACATTGCCTGGTTTTGGCATCCTGGCCGAAAAACTGGCATTGAGGGATACTTTTTTGGACGGATTGATCACCCCGAGACAATTGGGCCCCACAAGCCTCACCCCTGCATCGGCACAGACTTTTTTAATCTGAATCTCAATTTCGGCCCCTTCTCCGCCCACTTCTTTGAAGCCTGCGGACACAATGACGATTCCCCTTACACCCTTTGCAATACATTCCCTGACAGAACCAAGGGCTGCCTTTGGCGGCAGAATGATCATGGCAAGATCGATTGGATCCGGTATAGCGGCAATACTGGTATAGCATTTGACACTGAGAACAGACTTGGCTTTAGGATTTACCGGATACAAAGTTCCGGTATAGCCACCTGAAAGGATATTAGCAAAGATATCATGACCCACCTTTCCCTTCTGGGTTGACGCCCCGATAACCGCAATTGTCTCTGGAGAAAAAATAGCATCCAGCTTGTCCATGGTGTTTAACTCCCTTGTACTAGGTTTAACTTTAATTTATATTTTTATGTCAATTGCAGCCCAGCGATCCCAAATATGCTTGCCAAGAAAAAACGTTGATCTCTTCAAAAGGCGCAATCCAGTAATATTCAATAGTCTTAATAGGATATTATCTTTGCGCCGTAAGTAAAGGGAGAACCCAAAAAAAATTGTAGCACTTGGCCTCATACCCCCCCCCAAAAAAAAACCGTCGGTATCACCCTTTGGCAATCCCGACGGTTTATTTTAGAACTTGCTCTTTTTCTTACCCGACTATAATTATGGGCAATATTTTTATCCGAGAGCGAATTGAGCGGATTTAAGAGTGTTTTTCATGAGCATGGCAATGGTCATGGGTCCAACACCGCCGGGAACAGGCGTAATCTTGCCGGCAATTTCCTTAGCCGCCTCAAAATCAACATCGCCCTTGAGGATGGCTTTTCCAGTTGTTTCATTCATACCGACGCGGTTAACGCCCACATCAATAACAGTGGAACCGGGTTTGATCCATTCAGGTTTCACCAGATCCGGCACACCAGCTGCCACAATCAAAATATCGGCCCGCTTACAATGGAAGGCAAGATCCTTGGTCCTGGTATGAACGATTGTCACTGTGGAATTGGCGCCTACGCCCTTTTGGGCCATCATCATGGCAATGGGTTTGCCAACTATATTAGATCTGCCCACCACAACCACTTCAGCTCCCGAGGTTTCGGTACCGGACCGAACGATCATCTCCTGGATACCCGCAGGGGTGCAGGGAAGAAACTTGGCTTCGTCACCACCGATCATGAGCCGTCCCACATTGACCGGATGGAAGGCATCCACATCTTTGTCAGGATTGATGGCATTAAGAATCTTTTTGTCATCAATTTGATCCGGCAGGGGCAACTGAACCAGAATACCGTGGATATCCGGGTCATTATTGTATTTGTCAATCAAGGCAAGCAGATCTGCTTCTGAAATGTCCACGGGCTGGTCATCCTGAATTTCATGGAATCCGCAGCTGATGGCTGTTTTAACCTTTAGGGTCACATAACTGATGGAAGCGGGGCTGGATCCCACAAGAATGGTGACAAGACCCGGAACCTTACCGTGTTTTTCTTTCATCTGGTCGACGTCCGCTTTGACCTCTGCGAGGATCGCCTTTCGTATTTCAGTTCCGCTAATTATTTGCGCAGTCATATTTTTTCTCCTGATGGCTTTTATGATAAACAACCGATCTTGAAGGAATTCCCCCAAGACCGGTTATTACTATATAATGTGATTATATCATAAGGGGTTGGTTAGAATACACCCTGAACCTTACCGGTTTCAACATCCACGTCCACTCTCTTGAATGCCGGGTTGGAACTGGTACCAGGCATCAGGCTGATGGCACCTGCCACAGGAACGATAAAACCCGCACCGCCGTATGTGAGGACTTCTCTAATAGTCAGTCTCCAACCAGTTGGAACTCCCTTAAGGGCCGGGTTGTCAGAAAGCGACAGATGGGTTTTTACCATACACATCCCAAGGCCGGCCAGTTCAGGATCACCCTGAATTCTCTTAAGAGCGACTTCTGCTTCTGCAGAGTAGTCAACGCCGTCTGCGCCGTAAACTTCCTTGGCAATGAGCTCAATTCTTTCTTTAACCGGCATATCCAGTTCATAGAGAAATTTAAAGTCATTCTTTTCTTCGCAGGCCTCAACAACGGTTTCTGCAAATTCGATGGCACCGTCGCCGCCTTTTTCCCAGTGACGGGACAGGGCAACCCTTGCGCCTTCAGCTTCGCAAAGCTCACGAACCTTTGCGATTTCACCATCGGTATCTGTATAAAACGCATTAATACAAACAACAGGAGCGATACCGGCTTTTCTTACATTTTTAATATGATGGATCAGGTTGCAGCAACCCTTTGCTACCCATTCAACATTCTCGGTAAGGTATTCTTCGGGCATGGGTTTACCAGGAACAGGAACCGGGGCGCCACCGTGGCACTTAAGGGCACGGATTGTGGCAACGACAACGGCGCAATCTGGTTTTAGACCTGAGAAACGGCATTTAAGGTTCCAGAATTTTTCAAACCCGATGTCTGCACCAAAACCGGACTCAGTAACATGGTAGTCGGCAAGCTTCAGGCCAACCTTATCAGCAATAACAGAACTCTGACCAATGGCGATATTGGCAAAGGGACCTGCATGAACGATTACAGGCTGCCCTTCAAGGGTCTGCATCAAAGAAGGATTGAGCGCATCCACCATCCAGGCTGTCATGGCACCGGCCACCTGAAGATCTTCCGTGGTAACAGGTTTACCTTTCTTGGTATACGCCACAACAATCTTGCCCATTCTTTCACGCATATCTTTTAAATCGTTTGCAATGGCCAGAATTGCCATAACTTCTGAAGACACAGCAATACCAAATTTTGATTTCATCATGAAACCATCGGATTTACCATTAACGCCGTCAATACCAATGATGATATTACGCAGGGACTGGCAGCAAAAATCCATGATCCATCCCATTTCAACCTTTGTGGGATCAATATCAATACGTTTCATGCCGGAAAGTCTTTCCAACTGCTCGTCTGTATAGTTTCTTTCATGCTGAAGACGAGAGGTCAGGGCAACCATGGCAAGGTTGTGGGCATTCATGATGGCATTGATGTCACCGGTAAACCCAAGGGAAAAGGGAGTTAAAGGGATACACTGTGCCAACCCACCACCGGCTGCAGAACCTTTAATGTTCATTGTTGGTCCACCGGAAGGCTGACGAATAGCTGCCACAACGCTTTTACCAATTTTACCAAGACCCTGAACAAGTCCCATGCTTGATGTGGATTTACCTTCTCCCAGGGGTGTGGGTGAAATAGCAGTCACATCAATGTACTTTCCGTCTGGTTTGTCTTTAAGCCGGTCTAGAACCGCTCTAAAATCTATTTTCGCAATATAGTGACCCTGGGGAAGAAGCTCCTCTTTAGTAAGTCCCAGTTTTTCACCTATTTCATAGATGGTGAGCATTGTTTTTTCTGCGTCTTCTGCGATTTCCCAGTCTAGATGTTTGGTTGGATCTAATGCCATGGTATACTCCTTTAATGATTTTGGACTCTGTTGAATGAGCCTGTGATAAAAAGTATTATAAAACCAAGTCTACCGTTTTTTTAATCTTAAAAAGGCTAACTGAATATCCTACCTATATAAATAAAAGCAAAAAATCAACTTTTTTTCACAAATAAACGCCCAGGTGCCATTTTTAAAAAATAACTAAGAAATGTATATTTTCCTCAGTAAATCAACACAAAATTTGTGTATTCTAATAAAAACAAACAAAGAACAATTAATAGCCACAAAAACTCAAAATCAACTTTGAAAAATCTCAAAAAAAACCATTCGCCCTGTGGATTTCAATTTATAAACTAAATCAAATTCAATGGGTATCAACTTTTTTTTAAAGGGGCAAAAAGCATTGATATTACAGCTATTCCAGCATTTTTAACCCCCTTTCAATAATTCAACTCATCTATTGACAAACAACCATACAAATTATAAACCATTAGCTGTTATCAAATCATCAACCTTAATACAGGGTAGGTATATGGGAAGAAGTATCAAAATTGTTTTTACATTATTTGATTTATTCATTCCCCTTTATATTTGCTCTTTTGTGATAACGTCACGTCTGTTTAATCTTAACCCCCCCCAACTCATAACTATCTTTAATCTAGGAGGTAAAAGTGGGATTTGAAATAACCAAAGAAACATATGCCGGCAGTATTAAAGGCATCACCATCGGAAAAGGTGATACCGCCCTTACCGTCGGCGGTCAAACAAGTTATCCTTTCTACCAGTTTGAAGGAGAGATGCCCAACAAACCCATAATCGCAATGGAAATTTGGGATATCGTTCCTACGGACTGGCCCGAAGCAGCCCTGGCTCCCTTTAAGGATGTTGTATCCGATCCGGCAGCATGGGCTAAAAAATGTGTAGATGTCTACGGTGCCCAAGCCATTGTTCTCCAGCTGAAAAGCACGGATCCCAATGATATGGATGCAAGTGCAGATGACGCAGCTGCGACTGTTAAAAAGGTTCTCGGAGCCATCAATGTCCCCCTGATTGTCTGGGGCTGTGCCGTACCGATTAAAGATGAGGAAGTTCTCAAAAAAATTGCCGAAGTTTGCGACGGAGACAACCTGATAATCGGCCCGGTTGAGGAGAAGAACTACAAAGGAATCGGCGCGGCTGCAATGGGGTACGGCCATACGATTATTTCATCCTCTCCCATTGATGTAAACCTGGCAAAACAGGTAAACATCCTTCTTGAAAACCTTGGCGTTTCTCTTGACAAGGTTCTTGTCGATCCCACCACAGGCGGTTTGGGCTATGGACTTGAGTATTCCTACTCGGTTATGGAACGTCTTTCCCAGGCAGCCATGACCCAGGGGGATGACAAACTCCAGAATCCAATGATCAATAACCTGGGCAATGAGGTCTGGAAATGCAAGGAAGCCAAGCTGACGGTTGAAGAGGCACCTGAGCTAGGTGATCCTGAAACACGTGCCATTCTCATGGAAGCGGTCGGTGCCGTCTCTTATCTGATGTCCGGCTCCAGCTTACTTATTATGCGTCACCCTGAATCCATTAAATTGGCCAAGGCATTTATTGACTTGATTTCAGACGGTGGCTCCGCCATGGATGTAGCCCCCATCTCCAAACTATTGGATGATGTGGAAATTGATTTTGCAAGCCTTGCACCGGCAGCAGATCTGACCATTGAGGAAGAGAAAAAGAAAGTAGCACCTGTTAAAAAAGCAGCACCTGCCGCCGCAGCACCTGCTGCACCTGCTGCACCTGCTGCAACAGCTCCTGCCGCTCCCAAAGTCGAAGCAGCCCCCGCACCTGCGGTTGATACCCCTGCCGCACCTGCGGTAGATCCGGCAATTGCAGCCAAAGCCGCAGCCGAGGCTGAAGTAAAAGCAAAAGCCGATGCCGCCGCAAAAGCCGCCGCAGATGTAGCCGCTAAAGCAAAAGCTGAAGCCGATGCCAAAGCAAATGCCGAAGCAGATGCCCAAGCAAAAATCCAAGCCGCCAAACAGGCGGAAAAAGATGAAGCTTCCAAACGGGATGCCGAGGAACAAGCACTCAAGGAAAAACGCCTGGCGGAAAGAGCAAAGCATGCAACTTCAAAGGTTGCCACTGTGGGCGCAGTTGCACAGACAGCTGCAACACTTCAAAAAGACCAACTTGAAAAAATAATTGACAATTTGAATAAAATTCACAAACGAATCTAATTTGAATAGATTGCAACCATATATTTTTTACCAAATGACCATTATTTATATATAACTTAAGAGGAGAACCTCTAATGGCAGAAAAAGAAAAAGCCGCGAAAAAACCAAAGCTGGCTGATCCAATTGCAGCTTCTGTTGACCGTTCCACCCAGGTGATGATAGCACGTGCCCAGGAATTAGGTGTTGAAACTATTTTTGACAGAGCTGAAAATATGAAGGCCTGTAACATCGGCACACAGGGAACCTGCTGTAAAAATTGCTCAATGGGACCCTGTAGGCTCCCACTGCCCAAGGCAGGGATTGTAGGTGAAGACACAAGAAAAGGATTGTGCGGAGCAACCGCCAATACCATCGCAGCCAGAAACTTCATTAGAATGATCGCCGGCGGCGCTGCCGCCCATTCAGACCATGGTCGAACCGTGGCAGAAGTATTCAGGGCAGTTGCAAACAAAGAGACAAAAGACTACAAAATTAAAGATTTTGAAAAACTGGTTGCCGTTGCAAAAAACTTTGATATTGCAACTGAAATCGAAGTTGACGGCAAAATGGTTGACAGAGATCTTGATGAAGTTGCTGTTGAGCTTTCAGAAAAAGCCCTGGCAGAATGGGGAAAACCCTCGGGCACAATCAGCGGGATCAAGAGAGCACCCAAGGCAAGACAAGAAATCTGGAAAAAAATGGGTGTTGAGCCCAGAAATATCGACCGGGAAATCGTTGATATCATGCACAGAACCCACATGGGGGTTGATCAGGATTATAAAAACCTGATGAAACAGGGCACCAGATGCGCCTTGGCTGATGGCTGGGGCGGTTCCATGATCGCTACCGATCTTCAGGACATCATGTTCGGAACGCCTTCTCCCATTCTTTCGGAAGCCAACCTGGGCATCATGAAAGAAGACCATGTCAATATTATTGTCCACGGCCATGAGCCGGTTCTGTCTGAAATGATCGTTGCGGCATCCCAATCCGTTGAAATGGTTGATCTTGCCAAAAAAGTGGGTGCCAAGGGCATTCAGCTGGGCGGAATCTGCTGTACAGCCAATGAAATGCTCCAGAGACACGGGGTTCCCATCGCCGGCACATTCCTCCAGCAGGAATTGGCCATTGTAACAGGTGCCTGTGATGCCATGGTAGTGGATGTTCAGTGTATCATGCAGAACCTTGCCAATGTTGCAGCATGTTTTCATACCAAACTGATCACCACCCATCCCATGGGCAAAATGGAACAAGACAACGTCATTCACATTGAATTTGACGAACACCATGCCATGGAAGATGCCATTAGAATCGTTACCATGGCGGTTGAAAATTATGGCAAACGCGATAAAGAAGTTATGATACCCAGCTTTAAGGCAAGCCAGGTAGGTGGTTTCTCTGTTGAATCCATTAAATATCATTTGGGCGGCACCTTCCGGGGCACCTACTATACATTGAACGACAATATCATCAATGGCCGTATCCGCGGGGTTGCCGGTGTTGTTGGATGTAACAATGTACGGGTAAAACACAATGACGGCCATCTGGCAGTTGTGAAAGAACTGATTAAAAACGACGTGCTCGTCCTGACCACAGGATGTAATGCCATTGCCTGTGCCATGGAAGGCCTTTTGGCACCTGAGTCTGCCGCAGCCTTCTGCGGACCCGGACTTGCCGAAATATGTGAGACCGTAGGAATTCCACCGGTGCTTCACATGGGTTCCTGTGTGGACAACTCACGGATTCTGCTGGCAGCAACCGAGGTTGTAAAAGCAGGCGGCATGGGTAATGATATCAGTGACTGGCCGGTTGCAGGGTCCGCACCCGAATGGATGAGTGAAAAAGCCATCAGCATTGGAGAGTATGTAGTTGCCTCAGGTATTTACACTGTGTTCGGTGTCACCTTCCCAACTTCAGGTGCGCCTGTCTTCAATGATTATCTCATGAAAGAATACGAGAACATTTATGGTGGTATGTGGGATTTTGAAGCAGACCCCATCAAGCATGCTCACAAAATGATTGCCCATATTGACAAGAAAAGAAAAGAGCTGGGCATTGACAAGGCAAGAGAGAGAGTCATGATGGATATGGCGTCACGCCAGGCACTTGAAGGCTGATGAGACGGATCACTAAAACTATACTAAATCCTCAAAGAAGGGGGAACATAATATGTCAAAATTAATCGCATTTGCTGCTATTCAGGGTGGATATAAAGTAGTTGCCCAGGTTGAAGGTGAACTTGAAAAGGCACTTCAGACCTATGATGCCAGTACGAAAGTTGGATTCCCAAATACAGCATACTACCTGCCGGTTATTTATTCATTAACCGGACTTAAAGTCGAAACTCTGGAAGATCTGAAAAAACCCATGGCCTTTGCCAAGGGTTTGCTGCCACCCCATATTAAACTGAAAAACTGGCTTCCCTACCTGGGGCCATTACTTGATGCAGGTATGGCAGGTATCATTGCCTATGAGATCAAAGAAGCGCTAAGATACCTGAACGAACCTGATTTCTATATTGCCCAGGAAGATCCGGACATTGAAAATGGGAAAATCTGGGTGGGTGCTGCCGATGATACGATCCTGAGAAAACGTGGGGTGGAATTTGTTGATGGCTCAGCTCCCGGGTTTGCCGCCATGGTTGGCGCCGCCCCCAACAAAGAGATTGCCAAAATGATTGTTGAAGATTACCAGAAAAGATCTTTGTATATTTTCTGTGCCGCCAATCATAATGGCAAAACCCTTATCCAGCAGTGCCTGGATGCCGACATGCAGATCGGCTGGAATACCCGTATCGTTCCCTTTGGTCCGGATATTTCTTCTGCTGTATTTGCCCTTGGGTTTGCCAACAGGGCTGCCATGGCCTTTGGTGGTGTTCAGCCGGGTGATTATAAAACCATCCTGAAATACAACAAAGAAAGGGTCTTTGCCTTTGTCAACGCCCTGGGCGATGTGGGCACCGAATGGGGTGTTGCCGCGGCCGGTTGTGTTAACTGGGGTTTCCCCACCATTGCAGACACGCCGATTCCGGAAATTCTTCCCACGGGTATTTGTACCTACGAGCATGTGGTGGCACCGGTCGCCCATGAAGACATGGTTCAAAGATCTGTTGAAGTCAGGGGTCTTAAGGTTCAGGTTGCTGATATCGAAATCCCCTGCGCCTTTGGTCCTGCCTATGAAGGAGAACGTGTTCGTGGTGCGGATCTGTATGCCCAATGCGGCGGTGGAAAGACCCAGTGTACCGAGCTTGTAAAAATGGCGGATATGGGTGCCATCGAAGATGGCAAGGTCATTATTGACGGTCCGGATATTGACGGTATCAAAGAAGGCGGAACCTTCCCACTGGGAATCAAGGTTGAAATCGCGGGACGCGAGTTCCAGGAAGATTTTGAACCCATCATGGAACGTCAAATTCATCATTTGATCAATTACATCCAGGGCATCATGCATATCGGACAGCGTGACATCTCCTGGGTTCGTATCTCTAAAGCCGCTATTGATAAGGGCTTTACCCTGAAAGACATTGGTGTGGTTCTCCATGCCAAATTCCATCAGGATTTCACCAAGATAGTCGATAAAGTTCAGATCACCCTTTATACCAAGAAGGAAGATGTGGACAAGATGACGGCAGTTGCCAGGGATAACTACCTGACACGTGATGCCCGTGTGGACAACATGACAGATGAAGATGTTGAGACTTACTACTCCTGCACCCTCTGCCAGTCCTTTGCTCCCAGCCATGTCTGCTCCGTTAGTCCTGAAAGAACAGGTCTTTGTGGTGCTTACAACTGGATGGACTGCAGGGCTGCTTATGAAATCAACCCAACCGGTCCCAACCAGCCCATTGAAAAAGGCGAATGTATTGATGCGAAACTGGGCCAGTGGAAAGGGGTCAATGATTTTGTATACAAGGCTTCCAGAGGTACAGTTACCCATTACAACTTCTACTCCATGGTAGTTGATCCCATGACCACCTGCGGCTGCTGCGAATGTATCGCTGCCATGCTGCCAGGGTGTAACGGCGTGATGACAGTTGGACGTGATTATTCAGGCGAAACCCCCTGTGGTATGAAGTTTACCACATTAGCTGGTGTCATGGGCGGTGGTGCTTGTTCTCCTGGATTTGTGGGTCACTCTAAACACAACATCACCCAGGGTAAATTCATCCTGGGCGACGGCGGACTGCTAAGAATGGTCTGGATGCCCAAGATGCTGAAAGAAGAACTTAAAGACAGAATTATTGCCCGTGGAGAAGCCATGGGAGTTCCTGGACTCTATGACATGATCGCCGATGAAACCGTTGGCATTACAGAAGAAGAGATCATGCCCTTTCTCAAAGAAAAAGGTCATCCGGCACTTACCATGGAACCCCTTGTAGGATAATTATTAAACCCAAAAGGTGTGGCAGATGTCTATATTAAATTCTGCCGCACCTTTCCCATAAAGTTGTAAAACTTAAGGAGATAAAAATGGCATTAACCGGTATACAGATATTCAAACTCCTTCCCAAGACCAATTGCAAGGAGTGCGGAGTCCCCACATGCCTTGCCTTTGCGATGAACCTTGCATCGGGAAAAGCGGAATTGGACGCCTGCCCCTATGTTTCCGATGACGCAAAGGAAAAACTGGCCGAAGCATCTGCACCTCCCATTCGCCCGGTTGCTCTGGGTAAAGGTGTTCGGAAAACCACCACTGGCGGAGAAACCGTTCTTTACAGACATGAAAAAACCTTTTTCAACCCCACTGTCCTGGCCGCAACAGTTGCCTCTGATATTGATCTTGCGACCCTTGACAATACCCTGAAAGCTTACAATGCCTTACAGTATGAACGGGTAGGACTGAACCTTCGACCTGAGTTGCTGGTGGTCAAAGATGCCGGTAACGGAGCTGCCGCCTTTGCAGCGGTTGCAGGTAAAATTGCCAAGGAATCCGAATTCAACCTGGTGCTCATGACCCAAGATTTGGATGTTATGAAAGCTGGTATTGAAACAGCCGGATTCAAACGTCCCCTGCTCTATGCCGCAACAGAAGGCAATGTAGACGAGATGGGTACTCTTGCCAAAGAAGCAGATCTGCCTCTGGCCGTAAAAGCCGATTCAGTGGAGGCACTTATTCCCCTGACGGAAAAACTCACCGGCATGGGTCTCAAAGATCTGGTTCTGGATTCTGGTTCAAGGGAAATCAAACAGCTTCTCGAAGACCAGGTTGCCATGCGAAGGGCAGCACTCAAGGCGGGCAACAAAGCCCTTGGTTTCCCCTCCATCACCTTCCCAAGTGAAATGGCTTCCAATCTGGACATGGAAACCATGATCGCAGGAATGCTGATTGCCAAATATGGCGGTATTGTGGTTCTGTCTGACTTTGCCTCGGAATCCCTCTTCCCGCTGCTTTTGGAGAGACTCAATATTTTTACCGATCCCCAGCGACCCATGACCGTTACCGAAGGTATTTTTGAAATCGGTAACCCCGATGAAAACTCACCAGTTCTGGTAACCACAAACTTTGCCTTGACGTATTTTATCGTTTCCGGTGAAATCGAAGCCAGTAAAGTACCAGCATGGTTGTTGATCAAGGATTCTGAAGGGCTGTCAGTTCTGACGGCATGGGCTGCCGGTAAATTTGGCGGTGATGATGTGGGTACCTTTGTTAAAAAAAGCGGGATCATGGACAAGGTAAAACACACCGAACTCATTATCCCCGGATATGCGGCTGCCATCGCAGGAGATATTGAAGAAGAACTCCCCGGCTGGACCATTACGGTTGGCCCGAGAGAAGCAGCGCATCTGCCGGCTTTCCTCAAAACAAAATAAGTAAGAAAAGGGGCGAGACACCTGTGTCTCCGGTCCCCTTTAAAGATTCACAATTGTAAAAATTAAAGGAAAATAGTATGATTCTATTTGGTGAAAGTCTGAATGTAATTTCCACGGTAATTGGAAAAGAATTCAAAGAAGCCGATCCTGCCAAACGAAATCCTGATCCCATTGCAAAAGAAGTTCTCAGGCAAAAAGAACTGGGTATGGATTATATTGACATCAACCTGGGACCTGCTAAAAAGTTTGGAACCGAGCTGATGCCATGGGTGGTTAACGTGGTTCAAGAAGCAGTTCCGGGAATGCCTCTGCTGCTTGATTCATCCAATATTGACGCCATTGAAGCAGGCCTAAAGGTCTGTAAACCTGCGGATAAGCCCCATATCGTCAATTCGATCATGGCGCGCCCGGAAAGATATGAAAAAATGGTGCCCATGGCAGCTAAGTATGAGGCTGATTTTGTAGCCCTGATGTGGGGCCCCGACGGGCTTCCCAGGGACGAAAACGAAAGAGCGGCCCTTGCAGTTGAACTCCTCTACTATGCCAATGAAGCCGGCATCCCAAATGAAAAAATCTGGGTTGACGGAATTGTGACCCCGGTCAATATCCAGCAGCAGCAGTGCATGAGCCTTCTTAACTTCCAAATGATGTTAGAAGATATGGCGCCGGGCTCAAAATCCACCTGCGGGCTGTCCAATATTTCCAATGGACCTCCGGAACATTTGCGCGGTATTCTGAATCGTACCTACATGGTTATGCTGGAAAAATACGGGATGGCAGCTGTTATTTCCGATCCCCTTGATACCAAGCTGACAGCCATTGCAAAAGGCCAACGTCAGGATATTGTTGATCTGATTTATGGTATGATGGACGGTGATCAACCTGATATTGCAAGTCTTGAAAAAGAGATGCAGGATTATGCCAAAACCTATAAAGTCATCATGGGTGAAACACTTTACTCTGATTCATGGCTTGAAATTTAGCATTTCATAAGCATTTTTTTAAAAGGCCTCTGCCCGGTTTGACGGTCAGGGGCCTTGTTTTTTTTATTGTCCTACTGCTTTAATTTCAAAAAAAATGCCTTATATTCAGGAGAACTAATTTTTTTTACAGGATGGACTGAATTGGAAAATGAAACAAAAATTGAGAATTGGTACTATGTGATCGTCCAGGATCCGGAGACGTCAACAGAAGAACTTGTTGGATTCATTGAAGAGAATACCAATGAAAAATTTCTTCCTGTTTTTAAGACCAAACAGGATGCCGAAGACTGCTTTACACTGATGCCCAGGGATGTATTTACCAAAAAATATGACAGCCAGGCAATAATTGAAGAAGACCTGCTCCTTGCGGCGATTGAAAACGGTCACAAGATTTATCTATTAGATGAAAAAGGACTTATTATCAAACCCTTAAACTAAAGATATCTTTTTATCAACTTGTTTAAAAACAGCTATTTTAGGAGTGAATACCCTTGAGTTTAAAACTTGCATTCGGCGGAAAAGGTGGCGTTGGTAAAACAACCGTTACCTCTCTTATTGCCAGAACAATTGCCGCTTTAAATAAAGACACCAGCGTGATTGCTATTGATGCTGATCCCGTGGCCAACCTGGCAGCAGGACTTGGCATTGATGAAACCCAACCCATAACACCTGTGGCAGAGCTATCCGACCTCATTGCCGAGCGAACAGGCGCAACCCCTGGCACCATGGGCGGTTTTTTCACCTTAAATCCCAAGGTGGATGATATTCCGGACCGCTTCTCCATTGAAAAAGATGGGGTAAAACTGCTGGTCATGGGAACTGTAACCCATGGGGGTTCAGGCTGTATCTGCCCGGAAGCAACCATCTTAAAAGCCTTGATGAACCATTTGGTCCTGGCCAGAAATGAAGTGGTTGTCATGGACATGGAAGCTGGCGTCGAACACCTGGGACGTGCCACATCAGGTGCTGTGGATGCCCTGGTGGTCGTTGTTAACCCTGGGAAAAGAAGCCGGGTTGCTGCTGATAAAATCCGAAAACTGGGTCAGGATATCGGCATAAAAAATATTGTCATCCTGGGCAACCGGGTCAAATCAGAAGCGGACAAAGACTTAATCAGAGAAAGCATGTCCGATTACACAATATTAGGATTTATGCCCGAACTGGATGAAATTATCCAATCCGACAGAGAGGGCAAACGCCCCTTTGATGATATATCAACTATTCCGGAAGAGTTAAAATTTATCGCCCAAAAACTCATGAACCTGGAAAAATCCAAATAATTTTTATTTTGCTTCCTGGTTAGCTTTGTGCCAGGGAGCATTTTTTTCCTAAACCGTCCCCCATACTTTTAAAACAGCTATTGTTCAAATCCCATCCAAAAACAAGGGATATCCTTGCCTATAAGATACTATCAGAAATTAAAACAAATTTTTTCTATAATGAGCCTTGCCACCGTATATGAAAATATTGTATTAATTAAAATGATTGGTGAAGTTTTTGAGTTAGAATTTCTTGAATTACGTAACCGATACGATGAAAACCAATCCTTCTATCATCCTCATAGAATATGAATAAAATGCAAAAAGATTGTCGAGATTTTTTTTTATCAGTTCTTGATAATCATTATCAAATGATACTTAAAACTTTTAAAGGGAGGTTTCATGTCTGAAAAGAAAAAATTAACAACCAATTCTGGTGCACCCGTCTCTGATAATCAAAACGTAATGACTGCAGGACCCAGGGGACCACAATTATTGCAGGATGTCTGGTTTTTAGAAAAAATGGCTCATTTTGACCGGGAAGTAATCCCCGAGCGCCGCATGCATGCAAAGGGTTCCGGGGCTTATGGGACCTTCACCGTTACCCATGACATCACCCCCTACACAAAAGCAAATATTTTTTCTAAAATCGGAAAAAAAACAGAGATGTTTCTCAGATTTTCCACTGTGGCAGGAGAACGGGGGGCGGCCGATGCAGAGAGGGACATCCGCGGGGTTGCCATGAAGTTTTACACACAAGAAGGAAACTGGGATCTGGTGGGAAACAATACCCCTGTTTTTTTCTTAAAAGATCCCAAGAAATTTCCGGATCTGAATCATGCTGTAAAGCGGGACCCCAGAACCAACATGAGAAGCGCAAAAAACAATTGGGATTTCTGGACATCTCTTCCAGAATCGCTTCACCAGGTAACCATCACCATGAGTGAAAGGGGAATTCCCTGGTCATATCGACACATGAATGCCTATGGCAGTCATACTTTCAGCTTGATTAACGGGGACAATGAAAGATTCTGGGTGAAATTTCATTTCAAGACACAACAGGGAATCAAAAACCTCACCGATGAGGAAGCTGAAGCCATTGTGGCTAAGGACCGGGAAAGCAACCAGCGTGATCTTTTAGAAACAATCGACAATGGCGATTTCCCAAAATGGAATCTGAAAATTCAGGTGGTACCGGAAAAGGAGGCATCAAAGTTTCCCTTTAATCCCTTTGACCTTACCAAGGTCTGGCCCCATGGCGATTATCCGCTGATTGATGTGGGCGTGCTTGAATTAAACAGAAATCCTGAAAATTATTTTGCTGAGGTGGAGCAATCTGCATTTAATCCGGCCAATATTGTCCCGGGAATTGGATTTTCCCCGGATAAAATGCTCCAGGGCCGTCTCTTCTCATATGGAGATACCCAGCGGTATCGCCTGGGTGTCAATCATCATCTTATTCCCGTCAACCGTTCCAGATGCCCTTTTCACAGCTACCACCGTGATGGTGCCATGCGGGTGGATGACAATCATGGCGGCACTCTTGGCTATGAGCCAAACGCTTCCGGGGAATGGCAGGAACAGCCGGATTTTTGTGAACCACCACTGGATCTTGAAGGCGCAGCTGACCAATGGAACCACCGTGAAGATAATGACGATTATTACACCCAGCCCGGTAACCTGTTTCGAGGGATGAACCCTGAACAGCAACAGGCTCTTTTCGGCAATACCGGACGCGCAATGGGCGATGCGCCTGAAGAAATTAAAATCCGCCATATCAAAAACTGTGGAAAGGCGGACCCAAACTATGGTAAAGGTGTTGCAAAAGCACTTGGCATAAGCTTTGACAAGATCCAATAAAACCCAGTCGCCGGGCAGATAATCAACGAATAAGAGAGATCAAGCATGGCCCAACGGACTCACGGGGAAAAGCCTGATGTGCTTTCTATATTGAATAGCAACATCAGGCTTTTTAACAAACCCGCTTGTTTATTCTTATTTTTGATGCCCCCTCCCCATGGAAAATGAGATCAATATCCAATTTTAAATGAATATAGTCGGTTTCATGTATCAACTCCGCATCTATCCCTTGAGGCTGTCATGTGATCACAGTCACACTTTTTTCCATCTATTGATTTTTTCAAAGGCATTCTCTGCCGTCTTCACCAATGTTTTAATGTTAATGGGTTTTTTATAATAATCATCAAACCCAGCTTCCCTGCAATCTGAAAGTTCAAAAAGAGAGGCATATCCGGTTACGGCAAAGATCACGGCCATGGGCATATCCTTTCGAATCGCCTTACACAATTGGATGCCGTCCATTCCCGGCATATTTAGATCCAAAAACATGACCTGAATTCTGTCCTGTTGAAGAAGTTCCAAGGCCTCTTCACCGCTTCGTGCAGACCTTACCTCAAACCCTGCTCGTGAAAAAGCCTGTTCCATCAAGCTAACGACGGCTTTTTCATCATCCACAATTAAAATTGTATTCTGATCCATTTTTCTTCCTTTCTGTGATTTCATGGTTTATGCCATTTTTCAGAGATACTTCATAAAACAAACCTCCAGATCAGACGGTAGTTCATTTCTTTTTATATCCGCTCGGCAATATAGTCGTCAGGTTATGGTCCAGTCCAGTAAGGCTTTCAGACATTCCCACAAAAAAATACCCCCCTGGATTCAGGGCGCTACACAGAGAACTGACAACTTTTTGTCTTGTTGGCGTGTCAAAATAAATCATTACATTCCTGCAGAAAATAATATCAAAGGTATCAAAGGGAATGCTGGAAAGCAGGTTAAATTTTTCAAACTTAACATGCTGCTGAACTTCCGGCTTTATCCTTACATGCCCTTTCCATTTGCCTTTTCCCCTTTGAAAATAGGTATGCAAAATGGAAGAGGGCACCGTCCTGACTTTCTCTTTTGGATAAATGCCTCTCTGTCCCAATGCCAGCATTGAATCAGAGACATCCGAGGCACATATATTGAAAGAAAATGAATTGGCCAGCAATTGAACCGCCAGGGAAAAAGCTTCTTCCCCGCTGGATGATGCAGCACTCCAGATTTTTAAAGGTTTTTTATTATCCAGTGTCTTGATGATATATTCACAATGTTTATTTTCCCTGAAAAAAAAAGTATGGTTGGTTGTGGTGGCATCGATAAATTCAATGAATTCATCCGGATTAATTGATATTTCTTGAATATAATCAGAGACAGAAGATATCTTTGTCAGCCGCATTCTTTTGGATAATCTTGCAACCAGAAGATTATATTTTTGCTCATTGAGAACAATGCCGGATTCTTTATAAACAATGCTGGAAAGTTTTTTAAACTGTTCCGGACTAATTTTAGTTTCAGATACCATCAATATTTTCCATTTGCTGATAATAAATCACATGTTACTCAAAAGAGAAATGGCTTTGGGGGCAATGCTGTGGATATCCTGAACATAATCCACCCCTCCGAGATTTATTGCCTCCTTGGGCATTCCAAACACCGCGCAGGAGCGTTCATCCTGGGCAATGGTAACGGCCCCGGCTTTTTTCATCTCCAGCATTCCCTGGGCACCATCTTTGCCCATGCCGGTAAGAATGATGCCAAGTGCATTGGCACCGGCATATCTGGCAACGGATCTAAACAGAACATCCGCTGCGGGCCTCTGATAATGGACAAGAGGCCCTTTTTTAACGTCCACATAATATTTGGCACCACTCCGTTTGAATACCATGTGATAATTGCCCGGTGCTATCAGGACCTGGCCGTTTATGACCGTATCGCCGTCATGGGCTTCCTTTACCCTCATCTGGCAAAGTTCATCCAGCCTTGCAGCAAATGAAGTTGTAAACTGGGCAGGCATGTGCTGAACAACCACAACCCCAGGGGAATTTACCGGCAGACGGGTCAGCACATTTTTTATGGCTTTTGTTCCACCAGTGGAAGCACCGATGGCGATGATTTTATTTGTGGTGGCGGCAAGGGCCTTTGATCCCATGGCAGCCATTGGGTTGTTATTCGTTTTTTGGGAGGATGCGCTCCGCAATTTTGCACAATGGACCGCTCTGATTTTTTCTGCGAGCTGGATACTCATATCCCCCACAGAATAGGCCGCACTGGGCTTGGAAATAACCTCAAGAGCGCCAAGGGAAAGTGCTTCAAGAGCGATCTTGCTGCCATTGGTACTTAGAGTGCTTACAATGATAACCGGAAGGGGGTAGTGCTTCATCAATTTTTTTAAAAATGTTATGCCGTCCATGCGGGGCATTTCGATATCAAGGGTGATCACATCTGGTTTGAGTTTAACGATTTTGTCCCGGGCAACATAGGGGTCCGGTGCTGTCCCCACCACCACAATGCCTTTTTGCATAGACAATTGTTCGGTAAACACCTTTCTCACAACGGCTGAATCATCAACTACAAGAACTTTGATATCCGCTTTTACACCCGCTTTTACATCAAGGGCCATAGGGAACTCTCCTGGTCTTTTAATCAGGCCATGTTGATATTAATTGCCATCATGGATTGGGGGGTTTCAATAATGGTAAACAGTTGGGTTTTTGGGATACAGGGTTTATCAATCACTTTTGGGATATCTAACCCAAAAGGCTTTTTTGAATCTATTTGGCTCAATGCATTACCGCAAATCATGTTCAGGGTTTCCGTTAAGGTGCCGGTGAGATACTCATCCCCAAGGTTTTCTTTGGATTCACCCATAAAGCTTTCGGTCATCTCAACGAGCAGCTCTTTTGGAATCAAAAGGGTGAAACATCCTGAAAAATCACCAGCAAATTCCAGTTGGCATCCCATGGGCTTAAGGTTATCCATTCCGCTTTGAATCAATGTTGCCTGCGTTTCCCCAAATTCAACCGGTAAATAGAACATGGTTTCCATGACTTCAGAAATCGAAGTCATCATCGCTGTCGTCAAGGCTGTCATCATAGCTTGTTTCTCCAAGAAGTTTAATTATTAAATCCCTGACGGTTTCAGGGGTAAAGGGTTTGGTGATATATCCTGATGCCCCGGAGTCCATGAACTCTTTTATTTTGGCGGCATTGCCCTCTGTGGAAATTACAACCACCGGAATATCCTTTAAAATTTCTTCCTTTTTAATGGCCTGAATCAGTTCCAGACCATTCATGACCGGCATATTATAATCTGTCATCACCATATCAATCCACCTGTTTTTCAGAAGGTCAAGCGCCTCTTTGCCGTTGGCAGCATCATGAAACTCGGAACTTGCATACCCTGCAGCTTTAAGGGTCCTTTTTATCACAGACCGCATGGGCAGGGAATCATCTACTATCAGTATTGAATATGACATTATTTTCTTCCTGTTTTTTTAGGTTTCAACAAGTTAGGAATTAAACAGTTTAAGAATTAAACGATGTGTAGCAATTCCTCAACTGACTGCATGTTCATGCCAAACTCTGCAATAATCAGGGTAACATCATCTGCGGACAAACCCAGTTCCTCCATGACCCGGGCTTTAAACCAGTATGAAAGACCGTCCGACCCCACACCGACTCCCATCATCATGCAGATGCAGTCGCTAAGATAAACCGCAGCAATTTCCTTATCCTTGATCATGGTTTCATCGGACAAATGATGGTGTCGGATTAGTTTAATCATTTTCGGACTAAATTTCCACATTTTTGCAATCATGGCGCCCAGCTCCGCATGATCAATTCCAATTATTTTCTTTTCAGCCTCTCTGAAACTAAAATTTTTCTTTTCAACCAAATCTTTAATTTTTTGAAAAGAATCATATACATGGGTTTCCAAAATAATTTTACCGATATCTTTTATCAGGGCAGAGGTAAATATTGTATTTTTATTTTTCAAAGACAATTTAACCGCCACCTGCTTTGCAATAATGGCTGAGGATACGGAATACCGCCACATATCTCCTCTTTCCAGCCCATACCCCTTCTGGCTGCCGGCAAGGGCTTTGGCCCCGGATTTTAGTAAAACAAGTTCAATTACCTGGTCTGTGCCCAGCATATTGACGGCATCCTTGATGGATTCCGCCGGATATTTCAGCCCGAAAAAAATGGAATTACAGGTTTTCAAAACACTGGCTGTGATAGCGGGGTCATATTGGATCACATTGGAAATGTCTTCCATGGAACTGTCGGGATGATCCACCACCGTCAGCAGCTGATTGACAACAGCAGGAATGGGTTTTAAACTTTTAATTTCTTTCATCAATATCTGAAGTGTTGTCATATTTTCACCTCCTTTGACCCGGAAGTTTTAACGTATATGTCCCCTGTTGCGATTTCAATCCTAACGGTTCGATTTACATTCCCGCCAACATCCTGCTGGCTGATCATCACATTGTTTTTGAAAAATATTTTCTTTAAGGCCATGTAATTGCGTTTGCCAATATTGAAGAATCCTTTCTGATCAAGAATCTCTGCCCCGCCCGCAGCATATATTTTCATCCGCTGTTTAGCCCCACCCAGTTGATAAACAGCTTTAAACAGTCTGGGGATTCCCGAATCCGCAAACATATAGGGCCTGGCAGATGCCTTGCCTTGATCAATGGAAGATTCCGGCAGCATATAGTGCAGCATTCCTCCTGCCCTAGCAACAGAATCGTATATGACAAGGCCGATACAGGAACCAAGGGAATAGGTGATGATGGATTCCGCCGGGTTGTTGCTCACTTTCATGTCTGCGACACCCACAATCTGTTTCACACAAAGCTCCTTTCTTTTTGTTTTACTATAGGTTCCATTATTGCTCCTCTGACACAAGGCTGAAAATCCCATGGATGTCGAGAATAAGTCCCACCCGCCCGTCAGAAAGAATGGCACCCCCTGCCAAGCCCTGTACATTTTCAAGATTGCTGCCCAAACTTTTGATGACATATTCGTCTTTGCCCAGAAGTTCATCAATGAGCAGGGCTCTTTTTTCATCCTTTGACTCAACCACAACAACCAGGCTGTCCCAAATTTCTTTTTTTTGGGGCCGGCTGCCGTAAATTTCATCCAGCCGGATGACAGGGATCAAGCTGCCCCTGTCCTTGACCATTTCACCTTTCTCCCCAACTGTAAAACACTCTTTTTTATCCGGTTTAAACGCTTTTTGAATGGCCATGGTGGGAATGACATATTTTTCATCATCAACTCCCACCAGCATGCCGTCAATAATGGCCAGCGTCAACGGAAGGCTGATGGTAAATTTGGTCCCCACACCCTTTGATGATTTAATGTTCAATTGTCCCCTGAATTTTGCTATCCCATCCTTAACCACATCCATGCCAACCCCTCTGCCGGACACATCCGTGATTTCTTTGGCCGTGGAAAACCCGGGCTGAAGAACCAGATCATACACCTGAGCATCTGTCATCTGTTCAGTACCGGTAATAAGGCCGGTGCCTTTTGCTTTTTCAAAGATCACCTCCTTATCAAGCCCCTTGCCGTCATCTTCAATTTCTATGATGATATGCCCGCCTTTATGATAGGCACGAAGGTAAATATTGCCCTGGGAAGGCTTGCCCTGCCCAAGACGACCAGATTTTTCTTCAATACCATGATCACAGGAGTTCCTGATCATATGAACCATGGGTTCATAAAGCGCCTCAACCACGTTTCTATCGATCTCAGTGTCTTCACCTGCCATATTTAAAGCAATATCTTTCCCTGATTTTCTGGACAGGTCTCTGACAATCCGTATCATTTTCATGAAAGTGGTTTTTATGGGGATCATTCGCATGGACATGGCAATGTTCTGCATATTGGTCACGATCTGACCCAGTTGCGAAACACTCTGGGTCAGCAGGGGATCATTGGAAGTTCTCTGCCTGAGCATGGACTGGGCAATGACAAGTTCCCCTGCATAATCAACCAGATCATCCAGTTTATCGGTACTGACCTTTACCTGGGCTGCCACCTGTTTTTTTGAAACAGTCTGATCCATAAGTGCTGCGGCCACCTGTTTGGGCATGGTTTTCTTCTGTTCAACCAGGATCTCACCAATTTTTTTGTCCGGACGTTTTTTCTGGGATTCAAGGGCCAGATCAAGGCTTTCCTGACTAACAGCCCCTTTTTTAACCAATATTTCTCCCAGGGGTTCTTTTCCGTCTTTTGCCAGAGAAACCTGCAATCTTTGCAGTTTATCTCTTAATGAGGCCACATCAATATCATCATCCGGCTGCACAAATCCGGTAATCGTCCCCTGGCGCACCCTGACAAGGAGATTTTTCAGGGTGTCCACTGATTCAAGGATGGCATCTGTTGCGATATCATTGATTAAAAAATCTCCGCTACGCGCACTGTCTAAAAAATTTTCCGTGGTATGGGCAAGGGTATTAATTTTTGTCAGGGCTAGAAATCCTGAAACCCCTTTAATGGTATGGAACGGGCGGAAAATATAATTGATAATATCCTTGTTGGCCGGATCCTGCTCCAGATCAATCAGGTTTACTTCTATGGTCTCAAGGTTTTCTTCGGCTTCCGATACAAAATCAACCAGGATTTCCATGTCATCATTTGATATTCTCTCGGGCGATATTTGTTCCGGTTCTTTTTGAGATTCTATCGTCACCTCTTTTTCCATTGATTCAACCAGTTTGGTTTTTTGCTGTGCTTCAAACTTGTAATTCAATAGGTCCAGAACATCCGCATAATCAAAGGCAAAGGCTTCCCCCCTTTTTAAATGATTCAAAATTGATTTTAACAACACGGACCCTTCTTCAATGGGTTTTGTATTATCAATATTTTCCCGTGTCATGCCTTCCACATACCCTTTACAGGCAATACTGACCTCGCGAAATGTAATAAACGCTTCTTGTTCTGACGCCTCAATAAGCGCGTCTAAGACAGTGAGCATCCCACCCAGATCCGGGATATTTCCCGGACAATATTCAGCAATCAACTTGAAAAAGGCATTCAAGTTTTCTTCAATCAAATCCGAACCAAGGGCATCCGTTGAAAGGTCTATGGGCCGGGACGCCTCATGCTCGGGACGCTGATCAGATTCTTTCAAAACGGCAATGCCCGATAATAGATCCGATATCAACTCGCCCAGGGCAGCCATTTCCTTATCCACATCCTGGGATTTGTTTTTTAACATCCCCTCTATAATCTTTCTTGCCCTTAAAACCACATTTGCCAGGTCATTAAATGACAATCCCGTGCATTTCCCATGAATTAGTCTCAGCATCGGCAGCAAACCGGATAAACTTTCCGGCTCTTCAGGGTCTGCCAGAACAAAATCGCAGGAAAGTTTTTCAACCAGGGTTTCAATGAGTGCATACGTCATAATTCTGTCCTTGCTTTTACTGTTTAAACATATTCCATAAAAACTGCTATAAAATAATGTTTATAGGCACAGGGCATATTCTAAACTACCCTGTACCAGTTCATCAGCGGTTAGAAATTTTCAAAATCTTCATCATCATCAAATGGAATAACCTGATCCGGCCGTACCTCTTTTGTAGTATGGGACAGCATTTTTTTCTTTCCTGGACCCCTCGGTTTTAGGTGATTAGAAACCGGTTTAATCGTCCGGTTTGTGCTTGTAATAATATTCTGATCCTTTTTACCGGTGACCATCATCATCAGCTCACTTACATAATCCCTGAGTTGTTCTGCCTGGGCATTCATTTCTTCAGATGCAGAGGCAGACTCTTCGGCATTGGCAGCGTTCTGCTGAACCACTTTATCCATCTCAGAAATGGCAAAATTTACCTGTTCAATCCCCTCGGATTGCTCCTTGGAGGCCTCTGAAATTTCTGCCACCAGTTCTCCTACCTTACCTGAAGTTTCAGCAACCTTACTGAATGCATCATTGGTCGTTGTAACCAGGGCAGAACCATCGGTGACTTTTTTCACTGTTCCTTCAATCAAATCAGCGGTATTTTTAGCGGCTTGGGCAGCTCTCATGGCAAGATTCCTGACTTCATCTGCCACAACGGCAAAACCGGCTCCTGCCTCTCCTGCCCGTGCCGCCTCAACAGCAGCGTTTAATGCCAGAAGATTTGTCTGAAATGCGATTTCATCAATGGTCTTGATAATCTTTGAGGTTTCTTCACTGGCCTTTGAAATTTCTTCCATGGAAATGATGAGCTGGTCCATTGATTCATCAGCAAGTTTAACCACCTGATTGGATTCTTTCATGAGATTGTCGGCATGGGATGCATTTTCAGCATTTTTCTTGGTCATGGAAGACATCTCTTCCATGGAGGATGAGGTCTCTTCAATGGAGGCTGCCTGTTCAGATGCCCCTTCCGCCATGGACTGGCTGGATGAGGATACCTGACTTGAGGCGGAAGCAACCTGGTCGGCCCCCTCACCCATTCCCAGGGTGATTCTTTTCAACACCGAGACAATCCCCCTGGCAATAATGAAGGCCAAAAATATCCCTGCAAAAATGGCTATTGAAGCCACAATGGCCACATTTCTTTTGGTGCCCTGGGCGGCTGTGAGCATGGCTTTATCCGTCAGGATATTCTTTTTGGCCTCTTTTCTTAACTCTCCTAAAAGTTTTTGCGTCTTTTCAAGATTCGGGGCGGTTTGGTTGGTATAAATGCCATCGGCTTTTACCTGTCCCTGGACAAGTTCATTGGCCCTGGCCCTTAATTTTCCAAGCAGTTCCTGGGTGTTGTGCATGGCAGGTCTGGTTTGATCCTTAAAAATGAGTATGGCCGTGTTCCTGCCGTCCATCCGGGTGTTTTCATATTTAATTGCCCGGCCAAATAAAGTGGCCACTTGTTCAAGGTGTTTTTGAGTTTTATTTTTAAATATGGATACTGCCAGATCTTTATTCCCCTTCTTTAAAGCATCATTTATCAAGACTACAGATGCATGGAGGGCATCATGGGGGGGGGGTATCGCCTGAAAAATTTTATTCAGGGCTGGATTGTCCATGAGGTTCATCATGTAATCTGACCCGAGCCATTTGCCAAATTCGCATTTTTCAGAATCGGTCTGGACATTTATCAAAGATCCCTCTATCAAGGATTGTGCTACCTTTGCCGCCCATATTCTGTGATCATCCAATCGGAGTCTCAAGGTATCCAGAAAACCGGGATGAACCTGTCTGTAGGTTGAAATAATTTGATTTGCCGATTCATGCAGTTTTTTGTGGGGCACCTTGATTTCCGCAAGCAGCCCTGCCAGGACAGCATCCAGCTGGGCCATTTTGGCTGCGTCCTCACCATAAAGCCATTTGCCAAAATGGCACAGGGTAGGATCCGTCTGAACCACCACCTTTTCTTCATTGTTGAGCATGGCCCCCTCTATGGTGGCAGCCCATAAAAGATGGGCAACCTCCATCTGTGCTAAAAAACCGGGCAGGGATTGATCCGCTTGCTTATAAACGCCTGCAATGGAGATGGCACTTTCATGGAGCAGTCTGTGGGGCTCTTCAACCTCTTTGAATATTGGAACAAGTGACGGAACCAATGTTTCGGCATTTTTTCGGCCTTCTCCATAGAGCCATTTACCAAAACCGCATTGGGTATGATCGGTCTCAACATGAAGGACATGAACCATATCATCGGAAAGCAGTTTGTTGACTTCCATTATCCAGTTAAGGTGATCCACTTCTTTCTGGGCAAGTTCACCATCAATGGAGGTGCCATCAATGACTTCCGAGGCATTGTTTACGATGTTGCCAACCCCTTTAAAACTGATGCCACCCAGGACTATTAGAAGCAAAATAACCACTCCAAATCCTGTGCCGATTTTTTTACCGATTGTCATATTTTTCCAGCTCATCATTCCTCCTTAAACTTTATTATATTATTGTGCTGTTTTTTCGATACCGCTAAGTTCTTCAGTGCTCAAGACCTTGTCAATATTCAGTAAAATTTTTACCCTGCCGCCTGTTTTGGCCATCCCAAGGATGTACTCCGTGTTCAATTTAGTGCCAAAGGCAGGGGTTTCTTCAATCTCTTCTTCCTGGATATTCAATACTTCCGAGACTGCATCCACAACAATGCCGATGAGAACAGTTCCTTCTTCAGAGTCAATTTCCACAACAATGATGCAGGTTCGTTCGGTATAGGGCATGGCTTCCATATCAAATTTTACCCTTAGGTCCATAACTGGAATTACCTTGCCGCGCAGATTAATGACGCCTTTTACAAAAGCGGGGGTACGGGGGACAGAGGTGATAGGCATCATGCCAATGATTTCCTTAACCTTTAGGATACCGATTCCGTACTCTTCTTCATCAAGGGTAAAGGTCAGGTATTTCCCGGTTTTGATCGTCGTTGCCTTTATGGCCTGGGCCATTGTTTGAGCCAATTGAGCCATGGTAATATTCCTCCTTATGCCAATTTAGTTTTATTATTCGCTTGATTGATCATCTTGTTTAATACATCACACAAGTCACTATAGGTTTCGCTGACAGGGGTAAAAAATCTTGGAAAAAATTGAATGGCCATGGAAAGGGAGGCGTTTGATTCGTCGGGAACAATTAAAATAATGCATTTGCCCTCCAGTAAGTCTACCAGTGAAATCAATTCGCTTAGCCTGCTCTCGGAGTCGGCAAGCAATATGAAAATGTCTTTTTCAATAAAACCGGAACTTTTTTTTAATCTTGCTTTCAATCCATTAATCGTCTGGAATGTCTGACGTTTGATTTTGTAAAAAGTCCGATCGATGACGGTTTTAAGGAGGTTCCCTTTTTTAGAGGCATCTTGATGGATAAAGAGTATAAGGCTCATTATTTTTCCTGTAATACACGGTTTTAAAATTGCTTTTTTTGAATATTGCAGTTTTAACAATGTTAGATACTACAAGTTGTGTGCCAAGATCGTTTTTAATTAAACACTTTATATTTCAGATAGTTATGAAGTTTAAAATTTTTTTGATTGTGTCAGAAAAATATGACAATTCATACTCAAAAAATTATTTTGTGATGTTTATTTACAAACATTCCCTTATAATTACGGATGATAGACTACTTTTTCAAAAAAATATGACAGTCAGAAAAATATGACACGCTTATGAGCTGGTGATATTGTATTTCTTTAAAAGAGCGTAAAGATGTCCCCTTGAAAGATCGGATAATTGGCAGGCAGTTTTGATCTCACCCTGGGTATGGGCCATCAGATCTTTTACATAGGCATGCTTCATTTTTTCAATATATGCTTTAAGACTGAAACTTTCAACCGGCACCCTCTTTTTTGGGGAAAAACTCACGGATTCAATCGGACCGTATTTTTTAATTCTATTCTGGATATTAAACACTCGGATATGGTCCGGAAGATGCTTTGGAAACAGCATTGATTCCTGAAAAGCGTCACTGCAGGCAAAATCTATTGTGTTGAACAATTCCCTTACATTTCCAGGCCAGTCATATCCAGAAAGATCATCTATAAACTCTTGGGACAATTCATGGGGAAATTCATTGAAAAGCTCTTTTTTTCGATTCATGTGGTGGGTCACCAATAACGGTATATCTGATTTACGATTTTTTAACGGTGGGATTTCAACGATTAGAGACGCAATTCTAAAATAAAAATCTTCTCTGAACTGACTCTGTTTCACCATTTTTGAAACATCCCGGTGGGTGGCAGCCACCAGCCTGAAATTACTTGAAATCTCTGTTTTACTTCCCACAGGCCGGAATCTTTTTTCCTGAAGTGCCCTTAAAAATTTCTTTTGAACAGCCAGGGGAAGCTCTCCCACCTCATCAAGGAAAAGGGTGCCCCTGTCCGCCAGTTTTATCAATCCTGTTTTGTCTGCGTCAGCCCCGGTAAAGGCCCCTTTTGAATGCCCGAAAAGAACAGTTTCAACCAGGTGCTCGGGCAAGGCTGCACAATCCACAACAATAAAATTATTTTGATGCCGCAAACTGTTTTCATGAATGGCTTTGGCAAAGAGCTCTTTACCGGTTCCCGTTTCACCGGTGATCAATATTGGAACATCATTGTTGGAGGCTTTTGAAACATTCTCGAGGCAACGTTTAATCTGCCGGCTCTGTCCAATAATAAACTCTCTTTTAAGCGGTTTTCCCAGGGTTTGAGATTGTTTCTGCTGTCGATATTCCAATGCCTGGATCAAAGAAAATTTAAATTGTTGATGGGAGCCGCTTTTCTGCATATAATCCCATGCCCTTGATTTCATGGCAAGTTCTGCACCGTCAGGGTCACTGTCACCGGTCATGATGATTATTTCCGGGGGGAAAGAATGATCTCGAATGGCTTCAATGGCCTCCAGTCCGTTGCCATCCGGAAGGTTTACATCAAGAAAGACAATATCCCACCCACCTGAAAATAATTTATCAAAACCTTGTTTCAAAGTGAGAGAATAGTCTACCCCATGACCCATTTTTTCAAATATTTGAACAAGGGTTTTACAGATGTGGGGGTCATCATCAATAATCAGAATTCCAGACATTTTTATTATTTCACCTTATATTGATTGCCTTGGCATCATCCAGCACGTTTCTAATGGTTGTCGCTATTTTCGATTTGGTGATGGGTTTCATCAGCAAGGCTTTTACCCCGATTGATCCGAGGCTTTCCAATGATATTCTTTCACTGAATCCAGTACAGATAATAATGGGCACCGTTGGTTTGACCTCCATAATTTTCTGGGCGAGTTGATCACCGGTCATGTTGGGCATGGTCATGTCTGAAATGATCAAGTCAAAGGCATCCGGATTGGTTTTTATCGCTTCAAGCGCGTCAATGCTGCTGTCTTTATATTCAACCGTGTATCCCAGTCTTTCCAGGACCTTCTGTTCCACAATCAAAACCTGTTTTTCATCATCAACCAGCAGAATCCGCTCATTTCCAGTCGGCATCGGCTTTATGTCAAGATGTTGTTCTGATATTCCAACGGTTTTAACGGCAGGAAGATATACGTCAAATCTTGTTCCCTGCTCCGGAGAACTGATAACCTTTATCTTCCCTCCATAATCTGTGATAATACCGTATACGACTGACAGGCCTAACCCCGTGCCTTTCCCTTTTGGCTTGGTTGTAAAGTATGGTTCAAATATTCTCTCCAGGATAATTTTATCAATTCCGGTTCCTGTATCTCCTATTGAGAGTAACACATGGGGTCCACTGCCAAGGGTTAAATCAGGTGGCGGAATATCATCACCCTCACAGTTTTGAAGGCGGATCGTAAGAACCCCGCCCGTTTCCTGCATGGTCTGGCAGGCGTTGGTGATGAGGTTCATGGCAACCTGGTGTATCTGTGTTGGATCCGCAAGGATTGGCAGGGTTTTGGCATCTATAAACTTTTTGATCTCAATGGATGTGGGGATGGTGGATCGTATGAGTTTGGCAACCTCATTTATGATCAAATGCGGCTTCAATGGTTTGATATCATGTTCTGCCTGCCGGCTGAAGGTTAAAATCTGTTTCACAAGCTCTTTTGCCCGGGCAGCGCCTGCCAATATCTCGTCAACATTTTGATGAAACCCACTGTTTTCAGGAAGGTCTTCCTTGAGCATTTCTGAATATCCGACAATGGGAAATAAAATATTATTGAAATCATGGGCAATACCCCCTGCCAAGGCCCCGATGGCTTGAATCTTTTGTGATTGCCGGAGCTGGGCTTCCATTGTTTTTAAATCCGTCGTATCTCTGTAAACTGTCATTTTTGAAATGGATCTGTCGCCGTTCACAATAGGGGATTGAGAAACGTAAAAAGAATGGCCGTCTTTGGGGCTCACAATCTCCTGATCAAAAGACTTCCCTTGCTGGATCATATCGTGTACACACCAGGGGCATTTTTTTTCCAAATTATGCAAGGCTTTGAAACAATGTTCATCTAGGACATCGCGACCGATTCTTTTGATCATGGCTGGATTCGCATATTCCACCCGATAATCGGGTGAACAGATGTAAACCAGATCTTGCATAGTTTCCATCATGGCACGATATTTTCCCTCACTCTCGCGCAGCGCAGCATCGGCTCTTTCTCGTTCGGTGATGTCCTGAAATATGCAATGGGTTTTCTGAAAATCTCCTTTTTTATTGTTTCCTATCGTCCCGTGAAAAGAGACAAGCATCAGAGAGCCATCTTTTTTAACCATTTCAAATTCAACACCTAAAATTTCACCAATCGCCTTGAAACGGGGAAAATTCTCTTTAAAATGATCTTTCCAGTCAGGGTGTAGAAAATCACTAAAGGGCTTTCCGATAACCTCTTCTTGTGAATATCCAAGGGTATCAAGCCAGGATGGATTTATCTGAATAACATTTCCGTTTTCATCTAATGACTGGTATGCAAGCGGTGCTCTTTCGTAAAGCAACTTGAATTTATCCTTACTTTCCTGCAATGCCAGCTCACTTTTCTTATACACTAATTCTAATTTCTCAAATTCCTGAATTCTCTTCTCTAATTGTTCATAGGTAGGTTTTTCAGCCATATGAATCCTCGTGTCCATGGATCTGCGATTAATCCCGGGGCAGAAGACTGGTCATAGTCCCATGCCCTCACCATAAAATCATAAAAATTTGAGATTCTTGTAAATTTAAAGAATAATTAATTTACAGAAGATTGTAGTACAAAGTTAATAAATATACAAACAACAATTCAAATATACCGGTACACCCTCGATTCTGATCTTCTCCCAAACCTTAAAAAAATAAATATCTGACGAACAGAAGATTGCCTGGCTAGAGCAAACACAACGGCCTTTGTTCTTTCAGTCCTTAATTTATCTCTTCTTACTAGGTGAGACGGATTTCATTGATAGTATCGTGATGGGCCATTCCAGACATCCCAGCTTTCCTTAAAAAGAGCAGCACAATGTTCTATTGTATCGCCTCTGCCTTCTTCAGTGCGTGCTTTGATATCCCGGGGGTTGGCGCCCAATTCTGCCTAGAACAGATTTGCTCCTGCGATGGCACCGAGGGTACAAGGTTCGTGTGTGCAATTTCCCATAACAGTTCGCGGCATTCCCAGCCGCGTTACAGCCACGATTTGAGCCATGCGAAGCTCAGAGATCATTCCCTGTCCAGCCATTGGTGTTCCGGGAATTGCAATAGGTCTGCCTGCCCCACTGTAGGAGGGATTGAATGAGGCGGTAAATTTTATCATTTCCGCCAACGCTTCATTTGTATGCTCTGGTCCGATTGGTTCAACACAAGTGCCAACTGTAAGACCGGCTTCCTGAAAGTTGCGGATGCTCTCTTTTCTCAAATTACCTGGCATATGCCACGGCTTCCCCTGGCAAAAGTTTGATCTCGTCGGTAAAAATACCGTTAACCTGAGCAAAAGAGCAAAAAAGACAATTGCAGGGGCATGAATATTCTGCACATGATGATTTATGATTCAACGGATTGGACAGGAATGGCTATGGTAAATTGTGTATACTGACCCGGTACGGAATTAATTTTAATAAGGCCGTTATGCTGTTTCACGGATCGCTGGGCTATAAAAAGTCCTAGCCCTGTGCCCTTATTACCCTTATCAGAATAAAAAAGTGAAAAAGCCTCTTTTTGATATTTTCTGGCAAGCCCCTTGCCATTATCCCGGATTTTGAATATGGTTTCTTTTTCTTTCAACTCCACGCTAATTTTTATTTCCAACTTATCCCTGATATCTTTCACCGCAACACAGGCATCCACAGCATTTTCAAAAATTGCCAGAAGCGCTGCAAAAAAAACGGTTTCATCTATCAGAATTTTGTCGTCACTTTTTGGCTTTGGCGTATCCTGGACCAGGAAAATTCCAGCCTTTTTCATCTTAGGCGCCATGGTGGTGACAAGTTCCTGGATAAAGTCAAATATATTTACAGGCCGGCGTTCCAGGGCACGATCCTTTGAGTTGAAGAGGATATCCAAAACCATTTTACGAATCAGTGTTATTTTCCTTTTGGCAATATCCCACCCGTCCTTAATCAGTTCGCTATTCCCTGTTTCAAGGCCCAGGGTAATCATATAATCCCCCCCGTCCAGTCCAGACAAAAGACCCTTTATCCCATGGGAAATGGATGTGATATGAAGCCCCAGAGCCGCCAGATGATCTTTGAGTTGGTGAATGACTGTGACATCGGTGGCCATTTCCATTACATGGAGAATCTGGCCGTTAGGTTCCTTGATTGCCGAAGTCTGCAGGAGCAGATTCCTAGTTTCACCATTCTTAAGGGTAATTTCCATTTCCGCTGTATGGGATTTTTGGTCGCAAAATGTTTGTCTTACCGGACAGTTGGACATGGGATTTTTAAGGCCTTTATATACATGGTAACAATATTTGCCGGTAATATCGCCATATTGTTGCCTGAACATTTTGTTGGCTTCGATAATCCTGAAATTCTTATCCACAATAATAATAAAAGAAGGTGATTCGTCAAAAAGTTGAATATATCGGCTTTCGGATTCTGCCAGCTTTTTAGTCTTTTCTTTTACCAGGGATTCAAGGTTCCGGGTGTACAAGGAAAATTTTATCCGATTTTCAATTTTATCCGTTGCCCTTTGCAAAGCAATTTTTAAGATATCATTGATAACCGGTTTGGTTATAAAATCCACGGCACCCATTTTAAGGCAATCAATGGCCAGTCTTAAATCACTGAGCCCTGTGATCATGATCACCTCAATATCGGGATATTCCCTCTTGATAAAATTAAGAAGATCAATCCCGCTCATTCCCGGTAACCGTATATCGGCCATGACAATTTCCGGCGACACGGTTTTAACCATTCTGGAAGCTTCAATTCCTTCTTTGGCCGTGATAACTTCACAGTTTTCACAGGCCAGACTGTGGGTAAAAACCATTTGGATCTCTGGGTCAGGCTCAACCAGCAGGACCTTCATTCTAAAAAAATTTCCCTGACCTTCTTGAGTACTTCAGCGGCATCAAAGGGTTTTGCAAAAAACGCGCAGGCCTTTGGAATGGAAAATTTACGACCGGACAATCCTGAAATCACAATCACGGGCGTATCAAACCCTTTTGCTTTGGAGATTTTCCGGAAAAATTTGGGGCCCCATTCTTCAGGCATCTCAAGATCCAGGGTAATCAGGTCGGGATTTTCTTTGGAGTACACCTCCATGGCTTCTTTTCCATCAACGGCAATACAGGTTTCATATCCATTGTGGCGGAACAAGACATCCAGAAATTTTGTAATGTCCGGATCATCATCCACGATCAATATTTTTTTTGTCATGTTTTTGTCCTCATTTTTTAATATGACATTGGCCGCAGAGTACCGGCCCTTTTCCTGAATCAAAATGGCATTCCCTGCACCGCCCGTGAAAAGCCCGTACAAGGGGAATGTTATTTTCCAGGCTGGATTTTAACCCGTGGCAGTCTGAACACGCATCCTCTTCTGAGGATTCATCCGGCACAAGTTGTTTATTCGCATACACATGGTGGCAAATGGCACAATCATCTTCAAGATTGGCCTTTTCGTTGTGATCATCATGGGCAAAGATAGCCCCGGGCCTGCGGGGCTTTTCAAATGCCGATGTGTCGAGCCGCTCTTGTTCCCCTTGGGAGAAAGCGGCTCCTGGTATAACCATTACCATGACCAGGGCCAAGATTAACATCATAAAAAATAGTGGTTTCATTTTATTCACCTTATTCACCTTATTCCCCTGGTCTGTAAATTTTTTTTTCCATGGTTTCAAAAATAATATCACCCAGAAACTTAACTTCCATATTCAGTCCATAATGGTGGACAATATCTTCCAATCCGCTGTGACAATTGTGGCAGGGAGCGATGAGGACCTCTGCTTTGGTTGCTGCAAGCTGTTCCGCCTTGGCACGATTGTTCACCATCCGTTCCTTCTTGTATGGAGGGCCACAATTAACAACGCCTCCACCAGCACCGCAGCAGAGATTATGCTCTTTGTTGGGGGTCATATCCACAAAATCGCTACAGGTCATCCCCACAACTTCCCGGGCCATGTCATGGAGTCCCCTGCCCCTTGATACATTACAGGGATCATGCAGGGTTACTCGTTTTGTAAATTTTTCCTTGATAGAGATCCGTCCTCGGGTCAAAAGTTCATGGTAGAACTCAATGGCATGCACCACTTCAAAGGGCGGCATGGCCCAGGATAAAGCGCGGTTGCCCACATCATGGGTGGACCGGAAGGCATGGCCGCATTCTCCCATAACAATTTTTTTAACTTTCAGCCTTGCTGCTGACTCAAAAAAGGTCCGGGCGATACGGCTGGAAATCTCATTATCCCCCGTAAACATGGCCATGTTGCTGTTATCCCAACCCGGAGATGATGGCATTGTCCAATTCATCCCGGCGGCATGCATCATAACGGCAGCCTGGTAGATGAGTCCTGCCTGGAACTTGGGTTCCGGTGCAATCACCGAATACATGATATCCGCGCCCTCTTTGTCCAGGGGGATCCGTAGATCAGTAAACTCTTCTCTGGCGTCCTCTTCTTGCCACTGCAGGGTATCAATCCATTCATCTTCCTTGACCCACATCTGGTTCATGGTGACTGAATGGGAATTCACCGTGTCCTGAATATACTGGGGGGTGATTTCAAGCTTATGACAGATGCGTCTTACCAGAAGCATCATATAGGCAATGTCAATTCCAAAAGGGCAGTACATGGAACATCTTCTGCAGACATTACATTCCAGATGGGCAATGTGAACCGCCCGGCGTAAAAAGTCTTTGGAAACCTTTCCTTTTTTGTCCAGCATCTCCCAAATCGTCTGTTTGACCTTGGCAGCCGGTGAAAAGGTTGGGTTACGATCATTGGACAGAAAGTAGCTGCAGGCATCGGAACAAAGTCCGCAGCGCATGCAGGTATCCACATACATTTTAAACCTTGCCCCTGTTTCCTGGTGAAGCACCTGGTTGATTACCTGGGATATTCTTTCGGGTGTCAGCAGGTTCAGACCGTTTTCAACGGCATCATCTGTGCTTTTTTCAATTATGTTTGTCTCATTTTCACTCATGCTTTTATCCTGTGTATTTGTTGTCACTATCATTTTACCAGTCCCTTGCATGTCTAACATTTCCAAATTCAGATCCTGTATATGCCCGGGTCAAGGGTGCAGTTATCATGTGGGAGAATCTTGAAAACGGAATTATCACCAGCAAAAATTCACTGGATAGGACATGGGCAATGACCATCCATTCGTATAAAAACAGTTGGTGATAGGCCAGAAAGCCGGTGACAAAGGGCAGAAGAACAATCAGTATCAACACATGATCCTTAAATGATGTCAAAAACCGAACATCGGCAACAAATTGTCTTCGAAGGGAGAAAAAAATGAGGGCAACGATAACGCCAATGGTCAGCATATCAGCTATTGTATCATTCATGGCCGGCCAGGATAAATTGAAAGATTCATTGATCAGAACAATGTGGGACATCAGAAAAACAGGCAAAAGAAACAACAGGATATGAAACAGATAGGAGATCCCGTAATAGACCGGCCGCATTCTTGTGCTTCTCGGATAAAAGGGGATCAACCAGGCCAAAATAGATCTTAAGCTGTGCCTCACCGTGATATAGGAGAGAAGATAAGGTTCTTTTTCATATACCTCTTTTATGATGATAATGAATTTTAATAAAAGTCCGAATATACAAATAATTGCAGATATCCAGACCATTGGGCCCATAATAAAGCCGATAAATGTATTCATTTTTGTATCCTTTGCCAATGGTTGCGTTGCTTCATTTCTTGTTTAAATTCCCCCTTATGTATTTTAAAATTTAAAGGGATATGACCCTTCGCTTATAAACTCCTTTTTCAATCCCTTTGATCAAAATTTTTGACTGGTCAGGGCTGAAGACCGGATTTGTGAGAAAATCGTAATTGCTGGCAATTCTCTTATTATTTACAACCAGGTGATATTTTCCCTGTTGTTCAACGACAACCGCCACAAGGGATCCGTCGGGACTGATAGAGGGTGTAAACACTTTATCGGCACAAAGATTCCATGGGGTCTGGTTCACTGCCAGATCCCAATATCCTTTGTCTTTAAATACAGCCACCAGACAAGACCCATTGTCTGAATAAAAAATATCGGAAATCATGGTATCACACCCCATGTTCCAGACCGTATCATTGACGGCCACACTCCACTTGCCAAAAGAGTTTGCCACAATGGCGGCAACATCATTGTTTGCAGGAGATGGGGTGATCTTCCAGAGTTGATCATATCCTTTTTTCCAAAAGGGCTCATTGTCCTTGAACAATTTCCATTTCCCGTCATCCCTCACCGGTGCCAGCACATTTCCCAAATTTGAAAAAATTGGTTTCCATACCCCCTGAAACCTTCTGTCCCAAATAATATCATTGTTAACAATGGTATAAGCTTCACGATCAAGCCGAATTCCTGCGGCCAGATTCTGACCGGTTTGATCAAAACTGATGTCCCAGATATTTAAAAATCTTTGATCAGAGGCGTTGCCGTTGAGGGCAACAGAAAACAACCCCTTTTTAAATCCATCGACATCTGCAGCCTTCATGGGCGCAACCTGAACAACGGCAGCACAGGTTCCGGCCTTGGACAAGGCCATGCCGGTCATGTTGGCATACACCTGATCCCAAGGAAGATCATCGATCACCATTCCGTATTCCTCGTCCTTTTGAAAGGCCAGTCCCATATGTTTTCCGTCGGGAGTCATTTGAAGATCCCAGAGGAAATCAAACCGATTAGACCATTCTTGACCGTTCACAGTGAGTGTCCATTCTTCATCTGCACAGACCAAGGCTGCAAATCCGTTATCCGGAAGTGATTTCAGACTCCAGATTTTTTCATATTCCATGTCCCCGACATCTCCATTGACACAGATCTTGAAGACGGCTTCATCCACATTGACAATACTCGCAATATTTTCTCCATCCGGGCTGATATTAAATTCTTCGACCCAGTTGAATCGGGTTTTCCATTCTCCGACCGGAATTTCTTTGAGATTCGTATTCCAATCCCAGGACTGCTGTTCTTCCATGTTTATCTCCGATTTACCTTGATCATTCTATTACTTTTATTCATATATCCACAAAAAAGAACAAACCTTCCTCTAGGGTTTGAATCGTTTCTGAATCCCTTCATCTCAATCGCCTTCCCCCTGATTGCACAGGATGTGCCAGATATGATTTTTTGATCAAAACTATCTACAAATTCTGTAAATTCAGTAAATTGACCAGACAAACCATCTGCTAAATTTACTGAATAATTTTAGATTGCACTCAATTATGACACATCAGAGATGCAACAATGCGACCCTTGATTGAGATTCTTTGCCAGGAACCTGTTATTAATTTTCCTTCCAAACAAATCCAGGCAGATCATCCCAAAAACCACCTGACGGATGGATAAAATCGGCTCTCAATAAATCTAAACCATTATTCCTTCATTTACAATTGCAATTACACACTTTTTTGAACAGCCCGCCAAATTAGACAGCACCTATCTGAATACTTTGAGCCGGTAAAAAAGAGCTTCATAAAATTTACCCTGGACGCTAAGGTTATACAATTTTTTATGGGTGGCGGCAATAATTCTGAGATCAATCTTTTTTTTCTTTGAGCCCCCCACCCTTTCGATTTCTCTCGCCTGGAGAACCAAGTTCGCAATCATCTTTTTATTCTCTATTATTTCAAATTATTATATAAAAAGCACCCACAGTTACCATCCCTTCTGGTATGATTTTTGAATATACTTTATTTAAACAATATTTTTGTAAACACAATTAGGAGTATAAACCAAACTGGATAAAAAACAATTTCAACCGAGCTTGAAAAAAAAGTTGTACTGGTTGATTTTGGTGCAACCTGGTGGGGGCCATGCAAGGCCATGGAACCGATTATCAAGGACATGAAAAAAAATAACCAATCAATTTTTAATAACCAATCAATTTTTAGGGAAGGCTAAAATGGGCTATTGTATCAATCATCCTGAAATAGAAACCCGCTATCTGTGCATGAAACACAATATCTATCTTTGCGAAAGCTGTCTTATCTGTCGTGACCCTGATATTTATTGTAAATTTCGGTCATCCTGTCCCATCCACTTTATCTCCAAAAAAGGGTTTGATTCCGAGATTCAAAGCCCCCCACCCAATGAAGTTTCGGTTGCATTCCAACCCAAAACCTAGGTTGATTTTTCAAACAGCACCCGTCCCATGGAAACGTTCACAAAAACCCATTCCCCACACGGAGTCAACATTGTTTCCAAATATCAACAGATCCTATTTAAATTTACCCTATTCGAATGAATAAAGGAGTAACCTATGTGGAAGTTTCTTGGCAAAATAACAAAAAACCTAACCATTGCCATACCGATCATAATGCTTTCAGGCTTTGTGTTTGGCATCATTTTCAATGCACATTTTTTAAAGGGACTTATCATCCCGTTTACATTTCTCATGGTCTATCCCATGATGGTCAATCTCAATTTTCAAAAGGTATTGGAAGGAGGGGACACCAAAGCTCAGATTTTGACCCAGGTCATTAACTTTGGAATTATTCCCTTTCTTGCCTATTTTCTCGGGCTGATCTTTTTTAAAACCAGCCCTTATATGGCACTGGGACTCCTGTTAACAGGTCTTGTTCCCACAAGCGGCATGACCATCTCCTGGACAGGTTTTGCCAAGGGGAACCTTGAAGCTGCGGTGAAAATGACGATCATCGGGCTTACCCTAGGTTCCATTGCCACACCGTTTTATGTAAAATTTCTCATGGGCGCCACCATTGAAATCGATTTTTTAAAGGTGATGCAGCAAATTATTATCATTGTTTTTGTCCCCATGATTGCCGGGTTTCTCACCCGAAAAGCTCTGGTTAAACGGTACGGCCAAAACGGGTTTAAACAAAACATCGGCCCCAAATTTCCGGCACTTTCAACCCTGGGAGTTGTCGGGATCGTATTTATTGCAATGGCACTAAAGGCAAAGGGGATTGCCGCATCTCCCGGTATGCTATTATACATCCTTGTACCATTGATCATTATCTACTCGTTTAATTTTATTTTAAGCAGCCTTGTGGGCAAATTCTTTTTACCACGGGGGGATGCCATTGCCCTGGTATACGGGTCTGTCATGCGCAACCTGTCCATTGCCCTTGCCATCGCCATCAATGCCTTTGGCAAGGAAGGCGCCAGCGCCGCACTGGTGGTCGCCATTGCCTATATTATTCAGGT
>JADGEQ010000029.1 GCA_016744295.1 Desulfobacteraceae bacterium | reverse complement strand
CACGCACAAAGGCTTTGAGACCCCTTATTCTAAAGGTCTTTAAAAATTTATGCTACTTTAAAATATGCCGAGGCTACTTCCGCGAAGCGGTTCAGTTCTTATTAATAGGCTGGGAGTTTCAGAATCATAACCTAGCACAATATCTTGTGGTTGGGGGAAATTGTAATTTGCCTACCGGAAATCAATTCTCTACTTTACTTAGCCTAAAATTTTACTATATGAGATTTGAAATATTAAGACCGATTGGGATCTGGGGTTGAGGTCGGGGTGGAATGCGGGTGAATCGTTGATTGCAATTTTGTACAGGTTCTTAATGCAGTGAAGCGGTTAAAAGGTGGAATTGTTTGAGCGCAGCGAGTTTTCCACCTTCAGCGTAGCGGTGTGACCGGCATGGTTATAAACTAGTTGGTGGGAATCCAACTACAGCCCAGAAAGGAGGGAATGTATAGACAACGGCAAGGGTGCCCGAAGAAACTTTCTGGATCTGCCCGAAGAGGGATAAAACGGTGAATGAAAGCCAATGAGGGATCTGAAGGAAGCCTGCGTCAAAATTGTCACCCAAGCTTGGTGCGAACCTCTGGCAGGCCATGTGGAAAGGGCGAGATACCCGCGACTATCAAAGCCCAATATCCTTTTCGTATTTCCACAGGGTACAGGAGGTGGGTGGGCAATGAAAGTGTATGACCTTACCCGGTGAAGGGCCGTCTGTACTGGGCCGTTATAACTACGACAGCCAAGCCCTAAGCGGAGCAGCAATGTAGCCGTTACGGACAGAGGGTCTTCAGATGATGCCATAGTAGGCGTAAAATCGGTAGCCGATGAGGATGCGGTGACGTATCTGAGGGGAAAACTATCGGAAAACAACACGGATGTTGGAGCCGAAGGGCGGAACATTTAACAGGCAATGGAACCTCATCCAGCGGATGTAGAGAGTTCAGCCATTATGGAGTTTTTTTTGGGGAGAAGACGTATAGATTCTCGGACACCAAAGGAAATGCGGAACGATGAAGATACAGCCCATAAATCAAAGCAAAATGAGACAACAAAGCCTATTTGTCGATAAACGAAGTCTCTTCGAGAAACTCTGTGACCAAGCCAATCTGGCCACAGGTTTCGAACAGGTGAGAAAGAATGGTGGCTCCCCAGGTATAGACGGTGTCACCATACAGGAGTTTAGTGCTTGCCTTGATAAAGAGCTGGCCCAGCTGAAAAAGGATTTGGAAAGCTGGTGCTATAAACCGGAACCAGTTCGGCGTGTAGAGATTCCTAAACCCGGAAAGGGTAAAGGGGTTAGACTCCTCGGAGTGCCTTGTGTGCGTGATAGAATCGTGCATGCAACATTGAAGTTATTATTGGAACCGATATTCGATCCCACTTTTTCGAACCACAGCTATGGTTTTCGGCCCGGACGTAGTCCGCAGAAAGCTGTGGAAGCGGCAAAGCAGATCATTAAAAAAGGGAAAGAATATGTGATTGATATTGATTTATCCAAATTTTTTGACCGGGTAAATCATGATCGGTTTATTTATCTGTTGTCAGGCCGTGTGACTGATAAACGCATTTTGCGTTTGATAGGTATGATACTGCGAAGCGGAGTAATGGACAAGGGAACAGTGCTGTTGACGAGGGAAGGAACCGTTCAGGGCAGCCCTTTGAGTCCTTTGCTTAGCAATGTAGTGCTTGATGAACTGGATAAAGAGCTGGAATGTCGTGGTCTTGAGTTCTGCCGATATGCAGACGATTGCAATATATTTGTGCGGTCCTTCAAAGCCGCAAATCGGGTGATGGATAGCATCAGCCGGTTTATCGAAAAGAAACTCAAATTAAAGATTAACTGGGATAAGAGTAAAGTAGGCAAATCCCAGGACGTGAAGTTTTTAGGGATGACAATAGTCAGAGGAACGGTAGCCATCTCAGTTGAATCAATGAGACGAGCCTGGCAGAAGGTCAAAGACCTGACGCCACGTGGCACGTACCTAAATCTGGAAAAGACAGTAACGCGAATCAACAATTGGTATACAGGGTGGTCCGGCTATTATCTGATAACCCAATATCCATATCAATTGCGTGTGATTGAAGCCCATATTAGACGTCGTCTGAGGGCACGCTTTGTCTACCAACAGAAAAGACGGCGTCATCTTTCAAATAAACTTATCAAACAAGGGGTACCAAAGAAAAGGGCACAAGAGGCTGCATACTCCAACAAAGGGATCTGGGCACTGTCCAGGACATATGCTTTAAATAAAGCATACCCCAATAGATTGTTTATTAATGAATGGGGACAGAAAATAAGGTCTGAGGACAAGATGAAACACTGGTTTAACGTACGTCGGTGGGTAAAAGTTAGATGAGGAGCCGTGTACGGACCCGTACGCACGGTTCTGTGGGCGGACGGGGGCTGATATAGGCCTCCTCCGACCCGATGAATTTAGAACCTGTCAAAATTGTTCAATCCGTGAACTGCATCCCACCCCGGCCGGTACTGGCAAATCCGATCTCTCCAAATGCTGGATTTGAAATTTCGGACTATTATTAAACGTCTTGGGGGTGTCCAATTAAAACCGGATACAATCTGTTGGTTTAGGCAAATTAAATTTGGCTCATAAAGAGTCTATCTATTCCATAGAAACATTTTTATTCAGGCTTTTCAAATCAGCTGATAATAATAGGTGGAAATCGAATTATTAAGATCGCCGTGCTATTTGACAATCGGCAGGGGTTGGTGCCAGCCAGCCAAGTGTTTTTTTAGGACAGATGTCAAATTCATCGGAGATTTTGTATACAGGTGAAATCCCGATGCTTCCCTCCTTGACATAGCGCCCCAATCTGCTTCATAATAAGCAATCCAATAAAAAAAGTCTGGGCAATTGTTTTTATCAGGGGTGCGCTTTAAACAAAGGGATCAACTTTTTGGGGAAATAAATTGCCCTGTGTCACAAGGAAGTATCAGTATGACCTATAATTTTGATCCTGATAAATGGTATGACAATGAATATGATCTTTTGGTATTCCGGCGCGGGCAAAAAAAAATGACGTCGGTCCAATTTGAAACAGCAGTGGCAGATCTTGAGAAACGCCATCAGCAGATGTGGCTTCGGCTGGATAACACCTATCAAATACATCCTGAAACTGACTGATTAATCCAAAGCATGGGAGGGCGGGCAAATGAAACTGGGTGAGTTACTTGTTCAAGAACATCCCTTTGAAGAAATTCTAATGGGGAATCAGGCCCTTGTCAGGGCCATGGTGGAATCTAAAACCCGTGTGGTGACATCCTATCCCGGATCACCCACGCCGGAAATCGCATCTGCCATCGCCGATATTCCAAAAGATCGGCAGCCCTTTTATTTTGAATTTTCAGTGAATGAAAAGGTGGCCACTGAAGTGGCATTTGGTGCGGCGCTGAATGGAAACCTGTCCTGCGCATTTTTTAAGAGTGTGGGATTGAATGTGGCCCTTGATACCTTTATTCAATTGGGTCTTTTAAATATTATTGGCGGTATGGTGGTGGTCATTGGGGATGATCCCGGGGCCAATTCGTCCCAGAATGAGCAGGACAATCGAAATATCTATCGCATGGCCAGGGTGACTGTGTTGGAACCGGCTTCCCCCAAGGAAGCCTATGAATATTATAAACATGCCGCCCAATTGGCCGTTGCCCATCAGACGGTGGTGGTGCTGAGGTTGACCACCCATGTCTGCCACGCCCGGCAGAAAATCAAGTTTGCCGGATATAAAGAGGAAAAGGGATATAAAACGGAATTTAACAGAGAAAATGGCCCCTATATTCCCTTGACCGTATTGGCCCTGGAAATGAAACGCCGGAGTCTGAAAAGAACTGGCCCAATTATTTCTTTTATTAAAAAAAATGGGCTGAACCGGATCGATAAAAGTAAGGACAGCCGGGGCCGTGGGGTTATTACCTCGGGACTGACCTGGCTGTCTGTGATGGATGTGCTGGAAAAAGCCGAATACCGGCCCGGCCTTCTCAAACTGGGGGTCACAAATCCCCTTGAAAAAGAGGTAATTCTCTCTTTTTTAGCAGCCCATGACCAGGTTTTGATTTTAGAGGAATTGGATGATATCCTTGAAAATCAGATCAAGGCCATGGCATATGACCATGGGATTTCAACAAAAATAATCGGAAAAATTTGTGATGAGGATTTTGTGGGTGAATTTACCCCGGATAAAACCATGGATAAAATTATTGCCACCTGGCCGGAGATGATACCGGACAAAATCAAAGAAATCAGAGGAAAAGAAAAGGAGCCAGGGAACTTTCCAGCGGTAAATGTGCCTGAGCGGCCGGCTCAGATGTGTCCCGGCTGTGGTCATAGAAGCGCGTTTTTTGCCATCAAAAAAGCCCTGGATGAAAATGATGTGACCGTGGCCGATATCGGCTGCCATACCCTGGGTTACATGCCGCCCTATGAAGTGGGGGAGGTGCTCATGTGTATGGGGGCTTCTCCGGGTATCGCTTCCGGGCTTTCTTTGTACAACAGGGAAAGAAATGTGGTGGCTTTTCTAGGGGATTCCACTTTTTTCCATGCAGGGTTGCCCGGATTGATCAATACAATTTTTAATCACCATAATATTACCCTGATCATTATGGAAAATGGCACCACTGCCATGACCGGTCACCAGGACCATGCCGGCGGAATTATCAAAATTGAAACCCTGTTAAAGGGGTTTGGAATTGACCAGGTTTTTGCCTGTGATACCTATAGCCAGGAAAAATTGACAACCCTTGTAAAAACCTCTCTTAAAACCGAGGGGATCAGCGTGGTCATTGCCAGGCACCCCTGCATGCTTAAATTCACCCGAAGTCAGCAAAAGAAACAGGGATATGTTCAAAAACATATTTCCATTGATCCAAAGGCCTGTAACCAAACCCATACCTGTGTCCAGGCCTTTGGCTGCCCCAGTTTTGTTCGAAATTCAGATGGAAGTGTGGATGTTAATACCGATCTTTGCATAGGGGACGGCTCCTGCAGGCCCTCCTGTCCGGAACAGGCCATTGGGTTTGAAGGGGGAGAAAAATGAAAGAATTTAATATTTATATCACCGGCGTCGGTGGCCAGGGGATCGGCCTGCTCAGTCAAACCCTGTTGAGGGGTGCGGATGATGCAGGGTTAGAGGTTCTGGCAGTGGATACCCATGGGTTGGCCCAGCGGGGGGGGGTGGTGGTTTCCAGGATCCGCTGCGGAGGCCGGGTATTTTCTCCTTTGACCCTGGCACACCACTGTGATCTGGTGCTGGGGATGGAAATCCACGAAGCCCTGCGCGGATTGGGTGTTGCCATGAAAAAGGGAGGAACTCTTGTCTATATGGATATTTCCTGGCAGCCCCTTCCTGTTCGTTTGGGTCAGAGCAGGGAGATTATGGCAGAGGATATCACCAGAGTCTGTTCCCAATTGGATGTTCGCAGCATTGAGGTGGAAACCGGCGGAATATCAGATTCCAGGATGCAGAACATGGCCCTTGTGGGAAGTGTGGCAAAACACGGGCTCATTCCCGGGGTGTCCCGGACAAATTATACAAGGGCCCTGGAAGATCTGCTCGCCGGCGAGATATTGGCCCGAAATCTGGATGTTTTTAATCGCTATGCAGGATAAGGTTGACATTTTTAGGCGGACCTCCGGCCCCTATAATCTGGATACTTATTTTCTTGTCTGTACCAGGACAGGGGAGTCTGTGATTATTGATCCCGGTGATGATACTGCAGAGGTGATTCGTTTCATCAGAGAAAAAAAACTCATACCTGTCAGGCTTCTTCATACCCATGGCCATGCAGACCCGTTTTTTTCCACAAAGCTCTTTAAAGAAACCCATGATATCCCCAGTTGCCTTCATGCCCATGATAATAATTTTTTTATGGATCCAGAGGTCAGAGAGCTGACCAGAAAAGCGGTGGGACTGCCCCCTCCCTATCCGGCGGACATAGCGCTTTTTCATGGAGACCAAATTCAGTTGGGCAGGTCAACCCTGTCCGTCATCCATACGCCGGGCCATACGCCGGGGTCGGTTTGTTTTTCATGGGAGGACCATTTGTTCACCGGGGATGCCCTCTTTGCCGGGGAGGCAGGCCGGACAGATCTTCCCGGTGGAAATCTGGATCAGCTTATCGCGTCCATCAGGGACCGGATCATGGTGTTGGATAAAAAGACCATTATTCACCCCGGGCATCATCGCACCGGTATTCGAACAGAATCCACCCTGGAAAAAGAGATAAAAGAAAATATTTATATTACCGATTTTATTTTTTGAGAGCTGACAGATGTCTGCCTCAATTCATAGGGTCGGTTTCAGGCGGCCTTGACAGGGGTAACCGGATGAAGAAGGTGGTTCCTTGGTCAGGTGTTGACTCCAGGTTCAGGGTTCCGCCATGGTCCTCAACAATGATGAAATAAGAGACTGACAACCCAAGACCCGTTCCCTTGTTGACGTCTTTTGTGGTAAAAAAGGGTTCAAAAATTCTGTTACAGGTGGCCTTGTTCATGCCCGGCCCATTGTCCTGGATTTCCACCCTGGCAAAGAAGCCCTCCCTGGACAGCCTGAGAATAAGTTGGGGGTGTTCTGTTTTTTGGGGGGAATCGAACATGGCCTGGGCGGCATTTTTGATGAGATTGAAAAAAACCTGTTGAATATTGCTGTCATCGCAAAAGACCAGGAGCCGGTCTTTTTTATATTCCTTTACGATCTCAATTTTTTTGATATCATAGTTCTTTTTCAGGCTGTAGTCATTTTGGGCCAGCTCAATGGTTTTGTCCAACAACAGCCCCAGGTCTTGGGCTGATTTTTTTGATGATTTCTTCCGGGTAAAATCCAACATATTTGCTACGATTTTTGCGGCATGTGCACCCGTATCAACGATGGATTCCAGCATTTTGGGGATACCCCGCATTTCCATGTAGGCCTGGATGTCGGGAAAAGATATCCCAAGTGATGAGGCTGCCTCATTATTTGCCGGAATAGGTTTGGTAAGCCGGTTTTTGATTACCTGGGCATTTTGCATCATACCGGCCAGGGGGTTATTGATTTCATGGGCCATGCCCGCGGCAAGGCCTCCCACGGTCATCATTTTTTCCGACTGGATTACCAGAGCTTCGGCCTTTTTGCGGTATGTAATGTCCCGCCAGTTGGTATGGATTACCTGCTTGCCCTGGTCCGACGAGATCAAGGTCAACAGCACTTCCACGGGAAACACAACCCCATTGGCCCGGACATGATCCCACTCAAATCTGTGGCTGCCCTTTTCTGCTGTAAGGGCTATCATCTTTTTGGCCTTTAAAATGGAGGGTTGTCCGTCTGGCTGGTGATCAGGGGAAAGTTCTGCCGGGTGGATCAGGAGCAATTGTTTCTTGTCATTATAGCCGAGCATGTCCACCGCGGCCTGGTTGCAGTCCACAAATATTTCATTTTCAATGATCAAAATCGCATCCTTGGATTTTTCAAAGAGCCTTCTATATTTTTCTTCACTTTTTCTAAGGGCGGTTTCCGATTCATTCCGTTTCTGGATCATTTTATTGGCAGAAACAGCAAGAGACTGAAATTCAATAAAGGAGATTTGGTCATTTTCAATGGGCAGGTTTCGGGTGGCAGCCCTGCTAAAAAACTGGCTAAACAGATCCATATTTTTTTTTATTTTTTTGGAAAGCAGCCAGGCCATGAAAAAGGAGAGCACCAGAAAAATACCGAGGGCAATACTGCTTTTTACAATCAGGGCGTGGATACTCTTTTTTATCAGGGTCTGTTTTTTCAGGATAACCTTTTCTATGGCATCAATGGACACCCCTGTGCCAATATACCATTCCCAATCGGCAATGGCTTTGGCATAGCTTATTTTGGGCACGGGTGCCTGGTCTTTGAATTCAGGGGCAACATAGGAGACAAACCCGCCGCCCGATTTTGCAGCATTGATGAGTTGTTTGACAATTTTTACGCCGTTGATATCTGTGATATCCCGTCTGTCTTCCCCTTTAAAGGGACCGGAAAGGCTGCGACCTTCAAGGGTGCCTGCAAATATATAGCTGCCATCGCCATAACGGATCTGTTCGATATAGTCGATCACCTCGGTTTTTATTTTCTCTTCTTCATCGGCCAGGTATTTTCCATTGCCAATGACCCAGTCCAGAGGGGGGAAGTACTTGACAAAGGAAATTTTGGGAACAAGAATTTGAGGATTGTTGGGCTTGTTCCAATGGTAGGTGCAAAATCCCTCCCCCGACCGGGATTTTGCAATGGCAAGGATTTCCTTTACGATATATTTTCCCTTGCTGTCCCTAATGTCCAGAATATTGGTTCCTTCAAGTTCTGGATTATTTCGGTTTACCATTTCCGTGCCTGCCATGTCCTCAACAAAATAATAGCCCTTGCCATCATCCCAGGCCGCTGGGAACAAGGCATCGTGGATCAGTCCTTCTATTCTTTTGATGGGCAGGAGGGTTTTGTTCTTTTCGTAGAGATAGCTTGCTGTTTCATGGGCTTCCCGGGTGCGGGAGGCTACCTGACTGCGGGCCCTGCTCCCGGCAAGGGATTTTTGGTGTTCAATGTAGCGAACGGCCTGAGTTACCTGGGTCCGGATGGTTTCTTTCTGGGTGGCAAGATAGGTTTCTCGGATTTTTTCAAATACAAATTGTCTGTTTTTTAACTCCCCTCCCACCCATAAATAGACCAGCAGACACACAAGGGTCAGGTAAATGAGTGTCATACTGGTCCAGAATATATTGATAAGGCTTCTTTGACCGGCCATGGAAAATATCCATCCTCGGGTTATCAGAAAATCGCAAATGATTGATATCAGATACCTTAGCAAGCCCGGTCTTTTATTGTCAATGTAAAACAGATACAGTACGGGCTAATTTGCCCCGTACTCTTCAAGATAGCGAGTAATCTTTTCCTTCATGGTATCGTCTAAAATTACCCTCCCGTCAATAACCCTGTTATGCAGATAGCCAACGATATCTGAAATGGTGACAATGGAAAAAATGGGTATCCCCAGGATCTTTTCAACTTCTGTTAAGGCATTTTCATCTGTTTTTCCCTTTTCCTGGCGGTTGACGCTGATGACAATTCCGGTAACCTTTGGATTGTCACAGGCTTTCAGCGTCTCAAGGGATTCCCGGATGGCCTTGCCCGAGGTGATGACATCATCCACCAGAACAAGGCGGGTGCCGGCGGTTAGGGGCATGCCCACCACAGCGCTTTTGTCAGCATAGGTTTTGGCTTCTTTCCTGTTGAAAACATATCCCTTGTCAAGGCCCATGTCAGACAGAGCGGCGGCGGCGGTAATGCACAGGGGGATTCCCTTATAGGCAGGGCCGTATATCCCGTCAAAATCTTGTCCAAAGTGCTCCTGGATGGCTTTTGCATAATAGGTGCCCAGTCTTTTGATTTTGCTGCCGGTGTCAAACATGCCGGTATTGATGAAGTAGGGGGCGATGCGACCGCTTTTTAATTCAAACTCACCAAATTTTAAGGCATTGCATCTCACTAAAAATTCAATAAATTGGTGTTGGTATGTCATGGGGTCCTTTTGTTTTTGCAGTTAAATAGTAAGCAGTTAAATATTAAGTTGATAAATATGAGTTGAAATATCGGGTTACTGACATCTCCATGAAAAATACTGGTCCATGGTGACGGGTTTTCCGGATTTTAACAGGGCTGTTTTGTTAAAATCATCCATGGTTCGAAGACGGTTTGACTCAAATACCGGCCCGTCCTTGCACACCACCTGTTTTCCGCAGACACAGGCACCGCATACACCAAATCCACAGCGCATATATCGCTCCAGGGATACCTGGCAGGGAATGCCAAAGGATTCACAGATAAGATAAATACGGTGCATCATGATTTCCGGGCCGCAGGCATAGACCATTTCCAATGGGTTTTCTCGGGTTTTTTTCCGGCTCAAAATTTCTTGTTCCAAAAGATCGGTGACAAATCCTTTGTGTCCCTCACTGCCGTCGTCGGTGCAGATTTGTCTCTGTGTTTCAAACCGATTGGGATACAGGATAAACGCTTTGGATCTGGCACCGTGGATAAACAGGATGTTTTTATCTGTTTTGTTCGTTTTATCAGTGTTGGCCTTTTTTTCAAGGGCTTCAACCAGGGGGGCCAGGGGGGCCATGCCGCAACCGCCGGCCACAACAGCAATATTGTCGGGTGAAGAAATGCGAAACCCGTTGCCAAAGGGCCCCCGAAATCCCACAAGATCCCCGGGTTCCAGACCCACGGCTCGTTTGGAAAAAATACCCTTGGCTTCGATGGTGATGCCGAACCCTGCCTGGGTATGATGGGAAATGGTATAGGGTTTTTCATCCAGACCGGGAATCCAGACCATGACAAACTGTCCGGGCTTGAATCCTAGGGTATAGTTAAAATGCAGGGTGGCAAAGTGTGGGCCATGGCTCTCTTTTTTGACCACCCTGAGCATGATGGGGTTCTGGTCGGTAACGTCTTTCATTGGGGACTCTCTTCTAGGGGAACATGTTTATGGACTGCGTCTTTTTTATGGGCGGCACCCCGGATATCCTTGATGGTGGTGTCATGGGCAGTAAGCCAGTCATCAAGCTCCTGGTTGACCCGATTAAAAATGCCCATACCCCTGTACCGGACGCCTGAACCAATGCCCACCAGGCTGGCTCCCGCCATGATCATTTCCACGGCATCTTTTCCCGTGGTTACGCCGCCAAGGCCGATGATGGGGATGGAAACTTCTCTGTAAATATCATAGACACATCGAATGGCAATGGGTTTTATCATGGGGCCTGAAAGTCCGCCCTTTTTAAATGCCAGTACGGGCATTTGGGCTTCAATGTCAATGACCATGCCCGGGCCGGCCGTATTAATGGCGCAGATGGCATCGGCCCCGGCATCTTCGCAGGCCTTTGCAATTTTGGCGATATCAGGTGCCTGGGGGGTCAGCTTGGCAATCAAAGGAAGATCAATCACCTGCTTAACCGCTGCAACCACGTCAAAGGCCGATTGTTCGTTTACTCCGAAGATCATGCCGTGCTGGTCGGAATTGGGGCAGGAAATATTAATCTCAATGAAATCGGGATTTTTGGCTGAAACAAATTTTGCCACGGTTTGGTATTCTTTTACCGAGCCGCCGTAGATGCTGGCATTGATGGGGAAATCTCTCGTTTCAAGGGCTTCCCACTCCGCTTCCATGTGGGCGTATCCCGGGGTGGGCAGGCCCACGGCATTGATCATTCCGTGTCCAAGGTCAATGACGGTTGGATTTTTATGTCCGTCCCTTGGGGCAAAACCTATGGATTTCATGGTCACAAGGCCGCATCCGCTCGCATGGACACGTTCCAGAATTTCCTTATTGTTCCCAAGAACCCCCGATGCCAGCACCAGGGGATTTTTTAATGTTTTACCAAGAAATCTAATTGTCATGGTGTTGGCTCTTTTTAAAATTTATCATAAAAAATCATGTCATCTTCCACACCAAGATCATGGAGGGCGTTGATAATGGCATCAATCATAGGGGGCGGGCCGCACAAATAGAACTCGATCTCTGTGGGGTCTTCATGGTCACACAAATAGCCCCCGCACAAATGGTTGTGAATAAACCCTGTCATCCCGGTCCAATTATCCTCGGGATCAGGATTGGAAAGGGCAATCTTGTAATCAAAATTGGCATAGCGCTGATCCAGATCCTTGAAGGTTTCATCATAGAACATCTCTTTTTTCGACCTGGCGCCATACCAAAAGCTGATTTTCCGCTGGGTGTTAATCCCATCCAGCTGGTGAAGGATATGACTTCTCAGGGGGGCCATGCCGGCGCCGCCGCCGATAAAACACATTTCATTCTCTGTTTCTTTGGCCATGAAGTCCCCGTAGGGCCCACTGATCTGGACCTTGTCCCCGGGTTTCAGACCAAAGACAAAGGAGGAGCCGAATCCCGGGGGGATACCCTCGGTACCCGGCGGCGGGGTGGCAATCCTGACATTCATCATCATGATCCCATTGTCATGGGGGGGATTTGCCAGGGAATAGGCCCTGAAACCGGCTTTTTTCCCCCTGGAACTCAGGGAGAGAAAATTGTATTTTTTCCATTCACTGACATATTTACTGGCAATTTGAAAATCCTTAAAGGTTAAATCATATTCCGGCACATCAATCTGGATATAGGCCCCGGCCTTGAAATCCATGGGGATCTCGGGGCTCAATACCAACTCCTTGATAAAGGTGGCCACATTATCATTGGAGATGACCGTGGCATTGATTTTTTTGATGCCGAAAATGGATTCGGGAATTTTGATTTCAAGATTTTCTTTTACCTTGAGCTGGCAGGAGAGCCGCTTGTTTGTCAGCTTGTCCCTGCGGCTCAGATGGGCCAGCTCCGTGGGTAAAATGCTTCCTCCCCCTGCCGTTACCTCGCATTTGCACATGCCGCAGGAGCCTGATCCGCCGCAGGCCGAAGGCAGGAAAATTTCCTGGTTTGACAGGGCAGACAAAAGGGAGGGATTGCCGGAAACTTTTAGGGGGGTTTCCCGGTTATTGTTGATGATGACCTCATGTTCTCCCTCACTGGTAACCTTGGCTTCCACAAAAAGCAGAACCGCGACCAGGGAAAAGATGACGCCTGAAAAGACAAGTATGCTGATAAGGTAAATCAATTATTCTCTCCTTTAAAGGGTAATTCCCGAGAACATCATAAATGTCATGGCCATGAGGCCTGCAATGATCATGGTAATACCAAATCCGTCAAGTCCCTTGGGGACATCGGCATATTGGGCCTTTTTCCGGATGGCTGCCATGGACACAATGGCCAGCATCCAGCCTGTGCCCGAGCCCGCCCCGAAAATAATGGATTCGACCAGGGTATAGTTTCTTTCCACCATGAAAAGCGAGGTGCCCAGGATGGCACAATTCACGGCAATGAGGGGCAAAAACACCCCCAGGGTGGCATAGAGCAAAGGGGAATACTTATCAATGATCATTTCAACTGCCTGAACAATGGCGGCAATTACAGCGATAAAGGTGATAAATTTTAAAAAACTTAGGTCCAGGTCGGGAAATCCGGCCCAGGCAAGGGCCCCCGGCGCTAATAGGCCGTGGTAGATCAGCCAGTTTACGGGGCTTGTGACGGTGAGGACAAAGATAACGGCAAACCCTAACCCGGTTGCAGTTTCAATATTTTTGGATACGGCAATAAAGGAACACATCCCCAAAAAATATGCCAGAAGGATATTTCCGATAAACACAGAATTGATAAACAGACTTAATAAATCACCCATTGTAACTCCTTATTTCCTTGCCCTTATTTCTTTTCACTGGAAACCCCCGGCAAACTGTTTTTGAGCCAGACCAGCAGCCCTATAATGAAGAATGCACCCGGGGCCAATACCATGAGTCCCATGTTCTGGTAACCGGCATCAAATAACACTTGTGGGATCACGGGCAGACCGAATATTTTTCCCGATCCCAGCAATTCCCGTAAAAAGGCCACAAAAACCAGTATCATTCCGTAGCCGATGCCGTTGGCGATTCCGTCCACAAAGGAATCAACGGGGTCATTTGCCAGGGCAAAGGCTTCGGCCCTGCCCAACACGATACAATTGGTAATGATCAACCCCACAAAGATGGACAGCTGCTTGGAAGTATCATAGAAAAAGGCCTTGAGTACCTCATCGGTGACGATTACCAGGGAAGCAATGACGGCCAGCTCTACGATGATCCGGATATTGGAGGGGATCTTTTTTCGCAAAGAAGAGATGATCATGCTGGAAAATGCCGTGACCACTGTCAGGGCAATGGCCATGACAATGGCAGTGGACATCTTCACGGTGACGGCAAGGGCTGAACATATGCCTAGGACCTGGTAGGCCACGGGATTCTCTTTCCAGATACCCCGGATCAGTATTTCCATATAGTGACTTTTTTCTTTTAACATGGGTATCCTTTACTTTTCTTCTGTGGCGGTCAGTTTTTTCTGACGGAAGGTGATGGAGACGGCTTCATATTGCGCAAGGGTGGATTTGATGCCCTGGGAAAGGTATTTTCCGGTCAGGGTGGCCCCGCTGATACCATCCACATAGTTTCCTCTGTCTGTTTCAGGCAGGTTGGCAACTTTTCCCTTGGCAATGCCCACGGATACAAATTTATTCTGGGAATTGAGTATTTTTTTCCCCTTGAAATTTTTTTGAAACCAGGCACTTTCAATCTCACCTCCCAGCCCGGGGGTTTCGGAATGGCTGAACACGGAAAAACCGGACACGGTCTGACCATCATTTTCAAAGGCCAGGTATCCTCTGATTTTCCCCCAGAGCCCCCGGCTGTTGATGGGCAGAATATACCCCTGGATCACATCCTCGGTTTTAAAAAAATACAGATGCAGGGAATCCCCAATGTCTGCTGCAAGAATTTTTCCCTGGCTGTCCACGATCACCGCCTGGATATGGGTATCATATAGTCGCTTGATCTCTTCTCTGGAGGGTTTGTTCCCGGGCTCGACGAGGTTGGCTGCCTTGAGAAGATTGAGTTGTTTATCCAGCTCAATATTTTCCAGTTGGAATTTTTTTAAACCACCGGCGGCCCCCGTGATCAGCAGACTGCAGACAAAGGAAACCAGCAATGCAAATTTGATCACATTTATTCTGCTATTTTTATCTGGCTTGGATTCAGACATTGGGTATCCTCTTTGATGTTTTGTATTTGATGACCATGTGGTCCAGCAGGGGGGCAAATACATTCATGAAAAGAATGGCCAGCATGGTGCCTTCCACAAAGGCCGGATTTATCACCCGGATGGTCACCGTGAGAAATCCGATGAAAAAGCCAAATGCCCATCTCCCCCAATGGGTGCCCGGGGCGGAAACCGGATCCGTTGCCATGAAAGAGATTCCGAACAAAAACCCCCCGGCGCATAAATGGTAGAGGGGGCCTGCATTGGCCCAGGTTTCCTGCCCTCCCGGAATGAGGTAAAAGAAGATGGCCGTTACCACCAATCCTGCAATTCCGCCTATAATAATGCGATAATTTGCGATGCGGGTGAGGATGAGGAAAAAAGCGCCCAACAGACAGCACAGGGCCGAACTCTCACCGATGCTGCCCGGTACAATTCCCAGAAAAAGATCGGACAATGAAAAGCCCGCAGAAGAAAGGGCTGCGGTAATGGATTCACCCTCCATCCCTGAGACGGCAAGGGCGGTGGCACCGGAGATCCCATCCACACCGTCTTTTACCGCCACCCAGACGTTTCCGGACATGGTAACCGGATAGGAAAAAAAGACAAAGGCCCGGGCGGTCAGGGCCGGGTTTAAAATATTCCGGCCGGTGCCGCCAAAGACTTCCTTGCCGATGACAACCCCGAAGGAGATCCCTAAAGCTACCTGCCACAAAGGAATGGTGGCCGGCAGGGTCAGGGGAAACAAGATTCCGGTTACCAGGAATCCTTCACTGATTTTATGTTTTCGGATAACGGCAAAGAGGATTTCCCAAAAAAATCCTACGCCATAGGAAACAATGATGATGGGCAGCACATAGCCGGCACCCACCAGAAAGGATTTGCCTAAACCAAAACTTTCCCCCGTGGCAATTCCGGATTGAAACCCCGTATTATACATGCCAAAAAGCAGAACAGGTAAAAGCGCAATAAGGACAAAGCTCATATACCGTTTGAGGTCCAAATGGTCCCGGATAAAGGGCATTACCTTGTTTTTAGGCGAGGGAAAAAAGAAAAATGTTTTGGTGGCTTCGAACAGGGGCGCAAATTTTTTATATTTTCCGGATTCTGTAAAATGGGGTTCACTTTCATCGAACAGTTTTTTTAAGGGATTCATGCTTTGTCCTTATAATGGGAATCCATTCCATGGGATAAAATTTTTGCCAGTTCTATTTTGGAGGGACAGGTATAGGAGCATAGCCCGCAGCGACAGCAGTCCAGCAACCCGTATTCCAGAGCGTTTTCTATCTCATCGCTGTGCAGGGCCTTCATGATGAAATTGGGCATCAGATCATTGGGGCAGATGTTTTCACAATAGCTGCAATTAATACAGGCCCTTTCCTCTCCGTGGAGGGTGCAGTCCTCTTGTTTGGGGCTGTTGGAAAGACAGGACAGAAAGGCCCTTGAAACGCTTGTTTTGTCAGTGCCGGGTTTGATGAATCCGAATAATTCCTCTTCTCCGGCGTTATCAATGATGTTCAGGGTGTTTTCAAAGAGACCCAAATGGTCTTCTATATCGGCAATCCTGCCATTGAACCGGCCCGTGGTGATCATTCCCTCCCGGTGAAAACTGCCGGCTATGGTTTTAATGGGGGCTCCCTGCCGGGTCAGGATATGGGGTTTTTTATCCCCTTTTTTTGTGATGGTTACTATTTTTTCAATGGGGTATCGGCCCGTGAGCAAAAATTTACCCATCATGACCAGGTGTTCTGCAGTGATACACCAGGCTGTATTTTCTTCCATGGATTTTTTCAAGTGAAAAAGCACTACTCCCGGATCCCAGGCCGGGTAGGTATCTGTGACCTGGTGGGTGATATGGGCTTTGACAGATTCGAGTTCAGGCAGACTGCTTTGCCGGGCTGTTACAACAATCCGATTGGAGAATAGTTTTAGCATCTCCAGACCAAATTCAAAGGCGGCTTTTTCCCGTCCAATCAAAATGCCCGGGTGGGGAGAAAAAATATCATTGCCGTTCAGAGAGACAATGATCATGGCCGGGATATGGCTGCTGTCCGCAGTATCCTTTGCCGGAAACTGGCGCAGGCACTGCCATAGTCCCCCCTGTTTGAGTTGGAGGATCAACTCTTGTTTGGAAAGGCTTTTAAGCGTTGATCGTGAGACAGGATCAAATTGGATAAAGGCTTCTGATTTGGCTGATTTATCCGATTTGTCCAGGGCAATGACTATTTCCTGCAATTTTCTGCGTTCTCCAAATCGGATTTTTTTGATTGATCCTGTGCCCGGAGATACATATTGAATGGAAATATCCCGTTTGTCGCAGAACAAAGGCGTTCCGGTTTTTACCCTGTCGTTTTCCTTTACCAGTAGTTTGGGACGGATATGGGGAATATCCATGGCCGACAGTCCGATGGTATGGGGTGGGGGTAATTTTATGAGGCTCGTGTCCGGCATTCCGGCAAGTTTTGGGGTAAACCCTTTGGAAATCTTGATTTTTTCCATCAATTAAATTCCATATAATAAATTAGTGTTAAAACTAAAATTGAATCAGGCAATTGCTTGTTTGAAATCTTGTTTTTTAAAAGACAGATCATTTTAGCAAATCTTTAGTTAATATCAACCCCAAGGCAGATATTATAAAACACAAAAAATAATTTCTATTGTTATCATAAATAGGAGAGTGATTCAAATTATTGGTTTTGCAAAAGGTAGATATAGGAATAATCTATCTTTATTCCTTGGATCTATCCGTATTATCAACTTGCCTGTTTTCTGTTTTTTTTCTAGTATGTCTTTCCAAATTATCTGCTGTTTTTAGCGGGTACAATTGCGGAAATAAGCGGGAAAAGGAATGATGATGCGGTTTATGTTTTTATCCCCTATTTACATGGTGTTAAGGGTGTGTCTGGGGCTGGTTTTTATTTATTCCGGCCTTGCAAAGTGTATGGATTTGTTCTTTTTTTCAAAGATCATCCAGGCCTTTGTGATTACCCCGAACAGCTTTTCATTGTCGGCAGCCTTTATGATTGTGCTGGCGGTTACAGGCTATCTTTACCTGTGGCGGCATAAAACCGGGCATTGTCCCGTTCCTGTTTTTCCCAATGAATCCAAGCGAAAGTAAATCAATTTAAGGAGAGAAGAACATGAAATCGAGCCCCAATGGGCATCGTTATTGGCCTTTTTGCTGGTACTTGGTGCTGTTCAGTTTTTGTTTCCCATTCTGGAAATGGACACCAGGGATACGGGTCAGACCGACCAGAAAACCCAACAAGAGTTTGAAGCGCTCCTCGGGGCTGACAAGGAGAGACGGATTGTGATATACTGCGGTGTTGTCAAGTGTACCCGGAGCCACAACGGGGCGTTGTGGGCCAAGAAACTGGGATATAAAAATGTGTATCGGTTTTCCGGCGGCATTTATGCCTGGAAAGGAATGGACTATCCTGTTGGATCAAAAAAATAGCGAAACAATTCTTGTTTTTTTAAGGGCCCCTGAAAAAGGCCGGGTAAAGACCCGTCTTGCCAGAGATATAGGGGATGAAAAAGCCCTTGCCCTGTATAAAAACTTTGTTCGAAAAGCCCTTCTGGCTGTTGAAAAATCAGGTGTGGATCATAGGATATGTTTTTTCCCGGCCAAAGGCCAAGCGATGGTGGAAGAATGGCTGGGGCAGAATCATACCTATATGCACCAGGCAGGAGAGGATTTGGGAGGTCGCATGGACAATGCCCTGTCCCGGGTGTTTTCCCAGGGGGTCCAAAAAGCCATTCTGATTGGCACTGATATCCCGGATATCAGTGCTCACCATCTTTTGTCTGCCCTGGATCTGCTCAGCAAAAAGGATGTGGTCATTGGTCCCAGCCTTGACGGGGGGTATTGGCTCATCGGATTTCAAAGGGATGGGTATTGTTCCGAGCTTTTCCGGCAAATTGACTGGGGAACGGAGGGGGTGTTTTCAGCCACCATTGAAAAATGCAAAGCAGCCGGCCTGTCCACTGGTATTTTGCCTGTCCTCCGGGATATTGACACCCTGGAAGATCTTAAGGTTTTTCAAGAGAATAATTTTGAGGGTTGATGTCGGTTTCATTTATATCCAACCGAATCTAATAAAATTTTGTCAGCACTCGCGGGGGAATACCAAGGATATACAGACAAATTAGTATCCAGTTTCTCAAACTTGTGAATACAATACCCTGGTCTTTCCACCTCCGGGCAGATGTGGAAATGGGATGGGCAATAAAAATTGGTTTAACCGCTTCTTTTTTTACCTTTGACATCATCCCCACATCTTCCATGATGGGAACATCTGGAAATCCGTGGATTTTTTCAAACAAGTGTCGTGACATAAAAATACCCTGGTCTCCATAGGGAATTTTTGTAAGTCTTGATCGGGCCGAAGCAACTCGTTCAATCATTCGGAAAATTTTTTTTTCAGAATCAATATGAAGATCAAAGGCGCCGCAAAAAAGAGAGTCCACATGATTTTGCCATGCGTTTATCATCAGGTCCAGCCCCCTTTGATCCAACCGGGTATCGGCATGGAGGAAAAGGAATAATTCTCCGGCAGCCGCGTTGGCCCCCCTATTCAATTGGGCCCCCCTGCCTTTAGGAGAAGTGATCCCTTTGATAGGTTGACTGCTATCGATGCTGGTATCCGACCTAAGGTGGGCCAGGGTTGACTGAGCCAAATCCCCATCAGATACAATAATTTCAAAGGGAATGGGAATTGTTAGATCCAAAATAGATTGAAGAGTGGCGGATAAAAAAGCTGCTTCCCTGTAAACAGGAATGATGATGGACAATCGTGGTTTCATGGGAAATGGGTATCATAAAATTAGAAAAATAAACAGGTTGTATCAACCAGAACGGTTTCATTTAATAATAAGCGAATGTATGATAAATATTCAATTAGACAGGTTAACCCGCTCCGGTCTGATCACCTTGTAATCGCTGGCTTTGATCCTTTTACAATCGCTATCCTCACTTCATTTGAACAGCAAAACTCACTCGCTTCGCTCCCTCAAACAGTTGGAAAAATTGCCCCTGATAATGTCCAGGTTCATATATTTGAATGGGTTCTATTCTGGAAAAATAATCAGTCGCCATTTATACAGGAAGTGTCAGTGTTTGATTATAGACATTATAATCGTTTTCTATTTGGCAAAGATTACTTTAAAAAGCTTTTTAAGCAAACAACTTATTCATCCTTTTTCCCTTTGTTTTGATTCATCTTAATATACCAATCCTCTTTGCCATATAATTCGTCGGAACATTCAGGGCATATACCATGACTAAATGATGCATCGGAATGTTTTTGAATATACGATTCCAAGATATTCCAATACCCTGCATCATCTCGGATTTTTTTACAATTTGAGCAAATTGGAACAATCCCCTTTAACGTCTTTATTTCTGCTAAAGCACTCTGTAATTCATCAATTAACTTTTCACGTTCTTTTTCTATTTGCTTGCGCACAGTGATGTCGGTTAAGACTATTCGAAAACCAATAATTTGATCTATTTTATAAATTGGAGAAGCGTTGGAAAATACCCAGCAGTCTTCATTGCATTTTTTTAGCACTCTATATTCTGTTGCTGTGATAGTTTTTTTTGCTAACCGATCTGCGACTCTTTTCCGGGCCTTCCCTCTGTCATCGGGATGAATGAAATCCAGAGCATTCATGCCTGTTAACACATTTTCCTCACTATAATTGAATAGTTTCAATCCTTGTCGGTTCACATAGGTGACTCTTAAATCGGCATCTGTCTCAACAATCGCCCCGGGCAGAAGATCGGCCATTTCTCTAAACCGTTCTTCACTTTGCTTCAAGGCATCTTCCATTCGTTTACGTGTGGTGATATCTAATATCGTTCCAATCAAGCCAATAACGTTGCCTTTGTCGTCTGTGTAAACTGATTTATCAAAAACCACATCCCGTATTTCGTGTCTAGAATTTTTTACCTTTGACTCGTAATGCTGGATTCCCCCCGAATCAAAAAGTTCAGTATCCTTAGCATGGTAAATCTGTGCAAGCTCTTTTGGACTAATGTCGAATACGCTTTTTCCAATCAATTGATTTTTACTTTTTCCAAAAAAAGCTTCATAAGCATCATTAAATCCTTGGTAGATACCTGCTCTATCTTTATAAAAAACAGGAACAGGGATTGCGTGGAGTAATGACCCTATAAATTTTTCTTTTTCGACCATAGTTTTTTCTGCAGCTTTTCGCCTATTCACTTCACGATGCTGGATAAATAATAGGGATAAAATTACCAAACCTACTGCCATCGTCGCTATGCGATAGTATTTAATACGCGGAGATTTTATTTTCCATCCGTTCACAGGAAGTGCCGCCATCAGCCAAGAACCTCCAGGCAGGGTGACCCCCATCAGGACGGGATTGTTTTCAAAAAGCTCTTTGGAGCCGTAAAAATATTCACCCTTCGCGCCCAAACTGTCCTTTCCTCTTATTGATATATTTAGTAGCGAGTCCTTTTTACCCAACCCGGCCGCTTCGAGCAAACTCGGCAGGTTAATAACAATTGACAATATACCCAAATACTCTCCTCTGTGATTTTCAGAACCGTCATTGCCAATAAATATAGGGGTTCGACCAATAATTCCCACTCCACCCTGCACAAGATTAAGGGGTCCTGCCACAATGGTCTTACGTCCTTGAATGACTCGCTGGACTACTGGCCATTGTTGCGCATTTTTTTTGTAATCAAACCCTATTGCTTTCTCGTTTCCTTTTTTGGGGTAGACATATGTCAATACGGTTCCTTTGGCGAGCCCGATGTTTTTTATATGCTTCGATGTTTTCATAAAGTGCTGAGCGATTTTAAAGAATCTATCTTCTGTAATGTCTGTATTTGTTTCCACATCGACAATGATACTTTGAGCCAATAACAACTCCATATTTAGCTCACCTTCTAATCTTGCTCGAATCGCACTGAGTTGTTTAACTACAGATTGACGCTGGTTTTCCAGAAAACGTTTATTTTCAGTCCATTCACCCAACAGAATAGCTGCTATGATTGATAAAACCAAGAGGATCACCCAAGCAATAAACGCATATCGTTCTTTGAAGCTTTGATTTGTTATCGTCAAATTCAATTTCCTTCATTCGCCTTAAATATAATTTAAATTGTATTTGTGAAATTTCTTAAAGAATAGAATACATTAAAAAGTCCTATATTTCAAAAATAATTAATTTCAGTTTAGTCGTGACTATAGATGCTATACATGGTCGCTTTTCATGAATTCAAAACAGGCAGAACTGGAAAAAGAAGTGCTTGTGGTGATCTACCTTTGAGTCAAGGTGAGTCTTTTAACGTGTATGTGTCGCTTTAAAGAAAATCTTCAAGCCACAACATCTGGGATAAACCAAATTTTTAAAGTGAAATTCATCCATATGGGACAAGGCATTTTTAAATGAATCATTTTCCCGGTAAATTTTATTGGAGACTTGAGGTAACATTCATTAAATTTCAGCCCGGCAAGAGTTCCAAATTATTTCCAAAAAAGTGAATAGCTTTGGCTGTGGAGATCCTGTCTGAGTTTGTTAGAGGGGGGATTGTGGGTGTATCATTGATTGCAATTGCGTACAGGTTCTTAATGCAGTGGAGCGTTAAGAAAACCGTGTTGTTTGAGTAGCTACTGGACTCCAGTTCACAGCTTTATAGGATCCGAAATCGGTGTGAGGGTATGAATAAGCTTGCTGTAATTGCCGGATAGAGTCGAGTATCCGTCCTTCTGTTTTTTTAACCCTTGATTTTATAAACCAGGTCTAATAAAAGTGAAGTTTATGGTTTGACACTTAAGTTGATAAAGGATTGGTGATTATAATGAATCAGAGCGGTTTAGAAAAAATAGTTACCCAGGATTTTTTGGACAGCCTATTGCCCCCGGAAAAAAGTGATCAGTTTTTTGAGGCCCTATTCGGGGATGCATCAGAGGGTGCCTATGATATCCGGTTGGAGTGTCTCTCTGCTTCATCAGACAGGATTGTGCTTGCTTTTAATCTGATCCAGCGGCCGGGCAAATGTCTGGTATGCAATCTGACCTATGGGCTTCCCACTGTTTTCCAGCGGCACCCCCTGATTGATATCAAAGGCATGGTTCGGAAAATTGAAGAATTTGGCCTTACTGTGGCCAGCTGGCGCTTGGGAGAGACCGAAGAAAACAGCGCCACACTCCACGTGATTCCGCTGTATCTTAAATTGTCCTAACCTAGGATTCCAAAGGAATAAAAAAAGGCTGGATTGAATCTCAATCCAGCCTTTTTTATTAAGGCGTTTTGCTCTTCCCGCTGGTTTGGTTATGCTTTGGGAAGCTTTGGAAAGGATTTGCTCAATGTTTTATTCCATTCATCCACTTTGGGTTTTACCTTTTTTAAAAGTGCGCCGATATTTCCCTGGATGGTGATCTTTTCAATAATGTCTCCCTGGGCAATGCTGTCCACAATTTTCTGGTCTTCATCTGTTTCGACCGCACCAAATACCGTGTGCATACCGTCAAGGTGGGGGGTGGGGCCATGGGTGATGAAAAACTGGCTGCCGTTTGTGCCGGGACCTGCATTGGCCATGGAAAGAATTCCTGCTTTTTCATGTTTCAGATCTTTTTTGAATTCATCTTCAAATTCATATCCGGGGCCGCCCATGCCGGTTCCGTAAGGGCATCCGCCCTGGATCATAAAATCCGGGATGACACGGTGGAATTTAAGACCATTATAATATTCCCTTTTGGCAAGGTTTACAAAATTCCCACAGGTAAAAGGGGTAAGATCTGCAAAAAGTTTGATGCGGATCGGTCCTTTGCTTGTTTCCATTATAGCTGTTAAGTCTGCCATATTTATCTCCTTAAATTAAATAAAAATATGACCAAACATTAAGGTTTCCTTCTTAATTGTCAAACGAAAAAATAGGGGAGGTTGCTTAGGGCGGTTCATGCCTGGGGTCCAGTATTTAATATTAGGCCGGGGATTGGCCGAATAAATTTTCCACAAAGGTCAGTATTTTATCATTTTCGATCGGTTTTTGGAATGAATAGAGGGCACCGAATTTTCTGGCCAGTTTCAAATAAAGGTCCGGCTTGAGAATACCTCCACCTGAAATAGCGATTATTTTTATGTCCGGATCAAGGCTCCTGAGTTCCCGGATGGTTTCAATTCCGTCTTTTTCAGGCATGATCAGGTCCATGATCACAAGGTCCACGGAATTCTCATTAAAGGTTTGGATACCTTCATCACCATTGGCAGCCACCAGAACCTTGTAGCCTTGTCTTTCAAACAATTGTCTGAGTAGGGATCGAATGGATTTTTCGTCGTCAATCACCAGTATTTGCTGGGGCATGGGATCTCCCTCTCATGTTTGGATACATATTTGATCTCTTTCGCTAAGTTTGAAATTTTCAAGACCTACCACGGGCAGAGTTTCTGATTCATTCCTGATGTCAACAAAGGTTTCAAAATTATCCAGGAGAATATCGGTGATATCAGGATCAAAGTGGGCGCCTTTTTCTCTTTTAATGATATCATACACCATTTCAGGAGGATAGGGGTCTTTATAGGGCCGTTTGGATATCAATGCGTCAAATGTGTCTGCAATTGCCACAATTCTTCCGGCAAGGGGGATTCTTTCTCCTGAGAGCCCGTTTGGATATCCCTTTCCGTTAAACTTTTCATGGTGGCTCAGGGCAATCTCCATGGCCAGTTGAAGTATTCTGGATTTTGATTGGGACAATAGTTTTGCGCCGATAAGGGTGTGACCCTTCACAATGTTAAATTCTTTTTCGGTCAGTTTTCCCGGTTTCAGCAGGATCATATCCGGAATGCCTATTTTTCCGATATCGTGCATGGGAGAGGCATAATTGATGTTTTCGACAAATTGGTCGGACTGGTTGAGTTTTCTGCTGATCAGGGAGGAATAATCCCCGATCCGGATGATGTGGTCCCCTGTATCTTCATCCTTGAATTCCGAGGCCATGACCAACCGGTGTATGGAATCCACATAGGCCTCCTTGAGTTCCTCATGGGCGTTTTTCGTCTCTTCCTTCAGGCGGCGTTCCCTTAGGACCCGGCGGATTCTCAAAATGATCTCCTGAATTGAAAAGGGTTTTTCAACAAAATCACTGGCCCCGATACTGATAATTTCATCATATTGGTACCCCTTTGCCTGGCCCGTCATAACAATGACATCTGCTGAAAAATGAGTGAGGACCTTTTGGGCAAGTTCAATTCCGTTCATTTCCGGCATATTGATATCTGTGATAACCAGGTCAAAGGCGGTGTGGGAAAGCATAAAAAGAGCTGATTTTCCGCTATGGGCAACGGTACAATTGTGGCTGGCAACTTTCATTGCCCGTTTAAACAGACTTAAGATGGTGGGATCATCATCCACAATCAGAATATGTGCTTTCCTAAGCGGATGGTTTTCAGAGTTTATCTGCATGGGGTCCCTGTTTCATCGTTATATTAAGAAATAATTGAGGTGACCAGATAGAATTTATGGAACGTTTCTAAAAAATACACATTTCATTCGGGGTGTGTCAAGGAAAATCTGAGCCTTGCATTATAACTTGATTCCACCTCTTCCATGTGGGATAGATGCCTGTAAATGATTATTTTTTAAAGGATAATATATCAATGGAAATCAATAAACAGATTGGGCCCCCCATGGCGTTGGCCTGGTTTGTCTGGGGGCTGGGCGCCCTTTTTTATTTGGCTGGATTTTTTCAGCGGGTGGCTCCGGGGGTCATGACGCTGGAATTGATGCAGGATTTTCATATCTCGGCCTCGGGTCTGGGGCATCTGTCCGGTCTTTATTTCTATGCCTATGTGGCCATGCAGATTCCCACGGGGATTCTGGCAGATGCCCTGGGCCCCAGAAAACTTCTCACCGCCGGTTGTCTGGTGGCAGGTGTGGGAACCCTTCTTTTTGCCCTGTCTTCTGGATTTTTTTTGGCCGGACTGGGTCGGTTGCTCATTGGCGGGTCCGTGGCAGTGGCCTTTGTGGGACTGCTTAAACTCTCCTCTTCCTGGTTCCCTGAAAAAATCTATGCCTTTGTTGGGGGGAATGCTCTGTCCATTGGTCTTATTGGTGCGGTCACCGCAGGTCCCCCCCTACGGTTTCTCATGGACACCTTCCATTGGCGTATGGTTATTGGTGTCACCGGTGTGATGACCCTTGCTCTGGGCGGACTGATCTGGTTTGTTGTCAGGGATTGGCCCCAGGAAAAGGGATATCCGGGTTTCACAGAAAATCTCCCCCCGCCCATACCATTGTCCGGGCGTAGCATTTGCCAGTCTCTTTTAAAGGTGGCTGCATTTCGGAATACCTGGTTGTTGTTTATCATCCCCGGCGGAATTGTGGGGTGTATCCTTACTTTCTCCGGACTCTGGGGGGTGCCGTATTTGATATCCCATCATCAAATGAGTCCGGCCAGGGCAGCCGGCCTTACCTCGGTTTTACTGGTTGCCTGGGCCCTGGGTGCTCCTTTCTTCGGTTGGCTGTCAGACTATCTGGGGAAACGAAAACCTTTGTATCTTATTGGAAGCATGGTGGTCGCCATGGGATGGGCCTTGATTTTGTTTCGGGAAAGTCTTTCCTTTCAGCAGCTTTTTCTGGTTTTTTTTGTGACTGGTTTTTTTTCAGGTTGTATGATCTTAGGTTTTGCCTTTGCCAGGGAATCGGTTCCTCCTTCTTTGTCCGGGACAGTTTCCGGCCTTACCAACATGGGGGTGATGATGGGACCCATGTTTCTCCAGCCCGCTGTTGGCTGGATTTTGGACAGACACTGGACCGGTCAGTTGATCAAGGGGGTAAGGGTCTATTCCCTGGATGCCTATGAGATTGGATTCACCCCCATGATGTGCTGGGTTCTTTTATCTGTTTTACTCCTGTTCTTTACCAAGGAGACCCATTGCCGCCAGATGAGATGAGGTGAGGGGTTTATGAGAATATCTTTTAATGGTTTTTTTCATACTCTTTTTCAATGATCAGGGCCGGTTTTAAGAGCATGGTAATCACAAACATCCCCAACCCCACAATGCCCAGGGTGATCATCAGTTCCACCAAGCTTGGCGCATAATCTATGAGTTCGCCCATGGGGGAAGGAACCAGGCCCGGGACAATAAGGCCGATGCCCTTTTCAATCCAGATGCCTACAATGATCAGGATCAGTGCCGGAAAAAGAAAAATCTGACGCTCTCTGAAGGGGTTAAAGGCCAGGATAAGAGTTCCCAGAAGGTTTATGGAAATGGCGGTCCAGATCCATGGCACAAGGGAATTGTGCCCTTCCAGGCCGAAAAACAGGTAAATGGCCGACTGGCTGTGGTGGGTGGGGAAATAAAATTCCTTGAAAATCTCTGAAAAAAGCATGAGCAGATTGATGACAGCGGCCACCACAATGATGATTCTCAGCTTGTTGAAAATCTTGTTCTCAATCTTATAATTTGTGGCGGAATTGACCACATGGAGGACCAGGCTGATAATGGCAGGCCCGGCTGCAAAAGCAGACGCAAGGAAACGCGGTCCCATGAGGGGGTTGTTCCAAAAGGGTCTTGCCGGAAGCCCCTGGTAGAGAAAGGCGGTTACCATGTGGATGGCAACGGCCCAGCCAATGGAGATAAAGATAAAGGGTTTGTAGTATTTGCCCACAGGTTCCCTATTATGATAATGGCAATAGACAATATAGGCCGGTATCAGAGCGTTGAGGGCCAGATATCCGTTGAGTACCAGGATATCCCAGGCAAGAAGGGATGAGGGAAAATTGAGCTGGCCTATCCCTGGAATCAGGTGCCAGAACTGCAAGGGCCGGCCAAGATCCACAAATACAAAACTCATGCACATGATCAGAGCTCCCACCGCCACCACTTCACCTATGATAACCACCTTGTGCAGATCCTTGTCATTGAAAATATAGGCGGGAAGGATGAGCATGACAGCTGCTGCTGCCACCCCCACCAGAAAGGTGAAATTGGAGATGTAAAACCCCCAGGATACAATATTGGACATGTTGGTGGCAACAAGTCCCTGTTTGAATTGAATAAAATATCCATAGACACCGGTGACCATGAGGCAGAGGGTAAAGCAAAGATACAGCTGATATCCGGTGGAGCCGGAAAAATTCCATGCCAGGGTATCCTTGATAAAGGTAACAAGATTTTTTTTCGACTGGACTTGATTCATATTTCTCCTTAGGTTTCGTACTTTAAGTTTCTCCTTGAAGTTGGTCCTTAAATTTTAATCTATAAAAAACCAGAATTTAGGATCGGTTCCCAAATCTTCCTTGAGCCGGTAAACTTTTTTGTTTTCCAGTACAAACCGGATTTCTGAACTAGGGTCCAGAAGGTTGCCAAACACCCTGGCCCCGGTGGGACAGGCCTGGGCGCAGGCCGTCAGTTCACCCTTCCGGCTTTTCTGGATACAAAAGGTGCATTTTTCCATCATGCCCCGGACCCGCAGTCTATTACCCAGATAATGCTGGTCCCGGGTGACCTCATCCTTTGGCACCCGGGGTTGATTCCAATTGAATCGCCGGCCCCAGTATGGGCAGGCAGCCATGCAGTAGCGGCAGCCGATGCACCAGTCATAATCCACCACCACAATCCCGTCGGGTTCCTTCCAGGTGGCTTTGGTGGGGCATGCTTTGACACAGGGCGGGTTTTCGCATTGAAAACATTGGATCCCCATGTAGAAATGACCAAGCCTTGGCACCTCGTGGAAAAATTTACCATCCCCCTGGTCCGGGGACATTTTTCCGTGCTCCATTTCAAAAATCCGGATATACTGGGTATTGGAGTCACGATCCAGATTGTTCTCTTTGATACAGGCCTTGACGCATTCCATGTATCCTTCGCACCGGGTCACGTTAAAGGCATAGCCGTAGAGGACATTTGGCTGGGCAGGTCGAGTGGAAATTTTAACCTCAGCCTTCTCCCTGAGCATTGCCAGGCGCTCCAACCGGCGTATAGTCTCCAGCTGTTCTTCCGGGGTCATGAGTTTGTAATGTTTTTTAAAGTATTCCTGGAATTCCAGGGCAAAGGCTTCGGTGCTGCCCAGAAGCCCTGCGGGCTTACATCCGGAGGCTGCGGCAGAGCCTGCAACAGCTGCCGTCCCTTTCAGAAAGCTTCGCCGGGACAGGTGATTGACCTGATTATTGACCCGATTATTGACCCGATTATCGATTGGGTCATTGGCAGGGTGCTTGTCCTGTGGAGTCTTGTTTGTCTTTTTATTGGGATCCATATATTTTCCTGTTTATTTAAACGGGGGAGAATAGGTTGCCGGCCATCTTTTTTTAAACCGGGGGGAATGGGGATCATGGCAGGAGGTGCAATTTTTAACCACCCTTTCCCCGGCCCAGTGGCTCACGGGCTTGCCGTGGGCCCCGCCGATCCAATCTTTTTTCTGCCTGAAATGGCATTCCCCGCAAAGGGCATAGGCATGATCCATGTCTATTTTTCTATTCTTGCTGGTGGTCAGAAAATCCCGATTTTCTTTGCTGTGGCAGGTGTTGCAATCCAGAGGGCCCGATGTGCTGCCATGGACGATTCGTTTGTCTGCATGGGAGATTCGGGCGGCATTTTTGATCATCACCTCTTTGTTGTTGTGACAGGCGCTGCATTGGAAGCGTTTTATCTGGTCCTTTCTGGTCTGGGTATAAAATGTTCCGCCCTGGTCGGGAACCAATACCTTTACCGTGTTGACGGGAAGGGGGATGGGCGGTTCTATTCTTTTGTCATAGGGGGCTTGGGCCTGTTTTATCCGTTCGTTTATTCCGGGGGTGCCGGAAAAAGCAACTGTAAAAATCAGAATCAGCAACACCGGCAGTATCCGTAAAAGGTTGTTTTTAAGCAATTTCATTTTAACCAACTGCATTTTTATACCACCTCATTCTTTGGATTGTGGGGCTCTTTTAAACACATCCGTTGCAACCATTGGCAAATGACATTGCCTGCAGTTTCCCCGCATGGGGTGTTCCACCCGGATGACGGCCACCGCCCCCGGTCCCACATGGCAGGCAATACAGTTCTCCCGCATCTGGAGCTCATGGGCAATGGGTGGCGGGCTTCCGGGCAGGGCAGACCGACCCAGCCTCGGCGGCATGATGCTGGCCCAGTCGGTTTCCTTGAACAATTTTTCTGTGACAGGTTTCACATGGCATTGTCGGCAATAGGTTTGCTCTGGGTGGGGGGTGACCGGGGTAAACCGGTTCATGCTTTGGGTAAACCCGCCCCTGGCATGGCAGGACAGGCATTCATAGGTCCTTCCTTTCTCATCCTCAAGGGTGTGGACAATGTAAGGCGGGGAACCCGGATACTGGCGCAGGGAATAATAATAATTCAGGGTGCGGGAGGTGGAATTGCCTTCCATATAGTCAGCCGTGGTATCATCATATCCGGTAAATACCACCCTGCCGTTGTGATCAAAATTAAGGTTCTGTGTCTGTGAGCTTGTCCCATGGGATTTAATCTCCTGGGATCCCATTTCCTGGGAGCTTAGGGACAGGGCTGAAAATATAATAAATGGTATGGCAATGACGCAGATCCCTGCAAAAAGAAAAAATAATTTTGCCGGTTTGGGTTTTTCCATCATGCTTTCTCCACTCTTACGGCACATTTTTTATAATCTGGCTGCTTGGATATGGGGCAAAAGGCATCCAGGGTGACCTCGTTGATCAGAAAATTTTCATCAAAGAAGGGGACAAAGACCTGACCCCTGGGGGGATTGCCCCTCCCATTGATGTTGGCCTTCATGGCCATCTTCCCCCGCCTGGAAATGATGTTTACCAGACTTTTGTTGACAACCCCCATTTCTTTGGCGTCTTCGGCATTTATTTCAACATAGGATTCCGGAACTGCCTTGTGCAGAATGGGAATTCGACGGGTCATGGAGCCTGTGTGCCAATGCTCCAGCACCCGGCCCGTATTGAGCCAGAAGGGATACTCTTTGTCCGGGGATTCGGCTGGCGGTTCATAGGGGCGCAGCCAGATCCAGGCCCTGTGATCGGGTTTCCCGTAAAAATCAAAGGAATCCCCCTCACAGGCCGGGTCATATTTGCCATTGTACCGCCACCTTGTCTCTTTGCCGTTGACAAAGGGCCATTGAACCCCGGATCGTTCCTTCAGAAGTTTATAGGGAGCCATTCGATGTTTGGGGTTGTCATGGAACCTTGTATATTCGTTCCAGATATCTTCAATATAGGTTTCCTGGCTCCAGGAAAATTGACGTTTAAATCCCAACCGCCTTGCCACCTGGATGAGCTGCCAGGTGTTGCACATGGCCTCGCCGGGTTTGGGCACCAATTGGGCATTGTGCTGGGTCCTTCGTTCGGAATTGCCGAAAAAACCCTCCCGTTCCACCCAGAGGGCCGAGGGCAGGATGACGTCTGCCACATCCGAGGTGGGGGTGGGGTAGATTTCCGATACCACAATGAACCGGTCATCCTTTTTGGCCCCGTCGCGATACCGTTTTAAATTGGGCATGGTCACCATGGGGTTGGTCACCTGGATCCACATGAAATTGATATCCCCCCGGTCCAGGGCCCGAAACATCTCCACGGTATGGTAGGTGGGCTTTGGATCAATGTTTTCCACGGGAACCTCCCAGATTTTGGCCGCCATTTCCCGGTCCTTTTGGTTCATGACCACCCCGTGGGGAAGTTTGTGGGTCAGGGTTCCCACCTCCCGCACCGTGCCGCAGGCCGAGGGCTGACCGGTCAGGGAAAAAGGAGAGTTGCCCGGGGTGGAAATTTTACCCGTGAGCAAATGAATATTATAGACCAGGTTGTTAATCCAGGTGCCCCGGGTGTGCTGGTTCATTCCCATGGTCCAGAAGGAGGTGACCCGTTTGTCCGGGTCACCAAAGAGGGAGGCCAGGTATTTAATGTCTTCCGCAGACACGCCGGAGATTTTTTCCACTTTTTCAGGGGTATAGTCTGCAAGAAATGTTTTATAGGCCGCAAAATCTTCTGTTTTGGCCTCATCCTTGAATTTAAAATGGTCCTGGGTGCCATAACCGATATTGGTTTTACCCGAGTGAAATGAGACATGGTTGTTCACAAATTCCCAGTTGACCCAGTTGTTTTTAATGATCTCATGGCAAATGCCGTTGGCAATGGCCAGATCAGTCTGGGGCTCAAATAAAATGGACTTGTCTGCAGCCTGGCTGGACCGGGTCCACCGGGTGGTAAGGTCAATGATTTGTACATTGGTTTTTGATTTTCTATTGGCCAGCATCCGGGAAAAGAGAACCGGGTGCATCTCCGCCATGTTGTTGCCCCAGGTGACAAAGACATCGGCATTGTCAATGTCCTCGTAGCAGCCCATGGGCTCATCCAGGCCAAAACTGGTCAAACAGCCGGTGACGGCTGAGGCCATGCAGAGTCTTGCATTGGCCTCCACATTATTGGTGCCGATACAGCCCTTGAACAGTTTGGAGGCGGCATACCCGTCGGGGATGGACCATTGTCCGGAACCATAAATGGCCACGGAATCCTTGCCTGTTTTCTGGATGGATTCTCCTAATTTTTTGGCCACAAGGTCCAGGGCTTCGGCTATGGGCGTTGCCACAAACGTTCCGTTTTTTCGGACATAGGCGGTTTTGAACCGGTCCTTGCCATATAGAATCTGGACACAATGATATCCTTTCACGCAGCAAAGACCCTTGTTGACGGAACAATTGGGATCTCCCTTGACGGCCACAGCTTTTTCCCCGGATACGCCGACAAGCAGGCTGCACCCGGTACCGCAGAATCGGCAGGGTGTCTTGTTCCATAGGATTGATCCCGAAGGCGGGTCGGTTTTTTCCCAGCCGGAAAACGTAATGCCGGGAAAGATAGCAGTGGCAGCAACGGCTGCACTGTTCATGGCCATGGCCTTGATAAATGATCTTCTGTTCGTCGTCATGGACCAAACTCCTTTTTTAGAGTGGAAGGATTATATAAAATTGGCTGTATCTTTAGTAACCAAGCATTATTTATGGCCGAATGTCATGGAAAGGGACTGCAAAGAATCCAGATTTTGTATCCTGTCCTGGAGGGATTTGTTGGTTTCCTCATCCGGGGTGTCTGTGATCAGAATCAGCACCTCTTGGTTTTCAGCAACCTTTATTTCACAGAAGGGTTCACGGGTGAGATCCGTAATCAATTGTTGTTTTTTGTCTTGTTCAGGATAGACCAGATAACTGAAAATCGGCATTGTCACTCCTTAGTCTTAAGGTTAGGTGTAACATATCGTTCTTCTTGTCCGCTCGAATTCCCGACGGGAAGCACCGGGCAGGATACCACAAAATAGTATTCTTTACTAAGCTCACATGGTCAGGGCTGTGTCAATTGAAATTGTCCATAGTCTGGGCAAGTTATCGAAATTACAGAACAAACAACCATGTAAAACATGTAACGATTTTAGGAGTTCACTGTTACAACCCCTGGAGAAAAACAGAATGGAAAAATCCTAGAAGAGAAGGAAATTAGTGTTGCAGCGTTTATTTAAAGGGAGATCAGCTTTTTTTCCCTATAGTAGGCCGTGCCGGCGCAGGCATGGCAAAGAATTCTGCCCTGGTTTCGGACCTCTTTTTGATCTCTCAGGACAATGCCGCAGTTGTCACAGGCAATTTTAAATGCAGAGGGACCGGGCATGTCCGCCGCCGGAATATCAACGCTTACCTCCTGCACCCTGAATAATTCTGACAAGGGCATGATCTTATATGCCGTAAGTTGACGGGTATGGAGATTTTCCCCTTGGGGAGCATAGGCCTTGGAAGCTTCCCTTGAGGATTCTGTTGAGACAATTCGAAAGGCCTTTTGGGTGGAAAGGTTGACAAAGGTTGCCGCCATAATGCCGTAATCTTTGAATTTTAGAGATCTTCTGCCCAGCTTGACGCCGGTGACGTAGGAGATGGCATCTGTGGCGCATCGGTCTATTTCCACATATACGATGAGTTTTTTGATTTCACTGGTTCCCCTGGTATTTTTCAGTCCTATAAGTTCCAGTCCCAGCAGCGCCATGCGAACGCCAATGACCTGACCCGGGCAAAGGTGGCCATGTTCCCTGACAGATCCTGCCAAAAGGGTTTCAAAGTCATTCATCGTTTATTTTCCACCTCTTTCTTTTATAGTTGAATGCCAACTGGTTCCATAAATCCATTTTTTAACAGAAACAGGATATCCCATTCTCAAATAAAATAAAACCTCAAAATTAACCAAATGCGAACTAGTTGTTTAAAAAGATTGAACCAAGTTTGGAGTCGTCAGTTAAAATCACACAGCGGATTTTGGGGAAAAGGAATTTTGACTTTTATCTCTGGGTATTGTAATTATTAAAGTTAAGGATAGTCAATATACAGGCAGCAACGTTTTGGAATATTTAAAAGCCTAACCCAACCCACCTGGTCTCAAAAGGTATTTATGGGAACAAATGCATTATTGATCGTCGATGACCAAAAGATGATTCTATTGGCTTTAAAAAGGCTTTTAAGGAATATGGGTTTTGAGTGTTTTTTTGCCTTATCCGGAAATGAAGCTCTTGAAATTATTAAAAATAGAAAGATTCATGTGGTGCTTTCTGATCTAAATATGCCTGTGATGAACGGTATTGAGCTTTTAAAAACGGTTAAGAAAACCCACCCCGACATCATCAGGCTGGTTCTGTCGGGTAATTCTGAATCCCAAACAGTTTTAAATGCCATAAATGACGGCAATATTCTAAGATACATCAGTAAACCCTGGGATGATATTGAACTGATCAATATTATAAAACAGGCCTTTGAGTTATATAATCTCAAACAAGAGAAAAAAGATCTGCTCAATCAATTACAAGAATACACAGCTGAACTTGAGGCACGGGTAGCAAAAAAAACAAAGGAATTGTTTGAAATTCAAAATGCAGCTGAAATAGGTAAATATACGTCACAAATCGTACATAATCTGAACAATCCCCTCAGTGGTATGCTCGGTGCTTTGCAACTAATCGAATTGCTGGCGAATCAAGCTTTGCCGAACATGGATGAAATAAAAAAATATATCCATATTGCAAGAAAGTCATCCGATGATATGGATCAGATCATTTCGAGCATTCTTATTCACATGCGGGATTCTGAAAATCAGGATGAAGAATCCATTGATATGAATGCTTTGATTAAGAGTGAATTTAAATTATATGATATTAATTTTCTTTTTAAAAATAAGATTCAAAAGGAGATTGATCTTGATGACTCCCTTCCTTGCTTCATGGGGAAAAGGATTCAGCTAAAACAGATATTTGACAATATTATTAAAAATGCCATTGATGCAATGGAAGATACAGATGATAAACGGTTTTTTGTTAAAACACGTTTTAGAGAAGATAAGATATTCATTTGGCTTTCAGATACAGGCTGCGGAATTGCGAAAGAAAAATTGGAACATATTTTTTTACCAAATTTTACCACCAAACCCATTGGAAAGGGAACAGGACTCGGACTTGCCAGTGTAAAGGCCATGGTGGAAGGATATCATGGCACCATAACAGTTGAATCCGAACCAGATTCCGGTACCACCTTTACCATATCATTTCCATTCAATTGACTCAGATCTTTGCGCATGTTAGTCTTCTTCCAATGCAGATTAAGTCATAACGAACCCAGGATTGCAATTCGTAAAAAAATATGGAATTCACATAAATATTTAACCAGAGTCTATTCCCGTGGAAAATAAAAAAGCAGATTTTTTAAAGAAATTTGATATGATCAGGGATCTTCCATCTTTGCCTGCTATTGTCATGAAGGTGAACCAGATGCTGGATGATCCATATACCACCATTGATAGCCTAAGCAAGGTTATTGAAAAAGACCAGGCTATTGTTGTCAAGATGCTTGTTTTGGTTAACTCACCATTTTTCGGACTCAGAGAGGAAATCTCATCGGTAAAGGAAGCCGCCATTGTTCTTGGGTTTGATGCCATTCGCAATATCATTGTTTCACTCTCAACCTTTAAAGCCTTAAATAATATCACCAAAGATCAGTGTTGTGATCAATTTAAAATTGAAGCATTCTGGAAACATTCCATTGGTGTGGCGGTTTTAAGTAAACACCTCTCTGACAGATCAAACAACGCAGATCCTGAAAAATGTTTTGTTGGAGGTCTTCTTCATGATATGGGCAAGCTTTTGACGGCCTATTATTTCATGGATGAGTTTAAAAGGGTGTATGAATTGGCAAGAACCGAGAAACTTATTTATCGGGATGCTGAAAGAGCTGTAATTCCTGTATTCCACAATGAGATAGGCTATTTTTTGGCAAAAAAATGGAAGCTTCCAACCCATCTGACCAACACCATTTACGCCCATCATGGAATCAAGGTTGGGTCATCTACCTTTGAAGAGGACATTATTGTCAATACGGCTGATGGAATCATCAATAGTTATATTCCTGATTTCTTGAATAATAATACAAGCCCCGGTAAAATTATCGGCCGCTATTTTGAACCCAGTGCACACAAAAAGATGCGGTTGTGGATTGAGTCCTCTTCAAAATGGTTCCCTGAAGTCAAAATAATAATTCATGATGCCTGTAACTTTTTTTTGGGAAAATAATTCCCAGGGTGAAAACAAGGGTTAAAATGAAAACTTATCCCAGAATTTAAAGGCTCCCAGTTGGTGCGCCCCGGGCAGAAACGGTTTGACCAAAGGATTTTTTTGAATAAATCCTTTTTGGAAACCGATCCTCTTTCTATTTGTACGGTTGTGGTTGTCGGCCACCGTCCGGTACCGCATATAATACGCGTCGTAGTTTGCCATGTGCTGGGAACTCTGCAGTTCCATTATGTTATCAAAATTGTCGTGGGTGTATTGCAGCATGCCTTCAAAGGCCGAAAGATAATTTTTCCGGGAATGACGGTGACTTGTCACAGTCTGATCGGTATAGAATTCGTGGATCAAAAATGCCCAGGACAGATTCTTTCGTTTTATATAATTGTCATGTTTCTGAATATAAGCGTTAAGAACGTCAATGGCTGCCTGATTTTTTTTGATCAGCTGCCGGACCTCTTTAATGAGATCAAGGGCTGTTTTAAGGTCTGTAATCCTTGACTGGGCCATGGTCAGGCTTTGGAGTTTTGCCGATGCATTGTACAATTCAATGGTGGAGGTTTTCACCCCCTTATTAAGCCGGATCATTTCCCGGACAATGGGTGGGGGGCGGTTCTCTTTTTTCTGGTTTGAGGTATAGAGAAAATATTCTGTGCCTGCCACGGCAAAAAAGGAGATAAAAAAGGCTGCCATCCAAATAGTGCCAGTGTTTTTTTTTGATTTACGGATAAAAAAAGGGATCGCAACGGGCAATAACAAGATCACCGCTGCCCACCATTTTGGTTGTTTGAGCCTGAAACAGGCTGCCATTGTCAGCAAGGATAAGAGTACACAATAGGAAATATAAATATATCCCAATTTCATTCACCTGTTATTATAAATTATTCCTTGAGAACAAGGGAGATAATATCATTTACCGATTTTTGCAGCCCCGGCACCTTGCTGGCACTTTTACCCGCCACATTCAGCACTTTTACCTGAAATTGATTCAGCCATTTACGGAGAATGGGGGAGGGATTTTTTTCCGTTTCAAGGTCAATGTGGAGCCACGGTTTTTTATGGGCCTTTGCGAAATTCAGGGTATCTGCTGCATTGGGGGAAAGCCTTCCATAGGAAAAAATAATCGATCCGTCTGCCGCCAGCACGTTTTCCTCAAGATTTTCACTATCATTGCCCTTGCTCATTTCGATGATATCCGTTATCTGGGCTTTTATCTCGTTGAGTTTTTCATTGCTGCCGATTTTTTTTTTAACAGTGGGAAATAATTTGCCACCTGAACCGGTAAGAGCGTTTGTCAGGTTTTCAATCACTGATATCAAATGATCCAGCTTTTCTCCCAGAAGTGAAACTTGTGCTGTGTCCATGGGGGATGCAATGGCCATGGCGGCAGGCGGGTTATCCTCGGAATCCTGAATGCCGCCAAGCTTGATCCGAATTTCTTCTTTTGTCATTTCCGTTGTTTGGTAATATTCGTGAATCCGTCGGGCCAGATCAAGGGTTTCATCCGGATATTCTTTTACCCCTTCATGCTCTACCGGATCTGCAAAAAATTTGTTAAACTGTTTTAGATATTCCCTGATGGTGGTTGAAGAAATATCCAGCTCTTGAGCTATCTGAGGGATCGACTTCATTGTATATCCTTAACTTGGCACTTAAGTGTGGTGACACCCATGGTCTGTTGAAGAAAGACTCGTTTGGAATTTACGCCTTTAAACATATGTAATTCCTGGGGGAATTTCAATCTTTATTTTAAGTCGGAACAACAAATGATCGGAAAAAACACTTGAGAAAAAAAACATTACCGAGTAAAATTTATTCCGAGCGCGAACAAACAAAAAGTAGCGGTTGCCCAGGCCTTAAACTCCCATGGTAGGCCAATATAGGCGACAGAACAATTTTATACTGAATCTAAGACTACCTAAGAGATGCTGACCGTTGTGGTTCATGGCGTCAGATGGAGGTTTGATGGCAGGTAAATTTGATCACACCATATTAATCGTCGATGATGAAGAACAAGTTGGAAAAGCACTTGGCAGATTAATGAAACAGATCGGCGCTAGATATGTGTACATGGACTCCGGACAGGCAGGCCTTGACCGGATAAGATCTGCGGCAACCCCCTTTTCCCTCATTATTTCAGATCAGCGGATGCCGGGGATGGAAGGTGATGAATTTCTGGAAAAAGCAAAAAAAATAACCCCAAATACCATCCGTTTTCTCCTTACGGGCTATGCCGATGTGGATGCCGTTACCAAGGCGGTGAACAAAGGGTCCATTCACCGGTATATGACCAAGCCCTGGAACAAGGATGCCTGTATTGAAACCATAAAGGCGGGCTTGGAACAGTATGAATTGATCATTGAGAATGAAAGGCTCTTCAAGCTTGCCAAGGCCCAGAATGCGAAATTATTCGCCTTGAATACAGATTTGAAAAAAAGTTCCGTCGTCCATCAGCGAGCCATTATTCAACGGGACAAGGAAGTAGAACAACTCAAAAAGCGACTGGAAATCGGATTTGAAAATCGGAACTATATCAATGAAATAGAAGCCTTGCTCAAGGAAAACAATCTTTTGGAAAAGGAAAAACTCAACACACTCTATGCTGCCATAATGGCAGAGCTGTTTGAACAATTCCAGGATATTGCAACCAGAAACGGATTTGAAATGCCCGATAACATCCCGGGGAGATAAGATGCCGAACACAGATGAATATGCGATTCTGGTGGTGGATGACGACGAACCCATCGTAAAAAACATGAGACGGGTGTTAAAGCGGAAAGGATTTGACAAGGTGATCTCTGCCCTGAGTGCAGAACAGGGCATAAAGTTGCTGGAAGATACCCGGAATCATTTTTTTCTGATCATGTCGGACCAGCGGATGCCGGGTATTTCCGGTAGCGAATTTTTGGAAAAAAGCATATTGCTCAGCCCTGAATCGAGGCGGATGCTGATGACAGGATATTCCAATTTTGAGGCCATTGTGGATGCGGTCAACAAAGGAGAAATCCACCAATATATTTCAAAACCATGGAACAATGACGATTTGTTGCTCAAAATCCTGGGGGAGCTGGATATTTATAAGCAATTTCAGGAAAGAAAACGATTGTTCAATCTTACCCGTCACCAGAATGCCAAGCTATTCGACATTGCTGCCGGCATGAAAAAAAAGCTAAAAGATTTCACGGCACAGCTTGAAACCAAAAAAAAACAAGTGGATTCTTTGACCCAGACCCTGGCCGAGGATAAGGAACAGGCGGAATACAAAGAGGTGTTTCTTGGGCTGGATGAATTGCTTTCCCGGACCATCACCATGAACCAGAAAAACCTGGCAGAAGCTTTCTCTATTTCCAGGACGGAAGTTGTGGCCACCCTTGGGGAAATCGCCCAAAGAAGCAAGATCCCTTTTTCTCCGGCGGGCATGCCCGCCAATATTGACAACCTTGAAGACGATACCTTCGAGATCATAGACCAGATTATTGAAAATGTGGTCCAGGCAGTTGAGCCCACCTTGTTCGGCATTGGATCCGAACCCACTGCGGGCATTCTCATTGATGATTATAAAGAGTTGCCTGATTTTGGCACCCTGGCCTTTAATGACGGATGTATTACCAGGGGTGAATTTGAAAAGGCCCAGGATGAGCTGGAGGAGAAAGAAGCGGAACAATCAACCGGTCTGACCATCGACAAGGTGCTTATTTCCCAAGGGTTTCTCCAGAGAAAAGACCTAAGCCGGCTATTTGCCAAAATGGCGCTCATCGAAACCCGGTTGCTGGACAGGGAGTTTGGAAAAATGCTCATGGACCGTGAGGTTGCCAGCAAAAAGGATGTGGACAGGGCCCTCCGCAAACAATTAAACTATTTTGAAGACAGTGGGGTTTCCATGCTCATCGGCGATATTCTGGTGGAATCGGAGGTTATCGCATCGGAGTTGAGGGATGAGATCATGGCTGGGCAGGACAGATCCGGGGGAAAAAAGAAAACCATGGACCCGGGTGCTGCCTTTTCTTCGGAATTTGGCGCCTTTGTGGATCTCCAGGTGTCCCAAGACCGGGTGGAAGCCTGGATACGGGTTCCCAAAACAGTACAGGGGACAACAGATATCACCCCCATCAAGCAGATGGTCAAGAAACGGGGCATCAAAAACGGAATTTTACCCGACAGTGAGATTCGAAACTTTGTTCAAACTTGTACCGATCCCCATGAAAAATTTGTGGTGGCCAGGGGGGTGCCCGCCAGTGTGGGCAACCCTGCCCGAATTATTTACCATTTCAATACCGAGCATGATGCCGCAGGGGTGATCCGGGAAGATGGTTCCATTGATTTTTCCGCCAGGGGGGATTCACCCTTTGTGAAAAAAGGCCAGCTCCTGGCAGAAAAAAAAAACATGGAACATCCCAGACCCGGCATAGATATTTTTGGTGAAACCCTTCTGGTGGGAGAGGTGGAGGACATCCCCCTGTTGGGAGGAGAAGGGGTGAAATTTTCCGAAGATGAACTGCAACTGACCGCCACCATCCAGGGGCAACCCAGTATGGATGCCAAGGGCATCATCAGCGTTCTGGAACAATTCATTGTTAAGGGGGATGTGGACTTTAAAACAGGAAACATAAACTTTAAGGGAAATGTGTTGGTGACCGGTATGGTAAAAGAGGGATTTATGGTGGAATGTGATGACCTGACGGCAAATGAGATCAATGGGGCAACCATCCTTATCCGGGGGGATCTTAAGGTATCTAACGGAATTGTCAATTCCCATATTGAAACCCAGGGAAATGTCCAGGCAAAGTTTCTCAACAATGTCAAAATATTTGCCCATGGGAATATGATGATCACCCGGGAAATCATGGGATCCCGTATCCTCATCTCAGGGGCACTGGCCAATGAGGCCGGCAGGATAACCGCTTCCCATATTGGCGCCAGGATGGGATTGAGTGTCAAACAGATTGGTACGGAAAAGGCGGAACCCTCCACCATCAAAACAGGGGTTGATGACCATATCCGATGGATTGCCGAAAAATTTGAGGCTAAAATCGACACCCTTCAAAGGAAACTGGATGAGATCATCGATACAAAACGATCCCATGACGAAAATTATAATGGGCTCCATGTTGATGTGGCCAACCAGACCTTTGCCCAGGAAAAGCTGAATAAAAAGATGGAGTTTCTGGAAAAAATGATGGGCAAGGCATCAGGCAAAGAAGAAAAACAAAAGTTAGTCAATGAGCTCAAAGAGATTGAAGCCAGTATTGAACAGGCAGATGAGCGCATTAAAACAATTTTTGAAGCCCAGGATGGGGTGATGAATAAGATCCAGGATTGCGACACAAAAATCGAGGCGCTGAATCAGGAGATTGCGGACCTGCAAAAAGAAAAGGAAGGGGCCACCAAAAGGCTTGAGCGAGAAGATCCCATTCCCATCCTCAAGGTCAACAAAAAACTTTACCGGGGAACTAAGATCATGGGAACCATGGCTTCCACCATCCTTGGCGATGACATCGGCATGTCAAAATTCATGGAAATTGATTCTCAAAATCCGGACAATCCGAAACAAATCACCCATCAGACCCTTAACCTGTAAGAGGGAGAAGCATTCATCGAAGAAAGTGCACTTAAAATACTGGTGATTGAGGCCCTGGATTCGGTACGATCCCAGTTGGAATACCTTTTATCGGCAAAGGGGTTTGAGGTTCATTGTTTTGACACCGCTGTCGCTGGCCTGCTTGCCCTGAAAGATGCCGGAAATTTTCCCTATGCCGTTATTATTGCAAGCTATGCCATGCCGAAAATGAAGGGGGACCAAATTTTGTTAAAGGCCAGGGAGGCATCGCCTTCAACCCTTCGTATTCTCATGGCGGATGCCGCTTATCTTGAGATCATTTTCTCTGCCATCAATACGGCCCAGATCCATTCCTGCCTCACCCTCCCCTTTGATGATCATGACCTGATTGTCCAGGTGGAAGCGTGCAGTCAGCAGTATCAAGCCTCCGTGAAACTTAACAATCTTCAAAGAATTACCCAGCGCCAAAATCGACAATTGTTTCAGATTGCCAGTAATTTCAAAAAGCAGGAAGCCTCGGACCTGGTCCAAATATCAGATCGCCAGCGGCAAATACGGATTCTTGAATCAAAATTAAAGATCGGAAAAGGGGCGATAAATCCTGATAAAATTCCTTCCTTAAAAGAAATCCTGGGAGCAAAACAGGTTGAATTGTCCGCCCAGGGATTGGGTGCCCAGTTTATAAAAGTCAAAGAACAGGTCAAGCTGATCCTTGAAACCGCTGTCTTTCGCCACTCCATTGAGCTTAGCCCACTGTATTATAGAGATGCGCTCTATCGGTCCGGCCAGGACAACCCCTTTGCCGACCTGACCGCAACCCTGATCCCATCCATCCGGATGCTGTTATACCAGAGCAATGCGGCAAAGATGAATCTGTTTGGGAAAGAATTCCAACAATACCTGGATAACCACCTCCAGATAACCCTCTCCCCTGACGGGTCCACAGCCTTTATTCAGGTAAAAAAAAAGGAACCCCGGATTCTGGACCTGACCATTATCAAGTATTTTTTATTCTGGCACAATATTAACTATGGCATTGAAGCGGACAGCACCATCCGATCCTGGCTCCTGTCTGTGACCGAAAAAAACAAGCCCTTTGTTATCGCCCGGGGACTCGCACCGGTCCCTCCGGGAGATGCGGTCATCAACTACCATTTTTCCACTGATTTTCGTCATGTCGGAAAGGTGGACGAGGATGGCAGCATCAATTTCAGGGAAAGGGGAGAAATCCCTTTTGTGAGCAAAAATGCCTTTTTGGCAGCCAAGATATCTCCGAAAAAGGGGAAAGACGGCATCGACGTGACGGGTCGAGAAATCCTGGTAGGAGACCCCATTGACAGAGCTTTTGAAGCAGGTCCCGGCACCCGGCTTTCCGAAGAGGGGAACAAAATCTATGCCGAAATTGACGGCCAGCCCCACCTGGATGCCATGGGCAAGGTGACCATCTGCCCGGAGCTGAAAATCAAGGGGGATTTGGGATTTGAAACAGGGGATGTGATTTTTGAAGGCAATGTGGTGGTGGAAGGGGTTGTCAAACAGGGCTTTAAAGTGAAAGGAGCCTCCTTGACGGCCAGGGCCATAGAAGGGGCCCAAATTGACCTGACCGGGGATTTGAATGTTTCTCTAGGGATAGTGGATACACAATTGGTCAATGTAAAAGGATCTGTCCAGGCCAAATATATCCACAACTCAACGATCAATGCCTTTGGGGATCTCATTGTTCAACGGGAAATCATGGATTCAATTATCCAGCTTTCCGGTGCCTGTATCAATACCAATGGAACCATCATTGCCTCCCAGATATCGGCCAACATGGGTATAGATGCCGGAAACATCGGAACGGACGCTTCAAGCCCGGCCAAACTTGTGGTGGGGGTGGACGAACATACTAACCGGCTGGTGGCATTGGTGGCGGAGAAAATGCGGATTCATTCCGAGGCAGCAGCTCTCTTGAAAAAAGAGATCTCAATCCTTGAGCGAGAGGATGCCAGTCTCCATGGAGAAATATCCCAACATGCCCATGTACAGGACCGGGCCCAGTTGGAATTGCAAAAGATTGAAAGCAAAATAGGCGATCTGAAGGCTTCGGGAAATATGGCGGCTTATCAAAAGGTAAAACAGGCGGCCAAGCAGCTCAAAATAGATGCAGCCCAGGCAGAAGAAAAGATCAATTGCCAATTTGAACGACAGGATGCCATTGAGTTGGAAATTTCACAGAAAAAGAACCGAATCAAACAATTTGAAGAGCTGAACCTGGCTCTGGCAGAGGAGAAAAAACGGCTGCTGGAGTTTACCGCCAGAAAACAGCCCCTGGCCCAGGTACGTGTGGGCAAAAAAATCCGGTCCGGCACCCGGGTGTTTGGGCCGAATACCGCCATCACCTTGTACAATCCCGACAGCCGGTGCAGGATAACAGAGGTTAAAAAAAACACTGGAGAAACCCATGGGATCGATTTTTACGAGATGAAAATAGGGGCCTACTGACCCCAAAAAGCCCTTCTCCCTATTTTCCGGGCAGGGTGATGGTAAAACAGGTGCCCTTTCCCACTTCGCTTGTGACCTCAATTATTCCCTTGTGCTCTTTAACAATATTATAGGCGATGTTCATGCCCAGCCCGGTTCCCTTGCCCACGGCCTTGGTGGTAAAAAAGGGATCAAAAATTTTGGACAGGTTTTCAGGTGAAATACCGGATCCTGTATCGGAAATGGCGATTTTCACCTCACGGCCTTCAGCAAAGGTATGGATGCGGATTTCGCCCTTTTCAAGAATCGCCTGGGCTGAATTGATAAGGATATTCACAAATACCTGGTTCAATTTTTGGGGCCAGGCCTCCACCAGGGGAATCTTTCCAAACGTTTTTGTTACAATTGCCTTGTATTTGAGCTCATTGGCAACAACATTCAAGGTGGATTCCAGTCCCTTGTTAATGTCCATGAGCATCTGCTTGTCATTGCCGGGATGGGCAAAATTTTTCAAGTCTGCGACGATTTTCCCCACCCGTGAGGTTCCCTCAATGCAATCCTTGAGCAAGTCGGGAATATCATCCTTTATATAGGCAATTTCAATATCTTTCTCACAGGTTTGAATGGTCTCCAGATGCGTCTTGACTATTGTGGCAAGATTGTCGGTCCCGGCCTTATCCAGATTTGCTGCCATGGCCTGGTAATGTTCCAGCAGTCTATTATAATCCTTAAGATAGTCGGATAATGCCTCCAGGTTGCTGCCTACAAACCCTATGGGGTTATTGATTTCATGGGCGACCCCGGCAGCCAGTTGACCAATGGAAGCCATCTTTTCAGACTGCATGGCCTGGACCTGGGTTGCCTTTAAATTTCTAAGGGCTTCATCCAGATGTCTGTTTTTTAGGGACAAATTTTCCTGGAGTTCATGGTGCTGACTTTCCAAAATGGCAATCCGTTCACCGCTTTTGATTCTGGATCTGAGTTCATCGGGTTTAAAGGGCTTGATAATATAATCATCCGCTCCAGCTTCAAACACTTCCACAAGGTCGGTTGTTTTGTCCTTTGCTGTCAGCAGCATGATGTATGAATAGGTTTTTTTACTGGCGCTTCGAATTTTTTTGCAAAGTTCCAGACCATCCATTTCCGGCATCATCCAGTCGGAGATCACCATGTCGGGTTCATGCTCCAAAAAGGCTTCCCAGGCTTGTTGCCCGTTTTCAGCAACAATGACCTCATGTCCTATTTCTGTTACTGCTTTTTTGACCAGGAGCCTAGAAACAAAATCATCCTCTGCAATTAGTATTTTCATACCTCACTCCATTCGATAGTGTGTATATGCTCTATAAACCGTTCAGATTCATTCATAAGGCGGTTAATCCTGTTTTCGGCCAGGCCCAGGTCACCTTTTTCCCCCATCCTTTCAACGGCTTGGGCCGCGGCCTTGATCATGTTTGCCCCCATATTGGCTGAAGATCCTTTCAAGGATTGGGCTGCCAATATCACTGCATCTAATTTTTTTTCTGAAACGGCCTTTTTAATCAGCTCAATTTTTGAAGGAAGAGAGGCCGTAAATTCAGTTACCAGCATTTCAAGAAATTCTTTGTCACCCATTGCTCTTTCAAGAGCTGCCTTCAGATTGAAAACGATTCCCTGTTTTTTTTGTAACTTCATATGGAAATATCCGCCAACCTGGGCCCTTAAAAAATTTTCATTCCGCCAGGTCCATGTTTCGATTGACGCCAATAATAGTTCAGGTGTCACGGGTTTTAACAAGCAGTCTTCCACATCTTTTTGAAAGCCCTCTTGCCATTTTTCGTCCAGGGGGGGGGTTGTCATGGCAATGATGGGGATCCGCTTTTGTTTTTCTTTTGTTTCATACTGCCGGATGGTGTTGAGCAATCCCCCGCTTTCGGGTGAATCAATATCCAGGAGGATCAAATTGAATTTTCCGGTTTTAAACCTTTTAAAAACATTGTCCATAGTGCTTTTTGCCTTTGGGCTATAACCGGATTTGCCCAGAATATTAAGGATGATTTTCCGGTTGACTCGGTTCTCTTCAATCAGAAGAATTTTTACTTGCTGTTTTCTATTCTCCGTTAAGGTATGACGGGTGATCATCTCTTGCCCCAGGTTTCTGGCCGTAAGAGCTGTGGCAATACAATCATAGAGTTCCTGGGGTTTGATTGGCTTGGGAAGATATCCGTTTACCCCGATTTTGTTAAGCCGTGCCACATCCCCCTGTTTGCCCATGGAAGCCAGCACTATAATCACAAGGTTCCTGGCCCAGGGAAGGGTTTTAGCCTTTTTTGCCAGGGCTTCCCCCCCCGGCAGCTCAAGATTCAACAATATAATATCACAGCAAGGGGTTCTCTCCTTGGAATGCTTCAATTTTTCAAGGGCTTCCTCGGAAGTCCCTGCCCCATCAAACAAGCAACCCCAATCCAGAATCAAGCTTTTCAGCACCAGCCTGTCCGTGATATTTTCATCCACCACCAAAATTTTTTTACCCTGAAAGGAGGTTGGGATTACCCGATTTATTTTAGTCCCAGGGACCTGTTTCGCAAAAGACAGGGTGAAAGAAAAACAAGTTCCTTTTCCCAGCAGGCTCTTGACCTCAATGGTACCGCCCATCATCTGAACCAGTTTGCTGGAGATGCTTAGCCCCAGCCCGGTTCCCCCATATTTGCGGGTTGCAGATCCATCTACCTGGGAAAAGGAATTAAATATCACCGGGATCTGATCCAGGGCGATACCGATTCCCGTATCATTGACCTCAAATCGGATCCGGGCTGTTGTATCATTTTCCTTTTCAAGGAAAATGTTTAATTTGGCCCCTCCCTTTTCCGTAAATTTAATGGCATTGAGACAAAGATTGACCAATACCTGGCGCAGGCGGCCCGGATCACCCATGAGCAAGGAGGGAACAAATTGATGGACAAAAAGATCAAAGGCCAGTCCTTTTTCCACAGATTTAGGGACCACCAGGTTTTCGACCTTTTCAACCAGGGTTCGCAAATCAAACCCGATGGCATCACAGTCAACTTTCCCCGATTCGATCCTGGAGTAATCCAACATGTCATTGACCACCATCATAAGAGAATCAGCGCTTTTTTGAAGGATTTCCACAAACTCCTGCTGTTGCGCATCCAGCCGGGTATTGAGTAGCAATTCTACCATTCCCATGACGTGGTTTATGGGGGTTCTAACCTCATGGCTGACATTGGAAAGAAACTCACTTTTGGCCTGGTTTGCTGCCAGGGCTTCCCGCCGGGAACCGACCAAATCAGTGATATCCTGGAGGGTCACCACCATTCCGTCAACATTGCCTTCCCCATCCTTGAGGGGGGCGGCACTCAGCCGGACATGGATTGTCTTCCCTTTTTTTGTTTGCCGCTGGGTTTCCATACCGGAAATGGTTTTCCCGGAAAGGATTTCGGCAACCGCTTGTCCGGTCGCTCCGACCTGATCTTTGGGAACAAAGTCAATTCGGCTGCCGATGATTTCTTGTCCCTCCCAACCAAACACTCGTTCAAAACAAGGGTTTACATAGGTTGCAAGTCCTTGTCTGTCATAAACCACAATGGGCTCTGCACAGGTTTCAATGATGGTTTTTAATTTCATTTTATCCGCAGAGAATCTCGCCACAAAGGGATTCTTTTGGTCATATCATATTGATCCAGGTAATCGGTATCCACCCCGATCAAGTGGTCCCATCCATTGGGCAGTATCTGTTCGTGGTGCTCCATGAGATTTGCCACATGGAGCAGACCGCAAAGGTCGAATTTTTTTACGATGTCGGCGGAGGGGTTATGGTGGAAGGCCACCCCCTCTACGATATTATCGGGCAACCCCCACAACCCCAGCAGATAGGCCCCGATCTGGGCATGGGTCACCCCCAGGATCGCAAGTTCCACCACATGAATCTCTTTCTGGTCCTTTTTGACCTTCTCCATGATCTCCTGGTATTCATCGGGAAAATTTTCTGCCAAAAGCAAACGCCCAAGATCATGGAGAATTCCAGCGATCATGGCATTATCGGATTCTTCCTTGCCCATTTTCTCGAGAACAGCGATCTTTTTGGCAATTATCCCGGTTTTGACACAATGATCGTATATTTTTTTTACCGGCAGGATGGACAGGGTTCTTTCTTGGAATTCAGCAAAGACCTCAATGCTCAATACCAGGGTTTTTACCACATCAATTCCTAAAAAAATGACCGCCTCCATTGGATTGGCCACATGCCGGGGCATGCCAAAAAATGAAGAGTTCACCAATTGAAGTATCTTGGCCGTCATCCCGATATCCTTTGTTATAATTTCTCCCACACTTGCGGCTGAGGCATCCTTTGAATTAAGTTCCGCCATGATTTGCGTATACAAGGCAGGTAAAATGGGTATGGTATCAATCCCGGAGACCACATATTGCAGGGATTTTTGATTCAAGGTATTTCGCAGGAAACAGGCCCTTGTTATCGTATCGATGAGTACCTGTTTCTCACAGGGTTTGGAAAGATATTGATGGGCGGATTTTACGGATTTCATAACCATTTCCTGATCAGAATGCCCGGAAAGAATGATTCTGACCATCAGGGGATATTTTTCCTGAACCGTCCCGAGCAATTGGGCTCCATCCATTTGCGGCATTCTCATATCAGAAACAATAACGTCAAAGGGGTCTCGTTCAAGGCATTCCAAGGCAGAAACAGCACTTCCCGTAAAGGTCATCTCCCATTGGTTCCTCAAGGGTCTTAAACTTCGTTGGAGACCCTTTAAAATATTGGACTCGTCATCAACAAATAAAATACGTTGCTTCATGATTTTCCCTTTTTGCTGGGATGGGGATAAAAAATTGCTGACAGTCTATGTTGAAACCAGGTTGAATAATGTTTTTGAATAATTTCACTGAAACTTACCGTCAGTGTAAAAAAATTATCTGATTTATTCAAGAACAATTATCTTTAATCCTTTACGTCCAATTCCTTGACAAGACTCCTAAAACAACAATATGTACATTGTATGGTAAATTTATTGTGTGGTAATACAGGAAACAAGAGATAATTTAAGGAGACCCATGACCCCTTTTCACATCATCGGCCATGCCGGTAGCGGTAAGACAACCCTGATCACAGACCTGGTCAGGCATTTGTCTGAAAAAGGCATCCGGGTCGGTTCTATGAAGCATTCCGCCCATGTTCATGAACTGGACAAGCCGGGCAAGGATTCATTTTGTCATCGACAGGCCGGGGCCGTGCCCGTGTCCATGGTCACGGAGACCATGAGCGCCGTTTACCTGCCAAGAACACCGGAGTACACCCCCCAACGGCTGTTGGATCTCTTTTATGCCCAGGTGGATATTGTCCTTATTGAGGGCTGGATTTCAGGTCCGTATAATAAAATTGAAGTCTGGCGCAAGGATGTGGGGCGGCCCCCGCTTTTTTCTTCCATCAAGCAGGTAAACGCATTTGTTTCGGATGATTCTACGGCAATGGATGATGGTGCCGGGGCAGGGGGGCAAAAAATTGATTGTTTTCAACGGTCGGATCTTTCGGGTGTTGTGGATTTTCTCCTTGCCCGCGCCTAGGGAGTTGTTCGGATATGCGTCGGTGTTCTAAGTTTTTTTTGTGGCTAAAAAAACAGCATGGGAATATCCGCCCTTGCCGGGTCGTTTAAACTCTGGGAAAAATCCGGCGTTGGCAAGGCGTTTCATGAATCCTTGGTCGTGGTCTTCCCCCCATACGGCAAAGGTTCCTCCGGGGTTAAGGGCTTTGCGGGTGCGCTCCAGAGCCCGGCTGCCGTAAACAGGGTCATCTCTTTTGTTTGTGTGGGGATGGGGCCCCCGGTAGAGGTCAAGGATGATGGCGTCAAACCGGCCGTTGTTTTTACCTTTGGCGGCATCTTCTATTCCCTGGACAACATTGCCGATTTTAACACAAACTCTGGGGTCTGAGACCGCCCCGTCGGTTAAGCCTGAAAGCGGTCCTCGGCACCATTGGCAGATTTTGGGGTTGAGTTCCCAGACCACAACCTTTGCTGTTTGGGCAAGGGAATCCAAAACTGCCCTGAGGGTTATCCCCATTCCCAGACCTCCCAAAAGAACCCGCGGGGCCGGATTGTTTTTAAGGGGTTTGGCGCCGAGTTTTCCCAGGGCGATCTCCGAGCGTTGGGCCATGGAGTTCATGAGTACCTGGGTGCCAAGGGTGATGAGAAAATCTTTTTTACCCCGCTGGCGAAGTTCCAGTGTCCCTTCATCCTGGGTAGTGAATTGATCAACAATCTTCCAGGGCAGGGCCATGGGCAAAACTCCTTATGCTGTTTTCATTTGCACGGGTGAGTACGTGTCTGCGGTTTGTTTTTTCAAAAAGGTCAGTCACCTGTTGTTGTCCTTTTTACAAAGTTTGGATCGGACAGTCAATTTTTTCTTTATGGCCTTTCTGGAGAATCATCCTTTGGGAACTGCCAAAAAAAGCGGTTCTGAAGATTATTTTCATTGTGAAGAAATAATATATCGTGTATTTTCCGACCATGAATCCTGACTTGCTCCTGGACATCACCCCTGAATTTGAAATCCTTTCCCGGATCAACATCTTGAAACGGCATATGAAAGGGGCGGGTCTCCAGGCCCTTTTTTTGACCCATAAACCAGATATCTATTATTTTTCAGGTACTGCCCAAGATTGCTATCTTTATGTTTGCCTGGATCAGGATCCCCTGCTCTTTGTTAAACGCTACCTGCCAAGGGCCAGGCTGGAGACCTGCATTAAAGATATCATCCCTGTTCAGTCCGTAAAGGAGATTCCCCATGGGATAAGGGCTGCCCACCAAAGGCTTCCGTCAACCATGGGAATTGCCTTTGATGTGGTTCCGGTCAGGGATTTTCAATTTTACCAGAAATTGTTTAAGAATACGTCATTTTTGGATGGAACCCCTTTGATTGAAGGTTGCCGTCAAATCAAATCTGTCTATGAAATTGGGCAGATGGAAGCGGCTGGTCGGGTGTCCAAAAAAATATTTGATTTTATGGCTGGTAAGCTGAGTCCAGGGATGACTGAAATGGAATTTTGCGGTTATGTCGAAGCCTTTGCCCGGCGGCACGGTCATTCCGGCAAGCTCCAGATGCGCCATTATAGATCAGAAGGTTTCTCCTTCCATCTTATGAGCGGAAGAACAGGAGGGCTTGCCGGCGCCCTGGATTCACCGGTTTGCGGGACCGGAACCTGTACAGCCTATCCCTTTGGGGCCGGGCCCAAATTGATCCGGGAGAATGAACCGATTCTCATTGATTTTGGAACCATGGTCAAAGGATACCACATGGATGAATCCAGAATGTTTGTTCTGGGAGCGATGGAACCATCTGCCAAGGAAGCAAGCCTGGCTTCCATGGAAATACTAAACCAACTTCAAGAAGCCATGAAACCCGATGTTGTCATGGGAGAGCTCTTTGATACTTCTGTAAAAATGGCGGCAAAAATGGGATATGAGCAGGAATATCTGGGGCTTCCAAGTTTGAAATCACGGTTTGTGGGCCATGGGATTGGGTTGGAATTGGTAGAACATCCTGTCCTTGCCCGGGGAAGATCCGCACGGCTTCAGCCGGGTATGGTTTTGGCCGTGGAACCCAAGTTTATCTTTAAAAACCGGTTTGCTGCGGGTATTGAGAGTGTCATTCTGATCACCGAAACCGGGAGCCGGTTTTTGAGCCAAACAGAGAATAGGGTTTTTTCCTGCTAGTGCTCTGGCATATCCTTATAATTGATTTTTAAGTCTGCTTCCCGTTTTCGTGTGATCGTGGCTTAAATCGGTCTCCGTTTTTTTGGAATAGGATCAGATTCCAACTTTATAAAAAATTGAATCTTTGATTATCCTTTTCTTGCTTGAAACAATTTGCTATGAAATTAGAATTGCATTTTTTATATTCAAGCTTGCGATATTGACCCTCACTCACAGGAGAATAAGATGGCTTATGCACTTGATGCATCCCATGAAAAGTATATAAAAATTACGGTATCGGGCATTATAGAAAAAGTAAGTTTTGTTGCCGCTATATCTGAACTTATGCAGCATTCAGAGTATTTGTACAAGCATTCACTTTGGGATTTGTCTGATTCCACAATGGGATTAACGATTGGGGATCTGAAAGAAATTGCGGGTGTTCTGAGCCTTTACAAACCAAAAGAAAAAGATTTTGCAAACAAATCTGCTATTGTCGTCCCAGGACAGATGCACAAGGCTATGGCAGATTTATTTATTAATATGGCTACCCGACTTCCATTTAAATATTGTGCGTTTAATGACACGAATAAGGCAGCAGTTTTTTTATGCTCCGAATGAATAATAACTATTAATATGCAGTACCCATCCAAGCCAGTACCGCCACCTACCTTCCAGCATCAACCCCAGAACCATTAAAGAAACCACCGATACGAGTACCACTCAGCTATTCACGTCAGAAGTTATCCAAATACACATCATATGAAGTTGACCTTAAGGATAATATCAAAGGGAGCTATCGCGTAAAAATCAATATTCCTTTTCCAAGGGGCCATTAAGCGGCGGCTGGCTATCAATAATAGTCCACCTCTTTTTTGAAAGATGGAACTCATTTTCCAGAGATTGACATCGATGAGTGAAAAATGCAGATTTTGGTCCATCTACTTCGTTGAATCAAAGGCTGAATATAGTATGCAACTTTTAATGCACCTTGTATATGGACCAAAACTCAGCGCTATTTTGTTAACACCTGGCAGGTCTCCGTGGCAATCTGGAGTTCCTCATTGGTGGGTACCACCCACACCTGGAGCCGGCTGCCCTCCTTGTGGATCGTGTGGGGTTCAGAGGATCTGATATCATTTTTGGCAAGGTCAATTTCAATGCCGAAAACAGACATGTCTGCCAGGGCTTTGGCCCGGACGATTTCATCATTTTCCCCGACACCGGCAGTAAACACCAGTCCGTCCACATGGCCGAGCACGGCTGCATAGGCCCCAATATATTTTTTGATCTGGTAGGCAAACATTTCAACGGCAAGTTTCGCCAATTTGTCGCCCTGGGCAGCCCTCTCATGGATGTCCCGCAGGTCATTGAGCCCGCAGATGCCCTTGAGCCCGCTTTTTTTGTTCAGAACATCGTCAATTTGAGCCTGTGTCATGCCGGTGTTGTCCATTAAATATCCGAAGATAGCCGGGTCAAGGTTACCGGTTCTGGTTCCCATCATCACTCCGGCCAGGGGGGTCATGCCCATGGAGGTGTCCTGGCATTCCCCTTTTTTAATGGCGCTAATGGAACAGCCATTGCCCAGGTGAAGGGTGATCAGATTCACTTGATCGGGCTTTTTCCCCATGAGTGCGGCGGTCTTGTTGGCCACATATTTATGGGAGGTGCCGTGGAAGCCATATTTGCGAATTTTATAATCTGTATAGTATTCATAGGGCAGTGCATAGAGATAGGCTTTTTCCGGAATGGTCTGGTGAAAATTGGTGTCAAAGACGGCCACCTGGGGCTTGCCCGGGAACAGATCCTCAGCCAGTTGAATTCCGATGAGGTTGGGGGGATTGTGCAAGGGTGCCAGGGGATTGTTTGCCTGGATTGCATTTTTAACATCCCCATTTATCGGGGTGGCGGTCTTGAAGTTTTCACCCCCCTGGACCACCCGGTGACCGATGGCGTCAATTTTTTGGGTGATGAGTTTTGCCATCAAATGCATGGCTTCCTGGTGGTTTTGGATGACGGGTGTTTTTTTTGTTTTTACTTCTCTGCCCGTGGAGAACTCTTTATGGGTCAGTATTCCCTTTGTTTCTCCAATCCTTTCCATGACACCGCCAGCCAGGACGGCCTGACTGTTCATGTCAAACAGCTGATATTTTAATGAAGAACTGCCCGTGTTGATTACCAGTACATTCATGGATTTTCCTCGTAAAGATAAAAATAAAGATAAAAAAATAAAATTATATGCAGGGAGCGATTAATTTTGCTCGGTCATGGCATAAAATTGTTTAATAAAGGCCTCATTGATCGAATAGGACCAGTGAAAATCCTTTAAAATTTTAGCAGCTTCCCTGGAATTTCCCTGTTTTAAAAAACTGATAACCTGTGAATGCTCTTCACAATTTTTCAGTTCCCAGTCACTGATATAACTCTGGCCCTGAAAATCGTACAACCGGTGCTTGATGGGGAACATGAATTTATTTAAAAGCGGGTTACTGGAAAGAGCGTTAAAAACATTATGAAATGCCAGGTTTGTCTGGAACAATTGTGAAAAATCATTATTTTGGATGTCCTTGATCATCCGCTGGTTGAGTTCCGCCAACCGGGATATATGGGAGGGGGTTATTTGATCAAAACAATCCAGGAGAATGGAAGACTCAATTATGCCAATTGCCTCATAGGCATCTTTTACATCTTTTAATTTCAAGGCGTTGACCATAACGCCTCTTCTGGGAAGTATGGTGACAAATCCTTCTATCTCAAGGTGGATCAATGCATCCCTTAGGGGGGTTTTGCTGATCCCCAACTGTTCTGCAATCTTGGTAAGGTTAATGGTGGAACCGGAGGTCAGGCTACCGGCAGTCATTTCATTTCTCAGATATTCATATACCTGTTCTCGCAATGACAAGACATTTAAAGGTGTCTTCATTTTTTTATACAGCCCTTTGTTTTCCATGCTCTGTTAATAACCTTTGTATTATATGCGAAGAGGAGGACCCGGTCAATGAACAGGTGTCTCTTTATTAAACTGATATCTAATATATCAGATATCAGTTTCGGGTCAAGGGAAATAATGATGCACATAAAATTCTTTTTGGATATTGATATTCCTGAACAACCCTGGGTATAGTCAAACTCTTTGAAACCTATGAATCAAAGACAGACAGGACAGATCAACATAAACAGTCGTTAATGAAGGCAGAACAGATCATGATTGTACTGGATACCATATTCCCTTTGTTTGCCCTCCTTTTGCTGGGCTGTGTGTTAAGGATTACCCATATCACAAATGAGGCTTTTTTAAAAACAGCAGATAAGCTGGTGTATTATATTTTTTTTCCGGCCATGCTGTTCTGGAAAATAGGAAATTCTGCACCTCACACAGGATTTAGTTTCGGACTTTGTCTGGCAGGGATTTTGGCGGTGGGGGCTGTTTTCAGCCTGAGCCTTGTTTTTATTCATAAAAGCCGGATGCCCGGATTTCAGGCTGGTTCCTTTTCCCAGGCCTGCTATCGGTTTAACACGTATATTGGTATGGCCATTGTTATGAATACCTTAGGAGAGGAAGGGGTCCGGTATTTTGGGATTCTGGTGGGGTTTGCCATTCCCTTGATAAATGTCATGGCGGTTTCTGTTTTGATTTGGCATTCAGGCCAGAATCTCGACATAAGGGAGAAAATCCGTTTTTTTGCCCGTGCCCTTATTTCCAATCCATTGATCCTGGGGTGTGTGGCCGGGCTTTTGGTCTCCCGGTCCGGGTTTGTCTTCCCCCGGGTGATGAACAATACCTTTTCCTTGATGACATCGGTTACCCTACCCCTGGCCTTGATTTCCATTGGCGGCACCTTGAGCTTTAAGGGGCTTGCCTCCCATACAAAGGCATCTTTGGTTGCCGCTATGCTTAAATTGCTGGTGCTGCCGGTGCTGGGATTTTTGATGTTAACTCTTTTTGATGTGACAGGCATTCCCTTTAAAACCGGAATGATATTTTTTTGTCTGCCTACATCCACAGCCATTTATGTATTGTCGGCCCAGCTAAATTCCGACACAGAGCTCGCTTCAGCCGCCATCATGCTGTCCACGCTTTTTTCTTTTGTCTCCCTGTCCGCAGCCCTTCTTTTATAGGGTTGGGGTATATTGGCTTCCCAATGTATTTAAAGCGGTTTTTTTCATGAAAAGAGACACCTCTTTTAAGGTGGTCATATCATCAATGGAATTTCTCAGGATGCCAAATCCTTCGGAAAGTGCCAGGATGGTTGCAGCGGCTTTTTCTTTATCCGCCACATTGGCCAACCCGTTTTTCTCCCAGCTTTGAATCTCGGCAATGCCAAAATCAATAAATTTTTTCATTAGTTCTTTAATCTTTTCTTTGATCTGGTCGTTCCGGAACCCCATGGCGTAACAGGACCAGAAAACCCCATCCCGCTGGGGCATGCTGCCGCTTACGTCAAAGATCATATCCAGCATTGTCCCAAGCCTTTCTTTGGGAGTTGTGTGCTTTTTCAGCTCTTCCTGGTAGGCGGTCAAGGAGGATTCATAGAGATAATCCACCATCTCCATTATCAACCCTTCCTTACTTTTAAAATAGTGGATTAAAAGCCCTGAGTTGACTCCCATGCGGGTGGCAACTTTCCCTATTGTCATACCCATGAATCCTTCTTCTTGAACAACTTTATATGTATTTCTAAGAATTTCAGGTTTGCGAATGTGTGATATGCTTTTTCGACCCATGGTATCTCCATTGTTTAATTGTTTGTCTGGTCGTTAATATATTATTCTCCTGTTTGTTGTCAATTTTTTTGTTTCATTTCATGGGACACGCTGGGGACATATCCAATGGGTTTGACTATAGATTTTTGCGGGGTGGTAAATCTGATTTTTGGGGAAGGGAAAACCCGGCCCGGGGATACCGGGCCGGGAAGTGATCAGGCAATATCCCGCCTGTCGGACATGTCCACAAGGGTTCTTTCCCTTGTTTTGTCAATGCCCAGTTCTTTTCGTTTTTTATCAATATGGGCAATCATCATCTGGGCAATTTCAATGGGGTCAGCTGCGGTTCCCCATTTTCCATATCCCTGTTGTTCAAGCCCGTTAAAGAGCAGGTCATGGAACTTCGTTCCTTTGATGGTGGGAAACCCAATGCCAAAGACCGTGTAGACCCCGGACGCCACAAAGTACTGACCAATGGCCAGGGCTTTTTCACTCATCCATTCGGGTGCACACCCGGCAACGGGAAGATCGGCAATGCTGTTGCCAAGGCCTCCTGCTTCCACCATGGCCGAGGCGGCTATGAGAATCCGGGTATTATCCACACAGGAACCCAGCCCCAGGACCGGCGGTATGCCAACGGTTTCACAAACTTCCGACAGGCCAGGGCCTGCCAGGGGGGCTGCTTCCGGTGTCAAAAATCCTGCCTTTGCAAGGGCAATCTGGGAGCACCCGGTCTGGAGAACCAGAACATCATTTCGGATCAGTTCTTGTACCAGGGCCACATGGAATGAATCCTGTTTGACCTTGGGGTTGGTACAGCCCACAACACCGGCTACCCCACGGATTCTGCCATTGATAATGTTCTCGTTCAAGGGAGAATAGGATCCCCTGAAGGTACCGCCCAGCATGTATTCAATGTATTCATGGGTGAATCCGTGAACTCCTTTTTGAACCTGTTTCGGAATTTCAATGGGCATGCTTCTGGAGCCAAAACGGGCGATGGCCTTTATTAAAACCTGGTCGGTACAACCCCTTGGATCCTGCTCTTCAAACTCAATATGGGTGGCCCCTTCAATATGGGCCCTTGAGTTGGTGGTAATTAAATGGGTGTCATAGCATTTGGCAATTGACGCCAATCCCTGCTTGATGCACTGGATATCCACGACCATGGCATCCACGGCTCCGGTGACCAATACCGCTTCTGTTGAACTGAAATTGCCTGCATGGGGAATGCCATGCCGGGACATCATCTCCGCCCCTGAACAGCACATTCCCACAAGGTTGATGCCTGCAGCACCCTTGGCCTTGGCCTCTTCAACAAAGAAGGGGTCGCTGACCGCTGCCAGCATCCCTTCAAACATGGCCGGTTCATGGCCATGGACAATGACATTCACATGGTCTTCCTTAAGAACCCCCATGTTGACCTCAGCCACCGTGGGAGAGGGGGTACCGAACATAATGTCGGACAGTTCCGTTGCCACCATGGAGCCGCCCCATCCGTCGGCAAGGGCTGTCCGGCTGATCTGTTTGGTGATATTGTTATACTCCTGGTCGCATCCGATGTGGGTCCGGCTCATCATTTCCATGACTTCCCGCATGGCGCCCCTGGGAACGATGCCGTCCTTGCGCCATTGTTCCAGGGTTGCCTTGGGTGCCCGCCGGGTAAAGGGCATCTCCCCATCCACATTGGAAAAGGTTTTTTCCAGCTCAACATAGAGCTCCTTGGCCACTGCATAGACCTCTTTACCCTCAACATCAATGCCAATGGATTTAGCCACCCGCTCCAGCTTGATTGTGTCTTGAATGGAAAAATCCTTGACGCGCCCGTCTACAATCTCCTTGAATAATTTAAGAATGTGCATGCCGTGGTCATTATGGGAAGCGGAACCCGTGGCCACATTCCGGGCCAAATTTCTGGCCATGATGGTGTCAATGGTGGCACCGCAGACCCCGACTTTTTTATAAGGGTCTCTGGGGTTCAGGCGGCAGGGGCCCATGTAGCAGTGCTTGCAACAGGCAGACTCCACTCCGATGGGACAAGGTTTCATCTCATACCCCCGGTCAAGGGCAATTATCACCCCATCCCGCCGAGCCTTGTCCAGCATCTGGGCCGTGGCCTCACACATGGTTCTCTCCGATGAACTCACTTGTTTATTGATGGGTTTGTCACTGGCCATAAGTATCTCCTTTGAATTGATTTGAAAATGGGTTGCTAACTTAAGTTGCTCCAAATTATGCACAACGCGTAAGGCATGAAAATCCTTTGTTTTATTGAAGAGGTTGGCGTAGGAGACTAAATAACTGATCCTGGGTTCTGCGAATTTATTCCGGAAATTTCAGCAGACCCAGCTTTTTTGCTCGTTTGTTCCAGCCGCCTCTTGTTAAAATAAATATGAGTATAGCACATACCACGTTGTGGCACAAATAAAAAAATCAAAAAAAATATCATGCTGTTATTGTGCATAAAAACAAGGGGTTGTCAGAAAGATATAATGGCAAAGAAAACTTTCCAATAACATAGATAGAGGGTTGTAAATCTGGCTTCGTGGAGGGGAATAAGGATATCTGCCCTAGCTTTCGCGACGAATTTTATGTATTATTATTCTCAGCATGACCATTTTTGGTTTTCTTGTCAACATAGAACCCAAAAAACTTATAAAAAAAGAAAACCAGGGATATCATGAGCTCGGAAATCGCGGGCGCTTTGCCGGATGAACATCTGATGATGTTCTTTGATCGAATGGTAAAAAACAAGTATCACAGACGTCCTGTTATAGAAAATAATGAGCCCATTGGAATTGTGTACATTGCCAATATCTATTTTCATCTTTTTGCAAGAGATGGGTTGATCAATCAGGAAAATTCTTAGGCAGGAAAGAAAGAGACCCTGGCCGGAAACCATTTGTTCCGCCAGGGTCTGGTGTATCAAATCTAAAATAAGTGGTTTAAAATAAACTGTTTTAAAGAATTTGTTTTAGGAACAGCTTGGTTCTGTCATGGCTGGGAGCGGTAAAGAAATGCTCGGGAGTACCCTCTTCTACCACCCGGCCCTCGTCCATGAAAATTACCCGGTCACCCACTTCCTTTGCAAACCCCATTTCATGGGTGACGCAGACCATGGTCATACCTTCTTTTGCAAGGGTTTTCATGACATCTAAAACCTCGCCGATCATTTCCGGGTCCAGGGCAGATGTGGGTTCGTCAAAGAGCATGATTTTGGGATCCATGGCAAGGGCTCTGGCAATGGCAACCCGCTGTTGCTGGCCGCCGGAAAGATTGGAGGGATGGGCATGGGCTTTTTCGGCAATCCCCACCTTCTTAAGGAGCATCATGGCCTTTTCTTCCCTCTCTTTTTTTCCCCGTTTTCGGACCAGCTGCTGGGCCAGGCAGACATTGCCCAAAATAGTCTGGTGGGGAAACAGGTTAAAGGACTGGAATACCATGCCCATTTCTGCTCTTACTTTGTTGATATTGGTTTTGGGATCAAATATATCCACCCCATCTACCAGAATCTGGCCGTGGTCTGCTGTTTCCAACCGGTTCAGGCATCGCAGAAAAGTACTCTTTCCAGAACCCGAGGGCCCGATGACCACCACCACTTCACCGGCTTCAATTTTATTTGAAACATCCACCAGGGCACGTACTTCGTGGGGGACATAAAAAGTTTTATAAATATTGTTGATTTCAATCATTTTTGGGCTGTCCTCCTTTCCAGATACTGAACAAACATGGAAAGCGTAAAGGTCATGAGCAGGTAGAGAATTGCACATAAAATCCACAATTCAAAGGTCTGAAGACTTGTGGTAATCCCTTCACGGGTCGCTTTTGTCAACTCCCGGATGGAAATCATGCCCAGCAGAGATGAATCTTTGATCAAATTGATAAATTGTCCTGCCAGGGGGGGTAAAATGGTTTTTAAGGCCTGGGGAAGAATAATGTGAAACATACATTGGAAATAGCCCATGCCTGCGGACCGTGCTGCTTCTACCTGCCCGGGATGAATGGCTTCGATACCGGCCCTGACAATTTCCACCACATAGGCACCGGTGAATATGGACAAGGCCATGATACCGTACCACTCGGGGTCGAGCTTTGGAATTCCGTTCATCATCAGTATTTTGTTCATGGTGGTTCCCAGAACAAAATAAAAAATCATGATCTGGACCAGCAGAGGCGACCCTCGGATGATTTCAACATAGGTGATGGCCGACCATTTCAACACCGGAGTATCCGACACCCTGGCAACCCCCCCGATAATTCCCAGAAGGATGCCGAAAAGGGTGGAAATAAAGCTGATTTTCAGGGTCACCCACAATCCCTTGGCCATGAGCCCCGGTTTCCATCCCCCCTTGTATTCGGCAAGGATATCTCCCGGGGAGACCATGTCCCCTTCGTCCCAATCAAAGGATTTCGCAGGAACAGTATATGTTGTTTTCCCCTCCTCATCCTGGATGACGATATCAAATTTGTCCTTGTTCTCCGTGATGGTATCAATTTCCCCATCGACTTCCACATAGACGGTGATGGCCTCCTGGTACATGAAATATTTGGGGATTTTAAACCAGCGCCATTGGTACTCAACTGCCACGGTTGCATAATAGACTGAGCCGAATACCAAAATCATCAATGTAATGAAGCCGGCAACGGAAAATGCATGGGCGGTTGGGTTACTCAACCGCTTTATATTGGATATCTTTTGTTCCATATATTGTATGCCTTAAAAAACGGGCCGACAGAAAATTTTTTCTGCCGGCCCCGATTAAATCTTTGCAATCAATCTAGTTTTGAAGGTCTTTTTGCCATTTGTCGGATCTGATCCATTTGTCATAGGCTTTGTCATATCTTCCGTCATTTTTGTACTGGCGCAAAAAGTTGTTCAAAAAGTTAAGAAAATCCGGGTCGCCTTTTCTAACGGCCATGGCCAGGGGCTCAAAGGTAAAGGGTGTGGTCAGGGCAACGGTTTTGCCTGCACCATGCTGTGCCTGCATGATTTCAATCAAGGGGAGGTCGTATACAGTGGCATCTGCATTGCCCTGGATAACTTCCATGCAGGCTTCTGTTTCAACTTCAAAGGATTTATAGGTAGCCTTGGGGATCATCCGCTTAACCGCTTGTTCGCCGGTTGTTCCTAATTTGGAAGTAATGGTGAACTTGGGGTCATTGAGATCTTTGTAGGATAATATTTTGCCTTCATGCTTTTTGTTGAGCAGGATGGCCTGTCCGATAACAATGTAGGGATCGGTGAAGTTGATGGCCAGGTTTCTTTCCTGGGTACAGGTCATGCCGGAGATGATGATATCATATTTGTCGGTGATCAGGCCGGGAATAATACCGTCCCAGGCAGTATTGATCGGGGCATATTTTACTTTCATGGCTTTTGCAAGGGCTTTTCCCATGTCAACATCAAATCCAATGTATTTTCCCTTGGTGTTGGTCATTTCAAAGGGAAGGTATCCTGATTCCATTCCGACGCGAAGTTTACCCGATTTTACAATTGCTTCAATGGTGGATGTTTTGGCAAGTTCGATATTATCTGCAAACACAGGTGCGGATACGAAAAAAAACGCCAATGCAAACAATGAAATAAGTACTTTTTTCATCTTTCTCCTCCTAAAAAAAATTAATGTTTGACTGTATACAGCCCGGGTGAATAATCCCGGAAATCCGTAGGAAGCCATGCTAAATAACGATAAACCCTTCAATAAATGAGCTTAATACTTAGCATAATGATTTTAAATGGCAAGCACTATTTGCCTCAGGATGACCCCTGAAGGTTTTATTTTGATTTTCGCCTCCTAAACAATTATTTTATCCAATTTTCGCACCAGGTCCTTGCACCAGGCTCTTGCACCAGGAGAGGACATCGTGGAAGGGAAGGGATTCCAGAACGGCAAAGCCCTTTTCTTTTTTCAATCGATATAGGGAGGGAGACGGGATGCCGCAAAGGAATTTAGCGATAACACGGGGATCTTTGATCGATAAACTATCAATAAACGGGCCGGCCAGATCAACTATATTAAAATTATTGAGGTCTGCAGCCTGCACCCTATCCGGGATGGGCCGGTGCATCCCCCGGCACACAGAGCAGGTGCCACAGGGATCATTTAAGGGCTCTCCAAAGTAGGCTGAAAGAGCTGAAGCCAGGCAGTGTTTTTGATTGACAAGCTCTAGTACGCTGTGAATCCGCCGGATTTCAGACCGCTCTTTGTCTGAGAACAGGTCAAATATTTTTTTACCAAGATTATGGACATCAAAGTCAGGAGACAGAATCTTAAACACATCCACAGCCCGCCCCTGCTTAAGGGTAATCAACCCCTTTTCTTCAAACCAGGCCAGGGCAGAGAGAACCCGCTCCCTGGGGGAATTGCTCTGGAGGCAGATGGCCTCCATATCGGGATAGCTCCACACCTTTTTGTCATCACTCAGATCCATGAGGGTCTGGACAAAAATTTGGCGATTTCCCTGAAATAGGTTTAGGATCTTTTGTTTGCTCTGTTCATATTTAAAGGCATAACTTTCAAAAAAGACCCTAACCGGTTTGATGATGCCGAAAAGCTCCAAATAGACCAGAAGGGTTTTCAGGGGCAGGGGCCGCATGTCCAGATCCTGTGACAGCTTGTTCTGGCGGACTTCCCATTCAGGCCTGCCGTGGTTGGCAATCTCAGTGAGAAGACAATGGATGCTGTCCTTTGGCGGGGTATCGCCGTAGATGAAATTCTCCAGGGTATGAATGCCCTTCCTGGAACCGATAAAGGTGCAGACGGCAGGCAAATTGTCCCTTCCGGCCCGGCCGATCTCCTGGCTGTACCCTTCAATGGATTTGGGAGGATCAAAGTGGATCACCTTGCGGATATCGCTCTTGTCAATGCCCATGCCAAAGGCAATGGTGGCACAAACAGCCCCAAGGGATCCTTCCATGAACCGGTCCTGAATATCTGTGCGTACATCCGTGGATAAACCGGCATGATATGCCTCGCAGTTAAATCCGTTTTGAGACAGATAGGATGCGGTCTCCTGGGCGGTTTTCTGGAGGGTGGTGTAAATGATGGCCGGACCTCTGGGCAATTCACCCATGGCCGTGAGAAGTTGGTCCCGCTTTTCATGGTCGTCTTTGGCCGGTAGGACCTGTATGTGAAGATTCGGCCGGAAAAAGCCCGTTCGGATGGTACTTGTATCTCCCATGCCGAATTTTGAGCAGATGTCACCGGCTACTCGGTCGGTTGCGGTAGCCGTCAGTAAAAGCACCTGGGGAATGGCGTAATCTGCTTTGTACTCTGGGATTTTCAGGTAATCGGGCCGGAAATTGTGACCCCACTCGGAAATGCAATGGGCCTCGTCCACCACCAGAAGAGAGAGTGTCATTCGTTTGAGCTGACTCCGAAACAACTCGTTTCTCAACCGCTCCACAGAGATCATGAGAATCTTCAATCTTCCATTGATGGCGTCGCCGATGATGGAGGAGGCCTTTTCCCGGGTCAGGGTGGAATCCAGACGGGCCGCCGGAATGCCCTTGGCCTGCAAAAAATCCGCCTGGTCTTTCATCAGGGCAATCAAGGGAGATATGACCAGGGTAACCCCTGGAAGGGTTAGAGCCGGCAACTGGTAGCACAGGGACTTACCAGCCCCTGTGGGAAAGACTGCCAGGGCTGATTTCCCGGATAGAATTCGGTCCACCACCGGCTCCTGACCCTGCCGGAATCTTTCAAATCCAAATTGTTGTAAAAGTTCTGACTTTGTCATAGGGTTTCTCCTTGATCGTCTTTCCATCCAGCAGTTGAAAATTTATTTAAAAATAGCATATACACAGATGATAGCAAATAATTGTCATATATGTTTATGAATGGATTCATTCAGGCCTTTTATCCCTTCCCATCCCAAGTTATTGAGTCAAGTTTAATATGAGAAATAAGACAAAGAACCTTAAAGAAACCGCTCTTGACAAAAACTGTTTTCTTATTCTACTGTAATTTCATATCCGAGGCATCTAAAAAGTTCAGCAACACATTGTTTTTGATCTTGATCAAGGTGAAAAAGTATGAAATTAGATAAAACTTATGGATGAATGTACGTTTACTCACAGGTGTATTGTCGAAACCTTAGAAGGTTTGCGGGATGGTTTGACCCATTTTTCAGGCCCGAGCCGAACTGCTGTTATTTATTCCATTAAACCGGATGATCCCATACTCATATATGATCCGTGAAGTCTTCTGGCAGGTCATGAACCAAAATTAAAAGAATTGTATATAGATACGGATGCGTGGCGAAAAAAGACAACTATTTCCTATGACAAAAAAAAATTTAATAATTTAATTTCGGAAAAAAATCTGGAATTGGCCGGGTTGATCTCATATGGGGGACGTTCAAGTTCTGTTGTTTATCAAATGTGGTTTACAGAACATCATCCGAATATGTGCTCCATCGGGCCTAGTGAAATGTGGCTGGAACAGGCTGTCTGGAGGCTATCCCATGATATCGCCAATGAAGAAGATCTGTACACAGGCATTTCAGGAAGTTTCCTGAGAGAATATGCTACCCATGCTATCCGTGACTATCTGATTGATGAAATGAATGTTCTGATTGGATGGGACACACGGGTTTGGATTTACCCGATTCTGGAAGCAATTCTTAAAATATCAAAAACGCCTGAAGAAGGTGCTTGGCCAAAAGGAGAATTGGTTTTTGTTGAAAAGCGGGCACTTCCAATGATGAAATTTATTGCAAAATTTCCAAAGGCTGAGCAACCCATACTGGAAAATATTAAGCATATCCGAAAGCTTCTCCAATCTGTTGAAAACTCAGATCGAAAATTGGTGTCTGATGAAAAAAAAATCATTGGCATTATCAAGAGGGATAAACCAAATTTTTCTATCACTGCTGATTTTAAAGGGCAGCATGGCTGCACCATTGTAATAGACCTGAATGAAAAACCCATCTTTATCTCCAGTCAATCTCTTGAGCAGCCACTCGGGAATTATTGGCCAGATAAAAGCAATTCTCGGTGAGTGAAACCTTTAGATGCCGTGCTGTCAATGTATTGGGCTGACTACATAAAAAGTTCTCAAAAAGCTAAAGTCCATTGCGGTTTTAACATCAAGCGGTAAAAACTTCGGCTGTTTCCTTTTTATGCTCAGCTTTGTTCCGTCTTCCTTTTTTCGGAAGTACCAAGGTATCCAGTCTTGCTAAATCCCCCGTGAAAAAATCGGTCCTTGGTTTACTCTTTATTTTTGTATATGCTTGACTTATGAGTAAAAAACTTCTCAAAAAATCGTTTTTTAAAAGATGATCTTTGGTAATCAAACAGGGCTATTGTCTCTTTTGGGTATGGAATTTAAAATGCCGCTTAAACCATTTATTGATCATTTTTTTTCAAGTCTTGAACCAAATTCATGCACCGGGGATCAAAACACCATCCTCAGCAGGAAACGGGCTAAACCCTTCGGCCTTTTTTTTGATACCGCCTTTGCTTTTCCATGACCTTTCAATATCAGGTCCATTTAATTCCATCTGTGAAGATTAACCCTCAACCCATGGAGGTAGTCAATGTCAAAGCAAAAAAATAATGTTATCACCACTGTTTCCACGGTCAAGGGAATGATCCTATGGTATTCGGCTTTCCTTTACGGGGGCAAATTTTTCAGCATAGACGCCAAATGGAATACCTTTATCCAATACCAGCATGACCGGAATATTCATATCCTCGACACAGAAAAGTCCTTAATGGTTGCCGCCTCTTAACCTTGGAGGCCCAAAACGCATTTACAGAATAGATAGGAGATAAAAAAATGATGGTCCAACATGCCCTAGTCGGTGAAATCAAATTATTTGAATTTTACAAAACCCATATCTGGCCCTTCCAAAGGAGGCTGGTTCAAAAACACCTCACGCCCCGGTGCGAAAGCTGCTTTCTTCCCGAAAGCTATTCGCCCCTGGAAAATGGAATATGCCAGGATTGCAGAACAGGTGAGCAACAGGTTGAAACCTTGACCCCAGCCGACCAGGGCAGGATGCAGGCGGAATTTGACAGTCTGATAAAATCCGCCATGGCCCGACCCGATATCAAGTACCATGTGCTGCTTTTGTTCAGCGGCGGAAAGGACAGCAGCTATCTGCTGCATGAAATGAGAAATCGATACAAGGGAATCCGTATACTTGCCCTGACCGTGGACAATACATTCATGAGCCCGGTTGCCATGGAAAATATAAATGCGATTATCAAAAATACAGGGGTGGAGCACATTATTTATCGCCCCCAAGCCAGGCTCATGGAAAAAATGTTCCGATACGCCTTTACCCATTTAAATGAAAAGGGATGTTCCGGCACAGTGGATCAGTTTGACGGGGATTTCTTTTCCGATGCAGCCAGAATCCTGGCCGCCCAGATGAATATTCCCTATATCCTGTGCGGATTGTCCCGGGACCAGGTGCAGAACATACTTAACCTTGACACCTTTGCAACCAAACCGGAAACAGAGGCCAAAAAACGGGAGCAGGTTGCAGGCATTCCCCTGGCCCGCATCTTTGACAGACATGAAATGAGCCATTGGTGGGATGGAACTGCATGGCCGAAAGAACAAAGGCCAAGGATGCTATTTCCCTTTTTTATATGGAATCTTGAGGAATCCTTTATCAAATCCAGGGTGCTGGATCTAAATCTCATGCCCCGGGGGGATGAAAGCCCTTTGATCACCAACAGCACCCTGGTTCCCCTCATGGGAATAGTCGATATGATAGAATTTGGATATTCCTCATTTGAACCGGAATTTGCCCGCATGGTCCGCCTGGGAAAATCCTGCCGAAAGGACTGGCTCTACACCTTTGAAACCCTGGAATATGCTGCAAGAACCGGCCGTCTGCTGGGCCGTTCCATTGACCGTATCCTGGAACGCCTATCCTTGAGTAAACATGATCTTGGCATAAAAGGATAATATTATGATCCAACAATTAAACAGCAAAACCATATCTGAACTTTTGAAACAACGAGCCATGGATACCCCCCATGCCACGGCCTTTATGGAAAAAGAGACGGGTTGCTTCCAGGGCATCAAATGGAAAAAATTTTATGAAAAAACATGCGTTCTTGCCACGGGGCTGGTCATGTCGGGCCTTATTCCCGGAGATGAACTGGCAATACTCATGCCCAATTCCATTGCCTGGGAGCTGGTTCAGCATGCAGGCTTCATGGCAGGCTGCATTGTGGCCGGCCTTGATCCCAATGACCCGCCCAAAAGACTTTCCCAGATCCTTGAAATCACAGACATAAAAGCCCTGGCTGTTCAAAGCGCCAAAATGCTGGAAGGGCTTCCCCTGGGTCTATTGACTTCCCTGAAACTGATTTTGATTATAGAGGGGCCAAAACCCGAAAACGGCCTGGAATCCATCCAATGTCTGCCCCGGTTAATGACAAGCTCCCATGCCGGTATGCTTCCCCGGGTTGCCCCCCACCATTGTGCAATCCGGGTATTTACATCGGGCACAACAGGTAGGCCCAGGGCAATAACCTATGACCACGACCAACTGATCACAGCTACCCAAAGTATTCTCCAACAGATTCCGGCCCTGCCTGACCAGGCCTGTTCAGCATGCTGGTTGCCCCTGTCCACGCCTTTCCAGCGCATGATCAACTGGTGCGGCCTGGTTCTGAATCTTAAAACATATATGGTCTCTGATCCATCTGCTATCATGGCTGAAGTTTTGAAAATTCAACCCCATTTCATGGCCGGGGTACCTAGATTCTATGAAAAAATCTACCAGGGTATCGATCTGAAGATTGAACAGCAGCCTCGGTTGATCCGTTTCGGTATAAGGCTTGGGGAAAAGGCAGGGCTTCAATATCAGCATGCCCGGGAAAAAGGCCAGAAAATTCCCCTTGGTCTTTCCGCCTTCTTTTACCTGGCCAATGCCCTGGTTCTCAAAAAGATCCGGCAGCCCCTTGGCCATCAGATTCGATTCTTTATCAGCGGCTCAGCCCCCATATCCGCAAGGCTGCAGGAGCGTTTCCATGCATGGGGCTGGCTAATTTTGGAATCCTACGGAATCAGTGAGAACATCATTCCCATGAGCATGAATACCGTTGAACACCATAAATTCGGCACCCAGGGCATGCCCCTAAAAGAAAATACCATTAAATTGTCCTCCGAGGGTGAAATTCTGGTCAAAGGGGTTGGGGTGGCCCGCAAAGATGTTGTCCTGACCCGGGACAATTATTTGAAAACCGGTGATATGGGATCAATAGACAAAAACGGATATTTAAGGCTGAGCGGCAGAATATCAGATGGATTCAAGCTGTCCACGGGCCGTAAAATAGCCCCCCTGGAGATCGAATCCGCATTAAAGGAGATCCATGGCGTAGACCATGCTGTGGTTGAAGGCGCCAATCGCCAATATCTTGTCGCCTTGTTGAATTTCGATGCGGATATATGGCAGCAGCTCATGGACAGACATGGATCCGGGCCAATGGCTAAAAACTTTATCAAAATGGAAATGGACCGGGTCACCAAAGATCTGCCCCCCCATTGCAGGCCGGTTGATTTTTTTGTCATTCCCACACCCTTTTCAGTGGAAACAGGAGAACTGACAAGTAATTTAAAAGTACGCCGCCACATTGTTTTAAAATTATACAGCCCAATATTCCAGGGCCTGTACAAGAGAAAAAAAATGCCGGCCGCCATTGCCCATGAAGATCTTGAAAAATTTATTTTAACCCTGGATAAAACAGGAGCGTAATCATATGAGACAATATCTTCTCACCGGTGCAACCGGTGTTATCGGAAGCGCCTTGCTCAGGCGCCTGGTCAACAGCAATGAAAAGGTCATCCTTCTCATCCGGGCGGATTCTGACCGCTGCCTGGACCGGCGGATAAAAGAACTGGCCTGCTTTTGTCAACTGGATGACCCGGCAAAAGCCCGAATCCATCCTGTGAGGGCTGATCTTTATCAACCCAAGTTGGGCCTGCCCGGCCATGTTTACCAAAATATTTTCAAAGAGGTCACCCATATCCTCCATTGCGCAGGAAATGTAAACATGGGCCTTCCAATCCATGTTGCCGAAAAACAGACCATGACCATGACCGGAAATATGCTGAAGTTGATGGAAAAAAATCCACAGATACGAAAAATGGAGTATGTCAGTACCATTGGCGTTGCAGGCCATACCCCCCATGGAATCCCCGAGGAATGGATGAACCATGAAAGGCTGTTCCGTAATTCCTACGAAGCTGCCAAGTCCTGTGCGGAAACCTTTATTCAAAAGGAAATTCAACAGGGCAAAAATATCACTGTTCATCGTCCCAGCATGGTGGTGGGCGATTCAAGAACTGGTGAAAACATCCATTTTCAGGTTTTTTATCATTTATGCGAATTTCTCAGCGGCGCCAGGACACTGGGGTTTATTCCAAGTCTCAGGGGAGTATATCTGGATCTGGTTCCATGTGATTATGTTGCCGATCTCATTTACTGGGCCAGCTGTCAGGAAAAAGACCTGCCCCGGATATTACATGCCTGCTCAGGCCCAAAGAAAAGCATTGGCTTAGATGAGCTTGCAAAAAATGTTCGCAGGATCTATCAAAAAAATGGATATCGCCTGCCCAAAAGCAGGCGATTGCCTGTGGCGGTTTATCAAGCAATGGTGGATGTGATCAAATATTTCACATCAAAAAAGACAAAAAGGGCTTTGAACACCCTGCCCCTGTTTTTGTCCTATGTAAAAACGCCTCAGCATTTTATCAACACAAGGACCCGAAAGCTGGCAAAGGCTGCCGGAATTGAACTGCCCCCTGCAAAAACGTATATTGAACCGATGCTGGAATATTATCTTGGGAAGACAAAAAAGCGTCCAGGCTCATAATTTGCGGATCAATTTTTATTAACCCCAGGCACCCGGGTCATCATTCCGCGCCGGATAATGCCTTTTCAGCAAATTGATACGGGGTAATTCCCGTCCACTTTTTAAAAGCTCTGTTGAAGGCGCTGGGTTCAGAGTATCCAAGCAAATATGCAATTTCATTTACGGTAAATTTTTTATGTTCACAGAGATACTTTTTTGCCATTTCTTCCCGGACCTTATTCAATAAAGTCTTAAATACAATGCCTTCTTTTTTTAAGCTCCGGAAAAGTGTTTGTCTGCTCATATTAAGCTGATGGCTTATATATTCAATGTCTGCCTTACCTGTATAAAGATTTTTAATAATCAATTCTTTGACGCCATTGACAAGCACACTGTCTGATTTAATGGCATCCAGAAGAGCGGTTGCTTCTTTCTTGAACAACTCCAAAAGGAATGGCTGACTTGTTTTTAAAGGCTTATCAAGGAATGACGATTTGAGTATTATTTCATTTGAATCGCAGCTAAATTCCATTGGAACCTTGAAAACGGTTTTATACACATCGTAATATGACGGTTTTTGATGTTTGAATTTTAAAGCAATAAATTCTGCCCTGTATCGGACTTTTTCCCTCATCCCAACCACATAACGTGTAAAATACCACTCCAGAATGTGTTTTTCAATTTTGCCAAGGTCACAAAGGGTTATGATGATTTTGGAGTACTGGTTACTTTCACCAAATTCTACTACCCTGATAGATATGTTGGAACAGGTTAATCGGTTGAAGCGTTCTATCTGTTCAAAAGATTCACGAAGTGTCGGACATGTTTCACATACAGCCCCAACAATAGTGATATATTTTGAAAGTACTTTTTGACCTAATTTGATGGCAAAGGATTTATCATCAATACTATCTATGGCATGCACCCATAGTTTCTGCCAGTGCAGAAAGTTTATCCGAATCTCCTGATCTGTAATGTTCTCATATTTTAAGCCGATTTTATCTTCGATAACTGCTTTAGATTGATTTCTCTTCAACAAGTCGTCAAACAAGACTTTTAAATAGCCAGCTGGAACGGTATTCATATGTCATTCCCTGTGTTAGGATCTGTGTAAAAAAACACGCCATTCATAAATATGCAACTAAGTATCAATCCATTGAAACCAAGTATCATTGATGCGAGACAAATATAAATGCTATATTTGAGTTGTAAATAGCCGGAAGTACTTTATTGTGATTGCCAAAAATACTTTCCGAAAACATTAATAGAAAAAGGGTAATCGCCAAAAGGCAAAGCGATTGTAGTATGCGGAATTTCGAACATTCCCGAAGTATTAGAAATAGATACTATGGTTTCGGAACATATTTTTGCGATTTGACTATAGTCAGTATAAAATCCTTTTGTAATAACCATGGGCTGACCAAAGTATGAAAGCGCATATCCGTATGAAATGGTGTCTGTTTTTATCTATTATTTTATCCTACAGCCATGTATTTGGCTATGGCTATCATGTTCACTACCCTGAAACATTTTATATTAATAACAATAGTGTCCTTCTCTATAAGGTTATCAACTGGTGGTATGACAGCCCCCATGAAGCATCAAAGCAGCTGTGCGGTAGCCATATGAAGTATCAAGTTGTGGACAATGCGCGGGTTGAATACAATGAGGCAGGGGTATTGAAAATTCGGATAAAAGGAGGGTTTACCGATCAATTATCCATATTCAAGCAATGCAAGATGTGTTTTGGCCCTTCTTATCTGAAATGCACATGGCTGAATAAGAAGTATTTTGGTAACGGTTCAGCGATGACAATTTCAAAGAACTTCTCAACCGAAAGTACGCTAGTAATGAAGGGCATCGATAAAAAATATGGCCGGTTAATGGTGGGTATTGAACATGATCTCATGTTTGAATCCGAGGGAGTGATCGGTGGCCTGTTGAATGGTAAAATAGCGCTGCACCGAGCTGGAACATTTCTCAAGAAGTGTTCTCCGCTTCCAGATGGCCGTGGTGACCATTATCCTTTCTCGCTAAAAGTAATCAATTCCCGCACAAAAGAAATGCTTGCAGAATATACTGAAATTTTAAAAAATTAGGAGAATATCGTCCATGACGAGATCCATTTTTTGTATTGTTGTTGCCCTATGCCTGAACACTTCCCTTGCACTTTGTGACGGCCTCCCTTCATCTCGATTCATACTCAGGCAAGGCGAAGCATTGGATCAAACAACAAAATTGATCTGGCGACGCTGCAGTATCGGATCAACATGGCACAAGGGAGGAGGGTGTGAAGGAACACCGAAGCTCATGGACTTCAATGATGCAAAGGTACATGAGAAAGAAGCTGGTAACGGCTGGCGTATTCCAACCATTCAGGAACTATATAGCATTATTGAGCATAAGGATAGAGGGCCGGCAATAAATACAGAGGTTTTTCCAGATGGCATAAATTCTGACGAAGAAGCCCCCTATTGGACCGTTTCCAGGGTGGCCGAACTACCGATGCTTTTCTACTTCATAAATTTTCAAAATGGTCTGGTGGACGGTCACTCCCAAGGGTTTGTCATGGCTCTACGTCTTGTCCGGAATGCACCATCGCCATCATTTTTAAAATAGTACAATTGAAAAGAATATGATTTAAAACAATATTTTTGCAGCGGAGTGCAAAAAGGTGTGCTACTTTTATAATTTGAACAAAATAGCTTGCCTTTTGGCCCCTCTACAATGCTCAGCGATAATTGCTTACCAGATAAACGCCGGGTTGACGATTGGGGGGCAACTAGCATATTATGAATAGATATGAATAAAAAGAAAAGAGCCTGTCAGCAGCATCAGTTAAACGTTTTGACCGTGTCCGATTTCGTTGATAAGGAATTGACCCGGCAGGTGGAGGATAAGACCCTTGATGTGGACCTTATTATTTCCTGCGGAGACCTTGCGCCTGAATATCTGTCTTTCCTGCGGGATCGGTTGGATGCCCCCCTGTATTACGTCAAGGGAAACCATGATATCCGGTATACCCTCACAAATCCCGTGGGGTGTGAAAATATCCATGGCCGGGTGGTTTCCTGTGGATCTCTGAATATTTTGGGGCTTGAAGGGTCCATCTGGTATAATGGCGGCGCCAATCAGTACACAGACCCCATGATGAAAAAAATGATATTCTGGATGTGGTTTTCCCTCTGGCGGAAGGGCCCCATTCACATGGTTGTGACCCATGCCCCCCCTCGGCATATCCATGACCGGGAAGATCGTTGTCACATGGGGTTTGAAAGTTTTAATGCCCTGATAAAAAAACAAAAACCAGACTATTTTGTCCACGGCCATATTCATCAAGAGTTTGAGACACAAAAGGACAGGATAACCCAAACTTATACAACCCAGGTGATCAATACCTGCGGGTACACACTCCTAGAGGTTTAATTATGAAAAATTTTCTGAAAATTCTTTTTGGGTTTAGCGTACCAAATGAAGATGACAACCATGTCAGCTCTTTCAATGAACAGCAGGCCAAGGAAGAGGATGTGGAATTTATTGACCACGGGGTTCAGACCATTGCCCTGGAAAACATCACTGGCAGCGTGGGAAAGTATTATGATTTTGACTCTCGGTTCCGGCCAAAAAAACATGTTTCGGGCAAGCGGTTCATGGATATCAAACGGGCCATGCGGGAGGGGGCTAGTCTGCCTCCGGTAAATTTATACCAGATTCGGGATGATTATTATGTTCTGGACGGAAATCATCGGGTGGCAGCGGCAAAGGAACTGGGATGGACGGACATAAAAGGAAAGGTGATAGAATTGTTGTCCGGCCAAAATACCATGGACAATCTTTTATATATTGAACGGAATAAATTTTTTGAAAAAACAGGGTTGACAGGAAAGATTGATCTGAGCGAGGTGGGGAAATATAATTTTTTGGAAAAACAGATTAAAAAACACCAGCTTTATTTGGCCAGTCAGTCCGGACGAGACTGCGATTTTGAGAAAGCTGCAAAAGACTGGTACAATACCATCTATGTCCCCATGACCTCCATCATCGGCAACGGCGGGCTGATCAAATATTTTCCGGGGCGTACAGTGGCAGATCTTTATACCTATATTGCCTACCATCATTGGGACAGGAGCTCCACCCGGAGGTATGGAATCGGCATTGACAGGCTTATTCCAAAGAGCATGGAACTCTTTCGGAAAAGTATGCTGGAGAAAAGTACACCGGATTATCCCGAGATGAAGCGGACCATTACCGCCTTTGTTCTCATCAATATTGACACTTCAACCGAACTTGTGGTCATTGATAAACTATTTTCCCTGGATGAAATTCAGGAGGTGCACTCGGTTCACGGCAGTATTGATATCCTTGTTAAAATCGTGCTGCGGCGGGATTTTTTGGCTTCGGATGCGGAGATTATTTCAGAATTTGTGGACCAGGGTATTCGGCGTATTGAAGGAATCAATCGGACCCAAACCATTATTCCGGGTTTGTCCAAGGTTAAAGAGTCTTTTTATTGATAACCCGTAGATTTGGGTTTCTATACGCTTACTGGTTGTTGAAGATTTCATAGGAAAGGAGAATGGCTTCTGCCACTTCCCTGAGGGTTTTTCTGGAGTCCATGCTCCGTTTTTGCATCCACCGATGGGCTTCTTCCCCTGTCATCTGCCGGTTGAGCATGAGAATTTCCTTGGCCTGTTCGATTTTTTTCCGGGCCTCCAGCTCTTCTTGAATTACCCGGGTTTTAACCATGAGTTCGGTATTGACAATTGCCACGGCAGATTGGTTGGCCACGGCACGGAGCAGATTGACTTCCGTGTCTGAAAAGTCATGGGGGGCTGAGGTGAAACAATTGAGCACCCCAATGACTTTTTCTTCCTGGGTTTTCAGGGGGATTCCCACCATGGAGACAAGGCCCAGTTTTTTGGCCATCTCTTTTTCCTTGAACCGTTTGCTGTTCAGAATATCCTTGAGAATCAGAGGCTTTTTATGGGTGACCACATGGCCCACCACGCCTTCATCCAGGTTCAGAGATCTGTCCTTGATATAGGCGGGAGAAATGGATTGGGTGGCCTTGAGTCGGATCTTCGGGGGGGCTTCCTCCTCGTTGACAATCCACAGAGAACAGATCTCCACCCCGGTGACCTTGGCCGTAACCATCACGATGAGTTTTAACAGATCTTCAATATAAAGGTCCGATGTGATGGCACGGCTGATGTCGGTCAATGCCTTGATATATCCGTCGGTCTGATTATTTTTCACTATCATTGCTCTACCCAATCAAAAATGAGGTCAATTATCAATGGAAAAATTAAAAACTAAATCTATCGGGTTCTGGTTTTTCGTGTATCATCCTTTCCTAAAGCGGGGAGTTGGGCACCAGATTCCAGATCCCGCAGGGGCATGCCCCTTTGCAGAATCCGCATCCAATGCACTTATCCGGGTCCACTATATATTCAAATTCTGATTTCCCCAGGGCTTTTCGCTCAATGGCAGCTTCCGGGCAGATGGCCACACAGATACCGCAATCCCTGCAGTTCCCGCAGGAGGCACAATCTGCGCCACAGCTGCTCAGTTCATCGGGTTGGTTTCTCGGGTCATAGTATTCAAGGCGTATTCGATTCTTGTCAATCATGGGGAGCCGTTGTCCCAGATCCGGTTTTTTACCGTCAATGATCTGGTCAATGACCTGGGCTGCCTGTTTCCCTCCGCCAATGGCGTCGGTGATCAATCCCGGGCCCACCACATCGCCCGTGGCAAAAACCCGGGGATCAGAGGTGCAGCCGAATTTGTCAATGGTCACAAACCCGTTTGCAATGGCCAGTTCATCCCCTATAAAATCAAGATCCGGTATATCTCCGATGGAGATTACCACGGTATCAGCCTCTAAAAGTTCCCCATCCTGAAGCAGAACACCCTTGGAGGTGATTTCCTTGGTGAACAAAGGCCATCTGAATTGGGCGCCGCATCCCTGGGCATCCTCTTTTTCCTTGCCAAAGGCAGCCGGTTTCTGGACATCGATGAGAATGATTTCCCTGGCGCCCAACCGATGTGCCTCGGTTGCCACATCACATCCCACATTGCCCGCGCCTATGATCACCATTCGTTTGCCGATTTTTGTTTTGCCCGCTTTATTCTTACCGGTTTCTTTGGCGGATTCCAGGAAATCATTGGCTGCAACCGCTATTTCAATACCCTTTATGGGAAGAGTTCTGGGTTTTTTAGCCCCTGCTGCGACTATGGTGAAATCATAATCATATTTGATTTTGGAAAATTCTGCCTGGTCAATCTTCTGTTCCAGGCGTATGTCCGGGATCAAAGCTTTTATTCGTGTCAGTTCTGTATCCAGGGTTTCCTTGGGGATTCTTGAGTCGGGGATGGCCGATGATATTTTGCCGCCGATGGTGTTCCCTGTTTCAAAAATCGTTACCGTATGGCCTTTTAGGGTCAGGTGCCAGGCTGCTGAAATACCGCCGGGGCCGGCCCCTATAACAGCAATTTTCTTTTTGCTCTTTTTGGCGGGCGTGGGGGGGGGGACATCCTTGCCCGCCCTGCCCAGAAGTCTTACATCAATGGGGGTCATGGTGGCCTGGTTCCGGGTGCAGGAGGCCATACAGGGACTGGGGCAGAGGTATCCGCACACCGTGGCCGGAAAGGGGGTGTATTCAAGGCCGGTGCTGATGGCTTCGTCAATATTGTCCGCCCGAACCATGGCCCACCGGTCTTGGACCGGAATACCCGTGGGGCAGGATGCCTGGCAGGGGGATATATATTTTCCCTGTTCCCACACCGGCACATAGCGTCTCATCTCTGCCTTGGCAACCAGGGGGATGGTTCCCTTTTCTGTTTCCTGGAGATCTCCGATGAGTCCTCCGCGACCCAGTTCCTTGTCCCAGACCTGATCCCTGAACCAACCCATGGAGGGCCTTTCAGATCCGCTTGCTTTTTCCTGGGGACTTTTGCTGGTCAACACATGCCATCCCGTCGGATCTGACAGGCTGGCAAGAAGTTCCGGCTTTTTGATTTTATTCAAAAAGGTTTCAAGGTTGGATAGCAGCCATTCCCAGTTTTTGTCGGACATGGGGATGCGCTTTGCATCTTTTTCGGAAAAACCCTCCACATTGCCCCGGACAAATACCGTGCCGCCCACCATTCCCACCAGGGGTCTGTGGCCAAGAACTTGGGTTTCAGTATCAGAGTCAATCCCGCAGATGACCGCAATGCCCCCGGCCATGAATTCTCCAAAATAGTCTCCACAAGCTCCCAATACCCAGAGTTCCGGCGGTTCAAATCGGGGGTTGCATTTGGTCATGGTCATGGCTCGGGCACCAAGATTCCCGCCAATATAAACTTTACCCTGGGCAGCTCCGTTCATGGCGCCGTTGGAGGCATTGCCATGGACAATGATCTCGGCGCCTGCATTTAGCCAGCCAATGTCGTCCGAGGCCGGGCCCATGATTTCGATTTGGGTATTGGCATTTCCCATGGAACCGGCCCGCTGACCCGAGTGCCCAAGGACACGGATATGGGTTTTTTCAGCCGCATCCCAGAGTCTGCCGCCGATCCCGTGCTGGCCAAAGGCCTCTATTTCCAAGTGGCGGTGACCGCTTTTGATATGCTGAAGGATGATCTCTTCCAGCACCCGGGAGGGGATTCGTTTCTCTTCTCTCTTGCCTGATATATAGATATAATCATTTGTTGTCATGAAAGCTTCCTTTACACCACATACTTGATACTAAGGCGTTTTGCAATGGCATGGTCATCAATTCCCAGGGCATCGGACATGCCGATGGGAAGCGAAGTTGATCTTCCCAGGGGTGCCACTATTTTTTTAAGTTCCGTGTCAAAGGAGACAAAAAGATCCACAATCCGCTGGGCCACATCCTCCGGGTCCAGCCGCCGGTAAAGCCTGGGGTCCTGGGAGGTTATCCCCTTGGGACAGATGCCAAGATTACAGACATTGCACCGGTCTTCTTCTGTGCCCACGCAGCCTGCGGCCGCCTGCATGAGGTATTTTCCGATTTGAACCCCGGAAGCACCCAGCATGATAAGGGAGGCTGCATTGGCTGCAATATTACCGTTTTTTCCTATTCCCCCCCCGGCAAAGATGGGGATCTCGTTTTGTTTTCCTATTTTGGTCAGGTTCAGATAATTATCCCGGATACAGGAGGCGATGGGGTGGCCCATGTGGTCCATGGATACGGAATAGGCTGCCCCTGTTCCCCCGTCTTCGCCGTCAATGGCAAGTCCCGAGGCGTAATCGTTCCGGGTCAGGTTGTTGAGCACAGCCAGGGAGGTGGAGGAGGCGGATATCTTTGGATATACCGGTACTCTGAACCCCCAGGCCATGGACATGGACAATATCATTTTGGCCACAGACTCTTCAATGGAATACTGGGTCTGGTGGGTGGGGGGGCTTGGCAGGCTGACTCCCTGGGGAACCCCGCGAATGGCGGCAATCAATCGATTGACCTTATGCCACATGAGCAAACCCCCGTCCCCGGGTTTGGCGCCCTGGCCATATTTAATTTCAATGGCGCAGGGGTCTTCCTTCATATGGGGAATGGCGTGGATGATTTCGTCCCATCCAAAATAGCCCGAGGCAACCTGGAGGATGACATATTTTAAGAAACGGGAGCGCAAAAGCCTTGGGGGACATCCTCCTTCCCCCGTACACATGCGTACGGGCATTCCCATTTCTTCGTTGAGATAGGCCACCCCCATTTGCAGTCCTTCCCACATGGTGGGGGAGAGGGCGCCAAAGGACATGCCGCCGATGATCAAAGGATAGATTTCCCTTACCGGCGGAATCCAACCGTGTTCCCTGAGGCGTTTCATATTTTCCCTGGGGGAGAGCACCCTTCCTAGAAGGGTTCTCATCTCAAACTCGTGGCGCCCGGCATCCAGGGCAGGATCTGTCAGCATGGAAATCCGGGTAAACTTGATCCGGTCCAGCACCGAACCAGAGGCATTTCTTCTGCCGCCGCGGCGTCTTGGGACGCCCTTCTGGTTGATATGGAATTTTAACCGGTCAAGCCCGGGGTTTTTAACCGGGGTGATGGCATCGTTGGGGCAGGCCATGGTGCACATGGCACACCCGATGCAGGCGTTTTCCACCTCGGTTTTCTGCCCGATTCCGTAAAAGGTATCATATTCATTGGAATGAACGGCATCTTTTTTTATGGAGGTTTTAATAATTCTTTTTCTAAATACCTTCAGTTCAATTGCCTTTACCGGGCATACGGCGGTGCATTGTCCGCAGAGCGTACACCGGTCATTGCTGTATCGAATCTGCCAGGGCAGATCCTTCAGGCTTAAAGCGGAAGGTTCAAGGCTTCTGTTTGACGACATATCTTTACCTCCTGGCGGTCAGGGCTTACAATTACAGTATCAAGGTGCATGGGTTGAATATCCTTGGATTTATCCCGGTCCGGTATCACGGCATCCAACCCGCAGATTTCCGATGAGAATCCAAACATGCCCGGTTTTCCCCCCACAACCCCGGGTCTGAGTTTTTTTCTGTCCTGGGCCATGAACAGGGAGTGGTCGGGCAGGGTGCCGATGATGCAGTTGGGGCCATCAATGATCAGGGGCCTGCAGGTTCTCTTTAAATGGGTCAGAAACTGGGCATCGGGGTGTTGTTGAAGGTCTTCTTCCTGGAGAGGCGTGATCACATGCTTATAGGCATCAACTCCTAGGTCCAGTTCTTCCATGGAATAATGGAGGATATGGGCAAATACTTCGGAGTCGGACTGATACCCGCTATAGGCCGGGATATCCCTGGATTCCAGAAAGTCTTTAATGGGGATAAATGCCGTGTTTTCCCCATTGGTCATGGTGCAATACCCTTTGACGAAAAAGGGATGGCAGGCATAGAGATTGATGGCATAATTGGTGTTCTGCCGGCCCTGGGCCATGATCACCCGTGCATGGAGTTCTTTTCGGTCAAGCCCCAGGTAATCCCCTAGTTTGATGGGATCCCCTATTTCCTTGATCATGATGGTGTCGGGCCAGAAGGAAAAGACGATCATATCTTTTTTCTCTTCTCCCATGTCGCGGATTTTGAGCCGTATGTCCGAAAGTCGGTTGGCAATCTCGCTCTGGTCAAGATTTTCCCAATCTTCGGGCAGCTCATAGGCCCGGATCAGATAGAGGTCCCTTCTGGGAATTCCTTCCGCTGGTTTTTTGGGGATTTTTAAGGAAATTTTATACTTGGTCAAAAATCCCTTGTCCATCATGAAAAGATCCAGGCGCCGGATTCCCTCTTCACTGAAGATACCCGATAAAATCGGGGCATCCTTCATCTCTTCAAAGGGGCCCCCAAGGTCCTGGAGTAACAGGCCCATGCCTGACCCGTCATGCCCTTCTTTCATTACGTCAAGGGCTTTGATGGCCAGCATCGGAGATACCGGATCCTTGCTGGTAAGTGCGAACAGACGACACATTATATATACTCCTTGTCTTTTAAACATTTGTCCGTCTGCTGTTTTAGGGCAATGCAGACGGCAAAAAGAGAAAACTATCAATTTTCCAAAATTTTTAGTTTAAAGATTCTATATGCCCATGTCAATAAATTTTTATTGTTTTTCAATGACTTAGGCGGTTTGAAAAGACAGGGTACTTTTGTGAAAATCCAAAAAAGACGGAAAAAAAATAGGAATTTTGGAAAATAACCTAATTTTTTTATATAAAATAACAAAATAACCTAATAAAAAATGATGTTCATCTCTCTTGTTTTTTGGGCGTATTCATTTTTAGATTGTTCAGGGGAATTGAAAAGCCGGCTTGTTCATAAATTGCTTTTATCTTGAAAAGATCCGCCTCAAGTGATTCGCCCGGATGGATTTTTCCTATCCACCGGGTGCGTTTTTGCTGATTATCCAGGTACCAGCAAATTATGGGTACATTGGCCCCCTTAGCAATGTGCCAGAATCCTGTTTTAATGGTGCGAACCTGTTTGCGGGTGCCTTCTGGAACCAGTGCCAGCACCAGCGCCTCTCTTTTGTTGAACTCATTGACCACATTTCCCACAAATCCGCTTGCTGTGTTTCGTTTTATGGGAAGCCCCCCGAGGGACTTGAGCAAAAGGGACATGGGGAAGAAAAACCAGGATGCCTTGACCAACAGGCGGGCATTTACCTTTGCAACCTTTATATAGGTCAGGGCACGGAAGGTGTCCATGTTTTTGGTGTGGGGGAAGCCAATGACCACACTTTTTTTGTCCCAGTATTCGGGAAGGGGGTCATAACTCCATCCGATGAGAAAATACAAGCATCTGCCGATCCAGCTCAATAGGGTCTTCATCAGTGGTCGTGTCCGCATCCGCCTTCTTTTTTGTTCTTTTTTCCCTGGCAGAGGTCAAATATATGGAAGAGTTTTAACGCTTCTTTTTCCAGAAGTGCCAGATTGTCGGCAATGGACGCTTTCTGGGCTGCATAAACTTTAATATTGGCAGTGTTCAACCCCCTCAGGGATCCGTCTCCGATGCATTTGGTGACCACCGCATCCACACTTGTGTCCTTGGCAAATATCCCTGTTTTACAAGAGGCATTTCCCTCCAGGTGTTTTTGGTTGTCCACAACTTCCATCTCTCGGGTTTCAAGGTCCACGATCATGAATTTTTTTGCAACACCGAAGCGTTCATCTATGAGACTGTCCAGTCCCTTATTCTCTGTTACCGGAAATGCTATTTTCATTGTTTCCTCCATTCTTGTTTCACCCGTTCTTGGTTTATATGTCGAATTCGATTAATCTCAGTAATTTCATTAATAAGATTGATGAATTCCATATTTTCAGATATCATATCTGAAAACCTTTTAAATGATAAGGCATTAATTTGTCAACGCAAGCGGCTGATTTTATATAAAAAGTAAAAAATCATAAAAGTATACCAAAGGCGAAAAACAAATAAAACCAAAATTGAGAAGTGTTTTATTCTTTTATTTCAGTGCGATAAGATAGAGATCAAATCCAAATAACATAGTTCTTTCATTCTTTTGGTGGTCTTTTGTTGACGGTCAGAGAATATTTTTTTCAAAAGGGGGGTATGGTATGAAGCTTAACATTGGCACAAAAGTAAATGTTTTGATCATTGTTGCATTGGTTCTGGTTGGCGGCGCATCTCTGCTCTTGTCTGTCTCCTCCCTGAAAAGTGGCGGAGAATTTGCCATTAAGGGCTATAGCGCCGGTATGATGGGCGAAAAAAAAGCCCAGATCGAGGATTTGGTAAATTCTGCTTTTACCATTGCAAAAGAGCGTCTGGATGCCTCCCGGGATAAGGAATCAATTCGCAAGGAATACGGGGACAATTTAAAAGCGGTGGTGGATCAGGCCACTTCTGTTTTTGAAGCAGCCAGCGGCGATGAGGGATTGGGGGATGTGGAAAGCCGGAAACAGGCTGCCATGAAAATCATTGAAAAAATGCGCTGGGGAGCGGATGGGAAAGGGTATCTCTGGATCCAGGATACAAAGGGTGATATGGTCCTCCATCCCATCAATCCCGCGTTGAACGGGAAAAATCTTCTGGGGCTCAAAGATCCCGACGGCAAACTTTTTTTTCGGGCAATGGGCGATATCGCCAAAAAAAACGGGGCCGGATTTGTGGATTATAAATGGCCCAAACCCGGTTTTGAGGAGCCGGTGGATAAAATTTCCTATGTTAAGCTGTTCGAGCCCTGGGGATGGATCATCGGCGGCGGCGTTTACCTTGAATCAACGGAAGCCCAGTTAAAGCAGAGTGCTCTCCAGACCATTGGTTCCATCCGTTATGGTAAAGGCAATAGGGGATACTTTTTTATCTATGATTCCAAGGGAATTTGTGTATTGATGCCCACGGCACCGGAGCGCCAGGGCAAAAACTTTTATGACCTCAAAGATAAAAAAGGGAACTTTTTGATCCGGGACTTAATCAAAGCCGGAGACAGCAGCGCCGAAGGGGGATTTTTCAAGTATTATTTTCCCAAACCCGGGTCAGATGCCCCATTGGCCAAGACCTCTTTTTCCCGTAAGCTGGCGGACTGGGACTGGTATATCGGTACCGGGGTCTATACCGATGATATTGACGGGGTGGTGGCAGAGCAGAGCCGTATGGTTCAGGAAAACATTTCAAAATCCATCATCAAAATTGTTTCTGTTATTGTGGCTATTATCCTCCTCTCTCTCTTGATCTCCTATTTTGTCATTGCCAAGGGAGTGGTGGGGCCCATCCGGAATATTATTGAGATGCTCAAGGATATTGCCCAGGGCCAAGGGGATTTGACCAAGCGGATTGACGATGATTCCGGTGATGAAACCCAGGAGTTGGCAACCTATTTTAACAAATTCATAGAGAATATCCAGTCCATGATCAGCAAAATTAAATCTGATATCGGGGTTCTTACGGATTCTTCCGCTACCCTGGTGGATATTTCGGACCAGATGAATTCAGCAGCTGAAGATACATCCGGAAGGGCGGGGTCGGTGGCGGCTGCATCCGAAGAGATGACTGCCAATATGACCTCCATGGCAGCGGCCATGGAGGAGGCCTCCACCAACGTCAATATGGTTTCTTCGGCCGCCGAGGAAATGACATCAACCATCAACGAGATTGCCCAGAATGCTGAAAAGGCCAGGAGCATTACCATGGATGCGGTGGGTCAGGCCGAGCAGGCCACCAGCCAGGTGGATGAATTGGGGGTGTCGGCCAAGGAGATTTTCACTGTGGTGGAAACCATTACCGATATCTCTTCCCAGGTCAATTTGCTGGCCCTGAATGCCACCATTGAAGCGGCCCGGGCAGGGGAAGCCGGTAAGGGTTTTGCTGTTGTGGCCAATGAAATTAAGGATTTGGCCAGCCAGACTGCCCAGGCGTCCAATGCAATCAAAGAGCGGGTTTCTGAAATTCAAGCTTCCACAGAAGGAACCATTACGGAAATTTCCAATGTCACCCAGGTGGTGGGGGGGATCAATGAAATTGTGTCAACCATTGCCACAGCCGTTGAGGAGCAGTCCGCCACAACAAAGGAGATTGCTGAGAATGTATCCCAGGCTTCCCTGGGGATCGGTGAGGTCAACGAAAATATCGCCCAGGGTTCTGTGGCTTCCCAGGGGGTTTCCCAGGAGATCTCCGAGGTGACTCAGTCTTCCTCCCAGATGGCAGACTCCAGTTCCCAGGTTAAGGAAAAGGCCAATGGTCTGTCCCACCTGGCCGGTACGCTTTCCGAGATGATGGACAGATTCAAGGTTTGACCTGATTTAGGATCAGCCCAGCCCCCAACACTATATCCCCACCCGACCCTTGGCGGGTGGGGATATAGTGTTAAAGAAGGGTCAACCTCTTATCAGCAGTTGTACATGGTCTCGATATCATCTCTATAGTTTTTCATGATGATATTTTTTTTCAGCTTGAATGTTGGGGTCATCATTGCATTTTCAATGGTAAATTCCGGCACAATGATCACCTTTTTAATGGTTTCAAAGGAGGGAAGTTCCTTGTTTTTGTCGTTTACTTCTGAATCGATGACATTTTTAATGTCCGGGTGGGCAAGAAGATCCGTATCGGTTTCATAGGCGATCTGATTTTCCATGGCATAGGTTTTGATATTTTCCTCATCCAGGGTGACCACGGCGGAAAGAAATTTTCGTTTGTCTCCCACCACACAAACTTGACTGATATACTTTGAGGTTGTCAGAATTCCTTCAATCCGGGAGGGGGCAATGTTTTTTCCGCCGGCGGTAATGATGAGATCCTTTTTGCGATCTGTTATTTTCAATACATTATTTTCATCGATTTCTCCAATGTCTCCGGTCTTGAGCCACCCGTCGTCGGTGAATGTCTCAGCGGTTTCTTTGGGCATTTTATAATATTCTTTCATCACATTTCGTCCGGATAAAAGCACCTCTCCATCCTCTCCGATTTTATGGAACAGCCCTTCGCCGGGAGGTCCCACCACACCAAAATTATAATTGCCCAACCGGTTGACATTGGAAAAGGATGTATTCTCTGTCATGCCCAGTCCTTCCAGGACCAAAATGCCGGCGGCATGGAAAAACCGGGAGATCTCCGGATTTAAGGGGGCAGCGCCGCTGATACACCATTTGACATTTCCTCCCAGGGCCTTGTGAATTTTTGAAAATACCAGTTTGGTTGCCAATTTATATTTTAGACCCAGACCAAAGGGAATGGGCTGGCCTGCCACCTTGCATGCGCTGACCTGTGCTCCCACGGAGCATGCCCAGGTAAATATTTTTTCAGCAGCTCCCCCCTTTGCCTCTGCGCCGGTGATGATTTTGGTATGGATTTTTTCAAACACCCGGGGAACACTGACAAACCAATGGGGGGCTGCCAATGCAAAATCATCCAGCAGGGTGTCAATGCTCCGGGCAAAGGTGGTCCGGTTGCCGGTTCTAATGGCTGTATAACAACTGGTTCTGGCAAAAACATGGGCCAGGGGGAGAAAGACAAACATATCTTCCCCATCCTCGAACTCCCCGCTTTGGTAAACAGACTGACAGGTGGAAGTGAGGCTGTCGTGGGTCAGAACAACACCCTTGGGCACCCCTGTGGTCCCTGAGGTATATACAATTCCGGCTGTATCCTGGGCCGTGACCAGGCCGGTCCGTTTTTCAAAGGGACCATCGTCAATCTCTCGTCCAAGGGCTAAAAATTGGTCATAGGTAATGACCCAGTCATCTCCCTCAACTTCGCCATTGAACAGGATGACCTTTCGAATATTGGGTAGATTGGGTTTGATTTCTTGCAGTTTGTCCAATTGGGCGAGATTTTCGGCAAAGACAAGCACAGCATCGGAGTGGTTAATAATATATTCGCAATCAGCAGCCAGGTTGGATTGATAGATACCAACGGTTCCCACGCCAATACTCATGTTGGCGATATCGGTCAAAACCCATTTGTAGCAGGTATAACTCAAAATATTAACCTTGTCGCCATGCTCAACGCCGAGGGCAATAAGACTTTTTGCCGCTGATCTGGCCTGGTCATAGAATTGCTGCCAGGTTACGGATGTTGCATTGGCATTTTCATCAAACCATCTGTAAGCCGGTTTGTTTGAATAATTGCCAACGGTCTCACAGAGCATCTGATGAAAATTGTTATAATCCTTAAACTGCATAAAGCCTCCTAATTGTTGATACCTCTATATAATCTCTCCCCAAGGGGTCAGTTTACCATAAATTTTTCAACCATTGTCTGGCCTGTGCCAGGCAATCCGGACAGGTATTCAGCCTTTCTCTTCACCAAGAGGCGATTAAAAGCCTTTTGGGGGGGATGACCCGCTGGTTTTCTTTCTTTCCTCCATGGTTACTATTACAGACTAAACAGTGTTCTTACTAAAAAAACAAACATTTGGATAGTGGAAAATATAATATTGTGTGAGAGTTGAATTGTAACAGTATTTCTTGCGGTGTCTCCTGCCATCCTTTGCAAAAAGCAGCTTATCAGATGTATGCTATCCCATTGCAAAGACCCATTGGGCTCCCAGAAAAATTATCATACTCATGACAATGGTCAACAGCAAATTTTTAAACAGACCTCCAATGACACAGGCGGCCAATGCGCCGATCAGATAAGGATTGGTCGGCTTCAGATTAAGAATTCCCCCATTGGGCATTAGCACCGACGGCACAATGATGGCCGTGAGTACAACAGGAGGAACATATCGTAATCCTCGTTCAAGGAGCTTGGGGAAGGTAAAACGTCCGGAAATCGGAAACAGGATATAGCGTATGACAAAGGTAACCAACCCCATCCCTGCGACCAGAAAGATCTCATTCAATTGTATCCCAGTGCCAAACATATTCAAATTTTCTCCTTTTTTTCAGAAAATACTTTTTCACAAACCATTCCCACCATAACACCGGCAAGGGCAGCCAAAATCAAACCCATCTTGTGGGGGAGTCCCCCGGCCAGAATCGAAACCGTTCCGGCGGTGATCACCGAAGCCCACATGGGTTTTGAAATAAGGTAGGGAATTACAATGCCGATGAATGTGGCGGGCATGGCAAAATCAAGCCCCCACCGGGATATTTCCGGAAAGGTTTTTCCCGCAGTAAGACCGATAAAGGTGCATAGGTTCCAATTTAGATACATGAACACAATGGACCCAAGGTTGTAGTAATGCTTGCCTTGCACACCGTCCTCTTGATTATAGCGGCTGACAGCCACGGCAAAGGTTTCATCGGTTAAACCAAAGGCCAATATCATTTTCCAGAGCGGGTTCAACTTTTTATAAAAGGGAACCATGCTAGCGCTATAGAGCAGATGGCGAAGGTTCACCACAAAGGTTGTTAAAACAATCATGGGCCATGCCGTACCCGAAGCTAACAAGCTCATACTGACAAACTGGGAGGCTCCGGCAAAAACAAAAAGGGACATCCCCATTGTGGCTCCAAAGGAAAGCCCGGCCGTGTCAGCCAAGGTACCAAAGATGATACCAAAGGGAATGGCGCCGACAACTAAAGGGAAGGTATCCTTTGCTCCTTCAAAAAAAAGTGATACTGGGGAATGTTTTGGTTTGCTCATGGGGGGTCAATCTCTCTTTGCTTAAAGTTAAATGGCCCCGATAAAATTACCGGGGCCATTTTATTCTAACGTTACTCTTCGGTTATTATTATTCCATTGCTGAAAAATCAACAATTATCATACATTCTGATGATCTCTCCGGTACCGGCACCCTCAACGCATTTTACAAAGCCATTAACTACTTTTTCCATGGGGATGGGATTGTGACCGGGAAAATATGCTTGGTAATGCGCCACCGCATCTTCAACAAGCCCGGATGAAACCACATTAATCCGGATATCGTTTTTCAATTCAAGGCTGACTGCCTTGACAAAACTGTGGATTGAGCCGTTGACCATGGCCGCACTGGTGGTCATGCGAACCGGATGATCGGCCAGGATACCTGTGGAAAGGGTAAAGGATCCACCCGGATTCATGTAATCCTTGCCGATTCTTACCAGATTAATCTGCCCCATGAGTTTGCTTTTGATGCCGATATAAAAGTCATCTTCGGTCATCTCGTCAAAGTTCGCCCATTTGGCGTCCCCGGCCGTGCAGACAACGGCGTCTACTTTTCCGATTTTTTCAAACAGGGCTTTAATGGATTTGCTGTCTGCCATGTCCAGGTTAACATCACCCGAGTTTCTTGTGGCAATAATAACCTCATGTTTTTTTGAAAAATGATGACTGACCTTTGATCCGATTGTTCCATTTCCGCCGACGATTAAAATCTTCATGGTCTCTCCTTATTTAAATTTGCGCTTGTCTGGTAACGTATACATGGTATATTTATCCGTCAAATGAATTGTTTTGATGCCAACAATTAAAAAATGTGATGATTATGAATCTACAGATCGATTATTTAAGAACGTTTATAGCACTGGCCGAAGCCAAAAATTTTACAAAAACCGGGACCCTGGTCAATCTTTCACAGTCCGCCGTCAGCATGCAGATCAAACGGCTTGAAAATGAGGTGGGCAAAACGCTATTTGACAGAATCGGTAAAACCGTCAAGCTGACTCCCCAAGGGAGTATATTGATCAAATATGCCATGCGCATCGTCAAAGAGCACGATGAGGCGGTTGAAGCCCTGTCAAATCCGAATCTGGAAGGTCATATCCGTTTCGGATCTCCGGAGCACTACACCACAGGCGTGCTGCCGAACCTGCTGGCCCGTTTTGCACGGTCCTATCCGGATGTCACCGTGGAAATGCGCTCTGAGAACAGTGACGTGATCAAGGCGTGTGTAAACAAAGGAGACCTTGATCTGGGGATCTGCACCCAGATCAGTGAAGGCGGACAGGTGATCTCCCACGATCCTGTGGTCTGGGCAGTCTCCCCCGAATTTGTGCTGCAAAAACATAAACCCCTTTCCCTGGCCACCTTTGAAGAGGGCTGTATTTTCAGGACCTGGGCATTACAAGCCCTGGAAAAGGCCGGGATAGCATACAGGATCGTATATGTAAGCCGGAGTATATCCGGACTTTTGGATGCCGTAAAGGCAGATTTTGCCATTGCTCCCATTATTAAAAGCAATGTGCCGCTGGATCTTAAAATTGCCGGAATCGAAGATGGCCTTCCTGTTCTTCCGGTATCCAATATCGCTCTTCACAAAACCAGAAAGGTCTCATCAAAAATTATCGACTGTTTTTCCGAGTATGTCATAAAGTCCTTCAGGGAGAAAACGGAAACCTAGGCCAGGAACGTTTCTCATCGTTGTCCCGATCCTCCTTTCTGTGCGGGCATTATCATTATAGAATATGAAAAGTTTTTAAAATCAACCCCTTAATTCAATTTTAATCAAAACTCAAAAAAAACTTGACTAAAATTTAATATGGTTTTATAAGCTATTATGTAAGCGCTTATATAACTTATTAAGTATGAAATGACACAATATGGGTTTTCACCATTTTAGACATGTTTTTTTGCTTAGTGCGCCCCCACCCATGTCAACGATGTGTCCCCTTTGTCCACGGCTTAATCGCAGGGACATAACGTTTATAAAAATGATCTAAGGAGGCAATAATGGATCTTTCAAAGTTGGAAAAATTAGAAAAGCTCAGGATGGAGATTAGGCAGTTTGCCAGGGAAGAATTGTTACCCTATGAGCAGGAGGTTGAAACAAACAATCAGATTCCAGAGCATATCCTTGCGCTAATGAGAGAGCGCGGTTACTTCGGGTTGACCATCCCCAAAGAATACGGCGGCAAGGGCATGGGGAAAATGGAATTTTGCACCGTTGAAGAAGAGCTGGCCAAGACCCATTTCGCCTTTATGGATATCATCAGCCTCAACAACGGGCTGGGATCCAGAAGCATCGTATTGGACGGGAGCGAAGAACAAAAACAAAAATATCTTCCCAGGCTTGCCAGGGGAGAATGGATCTCGGCGTTTACCCTCACAGAGCCCAATGCTGGGTCTGATGCGGCAAGCATCACCACCACTGCAGAGAAAAAAGAGGATGTTTATATCCTCAACGGGATGAAACATTTTATCACCAATGCGCCCATTGCAGATGTTTTTATTGTGATTGCGGTAACAGATCCCGAGCTGGGCGCCAGGGGGGGGATTTCCGCTTTCATAGTGGAAAAGGATTATCCCGGTATTTCCATCGGTAATGTACACCAGTCCATGGGGATGCACGGATCCCACAAAAGTGAAGTGATTTTTAAAGATACCCCGGTCCCCGTACAAAATCTTATCGGTACAGAGGGGAAGGGTCTTGCAGTGGCGCTTAAAACGGTTGATGAGGGACGTATGGGGGTCGCGGCAACCTCTGTTGGCATGGCCACAAGGCTTTTAGACATGGCCGTCGAATTTGCCCAGTCCCAGGAGTTTAACAAAAAACCTCTGGCCAAATATCAGTCGGTTGAATGGCTTCTGGCCGATATGGCAACCGAGCTCTATGCAGCCAGAACCATGCTGTATAAAACGGCTGAAAAGATGGACAAAAAAGAAGATGCCCAGCTTGAAGTGGCCATGTGCAAGCTTTATGGATCGGAAATGGTGGGCAGGGTTGTTGAAAAGGCCATGGAGGTTTTCGGACAGCAAGGATGCCTTTATCAAAATGTGGTGGAACGGATATTACGGGATGCCAGAATCCTTAGGATTTTCGAGGGTACTGCGGAAATACACAGGATTATCATTGGACGAAAATTATTAAAAGGACAGCGCCCGTCATAAAGAACAGAATTAATGGAGGATAGATCATGAAATTCCTTTTAACGGAAGAACAAAATTATATACAGAAAGCCACACGGGATTTTACCAGGGGGGAATTTGACGACGATCAGATCCTGGATCTCATTGAAAAGAAGTGTTTTCCGAAGAAAATGTTTAAAAATGCCTGCAAATTAGACCTCATCGGCCTGACATATCCGGAAACTGCCGGGGGACAGGGTTGCGAAATGATGGACAATGTTATTGTTATTGAGGAATTGTGCCGGCGGGATTCTACCATGGGGATCGCCTTGTCCACGGTGGATATGGGGGCTGAACTCATCTCCCGGTATGGGGATAAAAAGATGGTGAAAGACTGGGTTTCTCCCCTGCTGAAAGGAAAGGCTGTCTCCGCTTTGATCTGTCCTGGGCTTGGCGAGGAAAAAAGTTCTGTCCGCTATAGAAAAGAGGGGGAAACGCTTATTTTAAATGGTGAGGCCTCCTTTGTGATGAATGCCGGCATTGCCGATTATTTCATCCTTGTGGCCGACCCGGAAGATGAAGATTCAACCGACAAAAGGATTATCGCGGTTGTTCCCAAAGAAATCCAGTGCGTTCGTGTGAAAGACCCCTGGGACAAGCTGGGACTGGACATGCTCGACTGGCACAGCGTCTCTTTTGACGATGCGAAACTCCCCGTTGCCAATCTGATTTTGGGAGATTCAAAAGGGGTGGATCCTGTGCTGGAACTTCAGCAGAACAATCTGCTCAAAATAAGTGCCATGTTTTTGGGGATTGCCCAGGGGGCTTTTGATCTGGCCCTG
>JADGEQ010000028.1 GCA_016744295.1 Desulfobacteraceae bacterium | reverse complement strand
TCCGAATTGTATTGGTATCTTTAATGTATTTCACCGCGGACTATGTCAAAATCGAAATGACCTGAATCCCGAATTCGTGGCCCAGACTATTATTAATAGGCTGGGGGTTTCAGAATCATAACCTGACACAAGATCTTGTGGTTGGAGAAAGTTGTAATTTGCCTACCTGAAATCAATTCTTTGCTTTGCTTATCCTAAAATTTTAATACGTGAGATTTGAATTATTAAGACCGATTGGGAACTGGGGTTGAGGCCGGGGTGGGATGCGGGTGAATCGTTGATTGCAATTTTGTACAGGTTCTTAATGCAGTGAAGCGGTTAAAAGATGGAATTGTTTGAGCGCAGCGAGTTTTCCATCTTCAGCGTAGCAGAATTTAGAACCTGTCAAAATTGTTCAATCAGTGAACTGCATCCCACCCCGGCCGGTACTGGCGAATCCGATCTCTCCAAAATACTGGATTTAAAACCCCGGGCTAATATTAAAAGGAGGGCACCCAGATTGAATACTTTAACCACATCCATCCCATTAAAAAAAAATAGATTTCCCAATAAATATTTCCTGTACTCCCATCAAAGGCAAAACAGGGCCTTCAAAGGCAAAACAGGTTTATTTTTTTGCCTTTGTCTTTTCCTTTGTCTTTTCCTTTTTTGAGGAAACATCCTCGGTGGGAGTTGGCTTGGACACTGCTTTTGAGGCGGCTTTGGGCGCTGGTTTTGGCTTTGGGGCAGCGGTTTTCTTTGGTTTCATACCCCGCAAAATAGGCATGAGTTCCTCTCGTTTTTGAGCCATCAGCAGGGAGACTTCTTCCAGCTGGGATTCGGTGAGTTTTGTCTTGGCACTTTCCAGGAAATCAAACAGATTGTCGGCAATATCAAGCATTTTATCATGGGCGTCTGCTTCTTTTTTTGTCGCAAATGTCATTTTTTCCTCTCCATTCCTGACAACGATATACTTTACAATTACAGCCATTTTTTCTCCTCAGGCACTGGCAAAATAATAATTTTTTCATAGGATTCCTAGGAAAAACCCTATTCATCCATGAACGGCCGAAACTAAATCCAAATGTTTCTATCACTTCTATATCACTTCTATATCACTTCTATATCACTTCATATATCACTTCATATATCACTTCATATATCACTTCATATATCACATAATATATCTCTTACTATACCTCTTCTATACCTCTTCTATACCTCTTCTATAACAAAGGAAGGCCCTGGTAAACAAATTTTCTTACCAGGGCCCTAATGTTCGTAACGTTAATACGGTTAAGCGTTAAACAATAATCCTAAGACTGCTAATTTTATAACGTGAACAAGCTGCGCTATTTATATCCAAATAGTGCTCTTATTTCATCTGCGGTTCTAAATCATACTTCCGGTCTTGGATACAACCCGCTTCTTTCTACGATTTCAGGCACTTTTTCTTCCCACTCAATGGCCATGATATGAAATCCTGCAACCCCCGGAATCTCCTTGAGTTGCTGGATGTGTTCCACACAAATATCAATACCTTCCTGGCCCTGTTTCCCCTTTTCAACCCCTGCCAATCGGGCGATGATCTCATCGGGGACATCCATACCCGGCACTTTTTTCTTCATGTACTTGGCCATACCCACGGATTTCATGGGGGTCATACCGGCCATGATAAAAGCCTTTTCAGTCAGTCCTCTGTCCACTGCCCGTCTCATCCACTCTTTGAACTTGTCTATATTGTAGATACACTGGGTCTGGATAAACTCGGCACCACAGGCAATTTTTTTGGCAAGCCTTGGCACACGGATTTCAAAGGGATCGGCAAAGGGATTGGCTGCCGCCCCCACAAATATTTTGGGCGGACGTTTGATATCATCTCCCCCTAAAAATTTTCCTTCATCCCGCATGTGGCGAAGGGTCTGGACCAATTGCATACTGTCCAGATCATGGACGTTCTGGCCCTGGGCACAATCACCAAAACTCTGGTGGTCGCCGGAAAGGCACAGCATATTGGGAATGTCAAAGGAGGCTGCCCCGAGAATATCACTCTGGAGAGCCACCCGATTTCTGTCCCTTGTCACCATCTGGAGAACCGGTTCTATGCCCAAAATTTTTAAATGGACACAGGCAGCAAGGGAAGACATCCGTGTCATGGCGGTCTGGTTGTCCGTGACATTGATGGCATCCACATAATCTTTTATCAGCAGCCCTTTTGTTCGTACCTCTTCCGGGTCACTTCCCCGTGGAGGACCACATTCCGAGGTAACGCCCAGGTGTCCTGCTTTCATCACTCTTTCCAGCCTGCCGGCACTTACAAACTCGCTCATATTTTTACATCCTCCCTGGTTACGGTTCTGGGGCCGCCTGCCCGGTCTGTGGACCAATCTTTGATGGGGGCTACCTTCTCATAATCATCCATTCGATCAAGGGCTTTGAGCCGGTCAACAATGAGCTGCCAGGCACAGTCTGTATCCGGCCCCAACTCGCATTTACCATCGGTAGATCCGCCACAAGGACCATTGAGCACCCGTTTGGCACACCTGGAAACAGGGCATATCCCCCCGGTTCTTGCCAGAACACAGGTTCCGCAGGCCTGACATCGTTCCGTCCACAGTCCCCGGTCTTCATTGGCACCCAGGCAAATGGTATTCACCCCGGGCAACAAAGGCATGGTCAGATATTTTTCCGCTGCAAACTGAACCCCCACCCCGCAGGCCAGGGAAACAATGGCGTCATAATTATCAATATCTTTTCGGATTTCCTCCAGATACTCATGATCACACTGGCGTTCCAGGGTGTTTTCACTGATGACCTTTTCCTGGCCCTGGGTGATAAAATACATTCTCAATGCCGATGCCAGCACCTCCACCTCTTTTTTACCACCGGCCTCACACACCGTCACACATTCGTTACATCCGAGAACCAGAATCCGGTCAAAATTGCGTACTTCTTCGATAATTTCTTCAATGGGTTTTTTTTCTGCTATTATCATAAGCCTACCTCATATTCAGCGGTTTAGGACCGCAGATTTTATAACTTGAACGAAATAGCTTGCCTTTTGGCCCATCTACCGCGTTGCATCAAAGGCCAAATAGGCCTGCTATTAAACCTTTAATGCGCCTTGTAGATGAACCAAAATCCTGCGCTATTTATGTCCAACTTATTTCATCTGTGGTCCTTAATTATTAAAACCATATCAAGCTGCAGTTGCCTTTTTCTGTTTGGCCTTTTTTTGTTTAGCCAGGCGAACGGGGCTGGGACCCAGCTCTTTTATCTTGTTCACCATTTCAATGGAATATTGGGCAAACAGGGGACCTTCTCCCGAAGACAAGTTGTACATTCTCACCCGTTCTCCGCCAACCCCCACCTGGTCCAAAATCTTTGCGGCCTGCTCAACCCGTTTTCTTGCCCGAAAATTACCTTGGTTAAAGTGACAATCACCCTCCATACACCCCACCACATAGAGGCCGTCAGCCCCCTTTTCAAAGGCCCTCAGGATATGAATAATATCAATCTTGCCCGTACAGGGAAGGCGAACAATTCTAAAACTTGTCGGGATCTTCAATCTCATGGAACCTGCCAGGTCCGCAGCTGAATACCCTCAGAAGTTACAGCAGAATGCCAGAATTACCGGTTCAAATTCCTTTGTCATAGTACCCCCTCCAGCAAGGCATCCACCTTGCTGAGCAATGAATCATCTTCATACCAATTCAATTTTATGGTTTTTGCCGGGCATTCAGATGCACACACCCCGCAACCCTGGCAAAGGGCCGGATCGATGTAGGAAACCCCCATCTCGTTGATCACCGGCACATCGTAGGGACAAGACCTGACACAGACCAGACAGGAAGCACAATTTGCCTGGTTCACTTCTGCTGTGACAGCAGACAGGGTCAAATATTCCTGGGCCAGAAATGTGGTAGCCCTGGAAGCTGCTGCCATTGCCTGGGCAATGGTTTCGGTTATCAACTTGGGTCCATGGGCGGTGCCGCAGATAAAAACCCCTTCTGTTCCTGCATCCACAGGTCTGAGCTTAACATGGGCCTCCATGAAGAAACCTTCGGGATTCCGCTGGGTTTTGAGGATACTGGAAAGTTCTTCTGTATCCGTTGCTGCAACCCCTGCGCTTAAGACCACAAGGTCTGCCGAGGCTTCAAGCATCTGGCCCAGCACATGGTCCCTGAAGGTGACGCTCATTTTACCGTCATCCCCTGGTTCAACCACGGGCGGATGTTCCTTGTCAAACCGGGAAAAAATCACCCCTAGATTCCTGGCCTTTGTGTAGAACTCTTCGAGCATACTGTACATTCGCATGTCACGGTAGAGGATAAACACATCGGTATCCGGCGTTTTTTCCTTGATGGCAATGGCATTTTTCACGGCATTCTGGCAGCAGATCCGGGAACAATTGGGGTTGTCCTCATTTCTGGATCCCACACACTGGATCATGATCACCCGATCCAACGCCTTGGCCTTATCTGCTTCAATCATGTCCGCAAGTTCCAGCTGGGTCACCACGCTTTCACTTTCATTGTACAAAAATTCCGTGGGCTTGTATTCGGTGGCACCGGTGGCAACGATCATCACCCCGTGGTCAATTTTTTGTTGTTTCAGGGAAGGACCGATCAGCACCTCAGTATTAAAATTGCCTTTGTAGCCGGTAAAACCGACAATCAATGCCTGTTTCAACACATCAATCTTGTCATGGGTTTCAATCCCCTTTACAAGATCTCTTACATAGGCCCGGATATCATCTCCCTCAATGGTGTGGTGGAGGGTTGCACCAAGGCCTCCCAACCCTTCTTCTTTTTCAATCAGGGTCACATGGAATCCCTGGTCAGCAAGACCTTTGGCTGCTGTCATGCCGGCTATCCCCCCCCCAACGACCAGGGCTTTGTCAATGATACTGATCCGTTTGTCGTGGAGGGGTCCCAGGGTGGAAACCCTTGCCACGGCCATTCGAATCAAATCCTTGGCCTTGGCGGTTGCTTGTTCCGGTTCATGAAAATGCATCCAGGCATCCTGGTTTCTGATATTGGCCATTTCAAATAAGTATTTATTCAGGCCTGCTTCTTCCAGGGTGTCCATGAAGATTCCCTCATGGGTTTTGGGGGTGCAAGAGGCCACCACAACCCGGTTGAGTTGATGTTCGTCAATGAGTTCCTTAATAGACACCTGGGTATCCTGGGAACAGGTAAACAAATTCTCCCCGGTATAGACCACATTGGGAAGATTTTTACTATATTGTTCCAGCTCGTCCACATCAATGATCCCGGCAATGTTAATCCCGCATTTGCAGACAAAAACCCCAATCCTGGGTTCCTCCCCCAGCACATCCCTTTCTTCGGGCATGGAAACTGTCCTGGTGAGGGTATGCCGGGCGGCAGCCAGGTGGATCCCGGCGACACCGGCGGCGCCTGAGGCTTCGGTGATAGATGAGGGAATATCCTTGGGTCCCTGGAAGGTTCCGGACACAAAAACCCCGGGTCTGGATGTCACCAAGGGGGTAAAGGTGTCGGTCTTGACAAAGTTATATTTATCCAGGTCAACCCCGATACGATTGGCAAGGTCCACACTTGCCTTGGGAATGGTCAATCCCACGGACAAGATCACCATGTCAAAAACTTCCTGGTGCATCTCCCCCTCTTCGTCAACATATTTTAAGATCAAATTGTCCGTACCCGGCTCTTCAATCACGGAATGGATGCGGGATTTGACAAATCTTACCCCTTCCTGGTCTGCGGCTCTATTATAATATTTTTCATAGTCCTTGCCAAAGGTCCGCATATCCATATTAAAGATGGCGGCATCCAGCTCTTTTTCCGAGTGCTCCTTGGCGATCATGGCATCCTTGATGGCATACATACAGCAGACCGATGAACAATACCCGTTTCCGCATCGATTGGTATCCCTGGAACCGATACACTGGAGCCAGGCAATTTTTTCCGGCTCTTTTTCATCCGAGGGCCGGACCAGATGTCCCATGGTGGGACCGCCTGCAGAAAGAATCCGCTCAAACTCAAGGGAGGTCATGACATTTTTGGAGCGCTTGTACATATAGGTGTCATCAAGCCCTGACGGATCAAAGGTGGTGGCGCCGGTGGTCATGATCACAGACCCCACGGCAAGATCCCGAATCTTTGGCTGCTGGTCATGGTCCACAGCCCCTGCCAGGCAGGCCTCCACACATTGATAACATTCGGAACAGATACCGCAGGAAAGGCAGCGGGCAGCTTCTCTGTCAATGGCTTCCTTGGCAAGACTCAGGGTTACTTCTGCAAAATTGCCCTCCCGCTCTGTCACAGAAATCTTCTCAGCCTTTACCCGGGGCAGTTTGGGAACATCAATGATATCGGGTTTTTCAAATTCATAACTTTTTTCCCGGCCCTCGGTGAGATCCAACCCATTAATAAACCGATGCATGCTTTCCGCAGCTGTCTTACCCGAGGCCACTGCATCCACAACAGATTTGGGTCCGTAAAACGCGTCTCCTCCTGCAAACACCCAGTCAATGGGGGTCTGCAATGTAATGGGATCTGCTTCATATCCACCGGGAGGCGTCAGGGAAATCCCCTCTTTTTGGGCAAATTCCAGTTCCCCGGACTGGCCGATGGCCACAATCACCGTGTCGGCTTCGTGGGAATTCAGCTTGCAATCATCAAACTGGGGATTAAACCTTCCGTTTTCATCAAAGACCGCCGTACATTCCTGGAATGAAACCTCGTCCACTTTTCCGTCGGTTCCGTAGAAACCGATGGGCCCCTGGCTGTTGACAATCTTTACCTTTTCTTCAAGCGCCTCTTCAATTTCATAATCCCAGGCCGGCATTTCGTCTCTTTTTTCCAGACAGACCATGGTAACATCGCAGGATCCCAGACGACGGGCTGTCAGGGCCACATCAACGGCCACATTTCCGCCGCCAATGACAACTACCTTGCCGGAAAGTTTTGCCCCCTTGCCCATGGCGGCATCCCTGAGAAAATTGGTTCCCTTGAGAACCCCCTCAAGGTCTTCGCCCTTGACACCAAGCCCCCTGGAACCGTGGAGACCGGTTGCCATAAATACCGAGGCATACCCGTCTTTTTTCAAACTTTCAAGGGTGATATCGGTTCCAAATTCAATGGAAGTTTTAATTTCAACTCCCAAGCGTTCAATCACATCTATCTCTCGTTCAAGTTCCGCTTTGGGCAGCCTGTATTCAGGAATCCCAACGGCCATCATCCCGCCCTTTACCGGCAATTTTTCAAATATGGTCACCCCATATCCTTTTTGTGCCAAATAATAGGCTGCGGTCAGCCCGGCAGGTCCTGATCCAACAATGGCGATTTTTTCATCCCGTTTTTCCTCAATATCCGGAAGCCAGGGGTCATCTCCTTCCAGATCCAGCTCTGCCAGATACCGATGAAGGTATTGAATTGCCAGGGGCTGATCTGCATCCCCCCTTGTACAAACAGCTTCACAGGGGTGATGACAGACTCTTCCGCAGGAGCCGGGAAAAGGATGTTCCTGTTTAAACAGCTTTAAGGCTTCATGATATTTTTCCTGATTCATCAGGGCGATAAAGCCCTGGATGGACACATGGGCAGGACAGGTTGCCTTACACGGGGCTATGGATCTTTTGGAAATTCCATAGGCACCGGGTATGGCCTGCTCATATTGTTTAAAGATGGCTTTTCGCGGCGCAAGTGACTCGTTGTGTTCACTTTGAGTATCAACGGGACAAACTTTGGTACATTCACCACATGAGGTACACTTTGATATATCAACATACCGTGGAGATTCTTTTATCTTGGCCGTGAAATTTCCCTGTTCACCATCAAGTTCTAAAAGTTCCGTATTCGTTAACAACTCAATATTCAGATGCCGGCCGACCTCGACCAGTTTGGGAGAGATCACTCACATGGTACAGTCATTGGTTGGAAATGTCTTGTCCAACCGGGCCATCATACCGCCAATAGCATAGGACTTTTCAACCAAATAGACATAATACCCTGAATTGGCCAAATCGATGGCAGATTGCATTCCTGCAATTCCGCCCCCAAGGACCATGACTGCACCTGCAAGGTCTTTGTTCAAATTCTGCGTCATTCTCAAACCTCCTAACCGTTTATTATAGCTTCATTAATTTTAAGCTATGGCCCGGTGAAAATGTTCCAGAGCAAAAGGGCCGAACAAAAAAAGCCCGATCCATTAAAAAAAATCAATGGATCGGGCCCGATGGTGCGATTCACCAGAATAAGAAGAAAGGGTTCCAAAAATCAGCAACAAGGCGAAAAAAAAACCGGTTCTCCAGCACCCGGAAAAAGCGATATTCTGCTGCTTTTCCAGATCCAAAGCCGATTTTAATGTATACGCTTTGCCGGACCGGCAGATATTACCGGTCATCTGTATTATATCAATCTGAATTAGATCAATGCATTTTTCATGCAAAATATGACAAAAATCTATTTGGCACCTCTTCTTAATTTTAAAAAGCGGTCTGGTAAATTAAACTGTCTTGTTAAATAATGGACATTCCCCTTAAAAACACATTTTTAGACCCTATCAATTTAAACAAAAAAATTGCAGCGCAATTATCTGTTTAATAGGCCCCAACATCAACTATCCAATTTTCAAGGTATCATATTGTTATTTTTCCCCACCTTTAAGTAAAAAAATGCTATTTTTTTGTCAAGAATTATTTATTTTGGTCAGTTTGGGAAATTATATTCACCCTCAGCCCATCCATTATTCTTAGGAAGCGCCTCCCGCCGACAAGGCTATAAATTACTGAAATAATAGTATTATCTATAATTCATATACTTTGTCGGATAAAATCACCTCCTGCTGCAGTTAAAGAAACTTTAAAACCAAATTTTATTCCCCAACGATTGAGATTTACCGTAAAAAGTGAGATTTACCGTAAATTTTTATTCTCCAGATATTTTCCACTCAGCCACACAAGAACCAAAACAGGAAGACCGATCAATGCGGTAATCAGAAAAAAAGTAGAATATCCCAGGTTGTCGACAATGGTGCCGGAATAACCGCCGAACCCCTTGGGGATCAGGGTCATCAAAGAGCTAAAGACCGCATATTGGATGGCGGTGAATTTTATATTGGTAAGACTGGATAAAAAAGCCACAAAGGCGGCGCTTGCAAGCCCCCCGGCAAGGTTATCCGCAGAAATAACAAGATATAACATCGGAAGATTGTGACCCATTCCGGCAAGGATCATGAACAGCAGGTTTGTCAGGGAAGAAAGCAGGGCTCCGACAAATAAAATTTTCATCACCCCGTATCTCACGGACAAAAGCCCCCCGCAAAATCCCCCGGCAATGGTCATAAAAAGGCCAAATGTCTTCACGACACTGGCGATCTGACTTTTAGAAAATCCAAGATCCTGGTAAAACACATTGGAAATCACCCCCAATACGATATCTGAAACGCGGTAAAGACCGATCAACGCAAGTATCAGCCAGGCAAGCGTTCCCCCGTATCGGTTAAAAAAATCAACAACAGGGGCAAAATAACTGTCCCTCACCATTTCGCGGTTCACACGGCCCGTTGCCATGGCAAGTTTTGCAACAACAGCAGCAACACCGATTCCTGAACAAAGCCTGAAAATTTCAACCACCAACCCGGCCATGGGCTTGTTATCAAACCAGAGGCCAAGTATGCCTTTCAACCCAAGGGCCATCTCCGAACTCAAATGGAATGTCAGGACAAATCCACCTGCGGCAAACGCAAACAAAAACAAAGATCCCAGATAATCCCTTGCCTGGTAAACATTTTCCTGATTTTTTTTTAGCCTGGGTTCGGGCACAAGAATTGCCGTCACAACCCCCACCAGCATGAATGCAGCCATAATACAATAGGTGATCTGCCATGCCTGATAACTATAACTTTCCTTTGTCGATCCCATAAGTTCCGCCAGAAACAGGGAACCGGCTCCTGCAACCAGCATGCCGATTCTATATCCGGCAATATAAGTGGATGCCATCAGAGCCTGGAGGTCGATTGGGGCAGATTCTATCCTGTAGGCATCAATGACGATATCCTGGGTTGCCGAAGAAAAGCCGAGCAGAACAGCGGCCATTGCCATGATGGTTAAGGGATATTGCCCCGATGCAGGATCCGTGAACCCCATCCACAAAATAGCCCCGATAATGCCTGCCTGGGCTGCGATCATCCAGCTTCGCCTTCGCCCTAAACCTTTTGTTAAAAAAGGGAGGGGCATCCGGTCCACCAGGGGCGCCCAGACAAATTTAAAAGAATAGCCAAGTGCGGCCCAGCTGAAAAAGGTAACAGCAGATCGTTCAACCCCGGCTTCCCTGAGCCAGAGAGACAGGGATGAAAAAATCAATAATAGGGGCAACCCCGCAGAAAATCCGAAAAAAAGCATGGTCACAACCCTTGGATGAACAAGGGAGCCCATTGATTCTTGCCAATTACGCATCATTTGTATTTTATTTCCATTTTTTTTAAAGGAGGAGGCCCAAATTAAATTATCGGGTTAAATTATCAGATTAAAGCGATTAAAGAATGGTTTCAAAATTATAGGGAACGGCAAAACAATCAATAGCCTGGGTATTGGTTGCCTGGGTGTTGGTTTTTAAAAATCGGTTGCAGTCTTTTACAATGGCATCCATCTGATCATCGGTGCGGTCCTGGTTCACATGAATCAGGCCCAATTTTTTCACCCGGGCCCTTGAGGCCAGATCCAAAACATCCGGGACCGAAGAGTGCCCCCACCCGATTTTGCGGGTATATTCATCCTTAGTATACTCGGCATCATGGAATAAAAGATCCGCATTTTTGGCAAACTGGATATAATCTTCTGTCTGCCGGCTCTGGGGGTGGGCAAACCCAAGTTCATTATCCGTTAAAAAAACAAACCGTTTCCCCTCTTCGGTAAATCGATAGCCCATGCTCCCGTCCGAATGACTTGTGGGAATCATATCAACCTCCAGAGAGCCGATTTTAAAACTACCGGTTAAGGAGGCATCAAATTTAATATCCGCTTTCAGATCCGTGAGCTGGACGGGGAAAAAAGGAGGCTTGAGCACTTGGTTCAATACCCCTTTGGTATCGACACAGGCAAATTGCCGGTCCTGGATAACCACCCGGGTTTTGCTGTAAAGCAAGGGTTTAAAAAATGCAATCCCCAGAATATGATCCCAGTGGGTATGGGTTAACAGCAGGGTGTAGTCAGATTCCTTGCGGGCAAGAAGTGATTTTCCCAGCCTCCGGATCCCGGTGCCGGCGTCAATGATAACGATTTCCCCTGTTTTTGCCTGGATTTCGATACAGGTTGTATCACCGCCATAACGCACATATTGTTGCCCTGATACAGAAATTGATCCCCTGGAACCCCAACATTTAATGTACATGATTCTCCTGCATCACACCCAAAGATTAGAATCTATCCATAACTACATTCGCTTAGCATCATATGAATCGGCACAGAAATCAATATTTTTTTTGATTCACCGCATTTTTTTAGGTGTTTGTTTCCGGAGCATTTTAGGCCGCCATAAATCCACTTCATTTTCTTTTTAAGAATAATTTTTTAAATAGGCTAAAAAGGGTTTGACATTATCAAACTTTTCACACCTCAGATATTGACAACTGAGTTTTTTTTGCTTAGGAAAATACAAATAGAAATCTTAATATCAAATAAAAACCGTCATCTAAAATGGAGAGATTATATATGGCACAGCTTATTTCAGACAGAAGAGATGTGGACTTTGTATTGCATGAACAGATTGGAATGGTTGACCATGAACTGTTTGAAGAGTTTAATAAAAAAACCGTTGACCTGATTGTTTCCGAAGCAAGAAATCTGGCCATCAAAGAGATTTTACCCACCTTTAAGGATGGAGATGAGCTAGGATGCAAGCTTGAAAATGGTAAGGTCACGGTGCCCGACTCTTTTAAGCGGGCATGGAAACTCTATTGTGAAGGAGAATGGCTGGCCATGTGTGACGACCCTCAAGTGGGGGGCCAGGGCATGCCAAAGACCGTGGGTTGCGCCGCCCTCGAATACATGGTGGGGGCCAATTCTGCATTTATGCTCTATTACGGCATGACCCACGGAGCCGCCAAATTAGTAGAAGCCTTTGGAGATGATACCCAAAAAAAGCTATATATGAAAAAAATGTTTGCAGGCAAGTGGGGCGGCACCATGCTGCTCACGGAATCCGAAGCAGGGTCCGACGTGGGGGCACTGACCACCACTGCCGTTAAACGAGCGGACGGGACCTATGCCATCCAGGGAACCAAAATTTTTATCTCCGCCGGCGAGCATGACCTGTGTGACAATATCATCCACCCGGTCCTTGCCAGAATTGAAGGTGCCCCTGCCGGCACAAGGGGGATATCTCTGTTCCTGGTTCCCAAAATCCTGGTAAATGACGACGGCAGCCTGGGTGCCTTTAATAATGTGGTCTGCACCGGGTTGGAAGAAAAAATGGGGATCCACGGGAATGCCACCGCCTCCCTCTCTTTGGGGGAAAAAGGCGAATGCATCGGCACCCTTCTCGGAGAAGAGAATAAAGGCATGCCGGAAATGTTCAAAATGATGAATGAGGCCCGGGCCTTTGTCGGCATGCAGGGATTTGCCGTGGCCTCTGCCTCCTATATGTATGCCCTGGAATATGCCAGAATAAGGGTCCAGGGAAGACATCTCACCGCAGGAAAAGATCCTGACGCCAAGGATGTTGCCATTATCCAGCACCCGGATGTTAAACGCCAATTGCTCAATATGAAAGCCTATACCGAGGGTATGCGGTCTTTGATATACTACTATGGTAAATGCTCGGACATTGTTTCCACCACGGACGATGAAAGTTTAAAAAAAGAAACAGCTGCCTTGATTGAGGTATTAACCCCCATTGTCAAAGGCTATATCACGGACAAATCCCTTGAGGTTTGCTCCCACGGCGTTCAGGTTTACGGCGGCTATGGATATGTTCAGGAATTTCCCGTGGAGCAGCTCATGCGGGATACCCGTATTTTCATGATCTATGAAGGCACCAACGGTATCCAGGCCATGGATCTTCTGGGCCGAAAGCTTTCCATGAACCAGGGAAAATCATTTGATTATTTCATCGGTCAGATCAAAAAAACCCTCCAGGAAGCCCAGGAAATTGAAGGTGTTGAACAGCTGACAGCCAAGGTGGCCCATGCCGTAGCAAGACTGGAAGAAGTGGCAAAGGTGATGGGTGAGCGATCCAGATCCGATAAGGCATTAAATGCCTATGCCTTTGCCCATCCCTTTCTGGAGATCACAGGAGATGTCACCTTTGCCTGGATGCATCTGTGGCGTGCCAGCATTGCCGCCCCCAAACTGGCCAAGAAAGTGGGAAGCCTGGACAAAAAAGCCATTGCCCAAAAAGCGGCTAAAAACAAGGACGCAGCCTTTTATGCCGGACAAATGGCAACTGCCAGTTTTTTTATTTCTACCCTTCTTCCCCAGGCCTATGGTAAGATGGACGCCATCCTGGAGGCAGACACCTGTGTAGAGGATATTCTGGATGTCTCCTTTGGTTCAAAATAAGGTTACAATAACAGGAGAGGACAAATGTTTGAAACCATCAAAAAAAGTCTGTTAACCGGTGTGGGTATGGCCCTGAGATCCAAGAGCGAAATTGAGGAACTGGCAAAGGAATTTGCCGAACAATCCAAGATGAGCCAGGGGGAAGCAAAAGAATTTCTCAATGAGTGCCAGCAAAAATATGAAGATGCCAAAGAGGGACTGGATAAAAAAATAGAAACCACCATTGAAAAAATATTAAACAAACTGGATTTACCCACACGGTCCGATATTAAGCAGCTAAACCAGCGGATTGATAGACTGACTGAAAAGATAGAACCCAAAAAACAATAACACCGGCTACTGACTATGCTCAGCATTAAAACCATCGGCAGGGTTGGTAAGCGGTATCGGCATCTGATCCGATACCAGCAGATCATTGGTATTATTTTCAAATACGGATTTGAAAATATTATAGAGGCCATGAAAATTGACCACTATATTGAATCAGGACTGAATCTGATTCCCTTTACCAAACCCCATGAACGGGTTGAAAAACTGTCCAAGAATCAGAGAATCAGGATGGCTTTGGAGGAGCTTGGCCCCACATTCATAAAAATGGGCCAGGTTCTCTCCACTCGTCCCGATCTGATTCCCGTGGATCTGACCGCAGAACTGACAAAGCTTCAGGACAAAGTTCCCCCTTTTGGATTTGAACATGTTGAACAGATCATCATCTCGGAATTTGGCAAACCCCATACCGCAATATTTGACACCATTGAGAAAACCCCGTTTGCCTCGGCCTCCATCGGCCAGGTTCACAAAGCCTACCTATCGGGAAATGAACAAATCGCGGTAAAAATTCAACGGCCGGGGATTCGAAAAACCATTGAAGCGGACCTTGAAATCATCCACCATCTGGCATCCATCATGGAAAAAAACATTGAGGAGGTCGCTCTGTTCAGGCCGGTGAGGATAGTGGAAGAGTTTGCAAAAACCCTTGAAAAAGAGCTGGACTACACCATCGAAGCCGCGAATATGGAACAGATGGCCCAGCAATTTCTCCATGACAAGACCATCCATATCCCCAGGGTCCACAGGCAAGAATCCAGTGAGCGGGTCCTTGCCATGGAGTTCATCCAAGGACTCAAAGCCGATGATATTGCTGCCATTGACCGGGCATCCCTTGATCGAAAAAAGATTACCCGATATGGAGCCGATTTCATCATGAAGCAGGTGTTTGAACATGGCTTCTTCCACGCAGACCCCCACCCGGGCAATATTTTCATCCTTGAAGACAATCGGATTTGCCCGGTGGATTTTGGTATGACCGGGTTTGTGGATACGACCACCCGGGAGATATTTGTGGACCTGATCCACGCACTTGCCTCGGGCAATACAAAGCTTGTGGCCCGGTTGCTATGTGAACTGGCTGAATATGAAAATCTGCCGGATATGGCAAGCCTTGAAAAGACAATTGCAGTGTTCAGCTCGGTTCATCTTTCCCGTGCCTTAAAAGATATTAAAACCAATCGGATGGTTAATGATTTTTTAGAGCTTTGCGCATCCCACAGCCTCAGAATTCCACCGGACCTATTTTTAATGATGAAGGCCTTTGTCTCCATTGAAGGGATCGCTAGAAAGCTGGATCCGGAATTTGACATGATCGGCCATGCCATTCCCTATGTAACGGCTGCCAAATATTTAAAATTTTCCCCCTCCCGCATTGCCCGGGATGTTATGGGAATTGCAGGAGAATCATTTAAACTGCTTCAAACCTTGCCAGGGGATACGACGGACCTGGTTCGCATGGCAAAGCTGGGAAAACTAAAAACAATTGTAAAAATTGAGGGACTGGACAAATTGATGATCACCCAGGACCAGACAAGCAACAGGATCTCTTTTTCCATTATAATAGCCGCCCTGATCCTAGGCTCTGCCATTGTGCTGAACTCAAACATCCCCCCGCTTTTATTCGGGGTCTCGGTCATTGGAATCGCCGGATTCACCACCGCCGCCATCATGGGAATATGGCTGCTTGTGGCCATCATCCGGAAAGGACGCCTTTAACGATATCCCCCCATCTATCGCCCCTTTTTATAAGGATACCAGTCTGATTTTCTCAGCCTTTCCACCTTCAGGGTTAAAATTTCATAGGTCATGGTATTAAAAACAATTTTCCGGCCAAGTTCTCCCCCCACATCCTCTGAAACAATTTTTATCTGTTTTTGGTTTAAAATAGATCGGGCGATTTTTAAATTTTCATGCCCGATGCCCGGGGAGGAATCAACCCTGTTATCGGCACCCCCAAAAATCTGTGCTTCCAGGCTTGACAGGACAGACCCGTTTTCCAGCATCATCCGGACCAGGGTTAAAACGGCAACATTTCCATACAATGAGGTTGTCTGTTTTCCCATATCCACAACGGGAAAAAGAAAATGATTCATTCCGCCTGTCTTCAATTTTTTATCATAAAGACTGACGGAAACAGAAGAGCCCAGCACCGTGGATATCACAGTTGGTTTTTCAGGCAGATATATATATCCGGGTTTCAGAAAATAATCTCTGGTAACAGGTTTTTCAGAATGATTATTCATATCAATATATTTACTTTGTTTTATTGGGATCTCTTTTATATCATTTGGCTTTCCATATCAAGCAATAACCGTTAATGGCCTTGCCAGAATTTTGCACCTGTGTTAATAATGGCATCGTTATATCAGCTTATTTTATGGTTTAGTATTAATACCAAGTGGCCGAGAAAAGAGGTATTAATGGAGAAAAATCTGAATATTCGCATCGGACATTTAAAAATTATTGATCACCTGGTCCTGGGTTGCTCTGTTTACAGGCTTCACTCCAAAGGTGATCCATTACACCACTCAACCCTTGAAAACATCCCCATGAATTCATGGGAGCAACTTTGTGACGGCTTAAGGCGTGGCGATCTTCACGGCGCATTTATAACAGTTCCCCTGGCAATGGATCTATTTGCAGCAGGCCTTGATATCTCTTTTTTAATGTTTGTCCACAGATCCGGCAGTTTGATGGTAAAAAACAAGAAAGCCGGGATAAAAAGCCTGGCTGATTTAAAGGGAAAAAACATTTTGATCCCCCATGGGCTGTCTGTTCAACACCTGCTGCTCCATAAACTTCTGACCGCGACCGGCTTAAACCTTGCCCCCCCAGGCCCGGCAGCCCCCAACCACATCATAACAGAACAGGTACCTCCCTTTCTCATGCCCCAAATGCTTGAAAATGATCAAGACCAGGATATTGGCGCCTATATGGCTCCGGAACCCTATGGCAGTGCGGCCATTGCCAGGGGCTCTGGAGATGCGCTGTGCACCTCGGACAGTCTGTGGAAGGATCACCCCTGTTGCGGATTTGTAGTACAAAAAGAGCTTGCGTCACGGGGCAAGGCGGTGGAAGAACTGGTGGGTCATTTTTTTAAGTCTGCCCAAATACTGGACACTCAAATACAGAACCTTAAGCCAGGTTCCCCTCAAACAGATGGTAACCTAATGGGGTGTGCCCAAAATTTTTTGGACCAGGAACAAGAAATTGTCCAACAAGCCCTTTTAAATAGCGGCATAAGCTATACCCCGAAAAAATTAGTGGCCGACAGAAAACAACTGGACATTATTCAAACCTATATGACAAAAACCATGGGGGTAATGCCCCATACCATTCATCTGGATACCTTTCTCAACCCTGCCTATGCGGCAAAAGCGCTATCGGAAATAAATCTGTGAAAATTGAGATTGAAAAAGTAACCAAGGTATACAGCAGCCCTAAAAAAGCGGATTATACTGTACTCAAAGATATTTCCTTTTCCATCGAAGCAGGCGATTTTGTGGTTATTCTGGGTGAGTCCGGGTGCGGAAAAACCACCCTTTTAAACCTTCTGGCCGGGCTTGAACACCCCACTTCGGGTACCATACATGTGGATGGTCAGAAGATTAAGGGGATCCACCCCTCCCGGTCCATCCTCTTTCAGCAGCCAGCCCTGATACCCTGGCTCAATGTAAAGGAAAATGTCGCCTATGGCTGCAAAATAAGGGGGGATGTAGAGAAACTTGATTATAGGGTAAACCAATTTCTTGAAATCATGGGGCTAGCGGGATTTTGTGATTCAAAACCCGGCCAGTTGTCCCTGGGCATGGCCCAGCGGGTCTGCCTTGCACGGGCTTTGGTGGGGCACCCCAGCGCCCTTCTCCTAGATGAACCATTTGCTTCCCTGGATACCTTTACCCAGGCCCATATCCAGGAAGAGCTGGTAAATATATGGTTGTCAGAACAATTCACCGCCGTATTTGTCACCCATGACATTGATGAAGCCGTACGGTTAGGCAATAAAATCATCCTTCTGGGAGGGGAACCGGCAAATATCACCAATATTTTTGAAATAAACGAACCCTACCCAAGGGACCGGAACCATCCGAAGTTCAAGGAGATCAGGAGTAAAATCCTGGAACGATTCAAAAATGCCTACCTGGCCAAACGAAGCGTGTTGTAGGAGAAAATAAAATGAATACATGGTCCCGGCGAAAATTTCTGAAAACCGCTGCAGCGGCTTGCTCCGGACTCATTCTGCCAGGAGTTGCGCCTTCTTTTGCCCAACAGACGCCCCTAAGATTAGGATACCTCCCCATAACCGATGCAACCCCCCTTCTTGTCGCCCACGGGCTTGGCTATTTTGCCCAGGAGGGACTTCAGGTCGAACGGCCAATAATGGTCCGATCCTGGAAAATATTGGTTGAATCCTTTTTGGCCGGAAAATTTAATTTAACCCACATGCTCTTCCCCATCCCGGTGTGGATGCGGTTTAAACAAAAGATCCCGGTAAAAGTGCTGGCATGGGACCATACCAACGGCAGTGCAGTGACGGTCAGGGGGGATTCCGGAATATACAATTTTTCAGATCTTGGCGGAAAACAAGTGGCGGTTCCCTCCTGGTATTCCATGCACAACCTCATCCTCCAATTGGGCATTCGGACCCAGGGACTTGTGCCGGTCATAAAACCCCAGTCTGCAAAACTTGCCCCAAACGAAGTAAACCTGTTTGTTTTATCACCGCCGGACATGCCCACGGCCCTTCTGGGCAGAAGAATAGACGCATTTATCGTGGCAGATCCCTTCAATGCCCTGGCCCAGGAAAAATTCAATGCCAGAATCATGCGCTTTTCAGGAGATATCTGGAAAAATCATCCCTGCTGTGTCATTGTTGCCAATGAGCCTGTTATCAACCAGAACCCTGTCATGATGCAAAAAGCTATCAATGCCATTGTCCGGGCCCAGGCCTGGTGCCAGAGCAACCCAAAAGAAACGGCCCATCTGCTCAGCCGTGACGGCGAAGGATATCTTCCGGTTCCGGAAACTGTCCTGGCCCGGGTTTTTGAACCCCCTTTAAAAACCGAACTGGTTCATCCCCAATGGAATGTGGCAAGAATCGGTTTCCAGCCCTTCCCCTTCCCTTCTGCCACTCGATTTATTGTGGAGCAGATGAAACAAACCAGGGTTGAGGGGGATACCAATTTTCTTGCCTCCCTGGATGCCGGCAAAGCGACAGGGGAGCTGGTGGATGAATCCTTTGTCAGAAAAGCCATGGACAACATGGGGGGAATTCATAAATTTTGCGATTGTAGCATCGAAACACCATTCTCAAGGGAAGAAATTGTTGAAATCAATTAATAAATTTAAATATCGCACCTCAGAACAAGTGGGATTAAATGCCGTTTTTGGTCCCATGGATTTTGGCTGGAAATATGAAATTATCGGACTGGCTCTGTTTGCTGGGGGTTGGTTGCTGGTGTCCTGGTTTATTTTTACCCAACCCCAACTTTCCCAATTTAGTGGATTTTTACCCGGCCCCACACTGGATGCCCTTATGGATGCATTCCAGAACAGCCGTTTCTGGATTTCTGTCTTTACCAGTCTTCGACGAATTATTGTGGGAATATTGATCGCTTCAATTTTGGGATTTCCCGCGGGAATTCTCATTGGATTTTATCCAAAACTCAGGGGACTTTCATACTCTTCCATCCAGTTTGTTCGAATGATCAGCCCCCTGTCCTGGATGCCCATTGCCCTGCTTTTATTTACAAGCTTTGAGTCGGCCATTTATTTTTTGATTGTAATGGCCACCATTTGCCCTATAATATTGAATACCGCCATTGGTGTCTTAAACATTAACCCCCAGTGGATCAAAATGGCGTTAAACCAGGGAGCAAATAACTATCAACTGATACGGACCATTGTAATTCCATCTTCAGTGCCACATATGCTGACCAGCCTGAGATTAGCCTTGGGGGTGGCGTGGATTGTTTTGGTCCCGGCAGAATTTTTAGGTGTTTCCAGCGGACTGGGATATCTGATCAATGATGCAAGGGACACCATGGAGTATGATAAACTCATGGCAATGATAATTGCCATTGGAATTTTAGGCTTTCTTCTGGACCGTTTTTTCCAGAAACTCCAGCATAAAGCAAACTGGTTCTGGCGTGAATAGACAAAATTAAATAAAAGTAATAACTATCTAAGGAGTTTTTTATGGCAATAGATCCAAATATAAAAATTGTGGTCGCGGATGACTCGGGAACCATGCGCATGATGTTTAAACAAATCCTGGCAAAAGCCGGATATACAAACCTTGTCATGGCGGTCAACGGTGCTGACGGACTGGAAAAAGTAAAGGCTGAAAAACCCGATCTGGTCATCAGCGACTGGAATATGCCCCAAATGGATGGAATGGATTTTTTAAAAGGACTCCGGGCCATCAGCGAATTCAAGGATCTGCCCTTTATCATGGCCACAGCCCAATCGGACAAGGGTCAGCAGCTAAGTATCAAGGAAGCCGGGGGAAACGGCCATGTTCCCAAACCCTTTGATGCAGAACAAATTGCCAGGGGAATTGAAAAAGCTTTTGGCAACGGCATGGAAAATGCCCAATCTGCAAAAAAACAAAGAAGCATCATCGGCGGAAGGGTCGAACTGAACGTGGCCCACATCCAGATCACCGACCACCTTGCCCTGGGTGCCCTCAAGCACAGAATTGAAACCGGAGATGTAGAGCCGAAACATTTTGATCTGACCACCACACTTAAGGCCGGCTGGAACCCCATCCAGGAAGGCCTTGAAAACGGTGAGCTTGATTGCGCACTTGTGTTAGCCCCCATTGCCATGGACTTGTTTGCCTATGATTCCCCCATAAAGCTGGTACTCTTTGCCCATAAAAACGGCTCCACCTTTGTCAGATCAAGACACTATGACCCCAGATTTGATTCTCTCCAGAGCTTTTACAAATACAAGGTGGTTGACATCCCCCATAAAATGTCCGTCCACCATATGCTGGCCCACAAATTTTTAAAGGAACTGGGATTAAAGCCAGGGGTTCCCGGCAAAAAAGCAATAAACGTTCGATTTGAAGTGGTTCCCCCCATTAAGATGCCCGACATCATGCGAGAAAACGAGGATGTTGCAGGCTTCATGGTTGCAGAACCCGTTGCCACAAAGGCCATTGTCAATGACATCGGAAATCTGGAATTTTATTCGGCCAGCCGCTGGGACAACCATCCCTGCTGCGTTGTTGCCATGCAGGAAGACTTTATCCAAAAACACCCGGAAGCTGCCCAGGAATTTGTTTCCCTGATGGTTGAAACCGGAGAATACATTGAAAATGACAAGGCCAGGGCGGCGGATATTGCCGTGAATTTTCTTGATCCCCAGGGCAAAATGGGGTTGAATCCTGCGGTATTAAAAAATGTTTTCTCACAGCCCCAGGCCATCCGTTGGGACGGCCTCTACCCCGAAGCCCAGGACCTGGAGAAGATACAAAAGTACATGCATGATGTCATGGAAATCGGCAAAATTATTGACCTTGAAAAATTCATAGAAAACCGTTTTGCCAACCAGGCATACAATATATAAAAAAAGGTGTCATCCATGAAAATAACAGACCCGCAAGTTATTGAAGATGGGGAAAAAGACCTGATTGAAGCGGTACAGGAAGATCTGGACCTGGATGCCGTCAGGCAAATTCTCAAAGACCGCCTGGAAGTTTCATCCCTTTCTTCGGGGGGAGGGCAAATTGTTGTTCATAATAATCAAATCGCCTTCCGGATGGATTTTGATATCAAACTAAGCGGAAGCCTGCTCTTTGACCGGGAGGGCAATTATATTGATGACTCCGGAGACGATACCAAAGATGATCCCATTCTTAAACCTGAGATGGAGCCGGGCGGATTTGACACCCCGTCTGATGAGGCATCAAAGGACTCCTTAGATGAACTTCCTTTGGTTGAAACAGGGCTGGATGAAACCGATTTAGAGCAACAAGATCTGGATGAAGAGGTCATCATTAATCTTCCGGAATATGATCTGGAAGATGAACCTATGGATACTCTTGGAGATGAACCTATGGATACTCTTGAAGATGAACCTATGGATACTCTTGAAGATGAACCTATAGATACTCTTGAAGATGAACCTATAGATACTCTTGGAGATGATCTTGAAAACCTGGATCTGGAAAACCTGGATCTGGAAAATGACCCCCTGACCCAAGAAGATATGCTTGACAATGATATCAATGATATTCTTAAAGAAAGCCGTGAATTCTGGGATCAAAAAAAAGATTCCTAGCTGCTAACCCTTTGTCCCATAAAGGAAAAAATATCATGCCAGATTCAAACAAACACAACCTGGTTGTAGATATGGATGAACTAAAAGAGATCATGGATAATGACATGGAACTTATTCAGGACTGCTTTGCAGATTTCCTCTCTGACTGGCCCGGACTATTGGATGAAATAAAAAATGCCCTTACCCAAAAAGATCCTGAAAAAATGAACGTCTCTGCCCACAAGCTTAAAGGGACCTTAAAATATCTGGCAGCAGAACCTGCTGCCGCTGCAGCCGAGGCCATTGAATCCGCCGGAAAAAATCAGGATCTGGACAACCAGGATGCAACACTTTTGAACCTTGAAAACGAATGTGGAAAAGTGATTGATTTTATCAAAAACTTTACCCCATAATCCGGAATCTGATGCCATTCAATACCATTTCTGCCCTACCTCGACAAACCCGAAAAACAAAAGGGATCTGTCTAGTCTTGTCTCTATCAAATGTATTTACAGGGAAATAAAATGAGTTTAAACTATGAGGAAATCGATTTTCGGTCAACCCCCCTGGGAGATTTGATGTTACGACGCCGTCGCCTGCTCCAGCTCGGAGGAATTGATATTTATGAGGTAAAGCTTGGCGAAGATTTTCTGATGTCAAGTTTGTTCCACGAGGCAGAATCCCAGCTCTCAAGGCTTGGACTTGGTCTGCTGGAACAAGAGGAGTTGGATGTGGTGGTCGGAGGACTCGGTCTTGGCTACACAGCGGTTTGTGCATTGGAAGATATGCGTGTAAAATCCCTGGTCGTTGTGGAATATTTGGAACCGGTTATCGAGTGGCATCAAAGGGGACTTGTCCCCCTGGGCAAAAGATTGACAACCGATTCCCGCTGCCGGCTGATACACGCCGATTTTTTTGCCCTGTCCTCTGAGGTGACAAAAAGCTTTGATCCTGATCAGCCGGAAAAAAAACATGATGCCATTCTTTTGGACATAGATCACACCCCCACAAGGGTATTGCACCAAACAAACACCCGATTTTATACAAAGGAAGGGCTGGAAGAACTGGCCCGGCATTTAAAGCCGGGGGGCGTATTTGGGCTCTGGGCGGACGGCCCTCCGGAAGCCTCTTTTACCAACCATCTGGCCAAGGTGTTTGCAACGGCCACCTCCCACACCATCCTGTTTGACAATCCAATAACCGGCGGCTCATCCGAGGGTTCTGTTTACCTGGCACAAACAAGCGTTTGTGATTAAAAGAAGATCATTTTTTCTTTTCAAAACGGATTCGAAATTTTTTCATTCTGTTCCTTAGGGTGCTGGGATTTATTTTAAGTATGGCAGCAGCCCCATTCGGGCCATGGATTTTCCCATAAGATTTTTTAAGGGCAAGGTTAATATGCCGGGTCATGGCATGATCCAAAGAATCAAGCGGCATCTCTGAATCTGCAAAAAATTTTTCATCCAACCTTGCTGTTTCAAAATAATCAAACCTCAGGATATTATTCCGACAAAGAATCAAAGCACGTTCCACCAAATTTTCAAGTTCCCTTACATTACCCGGCCAATGATAGTCAATCAGTCTATCCATTGCCCCGGGTTCAAGGGCTGGCGGATCAAGGGTTCCTGTCTCCTTTGATTTTCTTTCAATAAAGTGCTGTACAAGGGCTGGAATATCATTTTTTCGTTGTCGAAGCGGCGGGATGGTTATGGGAAATACATTAAGCCGAAACCAGAGATCTTCACGGAACTGGCCCTTGTCCACCATTTTTTTAAGATTTCTATGGGTTGCCGTAATTATTCTTGTATCCACAGGCACAACCTTTGTTCCGCCTACCCTTTCAATTTCCTTACTTTGTATTACACGAAGAAGTCGCACCTGTGCATTAAGGGGAAGTTCCCCGATTTCATCAAGAAAGATAGTTCCTTTATGGGCTCTCTCAAATTTTCCTTTTTTTTGGGATATGGCGCCTGTGAATGCGCCCTTCTCATGGCCAAAAAATTCACTGTCAATAAGGCTTTCAGGTATGGCGCCGCAGTTTACCCTGATCAAGGGACCCTCTTTTCTGTGTGAAGAATAGTGTATGGCATTTGCAATTAATTCTTTTCCCGTGCCGGTCTCTCCGAGAAGCATCACCGGGTTATTCAGAATTGCAATCTGACGAACCATCTCCAAAACTTCCTTGAGCCCAAAATCCTCTCCAATGATTTCATCACCGACAAGATGACGAAGTTCTTGCCGCAGATAGCGGTTATCATCGGCAAGCATATTTTTAAGCCTGGTAACCTCCTGGTGTCGCAGGGCATTTGACACGGCAATTGCAAAGGGATCAGCCAGGCGAGAAATCATATCCGCATCTTCCTCTGCATATCTGTCCTTGCCGTTGGCAGAGACAAAAAGTACCCCCAGCAGCTTTTTTTCAATTTTCAGGGGCAGAACAAGGGCAGAATATTCAAATCCGTCACAAATTGGTTTTATTGTTCTTGCAATTGCATCCAGTTTGGACCGATTAATAATTTTAACTTTTTTAAGTTCACTGTTTTCAAGTAAAGACCTTGCTTTGCCAGATACGGGGACAAGAACATTCAATAGTTTACAAGAATCCTTTGTTGCCCGGGCAACAATTTTGATGGAACTTAACCCCTGTTCATATAAAGCGATAAATATTTCATCTGCCGGCAAATTTTTTCCCAAATATGACAGGCATCTGAAAAGGGCGACTTCGATGTCCAGGCTGCTGCAAATCAGCTGGGTAACCTGCCTGAAAAAAATATTTTTTTTATCCACAATCAATAATTCCCCTAAGCTTTGTGAAAAACGCCATATCTGGCAATATAGGCCTTATTTGTCGTATGTGGCAACAATAATCATCACATGCGACAATCCTATCCAGCCCCCTCCCTCTAACAAGCTGTTATTTAAGGTTATTTCATTGCAGCACAATTTATGCATTTAAAATGCACATCCATTAACCAGGGAGACCAAAAAATGAAATGGCTTGAAATAATAAAACTACGCACCGCCGGGCTAAATGTTGAAAAAAGGGTCTGGGAATTCATTGGATTATTAACGGACAACACCCAGGAGCCTAATCTTTCAGCAATACAAGTTTATTCCCATGCAACCTTGAATACTGACCTTAGTATCCATATTCACTGGGATACCCGGCATGCAGCCAGACAAAAGACCCTGCTGGGATCATGCCTTGCCAACAAACTTGAAGAGTTTGGAATGATCCACCATACCATCTGGATAACTCAGATCAGCTCAGATACCGAGAAAAAAGAAACGTTTAATCCATAGCAAAGGAGATTTAAAGTGGTATATTTCAAGTTATTGTCCCTCAAAACAATAATTTGCGCGATGACAATCATGTTGGTATTTTTTTTCCTGTCTTCCTGCAAAAAATCGGATGCCATTGAAACCGAATCCATAAACCCCATAAAAGTGACAACCCAACGAGTCACAATGGTTTCCGAGCATATCACTATCCGGGCGAGCAGTTTTCTTGAAGCTGAAAAAACGGCCCCCATCAGTTTTGAAATTCCGGGGAAAATTGTAACGCTAGACCTTGACCTGGGAGATCATGTAAAAAAAAATCAAGTTGTTGCTGAAATTGAGATTGATGACTACAAAAACCGCCTTGATATTGCCCAGGCCCGACTCATAGAGACACAAGATTCATTCAACAGACTGAGCCCTCTGTTTAAAGCAGGGGTAATACCGGAGAAAAGACTTATTGAAATCACCTGGGGACTGGCCCAGGCCAAGGCAGAAAAAAAGATCTCCCAAAAACAGCTTAGGGACACAAAGCTAAGAGCACCCTTTGCAGGGGTAATCGGGAGTAAAACCATAGAGATAGGCCAGATGGTTTCCCCGGGGATACCGGTTCTGACAATTGTAAAAAATGACAAAATTTATGCCTGTTCATCCATCCCTGAGTCTGAAATAGATCAATTAAAAATTGGTCAAAATGCCATGGTTGAGGTTCCGGCTCTGGGGGGCCAAAAATTTAACGGGATTGTCAAGCAAATCAGTCCAGTGGCTGACCCGATAACAAGAACCTATACTGCAAAAATAATTCTAGACAATTCTGATTATCAACTGCGCCACGGCATGATCTCAAATGTATCCATTAAAACAGACAAGATAATGAAAACATTGACAATCCCGGGCCGTGCCATTGTCCGGGACTTTGACAACCTGACCTATGTCTTTCTTGCGGACAAAACGTATTCTGTGGCCTTTAAAAAAAGAGTCTTCCCGGGAGCCGTCCATGGGAAGGAAATCAGGATTAAAAAAGGTCTCCTGCCCGGGGATGTTCTGATCTTGGCAGGTCAGCATAAACTGATAGACGGATGTCAGATAACAACATCATTAAATAGCAGGCCAATATCTGAAACAAAGGTAACCCCATGAATATTGTAGAAACGGCAATGAAACATCGCCAGATTACGCTGATCCTGACATTTATGCTTGTGGTTGTGGGTGTTTATTCCTTGACTCACATGGCGAGAAGGGAAGATCCAAATATGACGATTCGCCAGGGGCTTATCATCATGCAATTTCCCGGTGCCAAGGCAGAACAAGTGGAAAAACAGGTTACCAAAAAGATTGAACAATATCTGTTTCGTTATGATGAAATCAAAAAAGATGAAACCTTTTCCACCACTTCCGACGGACTAAGTGTGATCACCATAGAACTCCAGGGGTGGATAAAAAACAAAGATAAATTCTGGTCCAAGGTAAGGCACGGACTTTATGAACTTAAACAGACAAAACTACCGGAAGGTGTATTGGGACCGATTATTAACAGTGATTTCGGGGATACCATTGCCCTGCTCATTGCCGTTGAATCAGACAGGCATTCATATGTTGAATTAAAAGACTATATTGAAATAATTGAGGATGAATTGCGGCCTTTGGCTGAGGTTTCAAAGCTAAAACGATATGGTGAACAAAAAGAACAAATTTATGTCACCAGTAATTCTCAAAAACTTTCCCAGTTTGGCATAACTCTTCCCCAGATGATTGGGGCCCTGAAATCACAGAACACCATTACCTATTCCGGAGAAATAAAATCAAAAAGTTCCGAAGCCCCCATTCACACAAAGGATCAATATACATCCGAAGAACAGATTCTAGCCCAGCAGGTCTATGTTTCCCCAAAGGGCGAGGTTGTTCGTGTCAGGGATATTGCAAAGGTAGAAAGAAGGTATGAAGAGCCGGATTCCTTTATCCGGGTAAACGGCCATAAGGTTCTCATGCTGTCGGTGGAAATGCAGGCGGGTTACAATATAGTGGATTTTGGCAAAAAGGTTAACGCAAAATTAGAGCGTGTATCAAAAAGGATTCCCTCGGATGTTAAGGTTAAAAAAATTGTGGATCAGCCCTTTGTGGTTGAAACAAGTATTCATCATTTTCTCAAGGAGTTTTTAATTGCCATTGCTGCTGTTATTATCGTCACCATGCTTCTTCTGCCCCTTCGCATGGCGGCAGTTGCAGCCCTTGCAATCCCCATAACCGTGCTCATCACATTTGCATTCCTCGATGTGTTGAACATTGAGCTTCAACAAATGACCCTGGCAGGTCTTATCGTCGTTCTCGGAATGGTTGTGGACAATGCAATTGTAATTGTAGACGATTATGTTGAAAAACTGGATCATGGGACCCCCCGATGGGAGGCTGGCTGGAAAAGTGCCAGTGAACTCTTTATCCCCATACTCACGGCAACCATTGCCATTATTTGCGCCTTTGTTCCAGTGGACCTCATATTATCGGGAAACGCTGGCGAATTTCTTTTTACACTGCCAATTGCCGTAACTGTGGCACTGGTTGTCTCTTTATTTGTTGCAATTTTTCTCACCCCTCTCCTCTGTTATTTTTTTATAAAAACCGGACTCCGTTCAAAAAAGAAAAAAAGGACCTCCCTCCTTGATATCCTGCAAAATGGTTATGATTATTGTCTGGAAAAAGCCTTTAAAGGACCGAAACTGACGGTATTTATAGGGGTTCTTGCCGTTATTGGAACTTTTTTCCTAATGAGCCTTCTGGAAATACGAATGTTTCCGCTTATTGAAAGGAATCAATTTTGCCTTGAAGTTTATATGCGCCAGGGCACCAATCTTGAAGCAACTGACCGTGCTATCCAGAAAATAGAAAGATTTCTGAAAACAGATAAAAGGATAACCACCATATCAAGCTTTATCGGTTGTTCCTCTCCACGGTTCTATTTAACATATGCCCCAAAACCGCCGGATAAAAATTATGCTCAGATTCTTATTAACACAATTTCAAATACAGCCACCCAGGAACTTGTTGATGAACTGCTTGTGAACTTTGATGGATTTATACCAGATGGAAAAATTCTTATAAAGCAACTTCAGCAAGGACCTCCGGTTGATGCCCCCATTGAAATAAGAATTGTTGGAAACCAATTAAATGAAATTAAAAAATTTGGAGACCAGGTAAAACAACTGTTGAAAAACACCCGGGGGACAAACTTTGTCCGGACAACCTTCAGGGAAGACTATTACGGAATATCCGTAGAGGTGGATGAAGAGATTGCCAACCGGATGGCGCTCTCGAGTAAAGATATTGCACAAATGCTTGCCGTCAGCTTTAAAGGGCTTCACATTTCAACCCTGTGGGAAGGAGATAACCCCATTGCCATACTTCTAAGGCATGAAGAGGAATACCGAGCAAATTTTGATGATATTGCCAATATATACATAACCTCCTCTATTACGGGTGCAAAGATCCCCCTGAGACAGGTTGCAAAAATTGTCCCTGAATGGCAAACCGGTAAAATCGTAAGAAGAAACGGCGTCCGCACCATCACAGTGCGCAGTGAAGCTCAGATGGGAAGGATGCCCAATGAAATTTTAAATGAGATAAGGCCGAAAATAGAAATCCTCAGGGCCAATTTTTCCAATGATATCTCCATAAATTTTGGAGGCGAATATGAAGACCAGGTGGATATTATGGGAGAATTTACAGCAGCCCTTGTAACAAGCCTTCTGTGTATTTTTCTTGTTCTCCTTTTCCAGTTCAAGACAATAAAAAAAGCCCTTATTATTATTTTCACAATACCCATCAGCTGGTTTGGCGGGATACTTGGCCTTTATATTACCAACAATCCATTTTCCTTTACCGGTTTTCTCGGTGTCATCAGTCTGAGCGGACTTGTGGTCAGAAACGGTATTATCCTCATGGATTATGCGGACCACCTCCTTGAAAATAAAAAGGATCACGATATTTTTAAGATTGCCATGGATGCGGGGAAACGCCGTATGCGGCCTGTTTTTTTAACATCCGTGGCAGCAGCAGCAGGTGTTGTACCCATGATTTTAAGCGGTTCTCCCCTGTGGGCACCCATGGGAAGCGTACTTGCTGTAGGACTTATCTTCGGCATGATGCTTACCCTCATTATTGTGCCGGTAATGTACTCACTTGCAATGAAAAATGACAAAAAAGGGCTTCCCGAAAAACAAAGTGGATTTATTTTTAAAAAAAGGAAAAGCAATGATCAAAAAACTATTTCACCGGGAGCAGGAGCTTCACCAGTTTAACAACCTGTTGACCAATGTTCTAGATTCTCTCTCTTCAATATTGATTACCGTGGACAATGAAATGAGAGTTCAATTGTGGAATCGTGAAGCAATCTTTTTTTTCCAGAAAAACCGGGAACAGGTTTCCAGACATGTTTTAAATGAATGTATTTCACCATTCTACATTGAAACAGATAAAATCAAATCGGCCATCGATAAAAAACAAATACAGACCATAAATAATTATCCCTATGAAAAGGATAACAAATGTCTGCTTTTTGATGTGGTTATCTCCCCGCTGTCTTTTGGCTCAGCAAAAGGTGCCATTATTCGGATTGATGATGTAACCACAAAAACACTTGTTGAAGAGACCATGGTACAAGCAGAAAAGATAATGTCCATGGGAGTACTGGCCGCCGGTATGGCCCACGAAATCAGCAATCCTCTATCCGGAATGATGCTCAATGCCAATGTGATTAACAATCGTCTGACAAATACCCAAATGCCAGCGAATACGTGTGTTGCCGAGGAAATCGGAATCAGTATGTATGCGATCAAATCCTTTATGGAAAAACGGGGTATAATGGGTATGCTCAAAACAATTAATGCGTTAGGATCTAGGATGGCAGAGAATGTGAACAACATGCTCAGTTTTGCCCGAAAGAGCGAAGGAGATAGTTCTTTTCATACCTTTGAAGAAATTTTTGAAAAGACTCTGGAACTGGCAGCCACCGACTTTGATTCGAAAAAGCATTACGATTTTAAGAAAATTAAGATCAAAAAAGTGTATGAAGACATCCCCCCTGTGCCCTGTGAGAAAGCCAAAATCCAGCAAGTTCTGCTCAACATCCTGCTCAACGGTGCCCAGGCTATGCAGGAGGCGAAAATCAAAAATCCTCAATTTATCATCCGGACAGGGTTTGAAAAAAACCGAAAGACTGTCTGTATGGAAATTGAGGACAACGGCCCTGGCATGAATGAAGAGACCCGCAAACAAATATTTGAGCCGTTTTTTACAACCAAACCCTTGGGAATTGGTACTGGATTGGGGCTTAGCGTCTCGTATTTTATCATCACAAAAAACCATGGCGGTGAAATAAGTGTGGCATCTTCACCTGGCAAAGGAGCAACTTTTTATATTCGCCTTCCATCTGAAGCCATGAACTAGTAACCGAATCCATAAAAACAGGGGCAAACTATAATGCCTTCCAAAACGAAAGATATCATTATTTCCCCCGGGTGGGACAGATATCAAACAAAAAGCAAATATCACACAAAGGCTTTTTAGCATCACAGATTTCCCTCCCAAAATAGATAAACTGCAGGGACAAATCACTCCATGAATCCTTTGGAATTATCTCCATGAGCTTAAACTCAATTTTTACAGGATCCCTAAGATCGGTAAGACCAAGCCTGCGGGAGAGCCTCATAACATGGGTATCCACCACAATGGCTTCATACCCAAAGGCTGCCGACCTGACCACGTTGGCTGTTTTTCGCCCCACCCCTGGTAATTTTATCAAGGATTCTATATCCTCGGGAACAATGCTTTTATAATCTTCCAGAACGGCATTGGCACACCCCTTGATATTTTTGGCCTTGTTGTTATAAAATCCGGTTGAATAGATAATACGCTTAATATCGTTTAGGGGAGCCGCGGCAATGTCGCATGGGGCAGGATACCTGGCAAAAAGTTTTTTTGTCACCTTGTTGACCTGATTATCCGTACACTGGGCAGACATAATGGTGGCAATAAGCAATTGAAAGGGGGTTGAATGATCCAACTGGGTCTTGACAAGGGGATATCTCTCCCTTAATCTTTCAAGCATTGTTTTAATTTTTAATGAAGTAGAAATCATAAAGTGTTTATATATGAATCAAGAAAAAACCACAAGACAGATTAGGGCCCTAGGCCTGTGCTCAGGCGGTTTGGATAGCATACTCTCTGCTTTGGTGTTAAGAAAACAGGGGATTGATGTCACCTGGATCAGCTTTGAAACCCCGTTTTTTTCCTCCCTTGCCGCCCAAAAAGCATCAGCGCAAACCAAGATAAAACTCATCACCCAGGATATTACACAAACATATATGGAGATGATGAAATCCCCCAAGGCAGGATTTGGAAAAAATATGAATCCCTGCACGGACTGCCACACCCTTATGTTTTCAACGGCCGGCACCCGAATGCAAGAAGAGGGATTTGATTTTTTATTCAGTGGTGAAGTTCTGGGCCAGAGGCCCAAGTCACAAACAAAGAATGCCCTGAGATATGTTGAAAAAAACTCTGGATTTGAGGGAGAGATTTTGCGGCCCCTGAGCGCAAAATGTCTGCCCGAAACCAGGATGGAACAGCAGGGACTGGTAGACCGGGAGCAGCTCATGGATATTACAGGCCGGTCCAGAAAACCCCAGATGCAATTGGCAAAGGAGTTTGGCATTAAAGAATACCCCGCTCCTGCCGGGGGATGCCTGTTGACGGACCAGATTTTTTCCAACCGGCTCAGGGATCTTCTATGGGTGCAAGAAACAGACGAGACAAGACTGCTTCATCTGTTAAAACATGGACGCCACTTCAGGCTGGACAATGACTGCAAAATGATTGTGGGACGGTCTAAGAATGACAATGAGCAGATCATGTTATGGTACGACAAGAGACAAGATGTCCGACTGCGCCATACCGAGCTTGCAGGACCGGATACAATTCTCATCGGAAAGGTTTCAGATGCCCACATCCGGACAGCGGCAGGAATCACCGCGGGGTATACCAAATCAAAGGTCGGTGAAATTGCCAGCATACGCGTGATTAAAAATGAACGCGTAAGCATTACCCAGGTGGTTACCCAGGCCCCCTCGGACTTTGAAACGCTTATGATATAAGCATCCAAAAATAACAAACACCCCCTGCCCATTAAAGGGGGTGTTTGTTTTAGACGGCTCAGAATATCAATTAAAAAAATGCTCGGGTTAATAATAAATCATTTTTTCCCAAAACTCTTTTTCATCCTTGTCCCAATCCGGGCCAAATTTATCTTCACAAAAGGAAGACAGGCGTGTGTACCAACTGGTCCAGGGATTTTTGCCCTCTTTTTGGGCCACCAGCACATCCCCGAGAAATGATTCGATATTAATCATTTCTTCCTTGGGGATATAGGAACAAGCCCCCCCAAGATATGATTTTTTAATATTCTCAGGACTCAGGGCATGGGCCGTCAGCATAACGGTTACCACATTTTTCTTTTTTGCGGTTTTCAACAATTCATACCCGTCCACCCCCATGATATCCAGCACGGCGATATCAAAGGTCTGACTCTTGAGAAGATTGTTTGCCGCTTCATAGGTTTCAGCCCTGACAATCTGACACATATCGAGCAGCTCTTCCAGGGAATCAAGAACATCAGGTTCATCATCAACAATCAATATTTTTTTATTTTCCAAACTGCTATTTGACATATTTCCTTCCCATTGATCAACATTACCCCTGGAGATTTACCCGGTAGAATTAGACTGACACATCCACCGGACAAGACCAATCGGGTAAAATCGATCTGATAAAATTAACTGGAATGATGTGGAAACAAGGAGATTCAGACAATTCTAGCGCAGCAACAACACTCCACATCCAAACTTAAAGCAATCATAAAACCCATATAATTTCAAGTAGTTTATCTCAGGATCATGATTCTGTGAAGTAAAAAGGTTTGTTTTCATGTCACAATTTCATTTTTACTTCACAATGGGATTAATATAAGTCATATCTGAACAGTTTCAATCCCCTTGTTTTTATGGGTCACAAGCTTGGCCTTCAGTTGGCCGCAGGCAGCTGAAATATCAGCCCCTTTACTCTTCCGGATCATGGCCGTCATATCACGGTCCAGCAAAATCTGGAGAAATGCTATAATCTGTTTGGGTTCAGGCCGCTTAAAGTCAGAGGCTTCATGTTCGTTAAAGGGAATCAAATTGACCTTGGCCCTTATGGGTGCCAGCAGCTTCACCAGTTTCAGGGCATCTTCCCTTGAATCGTTGATACCTTTGATGAGAATATACTCAAAGGTAATCTTATTTCTAGGCTTCATGGTGAACCGGCCGCAGGCGTCCAGAAGCGCAGAAATGGGGTATTTATTATTGATGGGCATGAGCATCGATCTTGTCTTGTCATCGGTGGCATTCAGGGAGATGGCAAGATTAACATCGGTATCCACACCCAATTGAACAATTTTCGGAACCACACCGGAGGTTGAAACGGTCACTCTTCTTGCGGCAAACTTCATACCATAATCCGTATCCATAAGAATACCAAGCGCCCGGATAAGATTATCGTAGTTGGCAAGTGGTTCTCCCATGCCCATGAAAACAATATTGGATAATTTAAGGGGTTCTAGGTTTTTTTGAACCAACTCAAACCTGGCATCCCTAACCTGGGAAACAATCTCTGCCACACTAAGATTCCGCACGATCCCCCCACGGGCCGTCAGACAAAATTTACAGTCCATGGCACAGCCCACCTGGGTGGAAACACAGAGGGTAAAGTGGTCCTTTTCAGGTATTAAAACAGATTCTATGTGGTGACCGTCATCAAGTCGGAATAAAAATTTTTCCGTGGTATCAGAGGAGACCTGTTTGTCTTCAAGGGAAAGCCGGGTCAAATAAAAATTTGACCCGAGCAAGCTACGCAACTCTTTCCCAAGGTCGGTCATTTCATCAAAGTTGGCCGCCTGCTTCAGATAGATCCATTTAAAAATCTGACCTGCTCTAAAAGAGCGGGAGCCTTTATTCTCAAGCCATTGGGCCAGTTCTTTCCGGGTATAATCTTGTATGTTTTCCATATGTTTTAACTCGCTTAATTTCATTATTTCCTTGACATATCACAGAATCTACACTAAATTCAATGATTTGATTTGATATTTGGGATAGGGCCTTTTATGTTTGAAAATTTGAGTGACAGACTTGATTCAGTCTTTAAGAAGTTAAAGGGCCACGGCACCCTGAATGAGAAGAACATCGAAGATGGCTTAAAACAGGTCAGGATGGCACTTCTCGAAGCGGATGTCAATTATAAGGTTGCAAAAAATGTCATTTCAGATATAAAGGCCAGGGCATTGGGTCAGGAGGTCATGCAAAGCCTGACCCCAGGTCAGCAGGTCATTAAAATTGTAAATGATGAATTTACCAGGATGATGGGGTCCACCCACCAGGAACTGAACCTTGAGGGCAAGGGACTGGGTTCTATTATGCTGGTTGGATTGCAGGGGTCCGGTAAAACAACCACGGCGGGAAAGCTGTCCTACTACCTGCGCAAGCAGGGCAAAAAGCCTTTTCTTGTCCCTGCGGATGTTTACAGGCCTGCAGCCATTGATCAGTTGAAAAAGCTTGGAAGCCAATTGGATATACCGGTTTTCCAATCCACAACGGATATGAAGCCTTTAAAAATTTGTCAGGATGCACAATTGGCTGCACGGGAACTAGGATGCGACACCCTGTTGTTTGATACCGCCGGCCGTTTGCACCTTGATGATACACTGATGGCTGAGCTTGAAGATATTAAAAGAGCGCTTAATCCATCGGAAATCCTTCTGGTAGCAGATGCCATGACGGGTCAGGATGCTGTTAATATTGCCGAATCCTTTGATAAGCGGCTGGATCTGGACGGCTTTGTTTTGACAAAAATGGATGGAGATGCCCGGGGTGGCGCAGCCCTGTCCATTAAGGCCGTAACAGGCAAGCCCCTAAAATTTATCGGGGTGGGTGAAAAATCAACTGCGCTTGAGCCCTTCCATCCGGATCGGATGGCTTCAAGAATACTGGGAATGGGAGATGCCCTTTCCTTTATTGAAAAGGCACAGGCGTCGGTTGATGAGAAAGAGGCCAAGGCACTTGAACAAAAACTCAAGAAAAATGCATTTACCCTTGAAGACTTTCGAAACCAGATGAAATCTGTTCGGAAAATGGGATCCATCAAGGATCTCATCGGCATGTTGCCCGGAGTGAATAAGAGTCAACTCAAGGGCTTGAACATTGATGACAAGGAATTTGGTAAAATAGAAGCCATCATCAGTTCCATGACCCCGGAAGAACGGTCAAAACATGCAATAATAAAAGGGTCCAGAAAAAAAAGAATTGCCAATGGAAGCGGAACAAGCGTACAGGACGTCAACAAGCTTCTAAAAAGTTATACACAGTCAATGAAAATGATCAAAAAATTTAATAAAGGCGGCATGCGCTCATTAAAAAACATGCTTCCGTTCTAAGGAGAAGATACAATATGTCCGTAAGAATCAGATTGACCCGAAAAGGCACAAAGAAAAAACCGTTTTACAGAATAGTAGCTGCTGATATTGAAGCCCCCAGGGATGGCAAATTCCTCGAGGCACTCGGAACCTATAATCCAATGACAGAACCGGCTCTCGTCACCCTGAAAGAGGATAGAATTAACTATTGGCTTGGTGAAGGCGCTCAACCCTCCACCACAGTTCAAAGCATATTTAAAAGCCAGGGTTTTCAGGGCGCTTCCGCCTAGGATTGCAATCCTTAGTCATATAAACAACTTGGGCATATGAACAATTTGGACATATGGTTAAGCCGTATTCTCATTTCACCATTGAAGGAAATGTTTTTATGAAAGAGTTGGTAGAATACATTGCAAAAGCATTGGTAGACAATCCTGAAGAGGTTGTAGTATCCGAAGTGTCTGGAGATCAGACTTGTGTACTGGAACTGAAGGTGGCAAAAGAGGATCTGGGAAAAGTGATTGGCAAACAGGGCAGATCTGCCCGGGCACTGAGAACCATCCTAAGCGCAGCATCGACCAAACTTAAGAAACGGACTGTTCTGGAGATCATTGAATAAGGATGATGGAAGATAGCCTTCTGACCATAGGAAAAATAACCGGAGTACACGGACTAAAGGGAAACCTTAAAGTCTGGTCCTTTGCAGAATCGGTGGATACCTTTGGAAAAGGCAGACAAATCCAGCTTAAATCCGAACACGAGGAAAAGGGAAAGATGTATACCATCCTTTCCTCCTCGGCCCGAAAGAAAGGGGTTTTGATCAACCTGGAACAGGTGAACACTTTGGAACTTGCAGAAGAATTGATTGGCAAAGAAATTCTGATCAGCAAAGATCAATTGCCTGAAATTGAAGAGAATGCCTGGTATTGGGAGGATCTTTACGGGTTGACCGTCATTGACAGAGTCCAGGGAAAACTGGGTACCATTGAACGAATTTTCCCCACCAATGCCAATGATATGCTGGTTGTCACGGAAAAGGACGGCACATCAGAAATTTTGATTCCCATGCATGAACACTTTATTGAGTCCGTGGATTTGGAAGCAAAAATCGTTTCCACTACCCTGCCCGAGGGCATGGGTTCCGATGGTCAGGACTCAAAGAATAATGGGTAATAAAGAACCGGTGTTAAACTTTACGGTGTTAACGCTTTTTCCGGAGCTTGTGACTGCCTTTTTTGAACATGGGATGATCCACAGGGGTATTGAACGGAATCTGGTTTCAGGAGAATGTGTCAATATCAGGGATTTTTCCTGTGACAGGCACAAAACCGTGGATGACAAGCCCTATGGAGGCGGAAGCGGCATGGTGATGAAGCCGGAACCTCTGGAGGCTGCCATATCATCTGTGAAAAAAAGGAACCCCAGGGCAAAGGTAATATTAATGACCCCCCAGGGGGAACGATTTGATCAGAAAAAAGCCTGTGACTTTGCTGTCGGCCAAGAGGATCTTATTTTTATCTGCGGCAGGTATGAAGGAATTGATGAAAGAGTATACACCCAATTTGTGGATGAAGAAATTTCCATCGGGGATTATGTAATGACCGGAGGAGAGTTGGCTGCAATGGCTATTATTGATTCGGTATCACGCATGATCCCAGGGGTCTTGGGAAGTGATGCCTCTTCCCAATCAGATTCTTTTATCGACGACCGGTTGGAGTATGCCCAGTATACCCGGCCCGAGGTTTTCAACGATGTCAAGGTTCCCGGCGTATTGCTGTCGGGTAATCATGAAAAGATCAGACAATGGCGGAAAACATCCTCCTTGCAGCGGACATTTATAAAGCGGCCGGACCTGTTTGAAACCAAGGACCCCACGGCCGAAGAAAAAATTATTTTAAGGCAATGGTGCCGGGAGTTAGAAACACTTGTCAACCCTTAACCTATATGTGGCACTTATCCATTTTCCTGTCATGAACCGGAAGGAAATGCCCATTGGATCGGCCCTGACCACCATCGACATGCATGACATTGCCAGGGCGTCAAAAACATTCGGTGTAAAGGGATTTTATGTGATAACCCCCTTTATGGATCAGGCAGATCTGGCAAACCAGGTGATTGAGCACTGGACAAAGGGGGTGGGCGGTGAATTAAACCCATCCCGAAAGCAAGCACTTGAACTCATCCGGGTGGCTGCTACATTTGAAGAGGCGGTCCAAAAAATTCAAGAAAAGGAAAACCAACCCGTGGTAGCGGTGGCAACCAGTGCAAAAAATCTTGATGGCGCCATAACAATTGCCACACTAAAACAGAAGTTAGCGAGCAATGCACCCCATGTTATTGTTTTTGGTACGGCATGGGGGCTGGCAGAGGAACTGATTGACAAATGTGATTTAAAGCTCGGACCCATTGCAGGTCACGGGGAATATAATCATCTGTCTGTCCGGTCAGCTGCATCCATATATTTAGATCGAATTACAAATGGCTGATACATGCCAATAGTGAAGAAAACCAGGAGGAAGAAATGACAAACGTAATTGAAAAATTAGAAAGAGAACAGATGCGCCTTGATATCCCTGATTTTACCTCGGGAGATACCGTAAAAGTACATGTAAAAATTAAAGAGGGTGAAAAAGAGCGTATCCAGATGTTTCAGGGTGTGGTCATTAAAAAGACCAAGGGACTTGCCGGTGCCCGTTTTACCGTAAGAAAAATTGCGGGTGGCATTGGTGTGGAAAGAATTTTTCCCTTAAATTCTCCTGCCCTTTATAAAATCGAAGTGATAACCCAGGGTCGTGTCAGAAGATCCAAGCTCTACTACCTTAGAAACCTACGCGGAAAAGCAGCCAGAATCAAAGAAAAACGATTTGCCTAAACATATTGACTACCCGATGTGGGAATTTGAACATGACACAAAAAAAAACGGGTATCAACAAATTGCAGGGATAGACGAGGCCGGCAGGGGACCCCTTGCCGGTCCTGTTGTCTCTGCAGCCGTTATTTTACCCGAAGATTTTACCTGCCCCGGGGTTACAGACTCCAAAAAAATATCTGAAAAAAAACGGGAGGCACTTTTTCCCCTCATTAAACGCCAGGCCCTGGGCGTGGGAATCGGTTTGGCTGATCACCAAGAAATTGATCAGATCAACATCCTTGCCGCCTCCCTTTTATCCATGAAACGGGCTGTTCTGAACCTGGCCGTTTCCCCGAATCACCTGCCCCCTGATTTTGTGCTTCCTGATTTTTTACTGGTTGACGGAAAATTTACCATTGATATGGACTTGCCCCAACTGGCCATTATCAAAGGCGACTCACGGAGCATCTCAATCGCCGCGGCCTCCATTATCGCCAAAGTTACCCGGGACCGCATCATGGCCGACCTTCACAAGATTTATCCCCAATACAATTTTATCCGTCACAAGGGATATCCGACCAAAGCCCACAAACAGGCGATTGTCCAGCATGGCCCCTGCCCGGTTCACAGGACAACCTTTAACGGGGTTATTCTTCCATGACCAACAGGACACACAAGACCGGACAGCATGGAGAAACCCTTGCAGCAGAATTTCTCAGCCGTAACGGCTATACCCTGCTTGAAAGAAACTATAGAACCCGAAATGCTGAAATCGATATCATTGCCCGGGACCATGACTGCATCTGTTTTGTTGAGGTAAAAACAAGAACCAGCCGCAAAAAAGGGTTGCCCAGGGAATCGGTTCACCACACCAAACAGCAGAAACTAATCTCCGGCGCTTCTTTTTATTTAAAAGAAAAAAAACTGTTTAACCGACAGGTTCGATTCGATGTGATTGAAATTTTTATCCCCCGGGTGACCCGGGATGAAAATTTCGCATCCCCCCCGGAGATAACCTTGATAAAGAACGCCTTCGGAACGGTATAGACCTTTAAATAAGCCTTTGGATAAATTTATGGAAGATAAAACCCAGTCCGGCACCCCGTACAAGCACGGCACCCTGTATATTGTTGCCACCCCCCTGGGCAACCTTGAAGACATCACCTTCCGGGCTGTGCGGATTTTAAAGGAAGTAGACCTGATAGCAGCCGAAGACACCCGGTATTCAAAAAGGCTACTGAACCATTACGGCATAGAAACCGGTATGATTTCATGTCATGAACACAATGAAAACAAAAAGTTGTTTCAGCTAACAGAAGCATTAAAAAAGGGTAAAAATATTGCCCTTATTTCAGATGCCGGCACCCCCTTGATATCCGACCCTGGCTATTCCCTTGTAAAAGCGGTTGCCAAGCAAAAGATTTCGATTATTCCCGTTCCCGGCTGCTCGGCCGCCATTGCCGGGTTGAGCGTTGCAGGGTTGCCAACGGATTCCTTTCTGTTTTGCGGTTTTTTACCCAAAAAACAACAAAAATTAACCCAAACCCTTGAAGAACTTAACCCGGAAAAAGCCACCCTGATCTTTTATGAATCACCCAAACGAATCTGTGCATTGATCAAACAGGCCATTTCTTCCCTTGGTGACAGAAACGCTTGCCTTGCAAGGGAGATCACCAAACTCCATGAAGAATATCTCCGGGGAACCCTGGGTGAAATCCTTTCGACCCTTGAACTGCGCCCCCAGGTAAAGGGAGAATGCGTCCTTTTAGTACAGGGTGCCGGACACCCCCCAGAGATGAGTCAGGAACAGCTTGAGGAACTCATTCTTTCAAAACAAAACAAAAACAAGGGTACTGCTGATCTGGCCCGACAAATTGCGACCACCTGCCATCTATCCAAAAAGCAGGTGTATGATACCATTCTCAGACTCAGGAAGACACAGCCCTGATACTAGCCCATTCTTTATTTTTATTTCCTATTTATCGAATATTTTCTTTGGGTTAACCAAGTGTTAGGATTGTGTTAAAATCAGTTCGAACACTTGATAAGTCGCGGTAAAAAGTCTAATACTCTCCCCATTATTATGATATTGTTAGCAATAGACGGGGCCCAGGCTCTTATCCCATTGCACAGATATCAGGACCGTAGCGGATCGACAAAAAATACGGTTTTTTTGCGTTCTAACCATAAAAAAAAGAGAAAATAATGAATATTGAATTTTACTATATCATTATCGGATTACTGGTCTTGTTTGCCATCTTTGACCTTGTAGTTGGTGTTACCAACGATGCTGTGAATTTTCTAAACTCTTCCATCGGCTCCAAAGCAGCCCCCTTTTTAACCATAATGATCATCGCAAGCCTTGGCATCCTGGCTGGCGTCACCTTTTCAGGGGGCATGATGGAAGTGGCCCGGAAGGGAATTTTTCATCCGGAATTTTTCACCATGCCGGAATTATTAACGATTTTTCTGGCCGTCATGATAACAGATATCCTGCTGCTGGATCTGTTCAACACCCATGGGTTGCCCACCTCCACCACCGTATCCATTGTATTTGAACTATTGGGAGCAGCCGTTGGTCTTTCCGTGATAAAAATCATGGGTGCATCCAACTCTGGGTTGGGACTATGGGACTATATCAATACGGCTAAAGCCCTGGCCATTATCGGTGGAATTCTTCTGTCCATTGTGATAGCATTTTTTTCCGGGGCCTTGATGCAGTTTATCTCCCGTTTGATATTCACCTTTGATTACAAAGAGCGATTGAACAAATATGGTGCGGCCTGGGGCGGGGTTGCCATGACCGCCATCGCCTTTTTTATCCTGGTAAAAGGCGCCAAGGGTGCCACCTTTATGGATGCCCAGGCCATTGGGTGGATTAACGACAATTCCCTGATCATCATGGCAGGCATCTTTACCATATCCGCCATTATTTTCCAAATCATGCTCTCAGTCTTCAAAATGAACATCCTCAAGCCCATTGTTCTGGTTGGAACCTTTGCCCTGGCCATGGCCTTTGCCGCCAACGACCTGGTCAACTTCATCGGGGTCCCCCTGGCAGGATTGAATTCATTTCAAAATGCTCTGGCCTCGGCAGATCCGTTTAATATCACCATGGATGCCCTGGGAAAAAAAGTTCAGTCCCAGACAGGTATCATGCTTTTCGCCGGTGCCATCATGGTTATCACCCTCTGGTTATCAAAGAAAGCCAGAACTGTTACGGAAACAGAAATCAGCCTGGGGCAACAAGATGAAGGCATGGAACGATTTGAATCTGTCTGGCTCTCCCGGAGGATAGTCAATCTTTTTGACAGCCTGTTTCACTCGGTCAAAGGTCTTGTTCCCGAGCACCTGCGAGAATCCATTGCAGCCCGGGTAACCCCGGTATCTGCAAGCACCCATGAGGCGGAAAAGCCCTCTTTTGACCTGATTCGAGCCTCGGTTAACCTCATGGTTGCAAGTGCTGTGGTTTCCTTTGCCACCTCCCTTAAACTGCCCCTGTCCACCACCTATGTCACCTTTATGGTGGCCATGGGATCTTCTTTTTCCGACCAGGCATGGGGCCGTGAATCTGCGGTTTACAGGGTAACGGGTGTACTGACCGTCATCGGGGGATGGTTTATGACCGCTTTTATCGCCTTTGTGGTCGGTTTTATCTTTGCCAATATCATTTATTACTTTTCCGCCTTTGGGGTTGCAGGGCTTATTATTTTTGCCGGGATCATGATATGGAGAAACAAAAAAAAACATGAGGGCAAGCAAAAGGACAAGGAGGAGATTACTATTTTCCATTTGAAAAAAGTGGATAATTTCACAGAATCGGTCACCGACACCTTTGATCACCTGGCCTATCTGCTCAAGGGAATCCGAGAGTCCTTTGATGTCACCTTTGATGCCCTGTTTGAGGAAGATCTTGATAAACTGAGGCAGGAAAGAACCCGGGTCAAACATTTTCAAAACGGAACCAATATCATCATCGCCAATATCTTTAAGGTATTGAGACTTCTGCAAAAAGAGGAAAACCAGGTTTCATTCAACTACTACCAGATTATCCGGCGGCTTCAAAAACTTTCAGACGGGCACAGGGACACGGTGATCAGGAGCACCATGCACGTGGCCAACCGTCACAAAGGTCTTTTGGACGTCCAGATAGAGGAGCTTCAGGAGATAAAAAAAGTAATTCTCTATATTTTTCTCAGGGTGGAAACAGCCCTGAGCAAAAAAGAGATTGTGGATTGCCATGACATCGGGGAACAATTTCACTATTTAAGAGAATTGGTGGATGATTTTAATGCAAACCAGATTGAAAGAATCCGGGATGATTCATCCAAAACCAGATTAAGCATATTGTTCTATGCCATCAGCGGTAACTGCGTGATGATGGCCAAACAGAATGTGAAACTGCTGGAAATATTTAACGAGGCCTTCCGTCTGGATGACCCAAAAACAAGCTGCTGATATACTCAGAACAAATCCAATCCAATAAATCGACCCACCGTGGAGAATATCCCCTGCATAACAAAAGGGGGTATTCTCCACGGAAAAACAATTTTCTATAATGCTCACCATGTATCTTCTTATTTCTGCCCCCAAATAGATCTAGTCCAATAATCAAAATACTTACAACATCCGACATTTTAATGTACGATATACTGATTATATCCATAGATAAAAAGGTTTGGGAACCCGTTTCACGGTAAAACTTCAAGGTCAAACAGCTAACTATAAAGGAGTTTTTTTAATGAGAACCACGGATCACACCCTGATGGAGCAATTAAGAATTACCCCCAGAGAAATTGCCCGACGCAAAGAATACCTGGGCTTTACCGAACAGGATGCCAAACTGCTTGAATCCATGCGACCGATTATTGCCGATAACATAGAACACATTGTGGAAAAATTTTACAAGAATATACTTCCCTTTGATGAAATGGACAGGGTGATCGGCGATGCAGAGACCCTGTACCGGCTCAAAAATCATCAGCACCAGTATATTCTCACCCTTTTTGACGGCCAGTATAATGAAGAGTATGTCCATTCAAGGCTCAGGGTAGGACTGGTTCATAAAAGAATCGGCCTGGATCCCAAATATTATGTATCTGCAGTCCACACCCTGGGTGGCATATTGCGGGATATTATTTCAAAACAATGCAGCAAGGATTGTGATTCTTGCCTACCAAAACAATTGGCTGTTGATAAAATTTTGATGTTTGATCTCTCGTTGACAGTTGATACATACATCAGCAGTCTGATGGCCGAGACCCAACGAAGCCAGGAAGCGCTGGAAAAATATGCTGAATCCCTTGAAGAGACGGTTGCCAAAAGAACACAATCGCTTAAAGAGCAGGCGCGCCATGATGGGTTGACCGGGCTGATAAATCAGCACACCTTTTATAAGGAGTTAAAGCGGGAGTTATCCAAAGCAGCCAGATTAAATCATTCAACAGCGCTTATTTACTTTGACCTGGACGGGTTTAAAAAACTGAATGATTCCAAAGGGCACAAGGCTGGGGACGAGGTGCTTGTGGCAGTCGCAAATGCCATGAAAAAGATAACCAGGGGTAATGAGATCTCCGCCCGGTACGGGGGGGATGAATTTTGCATTATTTTATCGGCCGGCAATTTGGAAGATGGGAAAACGGTATCCCAAAGATTGTGCGATGAAATTAAAATAGCCACCAGGGGAACCGAAATTTCCGTCAGCATCGGAATTGCCGTTTCAACACCCGATAAAAGCATTGATATGAACTCTTTGGTCATAGCAGCAGATAAAGCCATGTACGAGGCTAAAAAGGAAAAAGGGTTTGTCATCAGGATCGCTGATCCAAAATAAAGTCAGGGCAATTATCAAAGTTTAAATAAAAAAATGGCCTTTCCTGTTACCGGGAAAGGCCATCCTATTCAATCTATTTGAAACAAAATATTATCAAACAAATTACATCTTGCTTCCTTCTGCATGGCTCTGAAGTTTAACTTCAACTTTCTCTGTCAGAGATGCGTAGTATTTTCTCAGGATAACCAGAACTTCTTCACGACCAAAGTGATCTACCACTTCCTCGTTGTTGGAAAGGGCATGACGCAGTTTGGTACCGGAAAGGATAACACGGTCATCTTTTCCATGGGGGCAGGTTCTCATGGAAGCCATGCCATCACATTTCTTGCAGTAGAAGGTCCAGTCAATTTTCAGGGCTTCGCAAAGAAGTGCTTTACCTGCTTCTGCGGGTGCGGGAATTTTGTCAAAAATTTCCTGTGCTTCAAAGAGTGTGTAGAAATCACCAACACCTGCATGATCACGACCGATGATCATTCTGTTGACACCGTAGTTCTGACGGAAAGTTGCATGGAGCAGGCCTTCACGGGGACCGGCATATCTCATGTCAAGGGGATATCCACCATTCACAACATGCTCTGGAACAAAATAATCCTGGATCAGTTTATCGATACATTCAATACGAACATCTGCAGGAATATCACCGGCTTTAAGATTACCGATGAGTGAATGAATCAAAACACCGTCACATACGTCAAGGGCAATCTTGCAAAGATGCTCATGGGATCTATGCATGGGGTTTCTCAACTGCATGGAAGCAACATTGGCCCAGCCTTTTTCGTCAAAGATGGCACGGGTTTCAGTCGGGGTAAGGTAAACGCCTTTGAATTTTTCGGGGAATTCACCTTCGGAAAGAACTTTTACAGGACCTGCAAAGCAAAATTCTTTTCTGGCCATAACAGCCTGAACACCTGGATGATCTTCCATGGCAGTTTTCCAGAATACATCGTCAGCAGATTCTTCGCCCTGACCTTTGTATACATTCTCACATTCCCATTTTTTATCATCTTCGGTCATTTCGAATTTGTCTTCGACTTTCATGGTGGCAAAAATCTCACCATTTCTTTCAAGGGCAACTTCATCACCTACATTAACTTCTGCAGCATCTTCTTTGGCAGCATCCAGCATTACGGGTACAGGCCAGAATGTACCGTCAGCCAGCAGGAAGTCAGCGCAAACGCCTTTCCAGTCAGCTTTTGTCATGAAACCGTTCAGGGGAGAGAATCCACCGATTCCCAGCATGATCAGATCGCCTTTTACCTGGGAAGAAATCTCAATTTTTTTCAGACCAGCTGCTTTTTTGAGTTCAGCTGCAAGTTCTGCGCCTTCGAGCTTACAAATTACAAGTCCTTTTCCACCATGGGGTGCAACTAATTTGGACATATCAATCAATCTCCTTTATTAAATTAACCTACTATAAAATGCCAAATGTTTTTCCAACATCTGACTAAAATTTTAATCAAAAATCTTGTAAGACTTAATGATGATTAACAAATTTGTCAAGATTTTTATTCATTTATCTGTAAAATTTCAAGAATTTCCGCCATGGCATCCACATTGGCGTCGGCAGCAAGTTTTGCCTGCTTAAACGCAATAAACCAGGTTCCCGCACTCCGCGCAGCTTTTTGATCATATTCCGAGTCGCCGATGAAAATAACCTCTCCGGGATCCAGGCCAAAGGCATCCATTATCCTGTGCAATTGCTCAGGATCCGGTTTGGGGTTTTTCACATCCGAGGCTGTGACCACCATCTCAAAGTAAGATTCAAGATCATTGTCCTTTAAAACCTGTTCCATTGTATTGGTTCTATTGGTGGCAATACCCCGTATAAACCCCTTGTCTTTCAGCCTGACTAAAAGCCGGACCAGCCCCTCTTCCATTTTCATATAGGGGATAAACTTGGCATACCCGATCTGTTTCAGGCAGGAAAAAATTTTGGTGGTGTCCCCTTGTTCCGGAAACAGATATTTGATGGCAGCCGTAACCGTCATCATGTGAACATTGATAAATTGCGCTTCACTTAATTTGGGTTTATCAAAAGTCGCCAGAACTTCATCATAAAATTTTCTATTGGCAAGGGCCGTATCAAAGAGGACCCCATCGCAGTCAAATACCACTGCTTTAATTTTTGAAATATCCATATTCATACAATACCGAATACACCCTATCTTAAATTAAACCTTATTCTCTTTAACCAAAAGAATTAGGATTTGGTTTTTTCATCCTCAAGATAAATGGCATAAACCCTTATTTTTAGTGTTGGTTTATATTTGCTGTCTGTTTTAAGGGTGATGATCTCATAGAGATCATCCGCCTTTTGGGAGGTGCTTGTAACCTTAACCTGCCAGGGCAGATTCTTGTTAACAGGTTTTATCAATTTGGCCTTGATCTGGGTGTTAAATTTTTGTTCCAGTCCCAAGATTGAAAACCGGTATTTATCCGATGGGGTAATGGAGACCACAGACTCAAGTATTTCCCCGGGAGCCCCGCTCATACTGACGATGGAAGGGGTGATATCCACCACATTTTCCACCTTCCCGGTCACCACCAGACGAAACTTTAAATTTTCCGGATCATCGGTTTTGACCAGAATTTTTTTTGTCAGAGTTTTACCGCCATATCCGCGGGTTTTAATACCGATTTTTATTTTACCTTCCCCTCCCGGGGGAATTTGTCTGTCATAGGAATGACTGTCACAGCCTCAGGGAGGCAGCACATTGATAATAGTCAGAGGCGTATCCCCTGTGTTGCGGACTGTGAATTCATGGATAATTTTTTCACCCTCGGGCAGGGGGGAAAACTCAAAAACCGAATCAACAAACACGGCCTTGGGAGTTGCCGTGCAGGGCAGATAAAACAGAGCAACAGCCAGAAATACCGTTAAAACAATAAATAATTTTCTCATAACACCTACACTTTAAATTATTAAATTTCAGACAAACGCATCTTTAAAATCTATATTCTCCTGAATATAAACACAAGTCTGATGTTTTATCCATTTCCTAAAATATGATTGATCTTTTCACAAAAGCCTGGATCATGATCAATATTTTTTCCATCAATGTGCAACACCCTCACCGCACCCATCAGCGAATTTGTCACAAAAATATTAGAATGGGCAGTCAATTGTTGGGGGGTCAATTTTTTCACAGTGATTTTATAATCTTGCCCAAGCCCTTTGACAACCGCATCAAGGGTTATTCCGGGCAGAACATGGTCCGAGGCAGGAAGAATAAGCTCTTTCCCATTGACTGCAAAAATGTTGCAGGTATTTGTTTCCGATACCGTAAGATCGGAATTTAAAATCAGGGCTTCATCTCCATTATGTTTCCTGGCATATTCTCCAGCCCGGTCATAATAAAAATAATTTAAGGTTTTATGGTCGGCCAGGGGGGTGGACCGTGGAAAAGGAAATGTCACCAGATCAAGCCCGGTCTTGCCCAGGGTTTCCAACCGATGGGTATAGGGCCTTGCAAAGGCAGCCAAAAAGGCCTGCTTCCCGTTTACCTGCTCATCTCTGGATACCATCAGCTTTACGGCGCAGGTTCTGTCCTTAAAGCCATTTTCCCCTATTACCAGGTCAATGACATGCGCCCAGGTGATATCCGGCGGCAATCCATCAAAAAGAGAGGCCCACCCCCTGTTCATCCTTGAGATATGGTCACCAAGGCGAAGGGGAATTCCTTTTTCCACCCGTATGGTTTCAAAGAAACCTGCCCCGTATTGAAATCCCAGGCTTTGGGCCGATACCATAGCCTGGTCCTGATCCACCATTTTTCCATCCACCCAGGCTTTTGGGCAAGAAAACTCTTTTCCCGATGAAACCTCTGACAGGGTTTCCATCAGGGTTTTTCCTTTATCAAGGGTCTCCTGAAACTCTCGTTCAGGATCTGAATCAAAGACAATCCCCCCGCCCACAGAAAAGAAAAGACAGTGGTCCAAAATGGTGGCCGTACGAATGGCAATGGAAAGGTCCATGGTATCGTGGAAGCTCAAATACCCTATTGCGCCGGTATAAACATGGCGGCGGACCGGTTCAAGTTCATCAATGATCTCCATGGCCCGGATCTTTGGGCAGCCGGTAATGGATCCCCCGGGGAAGGTGGCCCGAATCAAATCCACAGCGGTTTTGCCATCCGCAAGTTCCCCATTGACAATTGAAACCAGGTGGAAAACATTCGCATAGGGTTCCAACCGTTTATGATCGGACACCACAACAGATCCCTGCTGTGTCACCCGGGACAGATCATTTCGCATGAGATCCACAATCATGGTCAGTTCAGCATCATCCTTGATACTGCGACTAAGGATCTGCCCGTTTTCACAGTCCTGATCAGGGGTTTTTCCCCTGGCAATGGTGCCTTTAATGGGACGGGACTCCACCCTTTTGCCGTCAAGTTTGATAAACCGTTCCGGCGAAGTGGAAACTATTTTATGGTCACCTGAATGGATATAACTGAAAAACGAGGCCGGGTTTCTATGGAACAACTGGAGAAACAATGCATAGGCATCCCCCTTAAAACCGGTTTCAAATCGCTGGGAAAGATTGGCCTGGTAGATGTCTCCACTCTTGAGATATTGAATAATTTTTTTAACTGCCCGAATATATTCATCCTTGAGAAAACTGGATTTAAATCCCCTGGGATCAATTGAAAAAGGACAGGCTTCCCAAAATGTATCAAGCTGGGTTAAAAACCCCCTCTTTCGGGCAGCAACATATTGTCTTTTATCAGGATGGCAATTGGACAATACCGGAATACACAAAAAGTTTTTTTGAGATACCCTGTCCTGGACCAGGATAATCGAAGGCGCATAGAGACAGATCTCAGGAAGGCGGTTATCCAGGCAGGTCCGGGGAAGATTTTCAATCCGGTCCTTCAGGTCATAGGAAAAATATCCGAAAAGACCGGCATAAACCGGCAGACCCCACTCGTCAGATTTCAAGGGGTCTGTTTTCAAAGGGTCCAAAATTTTAGGATCTATCTTCAAATGATCCAGCAATTCCTGGAGAAAGTCAAAGGGATCCCGGACAATCTGCTCGACTCTGTTCTCAAACAAAAGAGAAAGGGTTTCCCCCCTCCCCTTTAATTCAAGCCAGGGATGGATACCGAGAATATTAAATCTGGCACAGCCCGACCCCGGTACTTCTTTTATCCGCTTCGAATCCATGCCAGGTCCAGCCATGGTTGAACCGGACTCCATATTTGAATCGGGCACCATATTTGAACCAGATAAAAGAAGGACTGTTCCCGGATCCTGGGAAAATCTTGCAGCAGCCAACTCAAAGGGCATGCCCAGATCGATCTCTTCCACATGAAGAGAACTTACCCGGGGCAATTGTCTGATCCCCATGGTCATCTCAGGAATGGATTTTTCCGTTTTTCATTGCCAATACTGGTTTCCGGACCGTGTCCTGTGTAGACAATCGTATCATCATCCAAACCTAAAAGCTTGGTTTTAATGCTGGATATCAGGGTATCAAAATTACCCCCCGGCAGGTCTGTTCTACCGATGGAGCCGGCAAAAAGCGTATCCCCGGAAAACAAATGACCTTTGGTGTACAGGCAAATGCCACCCATGGAATGACCCGGGGTATGGATCACCTCCAGGGTGATATCTCCGAAGCTCACCTGATCTCCGTGGTTGAGCAAAAGATCTGCCGACGGCGAATTTTCCGCGGACAGGCCAAACATGGAAGCGGACTTGGACAATTCCATGAGCATGGGCTCATCATCGGGGTGGATTGCCAGGATCGCACCCGTCACCTCTTTCATTTTTTTATTGGCACCCACATGGTCAAAATGTCCGTGGGTATTGATCAAATATTTTACCGTGAGCGACAATTCAGCGAGCGCCATGAGGATGCTGTCAGCATCATCGCCCGGATCAATCACCACGCACTCTTTTGTGTTTTCACACCCCAAAATATAACAATTGGCCATGATCGGCCCAACTTCCAGTTTTTTAATGATCAAAACGATTCTCCTTGCTACAATGACACAGGTGTTAATCTATTCAAACCCTTCCAGCAATCTAATTTTGTCCAACACTCCGTTAATAAAGGGACCGGAATCCCTTGTTCCGAATTTCTTACCAATTTCAACCGCCTCATTAATGGAAACACTGGGGGGAATATCCGTTCGTTTCATCAGTTCAAAGGTGGCAATACGCATGATATTCCTGTCCACAACAGGCATCCTGGATAGCTTCCAGTTTTTGGAACATTTATTGAGCAGACCATCGATATCATCCCCGGCTGCTAAAACCCCTTCCACAAGATCCAGGAAAAAAGGTTTGACCATGTCGGTGAGTTCATCCTCCCTCAGGGCGCAAAATTCTTCCAACCCCTTGTCAGGGTCAGATTTATTTACATCAAAGAAGAATAAAGCCTGTAAAGCCAATTCCCTTGAAAACCTGCGATCTCCCATTCTCTTATTCCGCCTTTCCAGATTTAATACACAGATCCTGGCACAGATTTGCCATTTCAATGGCCCCCATGGCCACATCAAACCCCTTGTTCCCGGCCTTGGTACCCGCTCTTTCAATGGCCTGCTCAATGGTTTCAGTGGTAAGAATGCCAAACATGACCGGTATATCCGCATCCAGGCTGACAGATGCAATGCCCTTGGAAACCTCTGCACACACATAGTCATAATGGGTGGTGGCACCTCGGATAACAGCCCCCAGGCAGATGATGGCATCATATTTTTTCTGGCGGGCCATTTTCTGGGCCACCAGGGGAATTTCATAGGCGCCTGGCACCTTGACAAGGGTGATATCTTCGTCAACAGCACCGCTTCGCACCAAAGCATCAACCGCCCCGTCCACTAATCTGGCGGTGATAAAATCATTAAACCGGGCAGCAATAATCCCAAACTTTTTTCCCTGGGCCGTCAGGCTGGCTTCTATTATTTGTGGCATATTTGTATCCTTTTTAAAAAATTTTCAATCCAAGCTCCTGATACCTGATTTACATATGAAGCAGATGACCCATTTTGGCCTGCTTGCATTTCAGATATCCCTGGTTGTGGCAGTTTGGCGCAACTTCGATGGGAACCTGTTCCACCAGACTGAGTCCATAGCCTTCCAGGCCAATCATTTTTTTGGGGTTATTGGTCAACAGCCTCATTTTTTTCACCCCAAGATCCACCAGCATCTGGGCACCGACGCCATAATCCCGCATATCCGCATCAAAGCCTAATTTTTCATTGGCCTCAACAGTATCCAGTCCCTGGCGCTGGTATTCATAGGCCTTAAGTTTATTGACAAGCCCGATTCCACGGCCTTCCTGACGCAGGTAGAGCAATACGCCGGCACCCTCCTCCTCCATCATGCCCATGGCCTTGTGAAGCTGATCCTGGCAGTCGCATCTTAGGGAGCTGAAAATATCACCGGTCATGCATTCGGAATGGACCCGGACCAGAATGGCTTTCTCCGGATCGATCTCTCCCTTGACCAGGGCAATATGGGTCAGACTGTCCATATCATTTTCATAGGCGATAATTTTAAATTCACCGGACTTTGTCGGAATAACGGTCTGGGCGGCACGCTTAACAAAGCTTTCGTTTTTCAACCGATATTTTACCAGATCAGCCACCGTACAAATGCCTATTTTATGTTTTTTGGCAAAAATTTCAAGGGTGGGCATCCTGGCCATGGTGCCGTCCTCATCCATGATCTCACAGATCACTGCGGCGGGTTTAAGCCCTGCAAGCCGGGCAAGATCCACAGATCCTTCTGTCTGGCCGATGCGGACCATAACCCCGCCGTCGCGGGCTCTCAATGGAAATATGTGGCCGGGCCTTGCAATGTCCGCCGGTGTTGTTCCATCGGCAACCGCCGTTAAAATGGTAGTGGCCCGATCCGCCGCTGAGATCCCCGTGGTCACACCCACCTTTGCTTCGATGGACACGGTAAACCCGGTTTCAAACTGGGAAGTATTCTTGTCCACCATCATGGGCAGACTTAAACGATCCGCAATACTCGAATCCAAAGGAAGACAAATCAATCCCCTGCCGTACTTTGCCATGAAATTTATGGCTTCCGGGGTGACAGCTTCGGCTGCCATGGTGAGATCTCCTTCATTTTCCCGGTCTTCATCATCCACAAGAATGACCATTTTCCCATTCTTAATATCATCAATTGCCTGTTCAATCGTTAAATGCGGCATTCGTTAGGTCCCTTAATTAAAAAATAAACATTATAAATAAAAATTATAAATAAAAATTATAAAAATCCATTCTTTGCGAGAAGTGCCATGCTGATATCCGAACTTTTTGAATTTTCAGCATCATTTTTAAGCCCACCTCCCATTAATATTTTTCTGACATATTTTCCAAGCATATCTGTTTCTATATTCACCTCATCCCCCACCTGTTTGAGCCCAATGGTAGTGATATCTGCTGTGTGGGGGATGACACTTACCTGGAAATCAGTATCCGAACACTGGTTGATGGTCAGACTGATCCCGTCAATGGCCACTGATCCCTTTTCGATCATATCACAGGCAAGGCTTGGATCAACCGTAACACGTATGATCACGGCGTTGCTGTCCCGTTTGACAGAAGAGATGATTCCGGTACCGTCAATATGACCGGACACAAGATGACCGTCAATGCGGTCGGATAATTTCAATGCCCTTTCAATATTCACCCGTTTTCCAGGGGACATCTGTTTAAAGGTTGTTCTATCAACAGTTTCCGGTGCCATATCCACCTTAAAATCATATTTACCCAGGCTTACAGCCGTAAGGCAGGCACCGTTTACCGCAATGGAATCTCCTAGTTTGCTTTGGGACAAATCCAGATCACATCCGAGCTGAAGTATTTTACCCTCTCCATTGGATTCAATTCGTTTGATGGTGCCAAAGCTTTCTATTATACCTGTAAACACGCTCTCTTCTCCCAGGGGATTTCCCTGTTTTGCCCGGATTTACCGGATTAGCCCGGCTGGTTTTCTGCCGGTTATTCCGTTAAATACGGATCCTTAAGATATCCTGTTATCAACACATCATTATCAAACATCTTGACGTCCATTTGTTTGAGTTCAAAGGCATCCTTGATTTTTTCAGGTCCCGTCCCGTCAAACACCGGAATTCCGTCGCTGCCGCCCAAAAACTTGGGTGCCAAAAAGAATAAAACCTTATTGACAATCCCCTCTTTCAGAGCAGCTGCCGCCACCTTCCCACCCCCTTCGATGAGAAGGCTTTGGATGGACATGTTTCCTAACTTAATCATCAGTTCGTTCAAATCAAGTCTTCCATTTTTTAAGGACACCTCCAAAACCGCAACCCCTTTTTTTTCCAACCACTGCCTTTTTTCAACAGATGCCCTAGGCCCCGTCACAAGGATGGTCTTGGCACTGGATTTCTGGGTGATCACCCGGGCTGTTTCGTCAATACTTAATTTTGAATCAAGGATAATTCGGACAGGATCTTTTGTTCGTATATTTTCAATTCTTGCGGTTAAAGAAGGATTGTCTGCATGGAGGGTGCCCGACCCTATGAGGATAGCATCAACTTCATGGCGGATCCTGTGGACCTGCTCCCGGGAGCGTTCATTGGTGATCCATTGGGAATCGCCGGTTGAAGTGGCAATACGTCCATCCAGGGTACTGGCACATTTTAAAATGACAAAGGGGGTTTTATCTTTTCTCGTATACCAGATAAATTCTTCAATCAGGGTTTGGGCCTCTTGTTCAAGAATCCCGGTTTCCACCTCAATGCCATTCTCTCTTAAATACTGAATACCACCGCCGCTGACATAGGGGTTGGGATCGCTGCAACCCACAACCACCCGTTTGATACCGGCGTTGATTATCTTGTGGGTGCAGGGCGGGGTTTTCCCAAAATGATTGCAGGGTTCCAGGGTAACATAGATGGTTGCACCCTGGGTATTTGAAAGTTCCCTGGCCGGACCACCGGCAGGGATATTTTTTTGAGCATTGTTTTTTTGAGTATCGCTTGTCTGGACATCGCTTTTTTGAGCGTCATTGATGGCTTCCACTTCGGCGTGGGCCAGGCCTGCTGCCCTATGCCACCCCCTCCCCACAACTTTGCCATTCTTTACCACCACCGCCCCCACACAGGGATTGGGAGATGTAAAGCCTTTACCCTTTAGTGCAAGGGACAACGCCTCACGCATATGGTCATGATCGATCATCGGCCTTGTCCGTTACTTTGTCGACAACTTGCTCCACCAGGTGGTCAAACTCAACCGGTCGGCACTCTTGGGGCAGAAGCTCTTTCAGTTCCCGGATAAAATCCGCCACATCCGTGAATTCCCGGTACACCGATGCAAACCTGACATAGGCGACATCATCAATTTTTTTCAAGGCCAGGATAATCTTCTCGCCAACCACCGTTGAAGAGATCTCCCGGTCATTGCTTTCCCGCAACTCCTGTTCAATAAGCTCCACCATATCTTCAATCAAATTGACACTGATGGCCCGTTTTTCACAGGCTTTTTGAATTCCCCGGAGCACTTTTTCCCGATCAAATTCTTCCCTGCGCCCGTCTTTTTTTATTATGATAACAGGGGCTCGCTCCACCCGTTCAAAGGTGGTAAAGCGCTGGGAACAAATCTGGCATTCCCGGCGGCGGCGAACTTCATACTCAATTTTTCCCGGACGGGAATCAACCACCCGCGTGTTTAAATTTGTACAATATGGGCACTTCATGGCCGCCTCTTCTCTGGATTAAAGCTGGACAAGATCCACCTTTGCCTGGTCAAACATTTCCAGGGACAAAGGATCATCATATCCCTCCCTGAAATATACCCTTTTAATCCCGGCATTAATAATCATTTTGGCACAAATGGAACAGGGCTGATTGGTGCAGTATAATACAGAACCGTTCACTGAAATTCCATGGAAAGCCGCCTGGATAATCGCATTTTGCTCTGCGTGAACCCCCCGGCACAATTCATGTTTTTCTCCGGAAGGAACATTTAATTGCTCCCTCAGGCAGCCGGTTTCCCTGCAATGGGGAACATTTGAAGGGGCCCCATTATATCCGGAACACAAAATTCGCTTTTCCTTTACAAGAACCGCCCCAACCTTTCTCCGGGTACAGGTAGCACGACTGGCCACAAGATCGGTAATGCCCATAAAATATTCATGCCAGGAAGGTCTTGGAGAGACTGCCATTGTATTATCTTTTTTCATGGTATTGGCACAGGATAGAGGGGATACTGGCCACAAAGATCTTTTACCTTGGCAGCAATCGATTCCACATTTACATCGTCATCAAGGATATCACAGATATAATTGGCAATCTCACCAAGGGCCTCTTCTTGCATACCCCGGGAGGTAACAAGGGATACCCCGATGCGAATACCAGAAGTAACAAAGGGAGAACGGGTTTCATTGGGGACCGTATTTTTATTCACCGTAATATTGGCCCGTCCCAGTCTCTCTTCTGCCTCCTTACCGGAAATCTCTTTTTTGCTGAAATCCACCAGTACCATATGATTGTCGGTCCCGTTGGAAACAAGTTTATACCCCCGTGCCATGAGCACCGAGGCAAGTTTGGCACCATTTTTGATCACCTGTTTCTGATATTCCACAAAGGAGGGTTCAAGCGCCTCCTTGAATGCCACTGCCTTGGCAGCAATCACATGCATAAGCGGTCCGCCCTGGATACCGGGAAAAATCTGGCTGGCAATTTTTTTACCATGTTTTTCGCTGGAAAGAATTACGCCTCCCCGGGGGCCCCTCAGGGTTTTGTGGGTGGTTGAGGTAATCACATCTGCAAATCCCACAGGGGACGGATGAACACCTGCTGCCACAAGGCCTGCAATGTGGGCCATGTCCACCATAAAAACAGCCCCCACAGATGCGGCAATTTCAGCAAATCCCTTGAAGTCAATGATTCTGGGGTAGGCGCTTGCCCCCGCCACCATCATCTTGGGTTTGTGGCTCTTGGCAAGAGTTTCCACCTGATTCAAATCAATCATCTCGGTGTCAGGGGAAAGCCCGTAATGGGCAAAATCGTACAATTTACCGGAAAAGCTGACCTTGGCCCCATGGGTAAGGTGACCCCCATGGGAAAGGTCCATTGCCAAAATCCTATCTCCGGGATTTAAAAATGCAAAATAGGCCGCCATGTTGGCCTGGGACCCCGAGTGGGGCTGGACATTGGCATATTCTACGCCAAAAAGTTGTTTAACCCTTTCAATGGCCAATTCTTCTGCCTGGTCAACAAACTCACACCCCCCGTAATACCGCCGGGAGGGATACCCTTCTGCATACTTATTGGTCAGTATGGAACCCTGGGTTGCCATCACGGCAGGGCTTACGGTATTTTCAGAAGCAATGAGATTCAACCCATATTCCTGACGAACCGATTCTTTTTCAATGATCTTTGCTATTTCCAGATCACCTATCTCAATACTTCCCATACAAAAGTTCCTCCAAAATTCCAGCGTTCCGATGCTATAATCCTGCTATCATCAGAATCACATCAATGCCCTTGCAAATTAATGCCCTTGCAAATTAATATCTTTACAGATCAATACCATTGATTCGATCCAGATGCCTGCCACCTTCAAACTCAGTTTCAAGCCATGTCTGAACCAATTCAAAGGCCAACACATCACCAATAACCCGTCCACCCATCACCAAAATATTGGCATCATTGTGAACCCGGCTCATCCTGGCGGAAAACACATCCGCGCAAAGGGCAGCCCTGACCTTCGGAAACCGGTTGGCCACCATGGACATGCCAAGGCCTGTACCGCAGAGCAAAATACCCCTTGGAAACTGACCCAGGGAAACGGCACCTGCCACTTTTTTCCCATAATCCACATAGCTGACGGAAGCCTCACTATCGGCACCGGCGTCTTCAACCACATACCCCTTGCTCGAAAGAAAATCTTTGACCTTTTCTTTTAATCCAAAGGCAGCATGGTCGCTGCCAATAATTATAGACTTGCCGATAGAATTAACAGCAGCGTTTTCTTGTTCCATTCTTTTTGCGTCCTTGCACTAGGATTTTGTCTTGATGAAATCAATGGCATCCTGCACGGTCACAAGAGATTCTGCCGCATCATCATCAATTTCAATATCAAAAATCTCTTCCATTGACATGACAAGCTCAACGATTGTCAGGGAGTCTGCTCCAAGATCTTCAATCAGAGACGCCTCGGGAACCACATCTTCAATATCAACACCAGGAATCTTCTCTGCAATCACCTTCCTTACCTTAGTTTCAATAGTCACAACACAGACTCCTTTTTGGCTATTTTTTATTCTTCGTCTGCTTTGACTTTGATGTTCCGTCCCTTGTAGGCACCGCATTCGCCACAGGCTGTGTGGGGAAGTTTGGGCTCCTGGCATTCCGGACAAACTGCTATTGTCGGAGCGCTGAGTTTGTAGTGTGTACGTCTTTTCCTGCCTCTTGCCTTGGAATTTTTTTGTTTTGGTACTGCCATTGGATTCTCCTAACTATATTATTTTACTTGTTATTTCACTTTAACAACTGTCATAGTCCACTAAACACATAAAACAAACATACCTACCCCAATTTCAAAAAACTGTCAAGGTAATAAAGAACATGGCCCACCTTTCTATTGCTCAATGGTAATTTTTGTGATACTTAAGGGCGCGAATTTACTGATGAATTTTTTATCAATTTTGGAGAATATATGGATACAGTCATAACGCGGTTCCCCCCCTCCCCCAGCGGTTACCTTCACATCGGCGGTGCCAGGACAGCCCTGTTCAACTGGCTTTATGCCAGAAAAACCAAGGGGAAATTTGTTTTAAGAATTGAAGACACGGATGAAGCAAGGTCCACAGAAGAATCGGTTACCGCCATTTTGGAATCCCTTGAATGGCTCGGGATTGACTGGGATGAAGGACCCTACTTCCAAACCCAGCGATATGATATCTACACAGAACACATTGAACGACTGGTGGCTTCGGGCCATGCCTACCATTGCTCCTGCACCCCCGACGAGGTCACTGCCATGCGGGAAGAAGCCCGTGCAAATGGTAAAAACCCCCAGTATAACGGATGCTGCCGCAACCGCAACCTTCCCAGGGCAGACAATACCGTGGTACGGCTGAAAACTCCCGACACAGGCGTCACCGTTGTCGAAGATGTTGTCAAGGGCAGCACGGCATTTCAGAATACCGAGATTGACGACTTCATCATCCAGAGAAGCAATGGGGTGGCCATGTACAACCTGGCCGTGGTAGTGGATGATTTGACCATGAATATCAACACCATTATCCGGGGGGATGATCACCTGGTCAACACCCCGAAACAGATATTGATTTACAAAGCCCTTGGGGCGGATTTACCCCAATTCGGCCATGTTCCCATGGTGCTCGGGGCGGACAAATCCCGGCTGAGCAAACGCCACGGCGCCATGTCCGTGGGTGAATATCAGAAAATGGGATTTCTGGCCGATGCCATGATTAATTATTTGGTCCGGTTGGGGTGGTCCCACGGGGATCAGGAGTTTTTTGAACGAAATGATCTTATTGAAAAATTTGATCTCACGCATCTGGGCCGGTCCGCCTCCATGTTTGACCTAGACAAGCTTCTTGCATTAAACGCAAAGCATATCCAGGCCAAATCCCCCAAGGAATTAGGCGAGCACCTTTTATTCCATTTGGATGCCCTTGGCATTGAAGCCCAAAATGACCCCTTTACCCAGGGGGTGATTGAAACCCTTCAGCCCAGAAGCAAAACCCTGGTTGAAATGGCCCAGGCAGCGGTTTTTTATTATAAGGACACAATTGTCTTTGATGAAAAAGCAGCCAAAAAATTTCTCAAACCCGACACAATGGGAATGCTCACCCAGACAGCAGATGCCATTGAAAAGCTGACAGACTACACCCAGGAAAATCTTGAAAATATATTCAAGCAGATCATGGAAGATACCGGGCTTGGATTTGGCAAAATTGCCCAGCCCCTGAGGGTGGCCATCACCGGCACCACCGTGAGCCCCGGCATATTTGAGATGCTGCTGGCCCTGGGCCGGGACAAAACAATTTTGCGAATCAGAAAAGCTGCGGCCTTTATTCAGGAGATGGCATAAACAAGCCCTGCATATCCGACAAAACTTTCCTGTCCGGAACGTTCAAAACTGGTGGCGTAGTCAAGCTCAATCCCCTTGACTGCGCCCTTTTTTTTGCAGGCAGCCAGGGTTGCGACGACGGCGCCGGGGCAGCACATGTTTCTGTGATCCTGCTGGGCAATGACCCCGGCTGTATCCATCTCCTTCATCACGGCAATCGCGCTTTGGTCATTCTCTGCCACCCATTCAACTGCCTTTTTCCCAACACCCGCCGGCGTAAACCCGAAATCCGGTCCGTAATGGGTCATGTCAGTGGAGCCGATTACCCGGACATGGCGGCCCAGCTTTGCTGCTTCATCCACGGCCATGCTTCCGATAATACCGGCAAAGGTAGAGGGCGCCACCCCGCAGACCACAATTTTGGCCCTGGGAAAAAAATACTTGATAAAGGGATATTGCAATTCCAGGGTATTTTCATCGGGAAACTTTTTAGGAGATCGTTTCCGGATACTGATACCTGCACAGATTTTATCCACCAATTCACCGTCTACCTCAATATTTCCAAAGGGGGTTTCTATCAAGCCCTGGGTCATGATAAAGGGTTCCGACTGCCTGTGCATATGGGCTCCGAACAAAAGGATAGTGTCAACGGCGTCGGCAGCAATATTATCCGCCGTAGCAATCGTATCACCGGGCAAAAGAGAGGCAATCACCCGGCAGGCAATACTACCTGAGAAATGCCAGCCTGCATGGGGAACAATCCCCCCGGCAAAATCACCCGTTAACCTGCCCTGGCCTTCGGTTAAATACTTCAGGATAGCGGTTTCACACGCCCCTGCTGTGCCGGGATACCAACTGCCGGCAAAGGCTGTCTGCTTTATCTCCATGATTCCCTCCCTTTTTCCTGGAAAATTTATCGCGTTTTTTCTTTTACCTTCTTTCTCAGCCATTCAAGCCAGGGTTCAAAGCCCTCCTGACTTTTGGCAGAAATTTCAAACACCGGCATGCCCGGATGAACCTTTTTCATATTGTCCACGGCCAGGGGTGCATCAAAATCAAGGTAGGGCAGAAGATCCACCTTGTTCAGAATCGCAATATCCGCCACCTGGAACATGAGGGGATATTTCAAGGGTTTGTCTTCTCCTTCGGTAACACTCAAGACAACAGCCCTTGCATCCTCGCCAATATCAAATTCCGCAGGGCAGACAAGATTACCGATATTTTCCACAATGAGCAGGTCCAGATCATCGCACCCCAGTTGCCTGGCAGAGGCATCAATCATGTGGGCTGCCAGATGGCAGTCCCCCCCGAACTGATCGGTATTGATCTGGGTGACCTTGGCTTTGGTGACCGAAAGCCTGTCTGCATCGTTTGTGGTGCAGACATCCCCCACAATAACCCCCACCCTGATTTCCGGCATCAAACGGCCCAGGGTTTTACACAGGGTTTCGGTCTTGCCGGAACCCGGGGATGACATCAGATTCAGAACAAAAACATTTTTTTCCCTGAAAAAAGCCCTGTTCTGGTCAGCATCTGTTTCATTTTTTTCAAGTATCCGTTTTTGAATATTTATTTCCATACCTCTTTCCTTTATTTAAAAATAGTCACTCATCGACCAGCTCCATGGAGGTGATCTCTATCTCCCTTCCGGAAATCATCGCAACCTCCCCCTCCTCACAATCGGGACATTTAAACATGGGGGTATCCACCTCCCATTCCTGGTGGCAGGAGTTGCAGTGAATCTTTACCGGTACCGACTCGATCAACAGCTGAACATTTTCCAGGGGCGTATCCTTGGTAATGATCTCAAAACAAAAGGTCAGGCTGTGCTCCACCACAGAGGCAAGCTTTCCGATTCTCAAGTTCAGAATCTTTACCCGGGGATCTTTAATATCCGCGGGGATTGCATCCATTGCAATTTTAACCAATTGTTCGGCAATGCCCATTTCATGCATGATCAATTTCTCCTTTTAGCATAAAAATCCCGTTTAAAATCCAAAAATTGATCCTCCTTTATGGCATGGCGTATTTGCGCCATAAGGTCAAGGTAATAATAAAGGTTGTGGATGGTGTTCAGCCTATAGGCCAGAAGCTCCCTGGACTTGTACAAATGACGAAGATAACCCCTTGAATAATTTTGACAGGTGTAGCATTGACAAGTCTCATCAATGGGGGCCTTGTCCATTGCAAATTTTGCATTGTAGATGTTAATGGTTCCCGCGGATGTGAACAACTGGCCGTTTCTGGCGTTGCGGGAGGGCATCACACAATCAAACATGTCACAGCCCATATCCACAAGCTCCACCAAGTTTTCAGGGGTGCCAACCCCCATGATATACCGGGGCTTCTCCCTTGGCAAAAGCGGCAAAGTATGATCCGCCATCTCATACATCACCTCGGTGGGTTCCCCCACAGACAGCCCGCCAATGGCAAATCCTGGGAAATCAATCTGGGTGAGCTGCTCAGCCGACAAGGATCTTAAATGGGCGAACATTCCCCCCTGAACAATTCCGAAAAGATTGTTCTTTCCCCCCTTTGCCTGCCAGAAATCATAGCCCCTCTTGGCCCAGTTGGTGGTTTTTACCAGGGCCTCCATGGTCTGACGTTCAGTGGCAGGCTGCCCCATGCACCAGTCCAGACACATCATGATATCCGATCCCAGGATCATCTGCATCTCTATGGCTTTTTCCGGAGAGAAAAAATGCCGGGACCCGTCAATATGAGACTGGAATTTTACCCCCTCATCAGTAAATTTAGCCAGCTTGGCCAGGGAAAAAAACTGAAACCCCCCCGAATCGGTGAGCATGGGTTTTTTCCAGCCGCAAAATTTGTGAAGCCCCCCCATGTGTTCGATAACCTCGGGCCCCGGCCTTAAATACAAATGATAATTATTACCCAAAATAATCTGGGCTCCGCAATGGTCAAGGTCTTCTTTGGAAATACCCTTGACCGACCCCTGGGTGCCCACGGGCATAAAGATAGGGGTCTGAATGGATCCATGGTCTGTTTTCAATTCTCCCAAACGGGCCCGGGAGCTTGCAGAACCGGATCCTTCCGTTGATTCTTTAATTAAGTTAAAATCTAACATAAGTTGTGTATTTTATTCTCCTGAGTTTTTTTGTCTGCCCTATTCAATGAACATGGCATCGCCATAGCTGAAAAATCGGTAGTCCTCGTTTATGGCGGTTTCATAGGCCTGAATCATTTTTTCCCGGGTATAAAATGCCGATACCAGCATGAGCAGAGTGGATTTGGGCAGATGAAAATTGGTCACCATGGCATCCACACATTTAAAGGTATACCCCGGATAAATAAACAGGTCACAACTGCCGGTTCCCGGGGCCACACAGCCCCCGGCATCGGACAGGTACTCCAGGGTTCTGACCGAAGTGGTCCCAACGGCCACCACCCGCCTGCCATTCTTTTTGGCCCGGTTGATTTTTTGGGCGGCCCCGGGGGATACAGAATAATATTCAGAGTGGATCTGGTGCTCCCGGATATCCTCCACCCGGACCGGCACAAAGGTGCCATAGCCCACGTGAAGGGTGATATTTGCAATTTCAACCCCCCTTGCCCCAAGATCTGCAATCAGGGGGTTGGTAAAATGAAGCCCTGCCGTGGGAGCTGCCACAGCCCCTTCCGCAGCCGAATATACCGTCTGATAGGTTTCCTTGTCTTCCCGGGTCAGATCCGGATCCCCCTCCCTTCTGATATAGGGCGGCAAAGGAATATGACCGGAACGCTTTAAGGCCTTTAAAAAGGATTCCCCTCCGAAGAACCGGACATGGGATATATATTGTTTCACCTCTATTATTTCGGCTTTTATTCCCCCGTCCAAATGAAGAACTGCGCCTGGCTTTGGATTTTTTGAGGCCTTTATCAGACAATCGCATTGGAAAAAACCCGTATTTTCAAGGGCATTCACCCCCCCTGCAAAATCAATGATCAAAACCTCCACCCGGCCGCCGGTAACTTTTTTCCCCAAAAGCCTTGCCGGAATCACCCGGGTATTATTCACCACCAGCAAATCATTGGGCTGAAGAATTGCTGCAAGATCAAAAAAATGATGATGCCCAAGCGTGTTGTTCTTCCGGTCAATGTGCAGCAATTTTGACCCGCTTCTGTCACGGCAGGGAATCTGAGCAATTTGCTTTTCAGGCAAATCATAGTCATAGTCTGACAATTGATACATTAATTTGCTCCCATGGCAAGGTAAACCAGCCCAAGTCCCGCCATCATCAGGAAGAAGCCGAACCGTCGAAGGCTGGTGTCATCCAGGCCGAGGATCATTTGAACCGTGGCCTTCATTTTGCTAGGGAAAGCAAAATAGGGCAACCCTTCGACAATCATGACCATGCCGACAACACTAAGAAAAAATTTCATCCAATACTATCCCCTGTTATTTCCTGCGGTTATAAATTCAATAAACCCTTCTTTTATATTTTTAGGACTGGTATTGCAATAAAAATTATATTGATTATTCAAAATATCAAGGTTATAAAGGAAGGCTATTATTAGAAAACTATATATAATACCAAAGGAATATACATATTTATGGCATTTGAACCTGTCATTGGACTTGAAGTCCATGCCCAATTAAAAACAAAAACAAAAATTTTCTGCGGCTGCTCCACCCAATTTGGCAAATTACCCAATGCCAACACCTGTCCTGTGTGCACCGGCATGCCAGGGGTGCTGCCGGTACTCAACCAGCAGGCCGTAACCTTTGCCATTAAAGCCGGTCTTGCCACCGACTGCACCATTGCCCAGGAGAGCCGGTTTGACCGGAAAAATTATTTTTATCCGGATCTGCCCAAGGGATACCAGATAACCCAGTACGCCGCCCCCATTGCCGAACACGGCCACCTTGATATCGAAACAGAGGAAAGAGGCCAAAAAACCATTGGCATCACCCGAATCCACATGGAAGAGGATGCAGGCAAACTCATCCATGACCCCATCCAGGCCAAGAGCATGGTGGATCTAAACCGCACCGGTATCCCCCTCATTGAAATTGTCAGCGAGCCCGACATCCGCACTGCCAAGGAAGCCGGTGCCTACCTGAGAAAACTCCATGCCATTTTAAAGTATATAGAGGTATGTGACGGTAACATGGAGGAGGGCAGCTTTCGGTGCGATGCCAATATATCCCTCCGCCCGGTGGGCCAGGCGCAATTTGGGACCCGGGCAGAACTGAAGAACCTCAATTCGTTTAAAAATGTCGAAAAAGCCATCAACTATGAAATCCAGCGCCAGACCTTTTGTTTGGAAGAAGGGAAACCCGTCATCCAGGAAACCAGACTCTGGGACCCCAGCAAAAACAAAACCACATCCATGCGGGGCAAGGAGGAGGCCCATGATTACAGATACTTCCCCGACCCCGATCTTGTCCCTTTGATCGTGGATGAACAATGGATTCAATCGGTAAAACAAACCATGCCGGAACTGCCGGCTCAAAAACAGGCCCGCTTCATTGAACAGTTCGGGTTGTCAGCCTATGATGCAACCTTGTTGACCGCCAGCATCGATCTTGCCAACTATTTTGAAGAAACCATAAAAGGGCTGACCGACATCAAACTGGCGGCCAATTGGACCATGACAACCCTTTTGGGCCTTCTCAACACACAGGGAATTGATATCACCCGGTCCCCGGTCACAGCGACGGCATTTTCCACTCTTTTACAGCTGCTTGAAAAAGGGAGCATCAATGCCAATGCCGCTAAAACTGTTTTTGAAATGATGGTCAAATCCGGGAAAGAACCCGGGGTCATTGTAAAGGAAATGGGACTGGAACAGGTGTCGAACCCGTCAGAACTGGAAGAAATCGTCAACAAGATTATTCAAGATAATCCCGATGAAGCCGATGCCTATCGCCAAGGAAAAACAAAATTGTTCAGTTTTTTCATGGGACAGGTGATGAAAAAAACCCGGGGCAAGGCAGATCCGAAAATTGTCACCCCCCTCATTAAAGCTAAATTGGTTTAAGCTAAATTGAAAAACCCCAAACATCAAGGGACCCATACCGTGAAAAGAACCCCCCTATTCCATCGTTTTTCCCCGGCATTATTTTTCCTGGCAGCACTTAGCCTGGTACTTTCGCTGACCGCCACAGCCAGCACTTCCAAGGCCACTGATCTCAAAACCATCGCCGTGCTGCCCTTTACCATAAATTCCGCCGAAGATATGTCTCATATTCAAAAGGGCATCATTCAAATGTTCTATTCCCGCCTCTCCTGGCGGGATCATGTAGTGGTCATTCCCAATAGGGATATCAAGGCGCAATTGTCCCAAATGCCCTCTTTCACCGGCGATCAGTTGATCGGTAAAATCGCTGCCCGAACAAACAGCCATTATGTTGTGGCCGGCAGCATCACAAACCTTGCCGGATCTTTTAGTATTGATGCCCAGGTTTATGACATTAAAAACAAGCGCTTCATGGCCTTTTTTGAGCAATCAAAAATCAATGATGACCTCATCGACAAGGTGGACCGAATTGCTGCCACCATCAATAAAAAAGCCTTTAACCGCAGTACTGTGACCTCTGAAAAAATGGAACAGGAAAAACAAGCCCATATCAACAAGCTCAAACGCCAGAACCCGGAACATCTGATGAAGGCTCCCCAGGCTCCCCAGGATCAAGGTCCCGGCTGGAAGGTATGGGAATACCTTTTCTAAGAGTTTCATACTTTTGCTGTGCATCCTGGCAAAGTGCCGGGTGCACAGCAGATATTCACACTTTTTTTCCAACAGATAATCCCCTCCTTCCTTTTCAAAGAAGCCACTAAGTGTAACCTACCGGCGATAAAATATTTCAGTTCGTTATATCCCTTTTTACCGTTGACAAAACACCATGCTGCTATACAATGATAGCATTAAGATATCATACAATTACATCATTATATGGGGAGGATAACATGAACGCCATTTCCATTAGAGGGTTAGAACCTCAGGTTGCTGAAAAACTAAAAACTGCTGCTCAACGAGAGTCAAAGAGTGTAAACCAGTTTGTTATCGAGACAATAAAAGAAAAGCTTGGACTAAAAAAAAAACAGAACTACACAAAAATTCATGATGACCTTGATCACTTATTTGGGAGTTGGTCTGAACATGAATATGACCAAATTCAAGGCAAAATTGACGAAGATAGAAAGATTGACCGGGAATTATGGGAATGAGCAGAATACTGATCGACACAAATATATATTCAAATGCCTTACGAGGTGATGAAAGTGTTGGCTCCACTCTGAAAAAAACAACTTTGATCGGCATATCTACTATCAGTATTGGCGAGCTTCTAAGTGGATTTAAAGGCGGAAAAAAAGAAAACCGCAACAGAGACGAACTGGATCAATTCCTTGATTCCCCAAGAGTCGTAGTTTATGCAATAGATTTTGAAACAGCAGATTTTTACGCTCAGATTCTCAATTCGTTAAGAAAAAACGGAACGCCAATTCCCACAAATGACATCTGGATTGCAGCAACTGCATTTAAAAATGGCTTAAAACTATATACCAAGGACCATCATTTTAACAAAATCCCTGGAATCAATCTATTGTAAAAACAGAATGCGTCTAATGTACAGCATCCCACTGATCGAGGTGAAGCTAAGATGCTTCCGTCCGGGTTTGCCTGTCCGGTCGAACCAATATGAAAAGGCCTGGTAATCGTCAGATTACCAGGCCTTTTATACAATTCAGGTGGTATTGGGGTTAAGCGCAGAATCCGCTAAAATTAGAAGTTAATCTGCCATTTGACTCCGTAATATGTAATTTCAGGTTGACCCGACTGTTTCATGTCGCAATATCCGATTTCAGGGGTAAGGAATACTCCGGGAGCCAGGAAGATGGTGGACTGCAGGTAAATGGTTTCTGCATCATCCTCTTCAGATCCGGCCATATCCAGTTCTGTTCTTGTATACCCATAACCCGCTTCAATATAAAGCCCTTCTCTGAATTCATAACCGACAACAAGCAAACCAGCAAGGGCATCATTATCAATTATGCCTCTTTTAGGGCCTAAAGCCGGATTTATAGCGTTAAGCGTACCATCGCTGTATTGTGCAAAGCCAAGCCCGCCACCGTCCAGATCTCCGGTAATCCCCTCCACTGAGGAAGCAATACTGCCGCTGACGAGAATATCCGCCAGGTTACCAACATTCTGACCGCCCCAGATATTACCCTTGAGATAGGCTTTCCCAACATTCAAACGACCGCCCAATGCAGCAACATAGGAGTACACTGTAAATTTTTCAGTACCGCTAAGAACATCAAAATTCTGATAACCACCGGCAAAGTTAAGGTGACCCATTTTAAAATCAAGTCTATACTTGGCCTGGATACCCGGCATTTTGACCTCGGTTTCCGGTTGTCCGCTCACTAGATAAATATCCATAGGAACAGTTGCAACTTTATACCCCGAAGCAGGTGATGCTGTATAATACTGGCTGACCAAAGTTCTAGGCTGTACCAGCGCAATCTGGAAGGTACCGAATTTCAGACGGACCATGGCTTCCCGCTTACCATAAAGCATTCCAAACAAGCTCATGTTGGTATCGCCATCTTCCCGGGCATAAATATTATACACCTGATTGGAATACGGCATAAGCAAAGGCGTATAATGTTTACCAACACCGAGGGAGCCGGCACCAAAATCCCATTCGCCCCAGAGGATACGCACATTGGATAGATCTTTTTTGGCTCCGTACTCAAACCTGCCGGTCAATGCGTCATTAACTTTGATATTGGCGCCTATACGGGCGTTGCCATTCAAATCCTGCTCATAATTTTCTGTGTTAGGATTACCTGTTACAAATGGGCTGTTATCAATTTCTGAATAAAAAGTACTCACACGGGCTGACCCGTAGAAATTCCACTCTGCAGCCGCATAGGCAGAACCGGTAAAGAATACGAGCACTGCAGCAATAACCATTAATTTTTTCATCTTTTTTCCTTTTATTGAGGGTTAAATCAATTTCCCACCTGAATTAAAAAAACAGAATGTTCCTTTTAAACTTCTGTTTTTTTTAAGGGAGACCAAGCGTTCGTTCCATAAACGCTGTTTACAATTACACTTAATAAATTGACCCAACCCTTGTCAACATCTTTCGCAACATTTTTTTACAAATTCAAAACATTTTTTTTCTTTTGATGAACACCCCCCGACACATGCGCCAATAAACAACGGGTTCATCAATTAGTGACAACAGCACACGCCTATCCAAGAAGGCCTTTAAAGATGCCATTTACTTGCAAAATCCGAGATTATTCTATCCAATTTCTGCGCAGATGGTGAAATCATAAAAATTCGGGTCATCCCTGGTGGCAGCAATCCTGTCAGGATGCATACATCTGCATCCCGGTTCCCGTTCTTCTAAATGCTTTTTATCCTTTATTTTTTTATTCATCCATTGTAATTTTTTTTTGATCGTTATTGCACCTTTTTTAAAAATGATTAGGTTTATCTCAAGAATTAATCTCATAGAATTGGAGGAATTGTAATGAAACTATTTAAATATATGTATTATCCTGTAATGATGATAGCAATAGCCATTCTTTTTGTTTCCTGCCAAACCACAGGTTCCGCTGATAATGAACGAGAATACCGAAGTGGATATAAATATGGTGAAAAAATGGCAAAACAAGATGCCATTGATCATGCGTGCACCGGTACGATATACAATCCATCATCGAATGTCTGGCTTCAGCAGCAAAAACATATTAAAGAATTAGAAAAAACACACTCAAAAAAATATATAAAAGGCGTATACTGGGGTTATAAGGCCTCTTTCACTGAACATATGGATATTTATTGCGGCTCGGGCAAATTTGGCTCACGAAGGTGAATAGTGTAAGCGTGTTTCTATAAATTCATTTTCCAGCAGACCCGCGGAATGGTATTTCTGGGGTTGAAAGCGTGAGGGACAGTATCAGATTTTATGACAACCCTTATTTGTGGTAATAGACATTTTTATATTGATCTATAGCATCAACATCAATATACTTTGGCACCATATTACTGTAAAATAAGGGTTGTTAACTAAAAATTGGAAAATAAATGTCACAAAAAATAGGTGCTTCACAAGATACCAAGCCCTTCAAGCTGGTCAAATTTTTTACATTCTCCTCACTTCTGATCATGTTCACAGCAACAATTACCATCTCAGCCTTGAATGCCCATTGGGTCAGAAACCTTCTTTTGGAAAAAAGCGAAGAATACGCATCTCTTCTTGTTGAAAATCTCAACCATCAGATCATTTCCAGATTCATGTTTCCTGTATTGGTACAATACGGAAAAATCCGATTACGAGAAAAAGAACAATTCCTCTTGATGGATAAAGTTGTCCGATCGACGCTGCATAGCTTTAATGTCGCGATGGTGACTATTTATGATGAAAAAAATATCATCTCCTATAGCTATGATGCTGCAAAAATAGGAGACGAAAATGCCGGCGGGATCCATTATGATAAAGCAATGAAAAGAGAAGCATCATCAAGGGTCATCCAGCAAGGTAGTTTTCTGGAACTATTGTTCTGGTATCCCAAAGGAACAAAAATCGTCACTTTTTCACCCTTAAAAGCTGAGAAACAGGTATCACCAAACCTTGCAGGCCCCGTCCTGGGTGTTGTTGAAATTGTCCAGGATGTTTCTGATGATTACAAACAATTATTTAAGCTTCAAGGACTTATTATCGGTTCTTGTTTTATTATTATGGGAATACTTTTCATCGTACTTCGGTTTATCGTTAAGCATGGTGAAAAAATCATTGAACGAAGGGCCGAAGAAAAACTCAAACTTGAAGAAAAACTGCGTCAGGCCGAACACTTATCCGCAATTGGGGAAATGACAGCCGGGATATCACATGAAATCAGAAACCCCCTTGGAATTATTAAAAGCAGTGCGCAATTATTGAAAAAAAAGATGGTAAAACTGGATACCAAAAGCATAATACCGGATATTATTGTCGAAGAATCCACCAGGCTGGATAATATTATTACCGATTTTCTGGATTTTGCCAAACCTAAAATCCCGGATTTTCACTTCTGCCGGGTAGAAGATATCCTAGAAAAAAATATTTCATATCTTACCTATCAGATAGAAGAAAATAATTTCACTATAATCAGAGACATATCCAATCAATTACCTGAAATATTGGCTGACAGCGTTATGCTTTACCAGGCTTTTTTAAATATTTTAATCAATGCCTTCCAGTCATTGCGTAAAAACGGTTCCATGACCATACGAATAAAATATAATTCCGGAAACATTATTATTAATTTTATTGATAGTGGAGAAGGGGTTCCGGAAGATATTTTAAAAAAGATATGGACACCGTTCTTCACGACAAAGGATACAGGGACAGGATTAGGCCTTGGTATTGTTAAGAATATGATTGAAGCCCATAACGGGACAATTATGATTACAAATGGAGAAACAAAAGGCGCCAACGTAGAAATTACACTTCCGGCCTAGGAGATAATACTCTCATCTCTTGAATCTTTCTCAATATCAAACACTGCAATATACTCTGGATTTCAGATTCAAAAAACATGCTTCTGTCGATGGTCATGCTATTGTTGGAGTGCAGTCATCATTCGGCTTAAGATGGGCAGCTGAGATCAAGGAATTAGCGATAGATTGAGGGGAAAGACCCACAAAATTTCAAATCATATTAAAAAAAAATCGGGCTTGCCAAAACGGCAAGCCCGATAAATATTGCTTTCTAATTGTTAGGCTAAATTAGAAGGATACTGCCAGTTCAAGAACAATTGTTTTAACAGCGTCGTTGTTAATGAATTGCTCATCAATATCAGAATAGAGATAGGTCATGGACACTTTAGTGTTGGAAGCAATTTCATAGGCAACCCAAGCATTAAAAGCAACCATGTCAGCATCAGTTACTGAATCTTCTTCAGTTTCAAAATAACCTACTTTTCCACCAAGGCTAAGTTTTTCCATGGGAGTTGAGGAGACAAAGAGTGTTCCGCCGATTGTACCAGCACCATCGCCTGTCATATCAAAGGGGGATCCAGCAAATGCTGTGACCCAGCCGTCCATTGGAGTACCAATGCTGAAGGGAGTAAATGTATCCCAGTTGGTCAGACCTGAAATCTGTGTATCTGTATCATCACCATCGCCATAGATGACTTCAGCACCAACGGTAAACATATCGTTAATAGCAACATCACCCTTCACGTAAAAGTTAACACCGGAATAGTCGTTAGTAGCATTGTCGCCGCCAAAGAAATCCAATTCAGCAAGAATGTTAACCATGCCTGCAGCAGTACCGGAAGTCATGAAACCAATTGCCCAAGGCTCTGCTTGTGCAGGGCTGTCATCTTTCTGCATTACACCAAAAGCGTTTGAGTTAAATCCAGCAACCTCAAAGCCTACGTTTACAGCATAGATATCCGTATCTTCTGTACCAAGAGCGGCTTCATCAGTTGTGGCATCAACTGCTGCTTTAGCGGCTGCTTGAGCATCGTTTAAGCCACCAATGGTACCGTCTCCGATTGGTGTGGCTCTATTATAGGTATCGCCTTCATCAATTTTGGCATAGATGAAGTTAACATTTACCGGAGCAAATTTAAGACCAGCGTTAAAACCAGTGATCTGGGAATCCATTACTTCTGCAATACCCAGAGCGAAAAACTGCTGGCCAGCCTGGAAGCTCCAGGCTTCTTTGTCAATGGTGACAAAGGTCCGGTCAATATGAATTTTGTTTGAATCATTGTCGCCGGCATTTCCCGGACGGGCAACAGAACCGGTGGTAAAGTCAGCACCCCAGACAGCTTCTGCGATGTCAGCTCTGATGGTGGCGGATACATCATCGGCAACGGCAATTTTAGCCTGAACTCTCATTCTCTGATGGTAATAGTTCTGATCAGGTCCGGCTTTACCACTATCTACATCCCAGCCTCTGACAAAATAACTGCCGCTGAGTGAAAGTCTATCTTCTGCAAATGCAGGGGCTGTAAACATGGCAGTAAGAAGCATTGCCATAACAAGAATTGCTAATTTTTTCATCTTTTTTTCCTTTTAAAAAAAAGTTTGGTTAATTAAAGTTGTTCATAAAATTTGGTTTGATTTACTCAGTATGTTTAAATTCCAGGCAACCTCCTTTTAGTGTTATTGTTTATAATCTTCGAACCAACTGTTATAGGTGGCGTATAAGGGCGATACCAACGCACACGGCAAAAGTCAAGCATTAAGTACAAATACAAAACATTTCTTATTTACTTTTGGTAAGTTCATAGGCTACGATGTGGCTTTTGGGCTTTGAAGAAAACAATGCCGTTCCCTTTGTCACAACAGAGATGACAATTTCGGTTACCCCGTCATTATCAAAATCTTCAATAAAAAAATCACTGATCCGCCCCGACAGGCTCCTTGTTGCCCAGAGGGGCTTAAACCCCAGAGAATCCCAGCCAAGGGCCTGGATCTGGGATTTATTAAAAGACCTGAACCCTTTGACCATAGTTTTTGCCTTAGCATAATTGGCAGCTGTGATCACTTCAATTTCACCATCCTGGTCTGTATCAGCCGTCCTGAGTCTCATTGGATAGTATTGGGGGACAGGATGATCATTTGTCGGGTCATCGGGTTCAATCAAAAACCGGCTCATATTCCCGCCAAATTTTGTTGTGCCTGTCCAGCTTGAACCGGTTGGATTGTTGAAAATACTAATATAATCGTTCTTGTCAAACGCAATGATACTTTTCTGCCCATTTTTTTCGAGATCACCATACCCGATGCCAAATACGTTTGTCAGCCCAGCCTTGATAACCATTTTTTCAGGGAAATATTTTGAGCCGTCACTTACCATGATGGAAATCGGGGAAGAATAGATATCCCCTCTTCTGTACTCCTGTTTCTGTGCCATGAGGACCGGCCTTCCTGTGACTGGCTTAACGACTCTGTAATACCAGGGAGATCGATCAATTATGGTATTGTATTTTGCCCCGTCATACTCAATGACAAATGAACTGGCTTTGTTCTTGCCCTGCACAAGACTGGATACGAAGATTTCAGGGGTCCCGTTATTGTTGATATCCGCAACATCAACTCCGATATAATCATTTATTCTGTTTTCAGCAATTTTGGCAATCTGTTTAAATGAATTATTTGTATTCTGATAGATATAGACAGCATGGTTTGAAATATAGACTGTCTCCTTAATACCGTCATTATTAACATCCCCAAAATCCATCCCCACTATGGAATGCTCAAATGATTTGCTTTTCCAGAACGTCTGGGGCTTATCCTTTGATTCCATTATCACAAAATTCTGATCAGACTTTGAGATAAATTCCTGGTTCGGGGTAGCGGACTGGGCAGGTTGAAAGGGTTGAGGGGCGCCCCGGTGAAAAACAATGGTGTTAATATCGGTGGCAAATTTATTGATTTCAGGAATTACCTGACCGATACTGTTGATCTGTTTAAAAATGGTTGTGGGTTCATTTTTGCCGGTGATGTCGGTAATTTTTGCATCAATGCTTGCCGTATCTCCTAGAAGGGTTAAACTCCCGTAAATAATATAATCTGCATTGAGTTTTCCGCCGATAAGCAATGCACGGCTTTTTCCGGAAAAATTTTCAAAGGATTTGGCAGCCGTGTTAACCGTATTTTTATCAATAACAAAAACCTTGTTTTCCCAGGACAGCCTTGAACCGAGCATGTCCTGTATCCCATCCTGTAGAAAGGCAAAATCTTTTTCTGCGTTGATTTGAAAGGGAAGCACGGCAATCCTTGCTGCAGCAGCCTCACAAAAAGAATACACGTTCATGCTGACAAGAATGACCGATAGTACAAGAATAAATTGAAAAATTTTTTTCAAAATAAACTCCTTAGTTTGTGTAAAAGGGCGTGAGTCATCCTTCCCTTATTATTTTCCGATTTTGAACACTATTGGATAACGTATCCAAAAGCATAAACTATCCTTAAAATTCGAATGGGAAACATATGCTTTTCCCAGGAAAAAAGCAAGGGGTTCCGATATTATACAGGCTCACAATTATTATAGTTTATAAGAAATAATATTCGAGATACTTGGTTTTGAAATCACGGACAGCTTGCTATGGGTCACCACAGAAACGATCAGTTCATCCACCCCGTCCCCATCCATATCAGCGATGGTAAAGTCAGAGATCCAGCCCTGGACGGGTTCGGTCTGAAGCACAGGAACCATGGCAATCCCGTTCCAGGTGAGCATCTGGACATTTCCGTTTTTAAATCGTTTATACCGGCCAAAAGCCCCGCCGCCTATTTCATTGTTCTTCACGACAAATAATTCCTGTTTACCGTCGGAACCGATATCATAAAATTTAATCCGCGGATGAAGATGGAGCCGTTCCCGAAACGAGGCATCTGTATCATTTCCGGGCAGAAGCCAGAAATTCCCAGTCAATCCGTATTTTTTAGTACCTGCCCAATCCGTAGTGCCGCTGTCACTGGCCACCACCAACCGACCGTGTTCATTGATCATCACATATTCATCGGCATCCGCTGAGGTCACCGGGCCCCGGGCAAGGGATAGAACAGAGGTGTTCCTGGGTAGCCGGATACTTTTTCCTACTTTATAGGTATTTCCTGCGGCCATCATGGTATTAATCCGGCCGTTAAAAGGGTTGGTCCCGTGATCCTGGCGCAGAAGAACCGTTGGATTATCCGGAGTTTTTATAACCCGGTAATAGCTGGCTTCGCCTTCATCTATGGTCATATACCGGGTTCCGTTATACTCCACTACAAATGACTGCACCCCGTCCCTGTGGATGGTCAGACTGGTCACAAAAATTTCCGGATACCCGTTTTTATTTATATCGGCAATATCTATGGAAACGATGCGATTCGCGGAACTGAACCCAAGTTTTTCTATTTGAACAAGCCGGTTTCCTTCCAACTGGTGAATAAAAAGATCGCTGTCGGTTGCCGTGACAACCTGAACCCTGCCATCTTTATTCAAATCACCCACCGCCATGGCCGTAATAATCCCCCCAAATTTAAGGTGGGTACTAAACCCCTGCTGGTCTCCCGGCTGGTCTCCCTGCTGAACGGCCACCAGTCCGCCGCTAACCACAGCCCCACCACCAGCATGTTGCAAAGCTTTGGGGGAATCGATTGCCTTGGGAACCGGCTGGGCATAGAGCTCATTCTTAATATTCCGGTGAAACACCTTTTGGTTGATATCCCCGGCAAAACTGTTCACCAAGGGAATCACATCTCCCATATTATTACTCTGCTCGAAAAAAGAGAGGCGAGCCCCCTTGCCTGTAATACCCACCATGCTGGCATCCAGACTGACACTTTCTCCAAAATGGGTCAGGCTGCCGAAAAGAATATAATCCACCCCCATGTTGGCGCCGATAATCCGAGCCTTGGACTCGCTTAAGGTCCCTTTTATGACATCGAATCCCTCTTGGGCCATATACTGATCAACAACTTCCCGCTCAAGCACATCAACTTTTCCAGGATCGGAAAGCCGGGAAGACAGCATGGAAAAAAGGCCGTTCTGCAAAAAACCAAGGTCCTGGGGAGAATTCATGGTAAAGGGGAAAAGCGCCACTCGTTTGGGTGGGGCGGCACAAACACCGATATTGACGGTCAAGATCGATAGAATGAACAAAGCCGTTATAAACAGCCCCCTTTTTTTTATCCGTTTACTGGGTTTCAACATACTGCTCCTTAATGTATAGGTCTTAATAAGAACCACAGATAAGCCTGCCAATTTCTTGGCATCACTTCCTGCACTTGGTTTTTGTATATCGTCCTTCAAATATTCCTGCAAGCACAAATTTATAAAATTATGTATAAATTCTCGGTATTATCCCCCCATTAAACAAGTCTTTTAAACAGCTTCTTTAATTGCAGCGCATCAAAACTGACAAGGGTGGGGCGACCATGGGGGCAATGCAAGGGATTTTCACATTTTTCCAGATCCTCCAAAAGACGCTCCATTTCCTGGCGGTTCATCTGTTTATTGGCTCGTAATGCCGAATGACAGGCCATGGAGATAAGACAGGCGTCCTGTAAGCTCTCATTTAAACCCTGGTCTCCCCTGAAGTTTTCAATAAGTTCCAGGATCAGGGGTTTTAACTCCCTTTCCCCCAAAAGAGCAGGAACTGCTTTTACCACAAAGGTGGTCCCCCCGAAGGGCTCTATCCGAAGCCCCAGACCTGACAACGCTTCAAGAATGGCGTTCAGAGAATCGGCTTCCCCATTGGTTAAGTCCAAAATTTCGGACACCAGAAGGTCCTGGCTCTGGACCCCCAGGATATGGTGCCGTTTTTTTAAGACTTCATATACCACCCGTTCATGGGCGGCATGCTGGTCAACCAGAACCAAGGTATTCTCTTTTTCAGCCACAATATAGGTGCCCATAACCTGACCCAGAACACGGAACTGGGAATGAAATTGATCAGCTAACCGGGCCTGGGATTGAAGCGGGTCTTTCACCTGGGACTGCGCTGTATATCGCGCCGGGCATGGGTCAGTATGGAGTTTATCCGGATCGACGGTTTGCGGACACTCCCTGTCCAAAACAGATGCCGGCAAATGATTTTCTAAAACCGGTACGGTTTCCTTTGCATGGGCTCCGGAGCCCGGCCCCCACTCAAGGGCAGGCTGGGCCACCTGGTCCTTTTGCCGATTTCCAAGTTGTCTGTTTTCAAATTGTTTACCAGAAAAATCATCGGGTGCGGCTGTTCCGGCTTCCCGGACCGGAATGGAATCTTCGGGGGTTTGTTCAGGGGATCCTTCAGATGCAGGCTGGGATTTAATTTGTGCCCGTGCATAGGATATCAGATTTTCCTGGGCCGCAACCAGAGCCTTTTCCACGGCCATGCCCACTGCCTGGTAGACGGGTCCTGGCAATAAGAATTTAATTTCCCGCTTGGACGGATGAACATTTACATCCACCTGGTCAAAGGGCAGTCCCACGCAAATGACACCCATGGGGTAGCGTCCCTTCATGATGCGCCCCTGGTACCCTTTAAAAACAGCCGCCACAATCCCCCTGTCATAAACAAGGCGGTTGTTGACAAACATATAAATCCGACCGGAGGTACTCCTGGTCACCAGGGGGTTAGAGCAGACCCCGGACACCCGGACATTCTGTTCAATCGCCTTGACCGGGTAAAGCTTGTTGACCACATCATTTCCCAGCACCGCCAAAGCTCGCTGGAACAGGGTTTGCCCGGGGGGGAAATTTTTCACCAGTTTTTTATTCATAAAGAGACGAAATCCCAAATCAGGATTGCCCAGGGCCAGGCCGGACAGGGCGTCGGCAATATGACCGGCCTCGGTGGCATCGCCCTTGAGAAATTTTCTTCGGGCCGGAGTATTAAAAAACAGCTGTTTCACCGCAACCAGGGTTCCCACAGGAGCCCCCACATCGGAAACCTTGACAAGCTTGCCCCCGGCCATCTCAATTTTTGTGCCGATATCAGAGGCAGATGTTCTGGAAACAAGGACAAACCGGGACACCGATGCAATGGATGGCAGGGCCTCCCCCCGAAAACCAAAACTTGCAATGGAAAACAGATCCTCCTTGGTAAAAATTTTGCTGGTGGCATAGCGCTCAATGGACAATAAGGCTTCATCCCTGTTAAGGCCGCAGCCGTCATCGGAGATCCGAATCAGGGATTTGCCCCCCTGTTCAATTTCCACGGTTATCCTTGTGGCATTGGCATCTATGCTGTTTTCTACCAATTCTTTCACCACGGAAGAGGGGCGCTGGACCACCTCTCCTGCGGCAATCTGGTTGGACAGGATCTCGGGTAAAATTCTAATCCGACGCATAGGTCAGCAGTTTTCCTTACGTACAAACCGAAGCAAAAATTCAGAATCCTTTGGGCTTAAATCAAATTGAAATGCTGCCTGGTCAACCCATTTGGCCGGATTGGTTTCAGGATCACCCTTCCTTTTTTCAGAAATCCATTGGATCGCCTTTTTCAGTGCCTCCCCCTGGGGGTGGATATTTGTCACCATGACCTCCTTGTTTCTTAAAGAACGGGGAAAGCTGTTTTATTGTCTATCCCATTGTCAAGGGCACGCTCAAAACCGAAACCGGCCCGCAAAAGGGACATCTCATCAAAGCGCTTACCCATCATCTGAATCCCCATGGGAAGCCCTGCGGCGGTAACTCCTGCGGGAACTGAAATTCCGGGAACCCCGGCCATATTGGCAGACAGGGTAAAGATATCACTCAGATACATGGTCAGCGGATCCCCTGTGTTTTCACCAATTTTAAAGGCAGGGGTCGGCGCCACAGGAGATAAAATAAAATCGCATTGGTCAAAGGCCCTTGAAAAATCTTCCATGATCAGGGTTCTCACCTGGGAGGCCCTGCCGTAATAGGCATCATAATACCCGGCGGACAGGGCATAGGTGCCGATGAGGATTCTTCGCTGGACCTCTGGACCAAACCCCTGGGATTTGGTTTTCTTGTACATTTCAATGAGATCTTGGCTGGAATAGTCCCTGATCCCGTATCTCACCCCGTCAAACCGGGCAAGATTTGAACTGGCTTCACAGGGGGCGATGATATAGTAGGTCGCCACCACATACTGGGTATGGGGCAAGGATATCTCAACAATTTCAACCCCCAGGCTTTCCAGAATTTTCGTGGCCTGTTCAAACATGGTCACAACTTCGGGATCAATCCCCTCCACCCCAAGATATTCCTTGGGGATACCGGCCTTCATCCCTTTGAGGGAATTTTTTTCAAATTGGCCCAGGGCCTGGGTAAAATCCGGCACATCCACCTTGGCGCTGGTGGAATCCTTTGGATCGTTGCCGCAAATCAAGTTCATCATCAGGGCCGCATCCGTAACATCCCGGGTGATGGGACCAATCTGATCCAAAGAAGAGGCATAGGAGACAAGGCCAAAGCGGGAAACTCTGCCGTAGGTGGGTTTAAGCCCCACCACCCCGCAATGGGAAGCCGGCTGACGTATGGATCCGCCGGTATCTGTCCCCAGGGAACCACAGCAAAACCGGGCAGCCACGGCAGCCGCAGATCCGCCGCTGGACCCTCCGGGTACATACGCCTCATTCCAGGGATTTCGGGTAAGGTGGAAAGCGGAATTTTCAGTGGAGGACCCCATGCCAAACTCATCCAGATTGGTCTTGCCGATGAGAACAGCATTTTCTTTTTTTAATTTTTCCACCACAGTGGCGTCATATTGGGGAACAAAATTGCCCAATATTTTTGATCCACAGGTGGTTTTTACCCCCTGGGTACACAACAGATCTTTCAGGGCAATGGGGATACCGGTAAAGGGAGCCTGATCCCCCTTGGCAATTATTTCATCCGCCACTTTGGCCTGGGACAGGGCCTGGTCGTCATCCACGGTAATAAAGGCCCCGATGCGGTCATCATATTGATGAACCCGATCTAACAGAGACCGGGTCAGTTCCACAGAGGAAATTTTTCCCGAGGCCAGAAGTTTTTGGGCCTTTGCAATGGTAAGTGCATGTAAATCCATTCAATTTGTTCCTTATGTGTTGTTCCTTATATACTGAAGCGCAAGATATTTATTTAACAACCCGGGGCACCGTGTAAAAGTCCTCGTCCCGCTCCGGCGCATTGGCCAGGGTCACGCTGGGACCGGGGGAAAGTCCTGGAATGTCCTGCCTCAATACATTTTTTAAAAATGCAGCACCCGAGGAAGGGATTACCCCTTCCGCATCGACATTCTTGAGTTTATCAATATAATCCAGGATATGACTTAATTGCCCGGAAAGCGCCTCTTTTTGCAAGTCATCAATGTCCAGCCGGGCAAGGTGGGCAATCTTTTCAATTTCATCCTTTGATATCTTCATCACTATTCCTTCTTTATAATCATTCCATCAATTTTGGCTTGTTTCAATTTTTCAATGTATCGGCTTGCAGCAGCCCGGGTCTCAAACCCCCCCACCCGAACACGATACCAGGTAACACCCTCTTTTTTCCCCAGGGTCCGGTAGGAGGCAAATCCTTTTTTCTCCAGCCTGGCCATCTGGGTGACCGCATCTTTAAATGATTTATAGGCCGCAATCTGAATGGTATACATCCCGGGCACCACCGCCTCGGGACCCCCTGACGCCTTCACAAGAGAGGTCTCAGCCGGGGACAACCTAGCAGACACCCTTTGTTTTTCCGGCAATCGATCGATTTTCGAAACCTTTTTCTCGATCATTTTTTTGGGGGGCACCTTCCGAAACTTTTTCACGGACAGATCGGTCTTATCTTTTGCCAATGGCTGTTGCTCGTTTTTAATATTACCGTCCATCTTTTTGGATCCAGTATCCCTTGGGTCAACATGCTTGGAACCGTCTTCCCTGGACGCCGTTTTCCGGGATGGAATATGACCGACCAAAGATTTGTTAAAGGTGGCTGCTTTCCGACTGGTTTTTACGGGGACAGCTGTGGGTCCGGTCATCTGAACAAGCAGATACCCGGTTTCCTTTTTAGGGATGATCTCGTTGGGAGTATTTTTTTTCCCTTTCACCTCCTGGCGAACAGGCTTATTAAGGGCATCATAGAATTGAAGATCCATTTTTTCCTCAGGGATCTTCGTTTTCCCGAACTCCCCGGCAATGGTTTCCAAACGGTTATGAAATTGCTTTGTATCAAAGGTCACAGGAGATGTTCCCCTGCCAACCATGATGCCCAAAAAGAACATCCATCCCCCAACCAGCAAATAAACAGCGTACCGTAAAATCCCCTTAAAGGACAACATGGGACTACATTCTTTCCGGAGCTGAAACACCCAGCAAACAAAGGCCATTCCGGATGACTTTTTTAACCGCCAGAACCAGGGCAAGCCGTGCCCTTGAAAGCGCCTTATCCTCTGTTATCACCTTGTGTTTATTATAATACCCGTGGAATGCCGAAGCAAGGGACATCAAATATGTAAATATCACATGGGGATGAAGGGTGTCGGCACTTTTTTCAACCTGCTCCTTAAATCCGGCCAGAAGCTTGATCAGATTTATATCCTCGGGTGTTGCCAGCAACCCAAGCTGTTCTCCCCTTTGAAATTCTATATCTTCAATCAACCCCTCTTCCTTGGCCTTTAAAAGAATCCCCGTAATTCTGGCATGGACATACTGCACATAATACACCGGGTTATCGGAATTTTTCTGTTTGGCCAATTCAAGATCAAACTCAAGACCGGAATCGTAGCTTCGGCTCAAGAACATAAACCTTGCCGCATCTTTCCCCACTTCATCAACAATATCCTTCAGGGTAACAAACTCCCCGGACCGCGTGGACATCTGAACAGGTTTCCCCCCCCGGACAAGATTGACCAGCTGAACAAGAATCACCTCAAATTGTTCACTTTTTCTTCCCGATGCAACCACTGCAGCGTCAATCCGCTTAATATACCCGTGGTGGTCTGCGCCCCACACATCAATCACCCGGTCAAAGCCCCGCTCATATTTTTCCTTATGATAGGCAATATCAGAGGCAAAATAGGTGGTAATCCCGTTGTTCCTGACAACCACCCTGTTTTTTTCATCCCCGAAGTTTTCGGTCCTGAACCACAAGGCCCCCTCATTTTCATAGATCAGATCCCGGGCCTTAAAATCCGCAATGGCCTTTTGCACACGATTTGAATCAAAGAGACTCTGCTCGCTGAACCACTGATCATATAGAACACCAAAATCTGCCAGGTCTGATTTTATTCCCCCAAGAATTTCATTGGCAGCAAACTTTGCACAAACTAAGATGCCGGCTTCTTCATCGTAGGCCAGTAAATCTTTGCCCTCTTTTTCCACCAGACTGCGGGCAAGATCCTTTATATAATCGCCCTGGTAACAATCATCCGGGAACTCAATGTCTCTGCCTTCCATCTCCAAAAGCCTGAGCCACACCGAGGTGCCAAGGGTTCGAATCTGCCGGCCGGAATCATTGATATAATATTCTTTCTGAACATCAAACCCTGCAAAGGAAAGAATATTGCCCACGGAATCCCCCACAGCCGCTCCCCTTCCATGGCCGACATGGAGGGGGCCTGTGGGATTGGCGCTGACAAATTCCACCTGAACCCTTTGGCCGCATCCCATGTTCGAGGCACCAAATTTTCCATCCTGTTCAAGAACCTGATCCACCACAGGATGCCATGCTGAATTGGAAAGAAAAAAGTTAATAAAGCCCGGGCCTGCCACTTCGATTTTTTCAATGGAATCCATGTATTCATGGGATTCCTTGTATTCATCTGACTCCATTGCTGAAACAAGAAGCTGGGCAATCTTCCGGGGCGCCATCCGCTGGGCACCCGCAGACACCATGGCAAAATTACTTGAAAAATCCCCCTGGGAAATGTGTTTCGGCGCCTCTATCTCCATGTCAGCAATTTGGTCCGAGGGCAATCCTCCCTGTTCAAAAACCAGCTGGGCAGCATCCAGAACAATCTGTTTTATTTTAGTTTTCATCGCTGTTTTAATTCTCGTGTTCAGAGGTATCTTCTGGCTTAAACTGGGGGGTATCATCTTCGGAATCGATCTCTTTCATCTCATCTTCCTTGGTATCACCGTCTTCTTCCAGCAAGGCATCCAGTTCAACATCATCATCCTCCAGATGAAAATCATCTTCACCGGGGACAGCTTCAATATCATTATATTCGATGATAAGCTTTTCCTCTTTGGCATTCTGGAAGAAAGCAACACTGCCATCAAAAAGCTTTACCGCCATATCCCTGGCGGGAAAAAAACTTCGCCGTCTAAACAGCGTCAAAAAAGCGTCAACCCCCTCTTTGGAGGCCTGGGTCATCTCCTCGAGGCCATATTCTTCCTCATGGAGCAGCATAACAACCCCCGGGTCAACTTCACTGAACTCCAGAATGGTAAGAATCCCATCCTTAATATTCTTTTCAAACCTGATTTTCTGTTTCATTCAATATCTCCCTGTATATATTTAGTAACCTAAAACTTCTTAATATAGCTCAACCATTCTTCCTGTCAATCATTTAAAAACATAAGTTAAGTATTGACCTAACCCAAACAAGGTGCTATAAAATCCTGGTTAAATTCGGAGGAGTGACTGAGTGGCCGAAAGTGGCGGTCTTGAAAACCGTTGACCTTAACGGGTCCGTGGGTTCGAATCCTACCTCCTCCGCCAACCCTTATTGCACGGGGCTGTGAGTGTCATCATCATGTTTTACTGCTAAATAGGTACTTTTTAGGTACTTAATTAGTGACTATGGAGGATGACACATGTACACACAGCTTCGTGGATCGACGTATTATTTCCGTTTTAATATTCCCCCTCAATATAGACACGCCCTTGGATGGTCAATCGTCCGTTCCCTCTGTTCATGCCCTGTGATCAGCGACACCATTGCCAATACCCTTGGACAAAACATAAGGAAAATCATGTCCTATTCCCTTGACGATATTACCATAAAGCAACTCGTTGATAAATACATCAAGCAGACCTTGGAAACCATTGACCATTATATCAATACCAGGGAAGCCGTTAGCAGAGAGGTCGCCCAGGCAGGCATAGAAGTCATTCAACTCCAGCAAACCGAGCACGAAGAAGACCTGTTCAAGAGATCATATAAAGGCGTTGATAGGATCGTGGATAACCTTTTGGATGGAAAGGAGGTCGATACCCCATCCCGTAACAAGTTGAGTCGGGCTGTCCTGCGATCTGCTATTGACCTTCATGACGTTCAGATATCAGCCATGGAGGGAAACCCCGTACCAGTCACCTTGGAGAACGCAAAGGAAGCGCAAAGCATTGACACCCCGATCACCCCTGCTAACCCCCTGCCGATCCCAAGCGGAATGCTTCCTGGGCCACCACTCAGCGACTTCATTGATGAACACTTTTCGGCTAATACAGGGTGGTCAATAGCTGCCGTTGATGATTACCGGGGGTGCGCTAAGACTGCCGTAAAGATCCTGGGAGACATTCCCGTGGGCACCATCACAAGAGCAATCATGGTAGAATATCGGGCCACCCTTCTCAGGGTTCCAACGTTCTGGGCCAGCCGTCATACCAAGGCTTCGGTTGATGATCTACCCATACCAGGGGTGCCGACCATAGCCAAAGCCACCATAGAGAAGAACCTAACGTACCTAAATAGTCTTATGAATTACGCCGTGGATTGTGGACACCTCAAGGATTCCCCCATGCCTAAATCCCGGATGTCCATACCTGATAACAAGATTGATGTTCATTCCTTCAGTGCTGACCAATTAAAGACCATTCTGAATACCACCAGGGAGTTCAAGGGTCATCAGTATTGGATACCCAGATTAGCCCTGTATACTGGATGCCGTCTGAATGAACTCTGTCAGCTACACAAGACTGACCTCAAGAACAAAAAGGGAGTCTGGTATCTGGATATCAATGACGATGGTAAGAAGACCCTAAAGAACAAGGCCAGTAAGCGATTGATCCCCCTGCACCCGGTCATACTTGAGTTGGGATTCATTGAATATGCCCAGGGGATTGAGCATCACCGACTATTCCCAGGATGCAAGTACACGCCAGCAAGGGGTAAGTATGGCAATGGGTTTGGCAAATGGTTCAGCCGTGTGGTCCTGGTAGACACGGGAATCAAAGAGAGTCATGACCGCTCCATAACCTTCCATAGCTTCCGACATGGGTTTGTAACAGCCCTGAAACGACTCAAAGCGGACCACCTTATTGTTGGACAACTGGCAGGACATGCAGCACAGGGAACCACTGATAAAGAATACTTTGACGGTCACCTATTGCCAGATCTCAAAGAGGGTATCGACCGATTACCTGATCATAGAAACACCGGGGAATAAACCCCATTAAAAACATAGATATGGAGACCATTATGAAGATCACCACTGAAGCTGGTACTATTGAAGTTGAACTGGGCGCATTTGTATTTGATGAATCAAGCGACACAATCACCACCTGGGATAACCTGGATGATGCAACCAGGGATAATCTGGAGATCCTGACAGGGAAGGTCGTGGCAAGTGTGGAGACTCTTAGAAGGGCAATCACGGTATAGAGAAGAGGGTCGGCTCAACACGGTTATGAGAGTCACCGTTCACCGTCATGGTTCATCCGTGTCACATATATAGGAGGAGGGATAGTCTACAGGGAGATAGTACCCTTTGTTAGACTAAGAGTCTCTACACTGAGCTACGACACTATGTTATGACATAATGTTAACCCTTTGTGCCTCTCTTAGACCAAGGGTTTAAACTATCCGTTATCATTAACTATAACGACCACTTTTTAACGGGAGGTCCACCCATCGATCCAAATCCCATAATATGGTTCTCGATCTCCCTGGCCTGCTGTGCTTTCATTGCGGTCACTACTATTATAGGCTTATGTATGAGGGAACAGAGGGATATATACCCTTGTATCTGGACACTTTGATTGGACATAATGATATAACACTATGTTACTTTACCCTTGGTGTCTCTCTGAGATAGTGGATTTAAACTATCTGTATTCATTAACTATAACGACCATTTCTTCACCAGGAAGCATTCCGCTTGGGGTCCACCCATCGATCCAAATCCTACAATGTTCCTTGTTCTCGATCTCCAGTTCCATCGCTCTTGCCTGTTGTGCAACCATTGCGGTCATTGAATCCGACCGTGTCACTGGTATAGATAGCCTTTGTATAGGGGAACAGGGGGCTATATACCATTGTATCAAGGCACTTTGTTTGATCTTTATGTTATAACACTATGTTGCTTTATCCTTGGTGGCCCTCTATGAAGAGCATTTAAAGTATCCGTATTCATTAAGGAAAAGATAGTCGACAACCAAGACCGTTAACAGGCAACTATCTCGAAGCTTCTCCATTCTATGGGCCATAATCATCGATTTAAGGTGCCTTGTCCTGATTCTTATGAGCTACACTATTGAATGACGAACCGGTCTTAAACGAAAGATAGTGACCTCTGATTGGTATCTATGGGTGACAGTCACTGCAAAACAGATATTCAGACACATTCATTGACAGCATGCATGCCCATCCTTCAATTACCACCAAGATAAGAGACCGGCGTAAAATTGCGCTCGTCTCCAGCACCCCGACCTGATCCTATACGAACCCTTTTGATAACGAAGAGACCGTGTCCAATGGCTGACTGGTAGGCAACCTTGGTGTATGAACCATCACCCCTATAACTGGAGTAGATATGCCTTGTGTTCTCACACATCCATTTCATGGTAACCCTTGGTTTTAATCCCAGGTTCTTGAGACCCTCTGTCAAACTGATGAGGCCATCTTCATTCATAAAACTATCGAAGGCTTCCACCTTGGGATAATCCACCATTGCCTGATGCTCCAGGTTGAGGACTTTCTGTTCAGACTCCATAGCCATCTGGAGGATCTCCATTCGTGTCAGCTTCTTGGGCTTACTGAGTGACTCTTCCATTGCATCAAAGGCATCGGCATACTTCTTTCTGAATACCGTTGCTTTCTCCCCGGTGAACCCATTGACCAGTTGTGCATAAGCATTGCGGTCCAACTCAAAACAAGGTTTGGTCCTGTTCATTGAGTCTTTGTAAGAGATCAGCCGAAAATTCGACCCATCTATTTTGTTTAATTCCAAGGTGTTAACGATGGCTCTGATTGTGTCCATCACATGTTTGTGTTCTTTACCAAATGCTTCAGCCACGATCAGGCTGGTGGTTGTCGGGGTGTTCTGATCATTGAGTATTACAAGGCCGTCGTTAGGCCGACTGAGGTCGTTCATATCGATCTCCTCTGTGCGGAAGCGCACTTCCTATAAAAGGGTATGACCCCAGGACTGGCGCAAATCGAGGCATATCCTCTCAGCCGATGTATCCTGGGGTCATACATAAAGGGATCGCTACGATCCCACCTATTCGTTCATCCAAAGTTCAGGGACGTTCCTATAACTCATTCATATAGACACTCTTTATTTCACTGGGCTGGACACAAAGGTATTCAAGGGTCTGGCGCTGCGTACTGTGGTTGAAACACGACATCAGCGTGGGAATGTCGACATTAAAGGCAGTCCGTTGATGGTAGCCCCATGTTTTACGCAGGGTATGACTGGCATAGTTGCCCTTGAGATTGATCGCCCGACACCATCCTTTGACCAGCCGAGAGACACTGGGAACCGTCAAGACATCCCCTCTTTGGCTCTTGAACAGATAGTCGTCATCCTTGTATGGAGCGGGCGTTAACAGCCCTTGTATGGCATCCACAACGGCCTTATTCATTGTGATACGGCGTGGTTTTCCTGTCTTCTTTTCCTTGAGTACCAATTCATCACCGGGCTCCAGACTCTTCACCATGGATACCTTAATGCTGACCAGATCGCTTGCTCGTAGACTGGTGTTAATACCCAGGATAAATAGGCAAAGGTCACGGGGTTTACTGGCAAGAATCTTCTTAATGGATTTGATGTCCTTGACTGCCTTGATAGGCTCGACTGTTATTCGACTGTCCTTGGCTGGATGATTATCATTCTGTCCTGGCTTCATGGCTGATCTCCATTTGGTTAAGTTAATGATGTTTGATGGTCAATACTTAACAAGATAAAATAGGCATGTCAACACCAAAATGCACGAATATTACCAAGACCACTATGAACAGAGAGTGTACACCGATATAACACTGGTTAACTAATACGTTAAAGTTAACAAGATTTCAGGATAAAAGGATACCAATGTGGATAGAAACCACTTAGGTCTAACCCCAGGCAAACCAATGGTCATCAAATCGGTGCCCCTAAGTTAAACTTAGTCAGTCACCAGGGAAAGCTAAGTCGATAGAATAGTCTTAGGTCTAACTTCAAGTTAGGGTTAGGAGGTATCGGAATGATACCCCAGGTTGAATAGTCGTGGGCAATACCCCAGGCTAACCAGAAGTATTCAAGGAGCGTGACCATATAAAGGATCAAACAGGCTGACAAACACTGGTATTGACCTGGGCATAGCAAGAGAAGGTTGATCATGCACATGGACAAAGTGTTTACCTGGGGCAGGGTCGAAGGTCGGCACGGGGGTCTTTATTGGCCTGGACTATATATCATACCCATTCAAATAATTGTGTCGGATTTATTGTACTTGCATTTGGGTTGACATTCTGATTTCATAAGGTCTGGATATTCTTTTCATCCTCTCGAACTGACCCCATGATATATCCAAGGTAATCATATCAATGACTATTCAGGAGGAAGTCTTCTAATGTGTGGTAAAAAACCCCCGGTTAATCCTGAGGACGATTCTCCGAGTAGGCCTACGGACGAATCATTGCATACCCTGCTTAATGTTGTAGCCGACAATCAAGCGCTTTACATGAAACACCAGTGGCAAGTGACGTATTTTACATTTCTTCTTTATGGGGCAGTCATATACCTTTGCAAGGGGACTACTCTGTATTGGCAGGGCTATGTCTTTGTGATATGGTTCTTAGTATTTGTTTCTATATTTGTTATATGTACTCTTGACGATTCAATAAGCGAACATCAGGGCTATGCAGATGCTATTTATGTAAATCTCCATTTGATAGAAACGCTCACTCGTAAAGATAAGAGCAAGAAATGCTGCATCAAACATATAACCAAGAAAGCCTGCATCAAGCCTATAACATTGGTGTTAACTATATGTATTATTGTGGGGGCTATCTTAATTACATTTTATATATGTGACCTAAAGATGAATAATAGCGCCTTGAAGCCCAGTTGTTTATATAGCCCATGCCCATACTTTTAGCTTGACAACCCAATCCCCATTTGATAAAAGATCCACCTGCATCAGGGTGGTACTAAGTGAGGTACTTAATTGGTACTTAATCAAGATGACCAGGAGCGGGAACATAGGGTTTACAGACGTTTTAAGCGAATCCTACCTCCTCCGCCAACACCAACGGAGAAATGGCCGAGAGGCTGAAGGCGCTCGCCTGCTAAGCGAGTATGGGCGTTATAGTCCATCGAGAGTTCGAATCTCTCTTTCTCCGCCATATAAAACACTACAGGGAATTTTAAGCCTCGGCTTGGAATTCCCTTTTTTGTTTGGGCGGAACAGATCAAATCATTTACCCGGGGCCCTGAGAAGAGAAAAAATAGGCAGTGGATCTTTCATTCCCTTAAGGGTCACAGGATCTAAGCTGTATACCGGCCACAGCCCCTGGATCATTCGTTGGGTTTCCTCGCCGATGAGAATATCCCCGCCCTTGGCATAATCTGAAAGACGGGAGGCAATATTTGTGACGGATCCGCTGGCCGTAAAGGTCATGCGGGTATCAAGGGAACCTTTAAACCGCGTCATCCCCACGAGGGCGGTCCCCGAATTGATGCCGATATTCACGTCTATTGAATCCATCATGGAACCCATCTCCGTTGCCAGGGATTTATTGATACTTCGATTCCGCTCGGCAATTTCAAAAGCTGCCTTGACCGAGTTGATGGCATTGGTTCGTGCATCATGATTTTTAAAAATAATCATGAGGGCATCACCGGCTGTTTCATTGATATCCCCGTGGGAACGGTGGATGGGATCTACAAAACTGGAAAACATCTTTTCAATAATCCGATTAACTTCAACCTCGGGACGGCTGATGGAAAGCCGGGTATACCCCTCCAAATCAAGAAAAAGAACACTGATATCCTTGCGCTCTTTTTCCCTATTTAAAAGATCGGGATTTTTATGAACCATCTGCCGAACCGACTCCGGGACAAAGGGTGACAGATTGGTCAGCATCCGGCTGATGCGGATTTTCTCCTGGGTCATCTCCCATTGGCGTTTGGCATTTAAGATAATGGTCCCCAGAACATCGGCAAAATCCCGTATCAGGAAAAAATCCCTACGGGTGTACCGGGTCAGGGGCTGGATGACCACACTGACTGCGGCAAGGACCCGTCCTTCCACAAACACGGGCATGGCATATTCCGGCCCCACTGCCACAAGGGAATTATCAACCCTTCTGACCGGTTCGCTCTGGGAAACCACCACGGCTTTTTTATTCTCAATGGCCTTTTTAACAGCAGGCCTGTCCCGCTTGCAGGACTGACAGTCCACAGGCCGTTCATACAATGCACATTGCAGGGGGCTTGTATATTTTTCGGCCTCGGGGTCCAGCAACAAAATACAAACCTCCATGGCATTGGGAACCTGTTTCCGAAGCTCTTCCCTGACCTTTTCAATAATTTCGTTGACCTCCAGAAGAGGGGCAATTTCCCTGATCAGACTCTGCTGCGCTTCGAATCTTTCCCTATAATATCTGTCCATCGCTATTTTTGCCCCCTATAATACCTATACCTGGATTGTTATCCGCTCGATACCCTTTTATTCGAACACTGAATATAAAGGATACCATAAATTACAAATTATGTGGATACCAAAAGAAGACGGATGAAAAAGGTTGGGATACCCCAAGGACAGGGCTGATTCCCATGGAACAGCTTGCTTTTTCCCCTGCCGTTTAAAGCGCTTTTACCCTTGACATAAAATTTAACTAAGTTTATATCCTTCTAACAATTACAGATGCAATTTACTGACACAATTATAGTTGAGAGAAATGGACATACAACAGACGATCAAAAAGAATAAAAGCCTTTTATTAAAAGAATGGTTCACGGCCACCATTAATACCTACCCAAAAGACAGCGCCAGAATTCTGGGAAAAGATTCCAACCGATTTGACAACCCCGTGGGGGCAGTCACCCGGGAAAGCCTTGAGGATGTTCTGGATCTGATCTCAGAAAAATATACGGAACAAACCCTTGAAAAAGCCCTTGACCCAGTTATTCGGATCAGGGCAGTCCAGGCGTTTGATGCCTCGGATGCGGTCAGTTTCATATTCGCCCTCAAAAAAATAGGCGAGCCTTTTCTGGATCAGTCCCAGCTGAGACAATTTGACCACATGGTGGATCACATTGCCCTGGCGGGATTCGATAAGTTCATGAAATGTAAAGAAGAAATATTCCTTTTAAAGTCAACTGAAAGCAAAAGACGCATTCACAGGGCATTTGAAAGGGCAGGTTTAGTAGCAGAGCTAACGGAAGAAGAACTTCTCGGCTCTAAAAAATCTTAACATGTGTGACAAAATCAGACCTTTGTCACACGAAAATCACGAGGTGGTTATAATATGAATCAAAAGTACTTGATCCCCCTTACAGCTGTTTTTTTGCTTTTCCTAGTGGCCTACACAGGGGTTGAGGGAGCGGGAATGCAGTGGTTCTTTGGGATCGTATTTCCCTACCTTGCAGTTCTTGCCTTTCTAATTGGCTTTATTGTCAAGGTCATGGGATGGGCATCTTCTGCGGTTCCGTTCAGGATTCCCACAACCTGCGGCCAGCAGAAATCCTTAGCCTGGATAAAACAGAACTGTATTGACAACCCTGATACAAAAACAGGTGTCTTTGTGCGAATGGTACTTGAAATTTTTCTTTTCAGGTCTCTGTTTCGAAACACAAAGGCAGCATTCAACCGAAATGTATCCAACCGTCTTACCTATTCATGGGAAATTTTCCTGTGGCTGGGGGCCCTTGCCTTCCATTATTCTTTTCTGGTCGTTGTCCTCAGACATTTCAGGTTTTTTACCTCCCCTGTTCCCTCCTGTCTTGGCTGGCTGGAATACGTTGACGGCATTGTTCAACTGGGCCTGCCCGGTCTTTTTCTGTCCGGCATTGTCTTGTTGGCAGCCACATTGTTTTTGCTGGGCAGAAGAATTTTTGATACCAAGGTCACCTATATTTCCCAGGCAGCCGATTATTTCCCCTTATTTTTGATCATCGGCATTGCAGCAACCGGCATCGCCATGCGCTATTTCACCAAGGTGGATATCATCGGTATCAAAACCCTTACCATGGGGCTAGCAACCTTTGCACCGGTCATCCCCGAAGGGGTGGGCGGTCTTTTTTATGCCCATGTATTTATGGTAAGCGTTCTTTTTGCATATTTCCCGGCAAGCAAACTCATGCACGCGGGCGGCGTATTTTTAAGCCCCACGCGAAACATGGCCAATGATACCCGGGCCAAGAGACATGTGAACCCCTGGAACTATGATGTGGAAACCCATACATATCCACAGTATGAAGATCACTTCAGAGAAAAAATGATTGAAGCCGGACTGCCGGTGGATAAGAAGGAGTAATAAATGTCTGACGAACTTACACCGGATGAAGCATTAGATAAGATAGATTATAGCCCGGGATCAGGCAATTGGATGGACACCACCAA
>JADGEQ010000068.1 GCA_016744295.1 Desulfobacteraceae bacterium | reverse complement strand
ATAAACCATTCTAAACCAATAGGAGATGAAATAAGATTATGGCAAAAGAAGAACCCATCAAAGTTGACGGGAAAGTATTAGAAACGCTACCCAATGCCATGTTCAAAGTAGAGTTGGAAAACAAACATGTTTTGTTGGCCCATATTTCCGGGAAAATGAGAATGCATTTTATTAAGATTCTACCCGGGGACAGGGTGACTGTTGAAATATCACCCTATGATTTAAGCCGTGGCCGAATTACATATAGATTTAAATAATTTTTTACCCAATAAAATTAAATTGATAAAAAATACAAAGCAAGATTAGGAGTGAATGGATGAAAGTTAGAGCATCTGTTAAAAAAATTTGCAGAGATTGTAAAGTGATTAAAAGACGTGGTGTCATAAGAGTTATTTGTATAAACAAACGCCATAAACAGCGGCAGGGATAGGGGGAAGGAAATTTGGCACGTATCGCAGGAGTAGATTTACCAAGAGATAAACACGCATGGATCGCCTTAACCTATATTTATGGTATCGGAAGAACCGGATCTAAATTGATTCTTCAGAAAACAGGTATCGATCCAACTACTAAAGCTAATGATCTGACAGAAGTAGAGGTCAATGAGATCAGGAAAGTTATTGATGCTGAGTTTAAAGTAGAAGGTGAACTCAGGTCAGAAGTTTCCATGAACATCAAACGACTTATGGATCTGGGATGTTACAGAGGTCTTCGTCATCGTAAAGGTCTTCCCTGTCATGGTCAGCGGACCAGTACAAATGCAAGGACTAGAAAAGGCCCGAAACGAACTGCAGTTAAAAAGAAAAAGTAGAATAATATAAAAAGGTAACAACGTTATGGCTAAAAAGTCTAAAAAAACTGTAACCAAAAAACGGGTGAAGAAAAATATCTCCACTGGAACTGTACATATTCAGTCCACGTTTAACAACACAATCGTCACTATAGCCGATGAAAATGGTAATACCATATCATGGTCCAGTGCAGGGGTGCAGGGATTCAAAGGTTCCAGGAAGAGCACTCCTTTTGCTGCAAAACTTGTGGCTGAAGATGCGGGTGCAAAGGCAATGGAACACGGGCTTAAAAATATTAGCGTCTATGTAAAAGGACCGGGTCCTGGAAGGGAATCTGCTCTAAGAGCACTTCATTCTATTGGATTCAATATTTCGATGATTAAGGATGTTACACCGGTTCCCCATAATGGATGCCGACCGCCAAAAAGAAGAAGAGTATAAGTTTATTTGTAGTGATATAAGGAGGAGAACGTTGGCACGATATACAGGTTCAGTTTGCCGTCAATGCAGACGAGAAAATATGAAGCTTTTTCTGAAAGGGGATCGTTGCTTTTCAGATAAATGCAGTTATGATAGAAGAGGTTATCCGCCGGGGCAACATGGTCAGAGAAGAAGTAAACAATCTGATTATGGAATGCAGCTCAGAGAAAAACAAAAAGTACGTCGAATTTATGGAATTTCTGAGAAACAATTTAGAATTACATTCAGTCGAGCAGATCGCTTAAAAGGTATCACAGGTACAAATCTTTTAAGCCTTCTTGAAACGCGTATGGATAATACCGTTTTTCGGCTGGGATTCGTGAATTCCAGAAACCAGGGAAGACATTTTGTTCGTCATAATCATTTTACAGTGAATGGTAAAAAGGTTAATATCCCTTCCTACCAGATGAAAAAAGGCGACGTTATTGAGTTGCGCGAAAAAAGCAGAACAGTTCAGGCTATTTCTGACTCTTTGGACGCCATCGTTAGAAGAGGAGTTCCTGCGTGGTTAGAAATTAATAAAGATAATTTCCAAGGCAAGATTGTTGGCATTCCAACACGTGAGGACATTACCCTTCCGATTCAGGAACAATTGATAGTTGAGTTATATTCAAAATAGGTACATCATTCTATATGGTTTATCCAAATATTTATTCAGGAGATTTAAATGTCATCTGAAAAACTTGCATATGTAAACTGGCGAGAGATGATCAAGCCGGAAAAGCTTGATGTTACCACAACTTCAACATATGGTAAATTTGTATGTGAACCCCTTGAAAGGGGGTATGGTATTACAATCGGTAACTCTCTGCGACGAATCATCTTGTCATCCATATACGGCGCTGCCATTGTATCTGTGAAATTTGATGATGCCCTTCATGAATATAGTGTTATATCTGATGTTCGGGAAGATGTTTCCGAGATCATTTTAAACTTGAAAGAGTTGAAAATGACAGTCAAAGATACGGATAATATTATACTGACTCTTCAGGCTAAGGGTGAAGGAAGCGTTACCGGGGCTGATATTGTCAGTCCGGATGGCAAAATTGAAATTCTTAATCCCGAACAGCACATTGCCACATTATCAAAAAACGGTGTGCTGAACATGACAATGGTTGTCAAAACAGGTAAGGGGTATGCCTTGGCATCTGCCAATAAAGATGATGATGCACCCATTAGCACCATACCCATTGATTCAGTGTTTTCCCCCATTAAACGGGTTAAATATGTGGTGGGAACTTCCAGAATCGGGCATAAAACCGATTATGATAAACTTACCCTTGAAGTCTGGACAGACGGCAGTGTTACACCCGATGATTCCGTTGCCTTCGGGGCTAAAATCCTTAAAGAACAAATGAATCCCTTCATTAACTTTGATGAGGAGATGGAACCGGATGATGTTGAAGACAATGCTGATGATGCAGACCGTGGATTTAATGATAATATTTATCGATCAGTTGATGAGCTGGAGTTGTCAGTCAGAAGTTCCAATTGCCTGAAAAATGCCAGGATTCATACCATTTATCAGTTGGTTCAAAAAACAGATGGTGAAATGCTTAAAACTAAGAATTTTGGTAGAAAATCCTTGAATGAGATTAAGGAAGTCCTGCATACCATGGATCTTTCCCTGGGCATGGACCTAGAAGGATTTGAACCACCAGAAGATGAGAACATTCAGGAAGGAGAGTAAATTCCATGAAACATAGAAAATCTGTATTAAAACTGAACAGAACCTCCAGCCATAGAAAGGCTATGTTTAGAAACATGGTAACTTCTCTGTTCAAACACAGCAGCATCAAAACCACAGAAGCCAAGGCAAAAGGTTTGCGATCCATTGCCGACAAAATGATCACCCTGGCAAAACGTGGTGACTTACACGCCAGAAGACAGGCACTTGCGTATATTCGGGAATCCGATGTTGTTCATACGCTATTTAATGAAGTTGCAGAGAAGTTTGATTCAAGACAGGGCGGTTATACGAGAATTACGAAACTTGGACCCAGAAAAGGCGATGTCGCTTCAATGGTTCAGATCGAACTGATTTTAGACTGATTTTTTTAAAATTATCAGCAGACTTAAATCCCTGGTAGGTTAATCTTACCAGGGATTTTTTGTTTCTATCTTCCCACCTTCAACTCCTAAGTTTTAGTGAATGATTCAGTGCCTATTTGCCTTTGTTATCCAGTAGCTCTCTGATAGTTACTAATAGACTATTATTCTGTATGGGCTTTTGCAGATATCTGCTAATACCAATTTTCATGGCATGTCTCTTGGTAACAGTCTCATTATATCCGGTACACAGAATGATCGGCATTCTGTTTCGGGTGTGAAGCACCTTCTTGGCAAGTTCGTAGCCCGTCATCCGCGGCATTGTCATATCCGTAATGATTAAGTTAATATGATCTGGGTCAAGTTGAAATTGAATCAGAGCTTCCTCACCGTTTTTAAAGGAAATAACCTCATAACCAAACCGCTCAAGCAGGTGGGTGGTAAACTCCAGGATATCTTCTTCATCGTCCACCACCATTATGGTTTCGCTACCCCCGCTAGGTTCTTCAGTTGTGTTTTCAAGTTTTTTGTTTTCAGAGGATTCTCTTTCCACAACCGGCAGGTAAATTAAAAAATGAGATCCGACGCCGGGTTTACTCTCAACATGGATTATTCCTGAATGTTCTTCAACAATGGCATGGACCAAGGCCAGTCCGAAACCTGTTCCCTTCCCAACCTCTTTGGTTGTGAAATATGGATCAAATGCCTTCTTTAATGTGGTCGGATCCATACCGTGACCGGTATCTTTGACCTGGAGCCTCAAATAGCTGGAAGAACTTTTTAGCTCCACCGGTTGATTCAGGCTATCATCCGGGGATATATCCTGTAATTGAACCATTAAAATTCCCCCGGTTTCAAGCATTGAATGATAGGCATTGGTGCACAGGTTCATGATGACCTGGTGAATTTGTGTGGGATCTGCCATAACCATTGCCTTTGATTCAATCTTAAGTTGAATATCAATGGTAGTGGGAATAGAAGATCGTAATAGTTTAAGGGCTTCTTTAATCACAAGATGAATTTTAAGAGGTTGTTTTTTTAATTCATTTTGACGGCTGAAGGTTAAAATCTGTTGGACCAGACCAGCTGCACGCTGTGCTCCTTTTTCAATTTGTGACAGATATTTCTTCGCTTTATCCGGGTTATCAATGGTCATCTGCGCCAATTGGGTATAGCCGAAAATACTGGAAAGAATATTGTTGAAATCATGGGCAATTCCGCCGGCCAGTGTGCCGATTGCTTCCATTCTCTGGGATTTTTCAAGCTGAACCGCTAGGTAACGCCTTTCAGATTCAGCTCGCTTCAGATTCGTGATATCCCGACCCTCAACAATAATAAACTCAATCTGATCGGCTGTATTAAAAACTGGTTTGATGGAAAAGTCTATATTTCTTAGCTCACCAGTACCAGCCATATTGGTGGTTTCCATCCTTACCAATTCCCCTTTTAAGGCCCTTTGAACCGCATCTTTTATCTCTTGCCGGTTGTTGGGTGTGCGAGCCCACCACAAGGTATCCCAAAAGGGTCTATAGAGAACGTCGGCCTCGGTACAATCCGCAAAATTGAGGGCACTTTGGTTGACTTCTTCAAGTATCCCATAGGGAGATAGTATGCCGGTATACTGAAAAGATTGATTAAAAAGTCCCCTGAGTTTAAGTTCATTTTCCACCAATGCAGCCTGGGTATTATTGGTTTTTTGAATTTCGTTGTTCAGTTTTTGATGATAGTCTTTTAGGCGTTCCATGAAAGAATTAAAATGCTTGGATAATTTTCCAAATTCATCGGGGGAATCATGGTCCATTCTCACTGAAAAATCGCCCTGGCTTCCGGCTTCTAACTTTTGAATTATTTTATCCAGGGGTTTGGTAACCGATCGGCTGATGTAAAAAACGACGATAAGGGTAAATAATAATATCATTGCGATTTCTGCAGCTATAAATGTTTTAAATGTTTGCAAAGGGGAAAAAACTTCATCAATATAGCTTGTGGAGCCAATAATCCATTTGAATTCAGGCAGATGTTTAAAAATAACTATTTTTTCCCTGGGACTGGCTTCATTTTGGTTCTGCCAGAAATACCTGAGTTTCCCGTTTTTACGGGTGATTATTTGGCGGATTGTTTTCTTTGAGTCGGTGTTTTGTTTAAGAAGATTGACTTCCTGAAGATTTGGATGAATTAGAGCAGTACCATTTTCGTCAAGCACTATAGCATACCCTGTTTTTCCGGCTTTAAAGGAAAGAACGTTTTTTCTGAAATCGTTGATATCCACCAAATGGCTGAACTCGTTGCGATAGGTAGAAACGGAAATAATCCAGTCCAAGGGCTTGAAATAAACCATGTATAACGCTTTAGGCCGTTCATTTGTCTCACCTGGATTTTGCCAGGCATATTCCAGGTAGCCTTCTTTAAGTTTCAGTTGTTTTTTGACAAAATCAAAATTTGAGACATTGGTTCCTTGCACTTTATCATTGGGGTGGATGATCACTCGACCCTTGCTGTTCAGGCAATAAATATAGCCGCTGATCCCGACAAACTGGTTGGAAAAAATTTCTTTGATGGTGTGAATTGCTTCCGGCCGGGTCAGCAAACCCGATCGATGTTTGCTGTAGTAATATTCGGTAATATCAAGATTTTTTTCGGCAATGGCCCGTAACCGGTTTTTAATTGAGATGTTGGCAGCGGTCCTAATCAGGTCTGTCAAAGAAGCGGTGGTCTGATTCAGTTCATTCTCGATCCGGGTTTCAAGGGTTTTTTTTACCTGATAATAGGCAATGATACTGCCAATAAGAATCATCGGTACAAAGGCCGTTAAAAATGATACCAGCAGTTTGTTCCTGAATTTGAGTTTTTTAAATACCATAGATCTTTACGAATCATATACCAGCGGGTTAAACGCAGTTAAATATCAGTCACGAGATCATGAACAACAAGTTAATTTTAGTCATATATCAGGATACTATATCGCAGGTGATTAGAAAAGAAATATTTCAGGTGGTATTTTTATTTTTCTTGGCCTGGAAAAGCCTTTTATCTGCTTCTTTTAACAGGGCTTTTGATGAGTGGATATTCTTTTCAGAGGCAGAGGAAATCCCATGGCTCAATTTTACAACAATCGATGTATCAGTTGCGGTCAAAGGGGTAGAATCTAGGTCTGTTTTTACCCGGTTTACATAATGTTCTGCCTGGGCTTTGCTGGTGGAGGGGAGAATCACTACAAATTCGTCCCCGGCAAACCGGGCCACAATATCAGAATCCCGTTTGAGGCCTCTCAGGGAGTCTGAAAAATGGCAAAGTGCCAGATCCCCAATATCGTGTCCAAAGGTGTCATTAATAGCTTTGAAATCATCAAGGTCCATAAAAAGGAGGGTTAATTCCATTTGATATCGTTTGGCCCGTTGAAATTCTCTTTCAAGAATTCTTTCCATGACCCTCCGGTTTAAAAGGCCTGTCAATGGGTCATGAAAGGCTAAAAATTTTAATTGCTCGTGGGCAGTAACATTAGAAAGGCACAAAGAAACCTTGAGGGCTAGTTGTTCAAGCAATGAGGTATCGATGCCGGGTTCAAATCGATTTTTATCCTTGTCTGCCTGGTTGATGCTTCCTATCACCGTACCGTCAAGGGTTATCGGGGCAATGGCAATGGAGCCCATGTCATAGGTGGATATTTCAGGAACCAACGGATGAAGAAAATCCAGGTTTTCATTGGCAAGCAAGGGGCTCAGGCTATTTTTTGTCACGGATAAAAATTTTTCTTTTGCTATAAATGCTGTGGAGGTTCTTAACAGTTCTGAATCCTGAATATCATGGAGTTGTTTGGCAATGGCACTTTCTTCAATAATAGAAATCCATATATAGTCAATGGAAAATTTATCACTAATTTCAAATAAAAGCCTCTCAAGAAAATCCTGGAAATTTAGTATGGTGAGAATACTGATCTCAATTTCATTGAACTTCTGGGCAATCTGTTCATTTTCTTTTAGTCTTTTTAGAAGAGAACCTGGAATTTCCATTTTTTTATCCTAATATTTAATATTATTTTTGTGTCTTTTTTCAAAAATATTATTTGTATCCTTCACTTAAATGGCATGGGGTAGAAAGTCAACTGACAAAATGGTTACAAAAGGTTTTTTAGCAATTTCCACAGCCACACCCTGTGTAAATTAATCTAAAATTAGGATGAAGAATGGAAAAAAGTTTCCCACCATTTTGAAAATTCAATTCCGAATTTGCCAGCGGTACTTGCTGCATTGCCCAAAATTTTCAGAGTGCCTGTGTTACTTGACTTTGAAGATGGGTTTGATAAACATAGGGCTTACGTTTTTACAAATTATTAAAGGAAACGCAAATGGACGCAATACATATTCGCAAAGGATCTCTCATGGGGGGGGCTGCATTTGTCATTTTGGTGGCCGGAATGAAGGCTGCTGCTGTTTTGGTGGTCCCCTTTCTTTTGGCGGTATTTCTTGCCATCATCTGTGCGCCCCCTCTCTTCTGGATGCAAAAAAAGGGGATTCCCAGTATTGTGGCAATTTTGATTCTCATGCTCGGAGCGATTTCGGTTCAAATGGTTTTGGTGACCCTTGTATCCTCCTCTATTGCTGATTTTTCCAACAATTTGCCTTTTTATCAAGGCCGTCTCATGTCTTTGATTCACGATGGTCTGGGGATGTTGTCCCGGCACGGTATTGAGGTGGAGGCGGACAAATTGACACAAATATTTGACCCCAGCCATATTCTCAAGTTATCGGCAAATATCCTTAACAGTTTGGGGGGAGTACTGACCAATACTTTTTTTGTATTTTTAACCTTTATTTTTATTCTTTCCGAGGCAGCTGGTTTTCCCAATAAGCTCCGGGCTATTTCCAATGATCGGGATGTAGACCTTGACCGTTATTCCGAGATTACCATTGGGGTGAACCGGTATCTTGGAATTAAAACCCTTACCAGCCTGGCAACGGGTTTGACCATTACCCTGTGGCTGAAGGTCCAGGGGGTTGATTTTCCGGTCATGTGGGGCGTTTTTGCCTTTTTATTCAATTATATCCCCAATATCGGTTCAATTATTGCAGCTGTTCCTGCTGTCCTGTTGGCACTGGTTCAGCTGGGAATTGTACCGGCGGCCTTTGCTGGTTTGGGTTTTTTGATCGTGAATATAGTGGTGGGAAGTGTGATTGAACCCAGGGTAATGGGGCAGGGAATTGGTTTGTCCGCCCTGGTTGTTTTTCTTTCCCTTGCATTTTGGGGGTGGGTGCTGGGGCCTGTGGGAATGCTGCTCTCGGTTCCTTTGACAATGGCAGCAAAAATTGCCCTTGGGGGCAGGGCATCTACTCAATGGCTGTCTGTTCTTCTGGGCTCCAATAAGGATGCAGCAAGCCTTCTTGCAAATAAAGAGAATAAATCCCTCTAATTTTAGCGGACATCTCCTTTAATATTGAGGAGGAGTACTCCTTTTTTATATTGGGGACCACCAATGGTGATACTGCTATGGTTTTTCAGCAATACCTGGGTTTGAAATACAGATGCCTGGTTCTTTTCAATTCGGATCTTGTAGGTGATTCTGTTGCCGTTTATGTCTACAGGGGTGACCGCAAGGGTCCGGTTGCCAGGAAGATCAATGATGCCTGTCTGGTTTTTTCGCAAATCCATTTGCTTGTTTTTGATCAGTCGGTAGTCGGTGTATTTGAAAACCGCTTCAATCTCCTGAACAAGGCGCTTAATGCCCGGGTCAATGTGGGAGGATCCTATGGCTGCATGGATTGCCTTGATTTGTGTTGTATAAATGGTCTGGGCCAACAGCGGATATGGAAACAAGCAAATTATACTGAGCCAGAACACCATTGTTTTTTGAAATTTGCCCATGGAACTCCTCTTTCTATCATGTTGCTGATGCTGCATCAGGTTGCTGATATCCTATCAGGTTTCTGAAAACCAGATAATGGTGTGTTTCTCTTTTAATGTTTCAATTATCATAACCGATGACGCATTTGTGTCAAGGGATTTTACAATGGCACTGGGGGTGACAGGTGGCAAAGCCCCCTGAAAAATAGCAAGTATCAGAAGGGCGGCAACGGCTCCAAGGGATGCCAGTTTCACATACAGATGATCTGTTTTCCCGTCGAAGAATCGGTCAAAGAAACCCTGGCCTTTTTTGGAATCGATTTTTTGATCAATGGGGGTAGGGGCCATGTTCCCGTCAGACAGTTTGATTTTGTCAATCTGTGCTGTGACATGGCGGTTAAAAACAACTTTGAGTTTTTTTAACCTGGCCGCCTGGCCTGCACAATCCGGACAATGTTCAATATGGGATGACAGCTCCCTTGTCTTGTCCGGTCCCAGTTCATTGTCAATAAATTGACCAATGAACTTTTGTGTGTATTTGTTGCATTGCTGTGTCATCCTGCCGTTTTCCTCGTACTTGGATAAATCATTTATTTTACCCATCCATTTGAATATTTGTTGAAAAATTCCCTAAATATCTACTAAATATTCAGGGATGCTAAAATCTGTTTTCTTGCATTGAAGAGCCTTGAACTGACCGTTCCTTTCCGTATATTTAAGGCCTGGGAAATTTCTTCATAGGAAAGCCCTTCAAGAACATTTAGGGTAAAGACCAAACGATTTTTCTCGGGCAGTTTGCGTATGGCTGCGATCAGATCGATTTCAAACTCTTTTTCCTTTAAAACCGATTCCGGGGTTGGCCTGGCTTTTTCATCCCCATAGAGCAGGTGGTCATTTTCCGGTCCCAGGGAGGTATGGTGCCACTTGAAACGTCGTTTCCATTTCCTTTTCCAGTTGAGACAACCATTGATGGTAATTTTTCTCAGCCACCCCCAAAGCCCAGCTTCCCCCCGGAATCCATCGATGTGCTTAAATGCACTGACAAATACATCCTGAACCACTTCCCGACTTTCTTCCATGTCCAGGGTAATCCCGTAGGCAATTTTCAGGAGCCTGTCTTGGTAACGGGTGACCAGGAGGTGATATGCCCATTGCTGGCCTTTTTTAAGCCGTTCAACAAGCTCCTGTTCTTCAATTGGGTCTGGGTCTGCCTTTGTCGGTGTATTCACAATCGGCCATTTGTCTCTATCTGTTTGGTTTTAACGGGGTATCCATATCTTTTGTGTCTGCCAATGGCCTTTCCGTACCAGGAAGTCGGTATATCGTCCTTCCACCCAAGTGCCCCTGGGGTTATAATGGCCTGGGTTCCACCTTTCTTTGTATTTATCTGCAATCCAGACTTCCCGGATTTTCCAGTGACCCCGGGGGGGGGCAGAATGTTTTGCATATCGCCGGTGATGACGGTAGGATTGATGCTTTCGTTGTCTGGAATAATTATGGGAAGGCTTGTATTTTCGGGAGGGTTGTCTATTCAGGGAGGGCTGTTGGTCCTTGTTCAAACCATGGATAATAGCGGTTCCTATAATGACAGCACCGGTTCCCAGAATAAATCCTTCAATGGTGTGCCGTCTGGCAGCGCCTGCATCGGCAGATGGGGTTGAAAAACAGGCGATGAGGATCAGTGTCAGTGTAAGGGCGGTTATCTTTTTCATTTGTTCCTCCATTCTAATATAATGCAATTTACCTTGTTGTATGCAAGGTTAATATACAAGACACCGGATAAACAAAAATGTTCAAAAAAAAATAAAAAAAATAAAAATTATCCGCCAATGGAGGTCATATGGCTGATGGGAATGTTTTTGGCCGTAGGATCATTGAGGGAATGGAACAGGGGTTTATGGGTCAGGGTTGATTCAATTATTGATTTTAATTCTTTGTCCGTTGCCCCGTTTCGCAGGGGGTTTAGGATATCTGTTTCATAATTGTTCAAAAGGCAGGGCCGTAAAGTTCCCCGGGAGGTCAGCCTGAGTCGGTTGCATTCGCTACAAAAATGGGAAGAAATAGGGGTTATAAAGCCCACTACCCCTTTGGCATTGGCCAGTTTAAACTTTTTGGCAGGCCCGTCGTTATACTCTTTTTCCATGGGCATAAGGGGACCAAGGGTGGATTCAATTTTATCTTGGATCTCCTGGGTGAGTATCTGCTGCTTTCTTTCAACATCAGAGTCTCCCATGGGCATATATTCAATGAAGCGGATATGGAATGGGTATTTCAGGGTGAGACCGGCAATGGCTTCAATTTCATCCTCATTAAACCCCCTGAGGGCCACTACATTAATTTTAATGGGGGATATGCCCAGTGCCTGGGCGGTAACAATGGAATCCCACACCCTGTGAAACCGATCCCTGCCGGTGATGGATGTAAATTTTACCGGATCAAGGGTATCCAGGCTGAAATTTAATCGTTTGATGCCCATTTGGATCAGGGCTTTAATTTTATCTTGGGTTAAAAGGGCGCCATTGGTGGTGATGGAAATATCCTTGAGAGCTTTTATACTACACAAGTTTTCAAGGAAAGAGAATATTCCCTTTCTGACAAAGGGTTCACCTCCGGTGATTCTTACCTTGGTGATTCCCAGTTCACAGGCAAGACGGGTAATCCGTAAAATCTCTTCATACCGGGCAATTTTTTCATGATCAATGACTGAAAAAGGAGAAGCGGGAACACAATACCGGCACCGAAAATTGCACCGGTCTGTGACAGATATACGCAAATAATTTATGGATCTATTGCCAGCAATCATTGGATTATTCCTGTTTTTCGTAGTAAGCAAGCAGTCCATCCACAAGGCCTGGGATGGTATAGGGGATTGCTTCAATGTCAGGCTTAATGCCAAATGACCTAGCTGTATCCGAGGTGATGGGGCCTATACTGGCAATGGTTACATTTTTTAATAGATCTGCTGCATTTTGGGATTCCAGCAATGACATGAAATTGGATACAGTGGAGGAACTGGTAAAGGTCACGGCATCAATCTCTTTATCGGTGAGCATGGAAATCAGTTGTTCCTTTCCTTCATCACTCAGGATGGTTTCGTAGGCAGTTACCTCATCCACAATAGCACCCATTCGGGTCAGCTCTTCGGGTAAAATAGTTCTGGCTACCTTTGCCCGGGGTAAAAGAACCTTTTTCCCCTGCATCTCTATACCGGAAAAAGCGTCAATAACCGATTCCGCCCGGTATGTTTCCGGCAGTATGTCACCAATGATGCCGTAGTCGCCAAGTCGTTCCTTTGTAACCGGGCCGATGCAGGCAAATTTTAAATGGCCAAGAGCCCTGACATCTTTGCCCATGTCAAAGAGGGTATCAAAGAAAAATTTGACACCATTGACACTGGTAAGCACCAGCCAGTCATAGTCTTTTATGTTATCAATGGCTGTTTTGAGGGGGGCGGTATCCTCTGAAGGAATTATCCGGATGGTGGGGATCTCCAGACAATGGGCGCCCATTTTGGTCAATTGGGAAACAAGACCGCTGGCCTGGGCCCGGGCCCGGGTGATGACGATTCTTCTGCCGAACAATGGCTTTTTGTCAAACCAGGCAAGTTCTTTTCGAAGGTTAACCACATGGCCCACAACAATGATGGCCGGAGATTTCAGTTTGGCTGTCCTTACCTTTTCCACAATGGTCTCAAGACTTCCTGTGACGGTCTGCTGTTGACTGGTGGTTCCCCATCTGACAAGGGCCACCGGGGTGTCTGCCGGCTTACCGTTTGCCACAAGATTTTTAACAATATTTCCAAGGTTTTTTACCCCCATGAGAAAAACCAGGGTGGCATTGGACTTGGCAAACACGTCCCATTGCATGCTGCTGTCTTTTTTGTCGGGGTTTTCATGGCCGGTGATAAAGGATACAAAGGAGGTATGATCCCTGTGGGTGATGGGAATTCCTGCATAGGCCGGAGCTGAAATGGCAGAGGTTACCCCCGGGATCACTTCATATTGGACCCCGCGCTCCAGAAGAAGCTGGGCCTCTTCTCCCCCCCGTCCAAACACAAAGGGGTCTCCGCCCTTTAGCCGGGCCACGGACAATCCTTGTTTTGCCTTGTCCACCAGCAGCAAATTGATTTTATCCTGGGTCAGGGTATGATCTCCGCCTTTTTTGCCCACATAAATGATCTGGGCGTCGGTTCTTGCATATTCAAGCAGCAAGGGGGATGCCAGGTAGTCATAGACCACCACATCGGCAGATTCAATACATTCTTTTGCTTTGATGGTTAAAAGGCCCGGGTCACCGGGGCCGGCGCCAATCAGATATACCATGCCCGTTTTATCAGTCATTTGAGTTTAAATTCTCCAAAATTCGTTTTCCGCCATTTTCAAGCAATTGATCTGCCAGCCTTCGTCCATATTCTTCAACCTGGTCTCCGGAGCATGCAATTTGCCTTTTAATAACCTCTTGACCGTTCTCCGAGGCAACCAGGGCTGTCATTATTACCTGGTCCCCTTTGATCTCTCCATAGCAGGCCACCGGAATATGGCAGGACCCTTCAATCTGTTTCAGAAAGGCACGCTCCCCGGTCACGCAGGTCCGGGTTGGCCCATGGTCCAGTTTTTCCATAACAGGCATGATATCAGCGTCATCTTTTCGGGTTTCGATGCACAGCGCCCCCTGGCCCACTGCCGGAACCATGAGGGTTTCATCCAGGTATTGGGTGATTTCATTTTTCTGTCCCAGACGTATGAGTCCTGCGGCTGCCAGCACAATGGCGTCGAATTGGCCGGATTTCAGTTTTTTAAGTCTGGTATCCAGGTTGCCCCTGATGGAAAGGATTTCAAGGTCTGGCCGGGCAGCTTTCAGCTGGGAACCCCTCCGAAGACTGGAGGTGCCGATCCTGGACTTGGGAGGATAATCTGTCAGCAGTTTATTATCCTTTGAAATCATAACATCAAAGGGGTTTTCCCTTTCTGGTATGGCACCTATGACAAGCCCTTCAGGCAATTCACCCGGCATATCCTTCATGCTGTGGACGGCAAGGTCAATCTCATTGTTAAACAGGGCATTTTCAATTTCTTTGACAAAAAGACCCTTTCCCCCCACCATGGACAGGGGACGATCCGTTATCCTGTCTCCCTTGGTGGAGATGGTGATAATTTCAACCTCAATTTGGGGAAAAAGCGTTTCGATCCTGGATTTGATATGGTTGGCCTGCCACAGGGCAAGCTGGCTTGCCCTTGTACCGATTTTGATGTTTTTTTTCATGGCTCTTATCCCATACCGCAGGAGCCGCAGTTGGTGGATGCGCAGCTGCCGCAACCCGAGGACGCGGCCGAAGTTGTTACCTGGGATTCACCGCCGGCGCCGGTTGATTTGGACACAAATCCGCAGGTGGACATGAGCCGGGCCAGGTCCTGGCTGTCGCAGGCAGGACATTGGGGTTTAAAATTTCCCATTACAAGGGTTTCAAAGTTTTTTTTGCAGTCATTGCATTTATATTCGTAAATTGGCATTTTTTTATAACCTCATACCTTTTAAATTTTAATAAACAAACTAATATAATGGTTTAATTGGATATTTTCAAGTCAGCAATTTGGTTATTTATGTATGTTGCCGATTCTTATGATAGGGATTCAATGACACCTGCGGCAATAAGGGGGATGAGGATTTCATGGTGACCCACAATGGCATATCCTTTTCCCTTGCCAAGGGTGGGCCGGTTGACCACATTGGCCATGGGCCGGTAGTGCCGGATAAAATCCAGGTTAACCGTGGTAAAGGCATCCAACCCCCGGCCGATATTTCTGACAAGGGTGACAGCTTTTAAAAAAACTTCAGGCATGATCACTGCGGACCCTGCATTGATGAATACCCCTTTTTCAAGAGCTGAAATCTGGGTGGCAAAGCGCTTGAAATCGCGGTGGGAGGCGTTGCCGCAGGCGCCTGCATTAAAGTTGGGGTGCATGTGGATGATATCCGTACCAATGGCCACATGGACGGTTACCGGGATATTCAGCCGGGCACCCGCAGCATTGAGACTTAGATGTTTATAGGGCAGGTTTTCTGCCAGGATCATTTCTCCCACTGCCTGACCTAACCCCATGGATTTTTTGTCCGCCATTTCAATGGCCTGGTTTAACAGATCCGAGGTTTCTTTTGCCATGCCGAAACTGCCGTTTCCAATACCTGCGGCCACATCTTCAGAGGTCCTGCCGGTATAGGCAACCTCCAGGTCGTGGATGATGCCGGATCCGTTCATGGAGATCATGGTTAAAACGTTTTTTTCCATCAAATCAATGATCAAAGGATTCATCCCTGTTTTGATCACATGGCCCCCCATGGCAAAACATACCTGTCGTTTGTTTTGGGCTGCCAGGGCTATGGCTTGGATGACAGCCCTGATATCATTGCCGGCCAGGATTGAGGGCAGACAGTTTAAAAAGTCTGGTAACTGGCCTCCCTTTTTCCAGGGAGAGGCAAAATCATTTTTGCTGACCAGGCTTTTCCGATTCTTGATGGAATAGGTTTTTATCCGGTTAAAATCAAGGGAAGTATCGGGTTTATTCATTGAAAAACCCCCTTTCCGTTAAATCACATAAAATATGGGCCAGCAGGATATGAACCTCCTGAATTCGGGCAGTGGTATCTGAATCCACACAAAAGGGAATATCAGAGATCTCCTTTAATCGGCCCTTGTTGCCGGAGAATCCAATCACCCTAAGTCCCATTCGTTTGGCCTCCAGAGCCGCTTTAATAACATTGGGAGAGTCTCCGCTGGTACTTATCCCCAGGGCAATATCCCCTTTTTGGCCCAGGGCCTGAACCTGTTTTGAAAAAATATCCTCAAAGGAATAATCATTGCCGATGCTGGTGATGATGGAGGTGTCACAGGTCAGGGCAATGGCGGCAAGGGGCGGACGTTCCATTTGAAATCGGTTAACAAATTCAGCTGCAATGTGCTGGCAGTCGGCAGCGCTTCCTCCGTTTCCAAACAATAAAATTTTTTTATTGTTTTTCAGGGCCGCCACAAGGGTTTTGGCACATGATTCAATGGGCTTGATATTTGCCTTAAAAAAGTTTTGTTTTGCCGCTATGCTCTCTTCAACAGCGTGTTGAATGATATCTTTCATGGGATTGTCTTCCCCTATGATTTTGCTCGTTTGTTTATGCTGATTTAATGGTCTGGGTCTGGGGTGCTGCTTGGTCCCAGATCCCCTGGATCTGTTTTAAGCGGTTTCGAAACAAAGGACTGGGTTCCAGAGCCACGCTTTTTTGGGCAAAGGAGAGGGCAATTTTCAGGTTTTTTCCCTGGAGAGCCATGGAAAGAGCATAACCGGACAGAGACGCCGCGTCGGAAGGGTTCAGTTTTATCGCCTTGTTAAACTCAGCTCCTGCTTTTCCCGGATTTTTTTTGTCCAGTTTATCCAGGAAAATCTCTCCTTTCATTCTGAAGGCAGTTCCGGCTTCCGGATTCAATTTGGCTGCGGCTTCAAGAAAGGGTAGGGCCTGGTTCCATTTTTCCTGCTTAAACAACAGGTGTCCCAACAAAAGTTCAATTTCAAATACATTTTGATCAATGCCATGGGCTTTTTTGAGATAGAGAATGGCCCTGTCTTCTTCTTCATTGATCCGATGGATCAGGCCGATATTATAGATGACCATCACCTCTGCAGGATTTATGGCAATGGCTTTTTCAAATTCCTTCTGGGCCTGTTCAATTTTGCCGATCACCCCGTAACAAACCCCAAGGCTGTTGATGAGATTGATATTGCCGGGCTCGCTCTCAAGGCCTTTTTTATATTCCTGGATGGCCTTGTCATAGTGGCTGAGCTGGTACAGCCTGTCACCGCTGATGTTCAGGGATACGGCATTAAAATAAATATGATGATTGGCACCGAAAAATGCAGCATGGTCAATGGCTTTCAGGGCATTGCCCAAGATCTCATTTTTTTCAAAACCATGGAAGGGAAAGGTGGCAATTCCCATCAAAATATCGGCTTTCAGGGCCGTGGATATTTTTTCTTTTAGCAGGGAGATCAGACGGGTGGCATTCGCTTCTTTGACATAATCCCAGAATACAAGGGCAAAGGCGGTATCATCCAGGCTTTCCCAGAGCCCCCTCTTGTCCAGAACCGAGTGGAAACAGGCTTCAAAAATATCCTTTGCCTTTTCCTTTGTTTTGTCAGAGGCGGTTTTCGATACCTGAACCACGGCACAGATAAAATCATTTCCCGGGATATCCACGGCTGCGATGCGGGTATTCATCCTTTCAATCTGCACAGTCTGGTCATGGAGCAGGTCTGAAAAAAAAGTGGTTGGCTGTTTTACGGGATGACCATCTGATCCGGCTTTTAAAAAATGGATTTCCTTTGAAGCAAATTTGTGAATCATGTTTTTAACAATACTTTTTCAAGGGTTATTGAAATAATCTCGTCCTGTTCTGTTTGAATGGTTCTGGGGTCTAATATGTAGCGATTCCCTTCGATTCTGCCGATGATGGGGGGGGATGACAGGCGAAGGCGTCTTTCAAGTTGTGCAACCGACATATTTTCTGGATGTATGGTGACACATTGGGTGGGCAGTCTCAGTTCGGGAAATGACCCGCCGCCGGGTCTGGATTCCAGTTCGGCCAGTTCGACCCTAACGTTGGTGTCTGTTGTTTGCATCTCACTTGTTTGTCTATTCAGGGCTTCTTTGATGCGTTTTTGCAATGCTGCCGCTTTTTTGCAGGTTTGTTCATAGGACATGGTCAGCATTCTCAAGGTGGGTATTTCTCTGACTGCCCGCTTTTCATCCCGGTAAAGTTTTAAGGTGGCTTCCAGGGCTCCCAGGGTAAGTTTATCAATGCGCAGGGCCCGGGTCAGCGGGTTGGCCTTGATTTTGTCTATGGTTTCTTTTTTCCCCACAATAATCCCGGATTGGGGGCCCCCCAGAAGTTTATCGCCACTGAAGGTGACCACATCTGCCCCGGATGCAACTGAATCAGAAACCAGAGGCTCGGCCGGAAGTCCATAGGTGGAAAAATCGATTAGCGTGCCACTGCCAAGATCTTCCATAACCTGGATGTTTTTTCTTTTCCCAAGTTCAGAAAGCTCGGAAAGGTCTACACTGGCGGTAAATCCTTCGATTTTATAATTACTGGTATGAACCTTGAGGAAAAGACCGGTATTGTCCGTAATTGCCTGTTCATAATCCCGCAGATGGGTCCTGTTGGTTGTGCCCACTTCCTTTAGGTGACATCCGCTTTTGGACATAATATCCGGTACCCTGAATGATCCGCCGATTTCAACCAACTCCCCCCGGGAAACCACAACCTGGGTATCCTTGGCCAGGGTATTCAAGGCCAGTAAAACTGCCCCGGCATTGTTGTTGACGGCAATGGCGCTTTCGGCCCCGGTCAGCTCACAAATCAGTTCTTCCACCGCGGTATATCGGATTCCCCGCTTCCCTGTGGTAAGGTTGAGTTCCAGGTTGGAATAGGACTGGGAAATGGTTTGGATGTTTTCCAGGGCATTCTCACACAACAGAGCTCGGCCCATGTTTGTGTGGAGCACCACACCGGTGGCATTGATTAAAGGCAGTAGTCTGTTTTTGATTTTTTCCCGGGCAGCACCAAGGGTTTTTTCAATAATGGTTTTCTCAATGATACCTTTTTTCATAATATTCTTATGAGTATCGGCTGTATTATCCCCAAGGATATCCTGACGGATACCTTCCAAGATAGAGCGGATGGATTCAAGGATTACCTTCCGGGGGATTTCAAAAAATCTTTCATCATTTTTAATGCTTTCCAGGATATGGTCCACCCCGGGAAGGTCTCTTAATTGCTGATGTTTGTCTGTTTGGGTCATTTTTTTGGGCCTGCCGGTCATTATTCGTTTGTATTCATGATATTTATGGGAAAGGCATCAATGATCTCCGGGATATCCGCCGGGGTGAGTCCGAGATGGTCAAGAACATGTCCGATGCTTTGGGTCTGCATTTTTTCAAGGTCATTGCCGGTGTGAAATTTTTCGATCAATAGGTCTGCAAGGTAGACAATATAGACAAGATTTTTGTTCTCTTTTGCCTTTTCCGGCTGGTGGTGGTGCTGGATGACCTGGGACAGACCCTTGGAAAAATTCCATTTTTTTGCCAGAAAAGCACCCACATCACAATGGGTGACGCCCAGCAGTTTCTTTTCCGAGTTGAGAAAGCTTTGACTCTCGATGCTCAGATTCCTAAACAACAGCGGGGCTCTGTCCGAGATGTATTGGTCCAGGATTACCTTGCCGATATCATGGAGAAGTCCTGCGGTATAAGCCTTTTTGCCGAGTGCTTTGCCAGTTCTTTTTGCCAGATTCTCTGCCATTATCGCCACCCCCACGGCGTGGAAAAACAAGCCGCCACGGCACAGGGAATATCCGGATGTGCCGGTCTGATCATAGTAAGTGTTCACGGCAGCCGTGATAACGGATTTGATCAGCGTATCTTCTCCCAGCAATAAAACCGCATCTTTCAGGGTTTCAATCTTGACGGAGCCGGAAAACATGGCTGAATTGCATAATTTCAGAGTCTGACCGCTCAACACCTGATCCTGGGCAAGTGTTCGGGTTATATCTGTTATGCCAGATTTTTCGTCCTGGAACATTCTGAAAATTTTCAAAGCTGTTTGAGGAATGGGCTTGATGTTTTTAATGGTTTTATGAATATCATCCAGGGTTGGGGGAATGATTTCATTCTGGGATTTGCAGACATCCTCCCAGGCAGGATTAATATTTGTTTCACCTGTTGCCATGTTTAACTCAAGGGTACAGGTGAAAAAACCACCGGTTTCAGATTTGATAATATCGATGTTCTTGTTTTGCAGAATGATCCTGGCAATGTCGGCGGATCTTCCACCGATGTCTAATCCGATATCCTGCTGGGAAACCGGTCCCACAAGGGCTCCTCCGGCAATGACAGCCTTAAGGTTTTTGCAGGAACTCCCCAGGCTTATGAGCTGGTCAATCAGCATTGGAATGCCGGTAAATGCGTATTTTTCCGGAAAATCAGCCCCCATGGATCCCAGGGGTTCGGGCAGAAGTACATGAATCATTCCACCAATATTAAGGGTTCTGTCATAAAGGACAACCCCCAGGCAAGTACCGAGATAAGCCTGGTATATACTTGAAATGTTTTTGTCCGCTTTTAGACAGCCAGCAGCAATATGTTCAGTTTTCTGGTAGATCATTTATCTGTCAATTATCATCCATTGGAAAAATACTAATAGATATCACTAATTATCCAAAGGTTTCAACCATTATCTGAGGGTTCCACGCACATCGCTATTTTTATGTTTGTCCCGGGTTAAGTTTTTTTAAAAAATGTCGATTCCCATATGTATATGAATGATATCCATGGAGGGAATCGGTAATGAAAATTTTAAATACCAACATTCAGACAACATCCCAACATTCTTCCCGGCAAATGAATCTTTCCCGGGAAGAAGAATCCCATACATCTCTTACCGCACCGGCATCCAGTTTATCTGGTAATCGGCGTATAGGGGGCTGGACAAATGAGTTGCCGGTCATGGTGGTGGACCGGGTGAGTCTTTCCCGGTCCCAAGAGGTTGAGTACCAGTCCAATTATTCTGGTGATATTTCATCCCGATCTGTGGTCCGGTCAAAAAATGACGGTGAAACCAAGGTTTTTGAGCAGAATGAATTGGTGGAAAAGCTGGTGGGCGGTGTGATTGACAAGGAGGTGGTGGTCCGGCAGCTTCAGCAGGGGGGAAAAATAAATATTTCCAAATCCCTTACCCCGCCCACCTCTTCCCCCCAGCCAACTCCTATCTTTTCTTCGGGTCTGTCCGGTGAAAAAATGATATCTTTGAAGCGAACCGATATTCGTTTTGAAGAGGAACAGGTGAATTATGCCTCGACTGGAAAGATTGTTACAGAAGACGGCAGGAGTATTGAGTTCTCCCTTGATCTATCCATGGACAGAGCATTTTTATCCAAAATTGAACAGGAATCCCTTCTTCATACCTGGCAGGAGCAGGTTGTTCTTACAGACCCCCTGGTGATAAGTCTGGATGGCCGCCTGCCCGCATTGTCAGATACCAGTTTTGAATTTGATTTGAACAATGACGGCAGGATGGAACAGATGAGTTTTGTTTCACCCGGAAGCGGGTTTCTGGCCTTTGATAAAAATCAGGATCAAACAATAAATAATGGGTCCGAGCTCTTTGGGCCTGGCACGGGCAATGGATTTGAAGAATTGGCTGTCTGGGATGATGATGAAAATAACTGGATTGATGAAAATGATGCCATTTTTTCAAAGCTGTCGGTATGGACCAAGGATGAAGATGGAAAAGATCGACTGATTTCATTGAAGGATGCAGGTATTGGTGCCATTTTTCTGGAAAATGCGGCCACCCAATTTGATATGACTGCTTCGGACAACTCTCTAAAAGGGCGCTTGAAAAGTTCCGGCCTGTTTTTATTTGAAAATGGCAATGTTGGATCTGTCCAGCAGATTGACCTGGCCACAAGGCCTATTGAAACTGAAACTAGCCATTCTGAATTAAATATAACAGTGGGCAGTCGATCGCCTGTTTCCTCCGCTTTTGATCACCTCTCCACTATTCCATCCCCTGGAGCGACAATGGGTTCCCTGGGGGGGCAGGATAAAAATCCATTGGAAGCGCTTTTGGAACAGATCAAAACCCTGAGGGAAGAAATGGATAGAATTTTAGGGAAAGATTCCTCTTCCAATGGGGTGGCACGATTCCAGGGTGGCCTGGGAGGGAGACACGGGTTTGTTTTTTCCAATTATCAGCGATACCTGATGATAAACCCTGTGTTTTTTTCCAGGTACTAATTAGGGTTAAGATTCTTTGTACAGGGCCAGAACTCCGGACCGGGTCAGCTTTTTGATACCAAAAGGCTCAATTTTTTCCAGAAGAATATCAATGGTGTTTTCATCTCCGGTTATTTCAAAAATATACTGCTGCTTTCCTTCATCCATCATGGTTCCATTAAATTCTGCAATGATTTTTTTTATGTTTGACTGGTTTTCCGGTTTGGCCTTGACGCAGATCAGTGCCATTTCCCGTTTGACAGCATTTTCTCCGGTCATGTCCCGAAGTTTAATGACATTAACAAGACGCTTGATCTGTTTCATGCATTGTTCAAGCAACAGGGGATTGGCATGGGTGGTGATGGTGATCCTGGACATTTTAGGGTTTGCAGTGGGAGCGCCACAGATGGTTTCAATATTATACCCTCTTCCTGCAAACAGGCCGGCAATTCTGGCGGTCACCCCCGGTTCATTTTCAACCAGCATGGTAAGGGTGTATTTTTTCGTTTCCATGTGAATCCTTTATGTTTTTAGATTTTCCCGAACAATTTTTAGCTCCCAGGAGGATCAGGCTACTGCAATATCCAGTTCAGTCGCGGTTTTGTTTCTTCCGTTTTCCTTTGCAAAATACAGGGCTTTGTCGGCGCGTTGGATCATGGATTCCACCGTTTCACCCGGTTTGTATTGGGCTACCCCAAGGGAAACTGTAATAGAACCGATGGATTTGCCTGAATCCCTGGCAGTCCATCTCATGGATTTAAGATTTATTCTTATCTGTTCGGCCAGAATAAATGCCCCTTTCAGAGCAGTATCGGGCAGGACAAGGATAAATTCTTCACCTCCAAATCGGGCGGCAGTATCTTTGCCTTTGATCTGCTCTTTTAACAATCTGGAAAGCATTTTTAGC
>JADGEQ010000027.1 GCA_016744295.1 Desulfobacteraceae bacterium | reverse complement strand
TTTTCACCCTCAATAGCCACAAGTGAAAATAATGGCATTGCTGTTTTATCATTAAATAGTCCCTTAACGAGCTCAGCGATTTCCGGCCCTTTTTTTTCTCCAAATGCCTTTGTATGAATATTTTCTATTTCACGCTTGTCTGATTCAATTGATTTTCTTATTTTAATTGGTTTTTCTGGCCGATTACTATTTTTATGCATGGTTGGTTCTCCTGTTATTTATGGCTTTAATTTTCAAAGAAACCGCTTTCCAGCGTTCCTTTTCCACTCGATCTGCACTTTTTGTTTGCCGGTCAGACAAATATGCCAATTCACGCTTCATTTTTTGGAAGCTATCCAGCCTGTCTTTTCTGATTGCCCCTGTCGTTACGCCGTGAAGTACCTGGCAGCCAGGCTCACGGGTATGACTGCAATCGTGAAAACGACATGTACTGGCCAGTTTTTCTATCTCTGGGAATGCGACACTCAAACCACCTGTGTCATCCCAAAATCCTATTTCCCGAATACCGGGATTGTCAATCACCAGACCGCCTTGGGGCATCATGATAAGGCTGCGACTGGTAGTGGTATGTTTCCCTTTTCCCACGCTTTCACTTATTAAATTCGTGGTCTGCATGGTTTTCCCGGAAAGGCGATTCACAAGTGTTGATTTCCCAGATCCCGATGATCCGATCATGGCAATTGTTCGGCCTTGTGAAAAATAAGGCTCCAATGAAGCCAAGCCGATTGAATCCTTTGCCGAGATACAATGCACCGGGACTTCAAAGGCCACAGTTTCTACGTCATAAACATAATGCTCAGGATTTTGATGAAGGTCGGCTTTGGTTAGGATAATGGAAGGGGTCAATCCACAATTATATACCAGCGTCAGATACCGCTCTAACCGCCGCATATTGAAATCTTGATCAAGACCGCAAACGATAAATACTGTATCAAGGTTTGCAGCGATTATCTGCTCTTTACTCGGCTTTGAGCCTTGCTTACCATGAGTACCAGCCGCTCCTCTGGACAAGGTGTTTTTCCTTGGCAATACTGCAGATATAACCTTGTCGTTTACCAGGACCCAATCTCCTGTGACTGGAAACTTCTCTTTTTGGTGATTTAGTTTTCCTGCTGCAGTAGCGAGGCATTCTGAGTTTCCCTGGCTAATCAGAAAACTATTTTTTCGCACGCCGACTACTCTGGCTGGAAAAACGTTATCCTTGCATATATTGTCCAGATGCGTCTGGAAATGGGAATCCCATCCCATTTTTAAAAGAGGTTGGAGAATATCGTTCGTGTCTGTATTATTCGCCTGTTTTTTATTAATCATCATTGATCGTCACCTACTTTTTTTATAAATTACTTGGGTATTTTTATGCATTAAATACCAAAGAATATATGATTAGATAGCTTCTTAAAATATTATCTTAATGTAGGGGGGGGGGTTGCAGACGAAGGGCACAACAATAACTGCGGAATCTTAGATAGATTCTATCCGGAAAGGGTTAGAAAAAATTTAGTTTGTTTTTATCTAACTATTAATTTTGATCTGAACTAAATTAAAATCAAACGGCCACCGAATTAGTAGTACCTTTTGTCGGCAACGATTGACACAATATCTAATAATCTCTTAAACAAAAAAAACTCCTTTTAAAAAAATAAAACGTTTGGCTCAAATAGCATGTTTTTGCAGTTATTGTCAATTACCGTGACCAAGCGTTGATTTATCCTTCACTCCCAGCAAATATCCGATCCCACTTGACTTTTCCCAAGGTGTCTGTGCAAATACTCTCTTTTATTGAAAACCACGAATCAAGGAATCTCAAATGACCTATTTCAAACTGTTGTTAACCGCTTTTTTATGGGGAGGGACCTTTATTGCCGGAAAAGGACTTGCCGGTAATGTAGACCCATATTCAGCAGCCTTCCTGCGATTTGCCATTGCCTCTGCATTTTTGATTTTTTTTACCAGGAAAACAGAAAAAAAACTCCCCGGGATCAACAAGGGCCAGGCCATCAACATTTTTTTTCTTGGGCTGACCGGAATCTTTGCCTATAATATTTTGTTTTTTAGCGGATTGTCCCTGATCAATGCCAATCGGGCATCTTTGATCATAGCCACCAATCCCATTTTTATCAGCCTGTTTTCTGTTTTATTATTCAAAGACAAATTATCGTCATTAAAGATAGCCGGCCTTGGTTTGTCCGTAGCCGGCGCTTTGCTGGTCATTTCCTCGGGTCAAATCTCAACCATATTCAAGAGCGGTATTGGGAAAGGGGAACTGGCTATTTTCGGTTGTGTGATATCCTGGGTTTCCTATTCACTCATGGGAAAACCCCTGATGAAAAGTTTGTCCCCGCTGGCTGCGGTTTGCTATTCATCCATTGCCGGAACCCTGATGCTTTTTTTTCCGGCCTTGGCCCAGGGCCTTTTTTCCAATATTCCCTCCTATGGATTCACAGAGTGGGCCAATCTGTTTTACCTGGGATTTTTTGGAACGGTTTTGGGGTTTTTCTGGTATTATGAGGGGATACAAAAGATTGGTCCCATGAAGGCAGGGGTATTTATTAATTTTGTGCCGGTCAGCGCCATTATTCTTTCCTATTTTATTTTGGACGAACCTGTGACAAAGGAAATTTTGGCAGGTGCGGTTCTTGTCATTGCAGGGGTTTATTTGACAAATTCATCCGGATTAGGAAAATAAAAAAAAATTTAGTGGTCAAAAAAAATGCCGGACCTGTTTTCACAGATCCGGCATTCATAATTAGCAAAAGAGACGTGAATCAGTCTTCTTCAACTACAATCGCATCTTCTTCACAAACTTCTACACAGCTTTCGCAGCCCATGCATTCTTCTGCATTGACAGCAACTGATTTTTCGTCTTCCATCTCAAATACTTCTACGGGGCAAACGTCTACACATTCTTCACAGCCAACACATTTTGCCTGGTCAACAATTGGATTAAACGCCATCTTAATAATCTCCTTAAATAAATAATTGTATTATAAAATCACTTTCTAAATCTAAATTTAACTAAACATAACTAATTTAAAAAACGCTTTTATAACATGTCGTTTGGTAAAATCAAGTTCTTTATGATTTTAGTTGTACCAGACAGACGGCAAGCGACTGATCCGGTATATTAAAAAACGCCTCTGTTCCGCCTCCCGGGAAAAGATACAATTGAATCTGGCCTGACAGAGAACAGGTGTCATCTGCCCCAGGCAGTATCCCTCCGGAAAAATTTTCACTTACAATTGTTTCTTCTAAACAGTGATAAAAGTCCTGCTGCCATTTGCTTTTATTTTCACATTCATTTTCATGCACTTTTATGGAATCAATGTCAAGGGCATTTATCACACCCTGGGAGTTGGACACCATGTAATCCAATACAGCCGGACTTGTGGTGACCAAAAGAGGGGTGGCCCCGGGCAGTTTAAATGCATCATTTGCCTGTGCGTATCTAAACCAGGACACAACCCTTTCCCGGGTCATTATCCTGCCGGGATCAGCAGGATCTGAACCGAAGGATCCAATGGCAGGCTCACCGATTAATTCGGCAAAAAGAGAGGCTTTGCTCTCTTCCAGAGCCGCCAATTCATCATCAATCCCTTCATTCTGAGCATCCAGTAATTGGGCAAATTTTAACAGCAATAAGGGATCCTGCCCCGCCTGTTTCTGATCAGATGGTGCCGTTTTTTTTGAGATTCCGCTCCTGATCTGGGATTGGATACTGGAAAGGTCGGTATCCTCCTTAAAATAGGGTTGTTCCTTGAACAATGATTTAAGATTTTTTTCATTGCCCCGGTGAAGCTTAGCCCAGTCCAGATAGGAATGCACCTGTTTTTCAACCAGATCAAGCTCCTGGGCCGAAGGGAAGAATATGGGTTGCAAAACCGCTTGTTCTGCCAAGGAAGCCAGCACCCGATCAGAAGCAAAATCCGGGACCAGGGGTAAAAAACCAAAGCTCGAAAAAAAAGCGGTTACACCTTTCAATTGATCTTTACTGATATGGGAAAATGGAAAAAATAAAGGGGTTGCCAAATTCTCATTCTCATTTTTTGTCATAGTATCTATCCGTTTCTTTCTTTAAGGGGATCAAGCCTTTTTATCATGAACAAAAACGCCCATGACCACAAGCCGATCACGGATTTTGTCTGCCAAAGCCCAGTCATTATTAAGCCTGGCACTATTGCGTTCCTTAATTAGAGCCTGGGCAGCATTTGAATATTCCATTTTTTGGTTAAAATCAAATATTTTTAACAAGGCATCCACTTCCCCAAAACATTTCAGCAGCCGTTTAGCAGTGCCGGTATCGATCTGATTCATATTTATCAAACGATTAATTTTTTTCACCCCGGAAAGAAGGCAGGAAATAACATCGGAAACCTTTAAATCATCCCCCATTGCCGAAAGGACTCCCTGACGAATATCATAGATCAATTGATCGTTGTTTTCACCGTTATCATCTGCTTGAGTTTCAGTGTAGAATTTATCCTCCAGGGTAATGGCACCCAGGGTTTCAATGCATCTGTTAATTTTGGCCAGGGTATATTTTGCATCCCTCAGTCCTTTGATTGACAGGGTCAATTGCTTTCTATAGTGACCCGAGATCAGCCAGAATCGGATAGTTTTCAAATCCCACCCCTGCTGGATAAGGGTATCAAGTGTTATCTGTTCAATACCAGATTTTGAAAGAGAACCGTCATATTGGACCGGATCACAATGCATCCATACATTGGCCAGGGTTGACCCTGTGCCTGCCCTGGCAATGGCAATTTCATTTTCATGGTGGGGAAATAAAAGCTCCCGGCTTCCTGTGTGAATGTCAAACTGCTTGCCCAGGTATCTCATGGCAATGGCCGAACACTGCAAATGAAGGGATGGCCGTACATTTCCCCATTCGGTCTTTATTCCCACCCCCCGCTTCAATTCTGAAAGGCGAACCCGCTTTAAGAGAGTGAAATCCCTGGGGTTGCGTTTTTCATACTCATCCAGATCAACGGTTGCCCCAAGGCGTATCATATCCAGATCCACCTTTGAAAATTGGCCATACTCGGGCTGGCTTGCAATATCAAAATAGACCGAGTGCAATTTTTCATAGGCATGGCTACGATCCAGCAATGTTTTGGACAAATCGATCATCTCGGCAAAATGATCGGAAACCCTTGGGTAGGCCTGGGCTGGCCGTACATTCAGGGCCGTTAAGTCCGCTTTAAAAGCGTCAATATGGGGACGGACAAAGGTCTCAATGGACTGACCTGCTTTTTCTGATCCCTGGATGGTTTTATCATCATAATCGGTTATGTTAATCACATGATTGACACTAAATTGGTGGAACTCAAGATATCGTACCAAAAGATCGGTGAAGACAAAGCGCCGAAGCAACCCCACATGGAGGCGCTTATCCACCGTGGGCCCGCAGGTGTATACCCCTATTTTATCTTTTTCAATAGGTACAAACTGCTCTTTTTGCTTGGTAAGAGTATTGTACACATTAAGGTTAATCTTTTTTTTTACCGAAAACAGAGAGGTGGAAAGGTAGCGTTCTCCGCTGTCCGGAAAGATAACCACCACAATTCCTTTTTGGATATTTTCGGCCTCTTCAATGGCGGCTGCCATGGCCGCCCCACTGCTCATACCCACAAACAACCCCTCCTGACGGGCCAATTGCCTTGCTGTTTCAAATGCCCTTTCGTCATCCACACGGATGGTCGCATCCAATCGTTTTTTATCAAATATTTCCGGGATATAGGATTCCTTCATATTTTTCAGCCCCTGGATCCCGTGCCCCAGATAGGGTTCGGCACAAACAATCTTAACCCCTGGATCAGTCTCCCTAAAATACCGGGACAACCCCATGAGGGTTCCCGAGGTACCGACACTTGCCACAACACTGGATACCCTTCCATTGGTCTGACCCATAATTTCCGGGCCGGTGGTATGATAATGGGCTTTCCAATTTGCCTCATTGCTGTATTGATCCGCAAGAAAATATTGGTCGGGATTTTCCCTTGCCAGGCGGTAGGCCTCTTCGATGGCTCCATCTGATCCGAGATGCTTAGGGGTCAAAATAATCTGGGCTCCCCGGGCCTGTAATATTTGTTTTCTCTCCTCACTGGCATTTTCCGCCATTGTCAGGGCCAGTTTATAGCCCTTTACCGCACAGATCATTGCCAGACCGATACCGGTATTACCGCTGGTGGCTTCAATCACGGTTTTATCCAAGGAAAGCTGCCCTGAGGCCTCGGCAGCCGTGATCATATACAAAGCTGCCCTGTCCTTGATAGATCCGCCGGGATTCATATACTCCAATTTAGCGAATATTTTCACCCCGGACACAGGATTTATACGCATTATTTCGACAATGGGGGTATTGCCGATAGACTCTATTATGGACGCTGTCATAAATATCCTTTCAACCCTGACAATTCTGATCAATTCTCAGACCATTTAAACCGGATCATTTAAATCTATATTACAGATCTTTGTAAGCTTATTCTGACTTGACTTTTGCACTATAAGATGGCTTTATACAGTAATTTTAAATGATGTGCAATTTATTACTGGACAGCCATGCTTTGTTTATTTTACCAGAGAAAACTGTCGCTAATAGCGGCTGTTGCGTTTTTTTGTTGTTTGGTTGCAGCCGATATTGTAACGGCTGAAGCCCTTAAAGAAAATCCCAAGGAGGTTTCCTGGCATATTTCCGCCCTGGTGGTAACCTATGACAATGAACGCAATTTGTATATTGCCGAAGACGATGTGGTAATCACCGGCGGTACAACTCGGCTGGAAGCAGATTATGTGGAGTTTTCAAACAAAACCAAGGATGCCTTTGCCCAGGGAAATGTTCTGCTCATTTCCGGCCAGGATTCCGTCACCTGCAACGCCATGCAGATCAATCTTTTGACGGAAAAAGGAACCATTAATAAAGGGACCATCTTTGTCCAGGAAAACAATTTTTATATCAGCGGTGAAAATATCAAAAAGACAGGAGAATTCACCTATAGTGCGGATAAAGGATCCATCACCTCCTGTGAGGGGGAAAGTCCGGATTGGAAAATCACAGGCAAAAACATAAGGGTTACCATTGAAGGATATGGATATGCCAACAACACAGTATTGTGGGCCAAAAAAGCGCCCGTCCTGTACTCCCCCTTTCTTTCTTTCCCTGTAAAAGTCAAACGCCAGACCGGCCTGCTGGCTCCCATGATAACCTCCTCGGACAGAAAAGGCTGGGAATACGAGCAACCCCTGTTCATAGCCATTTCAAGAAATACAGATGCCACCCTATATGTTGATCACATGACAGACCGCGGCACCAAGTTGGCCGGTGAATTCAGATATGTTCTGGACAACAGCTCCAAGGGGGCCATGTTGATGGACTTTCTGGATGATTCAAAGATAGGCGATGGGACAGACGATACCGAATTGTACAGTTTTAACACTACCCCCCAACGGACCAACACGGACCGTTACTGGTTTCGAATGAAACATGACCAGGATCTTACCAATGGATTTACATCCAAACTGGATATTGATGTTGTCAGCGATGCAGATTACCTCCAGGAATTCAAGGATGGGTTCACAGGATTTGATGAAACCAACCAGTATTTTGAAAAAGCCTTTGGCAGAAGTCTGGATGAATATGATGACACCACCCGGAAAAACAGCCTGACCGTCAGCAAATCCTGGTCCACCTATAGTTTTAACGCCCAGGCGCTCTGGTATGACAATGTTAAGGCCCGGCAAAAAGATGCAATAAACACAACAGACACCACCCTGCAAACCCTTCCCAGCATTGAATTTGACGCCTCAAGACAGGCAATCGGCACTTCGGGTCTTTTTTACGCCCTGGACTCGGAATTCAGATCCTTTTACCGCCAGGATACAACATCCACCCTTGTGAATGGGCAAAGGATAGATATCTATCCCAAGGCCTACCTCCCCATGCAGCTTGGCAAATCGTTTTTCTTTGAGCCCTATGTCGGCACCCGGGGCACGGCCTGGCATACGGATAATTTTACAGATATCAACGGTAGCGACGACGGCTTCAGAACAAGGGCCACCTATGATGTGGGGGCCCAGCTGTCCACAACAATAAACAAAATATTTACCCTGAACAACGATTTTGCAGACAAGGTTAAGCATTCCATTGTACCCAAGATTGAATATGCCTTTCAGCCCAATGTGATCCAGGATGATCTTCCATACTTTGATGCGGTTGACAAAATTGTAGAAAAAAATCTGGTTACCTGGTCCCTGACCAATAGTTTCATTGCCAGAAATCATACGCTAACCCCCGAGGGCATCAAGTCCAATCAATACAAAGAGTTTATCTGGATGAAAGTATTTCAAAGCTATGATATCAAGCAAAAAAGGGACGATGAAGGTATAAGTGCCTCTTCAAGCCCAAAGCCCTGGTCGGATATAAAGCTTGAAAGCGAAATCAATCCCTTTGAGTATTTTACCATGGAGGCGGACCTTGCCTGGTCGCCATACAAGGGGCGTTTCAGTAATATCAAGGCCGGGGCAACCATCAGCGACAAACGGGGAGATTCCGTCTCCACTTACTACAAGAATAACAGAGAATTTATTAACCTCTATTATCCGAGTCAAATTTTAACGGCAACTCCATTGGAAACCTGGTACACAAGACTCAACCTAAAGCTCACCAATGAGCTTGCGGCCTATTATTCATATGAGGCCGATCTGGAAACCAACAAAAACATTGAAAGCCGGGCCGGCATCATCCTCACAAAAGCCTGTTGGGGATTGGCCCTGGAATTTAGGGATAGTTCAGCCGACAAAAGCATCTCCTTTTTGATTACCCTCAACGGAATAGGAGGGTTTGGCAGCAAATGATCAAAGAGATAAACTGGTTTGCGCTTCTGACCCGAAGTAATTTCGAACAAAGTGTCTATACATCTATTACCGGGAAAGAGATAGATGCTTTTTTACCCAGGACTAGAAAAAAAAGCCAGCGAAAAGACCGGAAATTAATGATTGAAGTCCCGTTATTTCGTGGCTATTTGTTTGTCCGGTCCACCCTTGAACCCGCTGACCAGCTCAAGATTCTCAAGACAACGGGTGCTGTCAGGCTATTGGGAAATACCCGGGGACCGGTTCCTGTTCCCGATTCACAAATCAATGCCCTGCAGCTCATGGCCAATGCCAATGTGGATCTGATTACCGGAGACTCAATATTACTCCAAAAAGGGGATCCGGTTATGATTTTAGAGGGTCCCATGGCAGGCTTACGAGGAGAGTTTTCCCGGCACAAGGGAAAGGGCCGCGTCATCATTAAAATTGACCTTCTCGGTCAATATGCCGGGGTGGAAATGAGCGGAGGAAATGTTGAAAAAGTCTTGGACTTTTTGTCATAACTCCTTGACTTTTTATTAAATTTTAATTAAAAGTCAAACAAAATAAAAAGCGTTTTTAATTGAATATTGAGGATCTATGAATAAACTTGAATTGATTTCCACGTTAAAGGAAAGGGCAAACCTGACCAAGGCTGAGGCCGCAGAAGTAATTAAAATTTTTTTCGATTCCCTGGCTGAATCCTTTATCAAGGGGGAGCGGGTAGAAATAAGGGGATTGTGCAGTTTTCACATCAAGGAATACAAAAGCTATACCGGAAGAAACCCTAAGACCGGTCAAAAGGTAAAAATCCCCCCCAAACGGCTGCCTTTTTTCAAATGTGGAAAAGAATTGAAGGAGCGGGTAGATTACTAACCGATGTGCATTGATCAAAGGATGTCGGATGTTGATCAAAAAACCGCCATATCCCATACAAGGTCTGAACAGACCATATCTGAATTAAATCATATCATTCAGACAGACCGGATTCCCAATGCCCTTCTGTTTTCCGGGGAACCGAGTACCGGAAAAACCAAAAGGGCATTTGAATTTGCAAAGAGTTGCAATTGCAGGGCTGACAGCAATAGGCCCTGCAACACTTGTGTGTCCTGCAAAAAAATAAATTCCGGCATGCACCCTGATATCATCCAGGTTTCTCTGGCAGAGAAAAAAAAGATGATCTCCATTTCCCAGATCCGGGAAATCGGCGGCAAATTATCTGCCAAACCAAATGAAGCGCACAAACGAATGGTCCTGATCAAGGATGCCGACAAAATGAATGTCCAGGCCCAAAACGCCCTGCTTAAAGTTTTGGAAGAACCACCGGAAAACACATTTTTTATCCTGACCGCCACCCAGCTATCCCCCCTTTTGCCAACGATTATTTCCAGGTGCCGGCAGATCCGCTTTTTCCCCCCTTCCAGCCATGAAATTAAACAAACGCTTATCAGCCAATATAAAATTGACCCGGAAAAAGCGTATATTGCATCCCATACAGCTGGTTCTGACCTGAAAAAAGCCCTGACGCTTTTAAATCTGAATCTGGAGGAAAATGAAAAGATGAGGGTTGATTTTCAAAAACAGCGCATCTGGATTATCCAAGAAATTATGGGTCTTCTTTCTCTTAAAAACGAGGCAAATATTCGAAAAGGATTTATGCTTTCACAAAAATTGAGCATGGATCCCGATAATATTTCAGGGGCAATGGCGATCATAAAAATGGTCCTCAGGGATCTTTGCGTTTTTAAATACAGTCCTGAAAAAATAGTTAACCTTGATTTTTCCGACGTATTTAAAGATATTAGTCAGATACATACATACTGCACATTTCTTGAATGGATAAAAGATCTTCATGAAACCGAAAAAAGACTGGCCTCAAACAGTTCAATCCGGTTGACCCTGGATCGCTTTTTCCTGAAATTGTCAATACTATAGGGAACATAGGCTATGATCAAAGTAGCGGGTGTAAAGTTTAAAACAGCAGGGAAAATATATGATTTTAAAAGTGATGCCTTTGTCCTGAAACAGGGGGACCATGTCATTGTTGAAACCGAGCAGGGGTTAGGCTTTGGAACCATTGCCAAGCCACCGGTTGAGCTGGAAAGTGTTGCAAAAAAGCTCAAGCAGATTGTCCGTGTGGCAACCAAGGAAGATTTTATAAAGAGAGAAGAACTCAAGCAGCTTGAACTTAGGGCACAGGAATTTTGTACCAAATGCATCAGTGATCTTGGCCTTCTTATGAATTTGTTCAGTGTTGAGAGTACCTTTGACCGGCATAAGCTGACCTTTTTCTATACAGCAGACGGTCGAATCGATTTCAGGGAATTGATCAAGCTGCTGGTCAAAGAATATAGTATACGCATTGAAATGCGCCAGGTTGGGATCAGGAATTTATCAAAACACTGCGGCGGCCTTGGAAAATGCGGCAGGGAGATTTGCTGTTCATCCTTCATGCACAGCTTTGAACCCGTATCCATAAAAATGGCCAAGGAGCAGGGGTTGTCCTTGAATCCCACCAAGATATCCGGGGTATGCGGCCGGCTCATGTGCTGTCTGAACTTTGAAAACAGCACCTACAAACATTTGAAACGAAAAATGCCCAAACTGGGGAAAATTATTACCCTTGAAGAGGGCCTGGCAAAAGTTGTCCGACAGAATGTGTTAAAAGAAAGTATTACCTTGCGCCTGGAAGATAGAACAGAAATTGAAAAAAAAATAAGTGAGCTGGAATAACCGGCATGGCCGGAGTCTGGTATTTGCACCTGGCCACGATAAAAAATGAAACTCTTATAATTGCAATATTTTAGAGGGAGTTTCATATAAACAACAAGCCAATCGAAAAAAAGAGAACAGGATCACAACCCATGGAAAAAAAGAGCCAATTTTTCACAACTCCCATATATTATGTCAATGCAAAACCCCACCTGGGCCATGCCTATACCTCCATTGCGGCAGATGTGGCAACCCGGTTCAAAAAGATGGATAGCCAGGACACCTATTTTTTGACCGGAACAGATGAACACGGAGATAAAATTGTCCAGGCGGCGGAAAAACAAAATACCTCACCCAAGGCCTATGCCGACCAAATCAGTCAACTGTTTCAGGATCTTTTGCCCCTGCTGCACATAAAAAATGATCAGTTTATCCGCACAACGGATGTGGATCATATACGAGTGGTAACAGCCATTTTGAGCAAAATTTATGACGCCGGGGATATTTATTTTTCCAGCTATGAAGGGTTGTACTGTTTTGGCTGTGAGCGGTTTTACCAGGAAAGGGAACTTGTGGAAGGGAAATGTCCGGACCACGGGACGGCCCCGGAAACCATAAAGGAATCCAATTATTTCTTTAAAATGAGCAAATACCAGGAGTGGCTAATTGATCACATCAATACCCACGATAATTTCATACAACCGGCCCAATATAAGAATGAAATTCTTTCCTTTTTAAAGGAGCCCCTGGAGGATTTATGTATTTCCCGGCCCAAGTCCAGGCTTACCTGGGGAATCACCCTGCCCTTTGATGAAGACTATGTCACCTATGTCTGGTTTGATGCACTGGTAAACTATATCTCAGCCCTGGGCTATCCAGACAAGGAGCTGTTCAAAAAATTCTGGCCCACAACACGTCATTTTGTGGCAAAGGATATCATAAAACCCCATGGCATTTACTGGCCCATCATGCTCAAGGCAGCTGGATTAGACATTTATGACGGCCTCAATGTCCATGGTTTCTGGAATGTAAAGGGCAGTAAAATGTCCAAGAGCATCGGCAATGTAACCGATCCAGTTGAGGTGACCCGTGAATTTGGTGTGGATCAATTTAGGTATTTCCTCATGCGGGAAATGGTTTTTGGTCTGGATGCCAATTTCACCGAGGATGTCATCGTATCCCGCATAAATGCTGACCTTGCCAACGACCTTGGAAACCTGTTTTCAAGGGTTCTTTCCATGAATACTAGGTATTTTAACGGAAAAATAATGGGGGCTGATGCAGCTTCTGATCCCAACTATTGTCTTGAGGCCAATGCCGCCAAAGCCATTGAGGATTTCAAAACCGCCATGGAATTGTGTCAATTCCACAAGGGACTGGCATCTGTATGGACTTTTATCAGTGCCATGAACAAATATATTGATACCCATGAACCCTGGTCCCTTGCCAAGGGGTCACACATATCTGCTCTGGGAACGGTTTTATACAACCTGATCGAAGGACTCAGGGTAATTTCCTGCCTCATCTATCCTGTGATGCCATCAACCAGCAAAAAAATGCAGTTGGCCCTTGGGATGGATATACCCGATAAAGGATTTTTTAACCTGGACCAAATTTTACCCTGGGGACAGACAAAACCCGGCACCTGCCTTGAAAAGCCGGAAATGTTGTTTCCCCGCATTGAGATCAAAACAACCGAGCCTGAAAAAAATCAACCGGTTAAAAAGGAAAAGCCCTTTAAACCAGCATTAAAAGAAGAAATCACCATTGAAGATTTTGCTAAAATTGATTTAAGGGCCGGAACGATTCTTTCGGCTGAACAGATCCAAGGATCCAATAAGTTATTAAAACTTATGGTGGACCTGGGACCCGAGACCCGCCAAGTGATTGCGGGTATCGGGAAAAGTTATTCCCCCCAAGACTTGAAAGGCAAACAGGTAATTGTTGTGGCCAATTTAAAAGAAGCGCAAATTATGGGAGAAATATCCCAGGGAATGGTTCTTGCCGGCAACCACAAAAAGAAGATGATCCTGTCCGGATTTGACAAGGAACTCTCTCCGGGTAACCCGGTTAAATAGCGTTAATTTGGCTCTCCTATAAAAAGAAACCCGGAGGAAACTCTTCCGGGCAAAACCGGTTCGGATAATTAATTGTATACACATAAAAAAGAAAATTCCTGGCAAATCCATCAGTCTGATTTTATTTTAAAGCGAAGAAAAAAAAAAAATCTTCAAAAATATGTCAGATTTTTTCTGATGATTATCATACCCGCTCTTTTGGTTTTAGGTGCCTGGCATTTTCTGGACCTGGAAACATTTTTCAAAGAGAGTTTTACCCAGAAAAAAACCCTGACCCTCCCCCAACAGCCCAAGGAACAGGAAGCACCCAAAACAATCCTTTCCAAAACCCGACTAAAAGGGTTGATCCGGGAAACTGCCTTTCTCAATGCAGATAAAGATATTTTTTTTGTGGACACCCAGGACAAGCGTTATACCATTACCACCAGTCTGAACATAAACTTGCAAAAAATGCTCCTATCCGCCATGAATCGGTTAAAGACACTCAACAGAGGCAAACCCCAACGAATAGCCATTGTGGCCATGGATGCACAAACAGGAAGCCTGGTGGGCATGGCAGGCTTTGACCTGGATGACCCAGGGGCCAATCCCTGTGTGGCATCGGATTATCCGGCGGCCAGCATATTCAAAATCATCACGGCATCTGCAGCAATTGATTCCCTGGGATACACCGGACAGACCCCTTTGTATTTTAATGGGAATAAGTACACCTTGTATAAACGTCAGCTAAAAGAAACCAAGAACAAATATACGATAAAAATTACCCTTGCCAGGGCATTTGCCGAATCCATAAACCCTATTTTTGGTAAGATCGGAAAAAATTATCTGGGAGAAAAACGACTTAACCAATATGCCCATGCCTTTGGATTTAACCAAAATCCAGACTCGGAACTATCCTTTGAATCCGGCAAATTCAGTGTAACAGAAAGTAATTATCACCTGGCCGAACTGGGCTGCGGATTTAACAGGGACACAATGATTTCACCCGTATTCGGGGCCATGCTGGTTGCAACCATTTTAAATTCCGGCACCTCCCTTGTTCCCCGAATTGTAAACCAGGTGGAAACCAGCAACGGAGAAATCATTTACAAAGGCAAAAAAGAGTTCTATAAAACTGCCATAACACCCAAAACAGCGAATACAATGATCCAGCTAATGCAAAGGACCGTTGCCAAGGGAACCGCCAGAAAATCCTTCCGGGGATTTACAAGGGATAAAACCCTGTCAAAGCTAATCATTGGCGGAAAAACCGGTTCCCTGTATAACCGGAAAGGAACTGTCAAATATGACTGGTTCACCGGATTTGGCAAAGAAAAAACTGGGGACAAAGCCCTGGTGGTTGCCATTGTTGTGGGTCACAAAAAATATATTGGCACCCGGGCAAGTAGCTATGCCAGAATGATCCTGAAAACATATTTTAAGGATATACCCCTGGCAACAGCCCAGGTAAACTAAACCCAGGGCCAAACTTAAAAAAAATTCCATCGGCGGAGGAAAAAATGATCTTGACTAAAAAGCGCTTTCTAAATCTGATTCGCAGGGGATTGTCCCTTCATATTGAAATGGGCAAATCCCTTGACCAGGCAAAAACCAACAGCCTGATTTTTTTCCCATACCAGCCCACCCTTTTTTCCTGCGGGATTTCTGCCTTTGTGGCCTTTAAAGGAGAGAAGGCCGATGCCGCCTTTGACCTGGATCTATTCGGCAAAGAGATCTCAGGATTAACGCTATGCCCTGGTTTACCGATGAGCACAGGCCGGACAACGAAGGATTCAATTTCCATTGAACAAGAATATCTTGGCGGAAACCTTTTGCTGGATCAATTGCTTAAAAAAGCCCAGACCTTAAAATTGGAATCTGTCTTCAGCCAACTTTTTTCCAACCAAGATAAGATCCTTGAACTCACCCGTACCATTGATATCGCCGGGCAAATAATCGAGGATCATGAGACAAAATTTAAAAAGGCAGTATCCTGTCTCACCGCTTCGGAGGTGGATATCATTTCACTGCGCATCGAAAAACTCAAGGATATTTTCTGGTGCCTGAAAAAAGAAACCTTGGACAATATAGTTGCCATCAAAGATCTGGCCAGGGGGCTTACCCCACACTCTGATCTCCGGGCCAATTTTACGGGACTTGCAATTTTCAAACGGATTAATGCAATTTTAAACAGTCTTGACCGCCTTGAGGTTCGGGGAAGGGATTCCGCCGGGATCTCCATTGTCTTTACCCTTACAAAGGACGAATTTGAAAATTTCCGCCAAGGACTTATCCGGGCAGGACTTTCCGATAGTCTCAAAACCAGGACCAATCACCTGGTTTTGTCCAACAACAGCATCAATATAAATGATACTATCGAGGAAAAAACTAAGGCACACCTGGTCAGCATTTCTTTTGCCTATAAATTTGCAGCAGAGATAGGCGCCCTGGGAGATAATATTGCATTTATCAGAAGCCAGATAAAAAATGATAACATTCTCCAGCTGCTGGCAAATTACACGATAAAAGCCAACTCGGTCTCCGCCCATACAAGGTGGGCATCGGTGGGAGATATCACCGAAGCCAACTGCCACCCGGTTGACAATACCCCCACGGACACAGAGATCCAAAAGACCGGTATTATCCATGTCTGTCTCAACGGAGATATTGACAATTACCTTGAACTGAAAACCGAATATGAAGCCCGGTATGACAAAATACACAAATCCATCAATACCGACACCAAACTGATCCCCCTTCAGATCGAACACCATCTGAAGCAAGGGGCACCCATCGAGGAGGCCTTCAGGCTTGCCGTCAACGATTTCCACGGTTCCCACGCCATCAGCATGCACACGGACCTGGCCCCGGGAAAACTTTTTCTTGCCCAGAAAGGCAGCGGCCAGGCTATTTTTGTAGGCATTGCCCCGGATCATTATATTGCTGCCTCTGAGCTCTATGGGGTTGTTGAAGAAACCCAGGGCTATATCAAACTCAATGGGGAGGAAAACGGACAGATAGTTGTTCTTGATCAGCACTCGGCCGGCGGGATTGATGGTATCCGCTCCTTTTATTATGACAGCCGGCCCATCGCCCTGGATGGTTCAGACGTACTAACGAGCCAGATCACCTCCCGGGATATTGACCGCCAGAATTTTCCCCATTATTTTCTCAAGGAAATCTCAGAATCCCCTTTGTCGGTTGAGAAAACCCTTGAAAGCAAATTTAAGCAGATCCCACAAACAGGGTTGTTTGAAACCTGTCTTGGAGAGCGAGAGATTCCGGCAGACCTTGCGACAGAATTAAAACAAGGGAAAATTAAAAAAATCTATTTTATCGGCCAGGGCACTGCAGGGATTGCTGCCCAGGGATGTGCCACCCTTTTGACCCATTACCTGGGTGACAAGGATATGGATATAAGAGCCCTCAAATCATCGGAACTTTCAGGTTTCAATATCGTGGGGAATGGAAATGAAAACGGACAAAACCCCATGGCGAACACCCTGGTGGTAGCCTTGAGCCAGTCCGGGACCACCACGGACACCAACCGCACCGTTGACATGGTCAAAGGATGCGGTGCCAGAACCATTGCCATTGTCAACCGGAGAGATTCCGACCTGACCTTTAAAACCGACGGTGTGCTCTATACCAGTTCCGGCCGAGACATTGAAATGTCCGTGGCTTCCACCAAGGCATTTTATTCCCAGCTCACCGCGGGTGCTATTCTCGGTCTCCACCTTTCAAAAATCTTTGGGGCAAGATCGGGGGAATTTATTACAGAGAGCATTCAGGAACTGATCTTACTGCCGGAAAAAATGCGCACCATCCTTGAAATGAAAGAAGAAATCAAAGATTCTGCATCCCGGTTGGCCATATCAAAGGACTATTGGGCAACCGTGGGGTCCGGTGCCAACAAAACATCGGCCGATGAAATCCGAATCAAATTATCCGAACTCTGCTATAAAACCATCTCTTCTGATTTTGTGGAGGACAAAAAGCATATTGATCTTTCCTCTGAACCCTTGATCCTAGTCTGTGCCGCCGGCACCCAGGAAAGTGTATTGGGAGATATCATTAAAGATTGCGCTATTTTCCATGCCCATAAAGCCTGGCCCGTGGTGATCACAACAATTGGTGAAGACCGTTTTGACCTCTATGCAAAGGATGTTTTTAAAATCCCGGAAATCAGCGAGCACCTGGCACCTGTGCTCAATACCCTGGTGGGTCATATATGGGGCTATTATGCAGCCCTTACCATCAATGAGGGCTCCAGGTTCTTGTACACCTGCAGGTCTGAAATCCAGGATGTTCTGGATGAGCATATTGCCATGGGTCATGATGAATACGAGGTGTTGCTTGAAAAAAATTTCAGGGAAAAAATAGCCATTGTTTACAATAAATTTTCTAAAAAAAGACGGGAAAATTGTTTCCCTGCTGCCATGGGCCTTGACAGGGTCGCCAATATAACTCTGCTGCTAAAATACCTGTCCGGCAGATTGCCGGTTTCTGATTTTGAAATTGATTTTGAAATAAAAGGCACCCCATCCAATATGCTCAACACTTTTTTTGAGAATATGGGCCAGGCCATCAATACCATGGCAAGACCGGTGGATGCCATCAAACACCAGGCAAAAACCGTTACCGTGGGTACCAGCAGGATCAGTGAAACTTTTGAAGGGACCATTTTTGATGCGCTGGCAATCAATGATATCCAGATATCCCAGCTGACCAATAAAAATGTTTTGGTCATCAAAAACCTCCAGGAAGTGATTGCCGATGTTAAGGGGGGGCTTTTATACCGGATCCAGGGACTCAGCCTTTTGGGAGATGTAACCCCGGAAACAAACATCAAGGTAGTTGCCAAGACGGGCTCATTGAAACAGGAAACCTCACGGGTGGAAAGCGATCCCCGTTTGAAAGGAACGAAAAATATCATTGTCAGGGAAGGCAATGTTTATATCGGCAAGGGAAGAAAGGATGATAAAAGCATATTGGTAATTCCGGTCATCTCCAAATCCCCCTCAACCCCGAACATCATTGAATATATTCTATCCTTGAACATTGCCTTTAAAAACACCGAAGATGTCTCCCTATTGAAAAAAATCAAAGCCCTGGGGGGAAAATATACCCGATTAAAAGACTGGGTTCTTGAGAGTGAAAATATCCAATGGGATGATAAGTTCTTAAATTTGGTTGATGTGGAAAGACTGTTTGGGGATACGGCTGAACAAGTTGTCACTAATATTCTTCAAAGAATCAAATAGTGGTGTTTGGAACGGACTAAAAAAGAGAAATAGAGATGGAATTTTTCCTGGTTTATCTGACAACGATTTTTGTAGCATCCATTATTCCCGGCCCCAGTATGATCCTGGCCCTGACCCACGGTATCAAACACGGCCCCAAAAAAACAATTGCAACTGCCATGGGCAACACGTTTGCCAGCCTGATCCAGGCCAGTATTTCCATTGCCGGGTTGGGAGTGGTTTTGACAGCTTCACAACCCATATTTCTTACGATCAAATATGCCGGAGCCACTTATCTTGTCTATATAGGTCTGAATATCTGGCGTTCCAGTCCCATGCGCCTTGAGCCCAATTGCCCTGGGACAGACCAATCTTCCTTTGGCAAACGGTTTTCCCAGGGGTTCTGGGTGGCCGCTGCCAATCCCAAAGCCATTGTCTTTTTTTCCGCCCTGTTTCCCCAATTCATCGACACCTCCGCCGCTCCAATTTCCCAATATTTTTTTTTAGTTGCACCCCTTGGCACCGTTGCATTTGTATGCATGATGATTTACGCCCTGGGCGGGGGTAAAATAACAAGATTTTTTACCCGGCCCCAATGGGGAAACCGTCTGAATAAAATCATCGGCGGATCTTTTATTTCTTTGGGAATAGGGATAGTGGTTTCAGATCGGTGATGTATAGAGACAAGGGCAGGCCAAAAGGGATGCCCCCCAGCTGATCATCTTGTCGTCAAATTCATCTTTGAAGCGCCAGCCAATCTCAGGCCCGGGCAAGGACCAGGGCATCCACCCGGTTGGCACCGGATTTTAATAAAACCCCTGCCGCCTCGCCGCAAGTGGCTCCCGTGGTATAGACATCATCTATCAGCAAGATATTTTCCCCAACAATGGTTTTCCCTTTTCCCACGCAAAATGCGCCTTTAAGGTTATCTTTTCGCTGCTGAACATCAAACCCGGTTTGGGGGCGGGTGGGCTTAACCCGCAGCAGGGTGCCGGTGTCAATTTGCCAGACAGGCTTTATCCCGTAAATGGATAAATATTTTTTCTTAAAATTACGGATCAGAAGAAAAGACTGGTTAAACCCCCGCTCCTTCATTTTTTTTTGATGCAAAGGAATGGGCAGGATCCGATCAATGGAAGATGCCGAAAAGAAACGTTCAAAGGCGTCAAACATATAGGTTTCAAACACCCGGGCCAGGGAGAGCTTTGATTGATACTTAAATTGCGGAATAGCCTCTTTTATGATCCCCTGGTATTGAAAGGCGGCTCTCACACGCTTTACCGAGGGCAAGCTGACGAGGCATCCTTCGCAAAGATGATTTTTTTGGGCGTCCAGATCACCAACCGACGTTGATGCGAAAACGGAAGCCATACCGGAAACAGGATCAGAAATTCGGTCAAACAAATGGCCGCAGACAGGACAAAAAGGCGAACTGAATACAAGGGGTTCAAGGGGAAGGCAATTATCACAAAAACAGGAGGAAAGCCTCTCTGGCTTGTCTATATTAATATAGGCCCTGCATTTCAGACACTGATAGGGGAATACCAGGGCCTGAAATGCAAAGGCTAGCCTTTTTAATGCGTAAAAAGGATCTGCTCTACAATTATCCTTGAAAATCTGGAACATGTCACCTCTTCTCCCCCACTGATCATGGAGGCCAAATCCCTTGTGACCTTACCTGCAGCAAGCGCCTTTGTGACACCTTCCCGAATCGCATCCCCGGCTTTATGCCACCCCATGTGATCAAACATCATGGCACCGGACAGGATAAGAGAACAGGGGTTTGCCATGTCTTTGCCGGCAATGTCCGGAGCAGTCCCGTGGGTGGCTTCAAAAACAGCACACTCGTCACCGATATTGGCACCCGGTGCAATTCCCAATCCCCCGACCTGGGCAGCCAGGGCATCGGAGATATAATCCCCGTTCAGGTTGGGACAGGCAATAATATCAAAGTTTTCAGGCCGCAGCAAAACCTCGGCAAATACCATATCTGCAATCCTGTCCTTGATCACCACAAGTCCATCGGGCAGGATGCCTTCATATCTTTCAAACAGGGTTTCCTCTGTGATCACCCGATCTCCAAATCTTTCAAAGGCAGCCTCATATCCCCATTTTCGAAATCCTCCTTCGGTGAATTTCATGATATTGCCCTTGTGCATGAGGGTCACGCTTTTCCGGTTGTTTTCAAAGGCATATTCAAAGGCCCGGATCACCAGACGTTTAGTTTTCTCCGGCGACATGGGCTTGATGCCTATGGAACTTGAGGCAGGCAGGTCACAATTAAGTTCACTTTTTAAAAGGCCCAATAATTTTGTTGCCTCCCAGGACCCTGAATCCCATTCAATACCCGCATAGAGATCTTCCGTGTTTTCCCGGAACACCACCATATCCACTCGTTCAGGATGACAAACAGGACTTGGCACCGGCGGATAATACCGGATGGGGCGGATACAGGTATATAAATCCAGCTGCTGGCGAATTCTGACATTCAGACTCCGCATTCCCTTTCCAACCGGGGTTGCCAAAGGACCTTTAATGGCGACCCTATGTCTCTTTATGATATTTAAGGTTTCATCGGACAGCCACTCGCCTGTTCTTGCAAATCCTTTTTCACCGGCTGTTACCTCCAGCCATTCCACCTTTTTTTTTGATCCAAATACCGACTTTACTGCAGCATCAAATACGATTCTGGCAGCTGGCCAGATATCTTGCCCAATACCATCCCCTTCAATATAGGGAATAATGGGTCTGTCAGGCACCTTGAGCTGATGGGTTTCATCCATTAAAATTGGCTCGGGAAAAATGAGCTCAACGGATACAGGTTCCGGCATTTTTATTTTCCTTTAAGGGTAAGTGCAATACGCTGACGTTTGGCCTCATACATGGCAATACCGCCTGCCACCGAGGCATTTAAAGAATTGATCTTTCCTGAAATCGGAATGGATACAACAAAATCGCACTCCTTTTTGACCCCGGGTCGGATACCTTTGTGCTCCCCGCCGATCACAAGGGCAATATTGCCGGTGAGATCGGATTCATACAATCCGGTTGCGCCATCGGCATCCAATCCGGAAACCCATGCCCCATATTCCTTTAAGTTCCTTAACAGAGAGGATGTATTGGTAATCATAAAAATATCCGCATGCTCCATTGCACCGGCAGAACTTCTGGAAACCGTGGATGAGGGAGGGCATGATCTGTCCTTGGGAATCATGATATAATCCACATCCGCACACAGGGCAGTTCTTATCAGCGCCCCCAGATTATGGGGATCTTCAATACTTTCAATGATAAGAATAAAATAAGGGGTTTCTCTGGTCCGCAGTATGGGCAGTATGTTGCTGGCCTTTTTTGTGGGAAAAAAAGAGGCCCTGGCCACAACCCCCTGGTGGGGGGCAAACTCAGTCAGTTTATCCAATTCTCTTGGATCGGTGTACTGGATTTTAACGCCTTTTTTTTCCGCAAGACCGATCACCTTGTCTGTTCTGCCCGAGGAGCGTTTGCTGGAAATCAAAACAACTTCAAACTGCCGTTTTTCAGCACGCAATGCCTCATATACGGAATGAAAACCAAACAATATTTCTGTCTTTTGTGTCGCCATTATAATAATCTCATTTCATTTTTAAAAATAAAACACAGATCGGTAGCAGCTCTTTTTATGTCATCATTGACAACCACATGGTCATAGGCCGACTGCCGGGCAATTTCCGATTGTGCATTTTCCATACGTTCCAGGATGATGGCAGGAGAATCCGTGCCCCGTTTTTCAAGACGCTGCTGGAGGATCTCAATGGAGGGGGGGAGAATAAAGATAGACACAAGGGAAAGATTGTCATCCATTATCTGTTTTGCCCCCTGGACATCAATGTCCAAAAGAAGACTTTCACCCTGGCTCAGTTTTTCCAGTACAAAGGCTTTGGATGTGCCGTAAAAATTCCCATGGACCCTTGCCCATTCAAGCCATTGACCCTGATCAACAAGCGTTTGAAACCCTTGTTCGTCTATAAAAAAATAATCTTTCCCGTGAATTTCCCCTTTTCTGGGTCTGCGGGTGGTATGGGAAATCGAATAGGACAATTGGGGAAATTGTTTCAGCACCTGCCCGATCAAAGTGGTTTTCCCGGCTCCGGAAGGAGCTGAAATCACAAATAATTTTCCTTTTTTTTCCATTTTATCTGCCCTGATTTAAACTCTATTTGACTGATTGCACTCCACGCTTCTTATCTTAATTGAACGCATTCTCTTAGGTTGGCGTTTCTTTGGCTTTTTCTTCCTGCTCTTTCATCAACGCTTCAAAACGAGAGGCAACAGTTTCCGCCTGGATGGCAGACAAAATCACATGGTTGCTGTCCGTGATAATAATCGCCCGGGTCTTTCTGCCGTGGGTGACATCAATCAGGCTGCGTTCTTCCTTTGCTTCATCCTTGACCCGTTTCATGGGAGAGGAGTTGGGAGATAAGATTGCCACCACCCGTTGGGCCACAACCGTATTTCCAAAACCAATATTTAAAAGGAGTTGTTCCATTGCATTCCTTTGTGTTGCAGTTAATTGTTATTCTATATTTTGAACCTGTTCCCTGATCTTTTCCAGTTCAGACTTCAGGTCCACCACCATGTGGGACAAGAGCGCATTACCGGCCTTGGACCCAATGGTATTAAATTCTCTGTTAAATTCCTGGATCAGAAAATTAAGTTTTCTTCCCTGGGATTGGTCATCGTTCATGACTTCCCGAAACAGGCTGATGTGGCTGCCAAGGCGAACAATTTCCTCGGACACATCACTTTTATCACTCAGAACAGCCACCTCCTGGGCCAGCCGCACAGGATCAATACCGTCTGCATCCGTGGTCAGTTTGGCGATTCTTTCCGTAAGCCGATCTCTATAAACCCCGGGAATTTTTTCAGCCTCCCGGCCCAGACTTTCCATGGACCCTTGAATATAATCCATGCGGGAACACAAATCCTGGAAAAGATTTTCCCCCTCCTGGCGACGCATGAGATCCAACTCTTTGGCTGCTGTTTCAACCACACAAAAGACTACCTCCCCCAACAAATCTGTATCAATCTGCCTTGGGGCCGGTATAATAATATTTCTGGCAGCCAGGATATTGTCCAGGGAGATATCAGAGCTTAACCCCAAGGTATCCTTCACCCGTTTTAAAGCAGAATAATAGCCCCTGGCCTTTACCTCATCCACCTCAAACAGATCCTCTTCCTTTGATTCATCCGTAAAATTTAACCGGACCTCAATCCTCCCCCTGTCATGGGTTTGCCCAATCCGTTTCTTTATCTCTTCTTCAAAGGAGTGGCAGGCCTCGGGCAGGTGGATGGAAAAATCCAAGTGCCTGGAATTATAGGAACGAATGGTAACATCCGCTGTAATACAACCTTTTGTATGGGATGCTTTTGCAAAAGCCGTCATGCTTTTAATCATTTTGTTTTCCTTTCCTTTAAATCCAGAAGATACTTGTTCCTGACCTTTTCAAGGAAAGATGTGACAGCAACAGAGGCATAATCCGGATAGGTCCATTCCAGGGTTTTAAACCCTTTTTTGGTATACATCAGGGTTAGATCTGCATAAATATTTTTGCCAATATAAATTCTATGGGAATACTCTTTCCCCGTTGCAAGGACAAACCGGGACGACAATAGATATCCCGGATCTATATTAACCTGCCGGTTACCTTCTGACAAACACAGGTTTTCCAGTACATTGGTCGCAATTTTAATGGATGCAAGCGACTCCTGGTCAATGAGGGGTTTAAAGGCAATCAGCCGCCTGTAAAGGGGAGATCCCATTTCCTTATAATAATAGTCGGTAAAATCAAAATCAAGCCAATTTGAAATGATATCGCAGGGGCCTGCAATCTCTTCCAGCCCGTCAAAAATCTGATCGAAAACCTGTTTTTCCTTCATAAAGACAGAAACAACCAATTTGGCCTGATCCGGTGCTTTGGGGATACTCATCTTTATAGTGACTTTGCTTCTTCAATGAGCATAATGGGAATATCATCTCGAATTTCATAGCACAGGGAGCAGGCATCACACACAAGCCCGTCCTGATTTTGGGTCAAAACAACCTCTCCCTTGCACTTGGGACAGACCAGTATCTCCAATAATTCTTTGGAAACTGCCATGTTGAATCTCCTTTTATGGATCAATATTATCGTTGGGTTTTATGGTTCTGTGCTTATTATAATTTGGTATTATTATAATTTGGTTTTATGGTACTGCTTTTATTGGTTTGGCAACTTTCCGGCCTGCATGGACTGTAATTTATAATAGGCTCCTTTTAAAGCCATCAGTTCCTGGTGGGACCCCTGCTCTGCAATGGAACCGTTTTTGAGCAGAATCACCCGGGAGGCATAGTCAATGGTGGAAAGCCTGTGGGCAATGACAAAGGAGGTCCTGCCCTTCATGAGATTCTCCAGGGCTTTCTGCACCACCTGCTCTGCCTGGGAATCCAAAGCCGAAGTGGCTTCATCCAGAATCAGCACCGGTGCATCCTTGATAAGGGCTCTGGCAATACAGATCCTCTGTTTTTCTCCCCCGGACAACCGGGAGCCGAGTTCTCCTATCACCGTATCATACCCCCTGGGGAATCCGAGAATAAACTCATGGGCAAATGCTGCCCTTGCCGCATCTTCAATCTGTTCCTGGGTGGCATCCATCTTGCCGTACCGGATATTATCCCTCACCGATTCATTGAACAAAATAGGTTCCTGGGTCACAATGGAAATGGCATCCCGAAGAGACTTGATGGACAGATCCCTGACATCCCTACCGCCAATTTTCACCTGGCCACTGGACACGTCATAAAGCCTAGGAATAAGGTTGACAAGGCTGGTTTTTCCACCTCCGCTCATTCCCACCAGGGCCAATACCTCACCCGGGGCTACCCGCAGATTGATATGGGTCAGTGCGGGTTCCTCATCCGCACCATAGGAGAAACCCACATTATCAAACTCCAAATCAAATGTGTCCCCTTCAAGAACTTCAGGATTCTTTTTTTCCTGGATACTCTCTTCTACTTCCAGGATATCAAAGATTCTGGAGGCGGCTGCCACCCCTTCCTGAAGCGTATTGTTGAGCTTGGTCAATTTTTTAACCGGGTCATAAAGCATCATAACAGCTGTTAAAAATGAGAAAAAGATACCGGGTGTGGAGGTCCCGTTGATCACCCGCATACCGCCAAACCAGATAATAAAGGCAATGCCTAAGCCCCCTAGAAACTCCATGATGGGTGAAGACAGGGCCTTGGCAATCACCTTTTTCATTTCAAGGCGGAATAATTCTCCGGTTTTTAACTGAAACCGTTTTTTTTCAAAGGATTCCAGACTGAATATTTTGATGATCTTACTGCCTGAAAAGGTCTCGTGGAGAAAAGCGTTTAAATCTGCCATGGTTTCCTGGGAACCGGTGGAAAAACGTCTCACCCGCCGACCAAAAACAAGAATAGGATAAAATGCCAGGGGCAGGACAAGGAAAGCCCCGCAGGCCAGTTGCCAGTCCCGGTAAAAAATCACAAACAAAAAAGCGATCACACTGAAAAAATCCCGGAATACATTGATCACTGCCGTGGATACCATACCCTTGACAATGTTAACGTCATTGGTGATTCTGGACATGAGAGTCCCGGTTTTTTCTTTGTGTATAAAGGCGATGGGCAGATCGATTATTTTTTCATAGAGAGAATCTCTGAAATACCGGATAATTTTTTCACCGATATAGTTCATCAGATATTCAGATCCATAGGACCCAAGCCCCTTGAGAAGGAATACCAGAACGGCCAGTCCCGGTATGAGCAGGAGCATTTCCCTGTTTTTGCCGATAAAAATATCATCCATGACTGGCTTAACCAAAAGGGCCATGGCCCCGTTTGCCCCTGCCACCACAATCATGCACCCAGCGGCAAGGGCAAGGCGCTTCCAGTATCGGAACACAAGAGTGAAAATCACCCGTTGACGCGGTTTGGATAGACTGGCTTTTTTATTTATCATAAAATTTTATTGATACGTCCATATTAAATACACGATTATACATCTAATAATTCACCCAATACGTCACAGGGTATTGTCAATCATCAAAAAACATGAGAGCATATGTCCCCATGAAAACGTGTGTCTTTATACCCAATTTTTTAAATATTTACAATATCCTGTGGCAGGCGGCCCTGCCTTTTTTAAAGAAAAACAAACGGCTTGCCCCCTCCTTTCAAAAAAGAGTTACAACAGACCACCTTAAAAATGCCGATATCTGGATCCAGGCAGCATCTGCAGGAGAGGCATTCCTCGCCCTGTCCCTGCTTTCCACCTTGGAACCTGCACAAAAAATAAAAATTTTGATAACATCCACCACATCCCAGGGAATTGAAATTCTTAAATCAGGGTTGGCCCAAAAAAAAATCAGTTCCAACATAGACTATTGCCTTGACTGGTTCCCCTTTGATATCCCCAGCACCATCCAAGCCGCTGTCACTAGGATAAATCCTGTGGTAATGGTTCTGCTTGAAACAGAAATCTGGCCGGCCCTTCTCCATTACCTGAAGAAAAACAACACCCAAATTTTAATTATCAATGGACGGCTGTCCAAAAAAAGCGCCCGACACTATAAATTGACAAATTTTCTGTGGGCAAGGCTGTCACCGGACAATATTCTTGCCATATCTCCTCTGGATGCAAAAAGATATGGGCAGGTGTTTGACAAAGCCCAAATTACCACCATGCCCAATATCAAATTTGATCTTATGGAATCCCTCCCTGATGAGAACTCTCGGTCGAAAGATTTAAAAAAAATAATTCCAAAAAGCGTTCCCCTGTCCATCCTGGCCTCCATCCGGAGACAGGAAGAGGAAGCGATTCTTGAGATCATAGAATACCTGCTGGCCAGATACCCCGGCCAGGTAGTGGCCATTTTTCCTCGGCACATGCACCGGGTGGATGCCTGGAAAAAGAAACTGGCCCGAAAAAAACTATCCTTTCAGTTAAGATCACAGCTGCAAGGATCCGGCACAAAAAACCGGATCATATTATGGGACAGGTTTGGAGAATTAAGGTCTGCCTATGGAATTGCTTCCACCGTTTTTGTGGGCGGCAGCCTTGCACCCCTGGGAGGGCAAAATTTCATTGAACCTACGGTATTGGGCACGCCAACGGTAACCGGCCCCCATCTGGATGATTTTGCCTGGGTGGGAGACGATATCTTCAGCCGGGGTATTGTCACCAGATGCAAGGACCCAAGGACGGTGGCCCAAACCATGGCAACCCACCTTGAGACAACGGTTGACAGACCAGAACAACGGCAGAAAGCGCGGGATTATGTTCAAAAAAGACAGGGCGGCACGATACTGGCCTGTCAAACAATTTTAGACCTGTTAAAAAAAGCAACGGTTATACAGCTCGCGCCTAAACAATATTGAACAATTATGTTCCAGAATCCATTGGCCAAGATCAAAAGGTATCCCGCCCGTTGGATAGTTAAAATTAATTTACCTTGCAATCTGTGCAAAACAGTGTAAAGTATAGGCTAACTTTACACTAAGTAGAATCAAATTTTCCTTCAAGGTTGTCCTCGTTAACCGCGTTGTTTTCCAAAACACCGTTTGTAACGGTCGAAGTTTCTGCTGATTCAATAAACAGGAGAAACTAAATGACACGGTTTGTCATGCCCCTTTACCAAAGAAAAACAGCGATTCACACGGACCATAACCTTCCGATTGCCCCTGATGCCTCAAGATAACCCGTTCAACCATTTCATCAGACAAATTAACAAATTATTGGGGGATTATAATAAATCCCCAAGATCGAGATACCTGGGAACTACCCCTGGCCGATCATCACGAAATACATAGGAGTATTAATGAGTTTTAAAGAGTTTAAGTTTCACCCCAAGATAAACGCCGGCATTGAAGCCTGTGGCTATACCGCCCCCACCCCCATACAAAAAGAAGCAATCCCCCCGATCCTTGAAGGTCGGGATATCCTTGGCCTGGCACAGACCGGCACCGGAAAAACCGCAGCCTTTGTTCTGCCCCTACTCCAGCGGCTCCTGGACGGTCCCCGAAAAAAAGTACGGGCTTTGATTGTAGCTCCCACCCGGGAATTGGCCGAACAGATCCATGATGACATCAGCAAGATGGGCAAACAAACCGGCCTGCGAAGCATTTCCATCTATGGCGGTGTGGGAAAACAGCCCCAGGTCAGAGCAATCCGCAATGGAGTGGAAATTATTGTTGCCTGCCCAGGCCGCCTGCTTGACCTTTTAAATGATAGGGCCTTTTCCCTGAAAGCTGTTGAAGCACTGGTTCTTGATGAGGCAGACCATATGTTTGACAAGGGATTCTTGCCCGACATCCGCAGAATCATCAAACAGCTGCCCACGAAACGTCAATCCCTGGTTTTTTCCGCCACCATGCCCAGGGAAATCCGCCATTTGGCAGAAAACATATTAACAAACCCGGCAACAGTGCAAATCAACCACACCCAACCGGTACTTTCAATTTCCCATGTTTTGTTTCAGGTGGCTAAGGCACAAAAGACCTCACTATTAAAAAGCATCATCCAAGATGAAAACATGACAAGTACCCTGGTTTTTACCCGCACCAAGCACAAGGCAAAAAGCCTGGCCCTGCACTTACAAAAATCAGGCTATAGTGCTGCATCAATCCAGGGGAACCTTTCCCAGCAGAAACGCCAGCAGGCCTTGAACGGGTTTAAGGACGGCACCTTCAAAATTCTGGTTGCCACCGATATCGCTGCCCGGGGCATTGACGTCCAGGGAATTTCCCATGTCATAAACTATGATGTGCCGGATACAGCAGAAGCCTATACCCATCGCACCGGGCGTACGGGCAGGGCCACTCGAACTGGCAAGGCATTCATCTTTGCCGACCGGGAAGACAGCAAAATGATTTCTATTATTGAGCGGACCCTGGGCAAAAAACTGCAGCTGGAGCCAACCCCAGGTTTTGCCTGGGAGCCCCAAGAAGCCATAAGTAAAGAGATGAGAGAAGCACGTTCACGGCAGATGCAAAAAAAGAAGAGACCTGCTTCACCGGGAAGAAGGAGAAGCCAGCACAGCAGCGGTAGCGGTGTTTTTTCCCTGGCATCTGCAGGCAGAAACAACAGAAGCAGAAGTGCACAACAATAAGTGATTGGTCTGGATACCCAGACTTCCAGTCGACGTATCAAGTGATGCCTCGGCTATATAAACAGCGGTTCCCATGGGGAACCCATCTCAAAGGAGTAATAGAACATGGCTGAAGGTACTGTAAAATGGTTTAACGATTCAAAAGGTTTTGGTTTTATTGAGCAGGATGGCGGCAAAGATTTATTTGTTCATCATTCAGCAATTCAGGCAGAAGGATTCAAATCCCTGGCTGAAGGCGCAAGGGTAACATTTGATGTTGTTGACGGCCCCAAGGGACCGGCAGCAGAGAATGTTGTTCAACAATAAGCAAAGACATTCCTACTAGAAAGACCCCGCATTTTGCGGGGTCTTTTTTTATCCCGTCATTTTTGTGACCAACACAACAAACCCAAAGGAGTTCATCTTGTTCAAACCAAACTATTCATTTGAAAAACGTCAGAAGGAAATGGCAAAGAAAAAGAAGAAAGAAGAAAAAAAACAGCGCAAACTGGAAAAACAAAAACGAACGGACGAGAATGTTGTCGGAGAAGAAGGTCAAGAAAATCTCCAGGAAGATTAACGGCACTCAGCTTTTTTACTGACCAGGGGGCAAATATTTTCATTTTTTGCAAACCTTCTCCCATTTTACCCGGGGGTTTTTCTTGCGGTCATTTTTTTTATGGGTTAAGATGATTCCCATTATTTTCACAGCACAAAAACCTTAATTGTGAATCAAAATTTAAATACCTATTTTAAAAAGATATGGAGGCTGATCATGGATTTGGAAGCATATAGACAGGTAATTTCAGATGCCATCAAGGGCGAGATTGAGGCAAAAGAATTTTATGAAAAGGTTTCCCTGAGAATCAAGGATAAGTTTCTTACAGACTTATTTGAAACATTTGCCAGGGAAGAAGCAAAACACGAAAAACTCCTCACCGCCATTTTAAACAAAGAAAAAATGGACACCTCTTTTTTCAATTTTGAAAAAGATTTTAAGGTATCGGAAACCATTGAGATGCCGGAAGTAAATGATGCAATGGATCTTAAGAGTGCCATTGGCATTGCCATGAAAAATGAAGAGCTGGCCATGAAAAAATACATAGCCCTTGCTGAAAACTGTGATGACCCACAATTAAAAATCGTTTTTCAAGATCTTGCCGCCATGGAACGGGACCATAAATTCAAAATGGAAAACAACTTTGTGGATGTTGCCTATCCTGAAGTCTGGTAGATGTCCACAGGCCTGGCAGAAGGCCTGTGGGATTAAAATCATCAATACAGATTAGTGCACCCCATCAAGTTCATGTTTCAAGGACCGATTCATCAAACGCACAATAGTCTCGGCCACGGGTCTATTTTCAAACAGGACCGCATACACCTCATTACAGATGGGAAGATCCACCCCTAGTTTTTTAGACAAGTTGTAAACCGAACGGGTTGTTTTTACCCCCTCTGCCACCATTCTCATTTCAGAAATAATGTCATCCAGTTTTTTGCCTTCTCCAATCTGCTTGCCCACGGTATAGTTCCGGCTTAACGCTCCGGTACAGGTCAGCAAAAGATCCCCCACACCGGCCAGTCCGGACAGGGTTAATGGATCTGCACCCATCTTGGTACCCAAACGGTTCATCTCCGTCAATCCCCGGGTGATCAATGCAGCCCTGGGATTAAGACCCATATCCATACCGTCACAGATACCTGCTGCAATGGCCAGTACATTCTTCATGGCCCCCCCGATCTGGGTTCCTATTGGGTCATCGTTGACATAGACCCTAAAGGTAGAACAGGAAAAAACCGTCTGAACATATTCTCCCACCCGACGGCTTTTTGAAGCTGCCGCCACAACCGTTGGAACCTTTGCAGCCACCTCTTTAGCAAAACTTGGGCCGGACAGAACTGCAAAATTTTCCTTTGGAATAAAATCAAGATTTTCAGACAAGATATCTGTCATCATCTGGTGGGTCGTATTTTCAATCCCCTTGGAGGCCGTTACAACAATGGTGTCTGGACTGATAAATGCTTTCATTTCCAGAGAAATACTCCTCATGCAATGGGAGGGGACCACCACCAGGACCAGTTCTTTATTTTTAACAACCATTTCAACGTCACAGGAGGGGACAAGATTTTTCGGTAGGACAAACCCGGGAAGGAACACCTTATTTTCCCGCTCATTTTCAATCTGCTCTTTCACCTCCGGCTCAAACACCCATAGATCAACGGCAAACCCTTTATCAGCAAGCAGCTTGGCAAGGGCGGTTCCCCAGCTGCCGCCTCCCACAACCCCAATACGTGTTTTGGCAATATCCATATTTTATAGCCTTTCAGACCTTACAAGGTCGTAATATCCTTAAAAAAATAGCGCCTAACCGGTACAGTCAGATCACAAAAGTTGTTTATACATTAAATTCTGGTTGGGTTCAATCCCCTTATGATTATAGCTCACCCTCGTAAACGACACCATGACCAGATTTTCCCTTAAGATATCCATCCTTGTCCTGATAAATCCGGATATCGGAAGGCCAGACACCACAAAAATCATATCACCTCGGCATCCCCGGGTTTCACCCACCCCACACGCCCCTTGGTCAACCTGATTTTCAGATAACCGTTCTTTTTGGCCTTCACCTGAACCCTGGTTCCTGCATGGAGTTCAAACAGCTCGGTGGAAGTTTCCATGATGCCTGACCGCACCGGGACCGAATCCTGGACAATCACGGCCAGATTCTCGGCCCGCCCCCTGTAATCTTCCATGCCGGCAGCCAAAAGCATCAAAACCAACAAGGAGAAAAGCACCCATCCCGGGCCTGAAAAAACAGATTTTTGTCGAAGGGTTTGCCCCCCGGCCCAGAGGAAAAAAAGCCAGGAGAAAACAATGGCCCCTGTCTGTATCCATTTTAAAGACACTAGCCCCTTCCAGAAAAAAAGGATATCTGTGAGGGTCACCAAAGTATCTGTCTTGTCTTTAACAAGGGAGTTTGCATGGGCCAGATTAAAAAGCAGATCCGGATTCCCGGGGGAAAGACGCTTTGCCCGCTCATACCATAGAATAGCATGGCCCAGGTCATTGGATTTTAAATAGGCATTCCCGATATTATAAAATAAATCCGGGTTTACAACACCAGATGCTGCCAACCTTTTAAAACTTGCTGCCGCATCTTTAAATTCACCGGCCCGATATTGTTTGATACCGTTAATAAAGGGCCCAGTCAGATCGGGCAGATCGGGCAGATCGGGCAGATCGGGCAGATCGGGCAAATTTGCAGAACCGGAAAGATCTGCCAGCTTGGTTAAATCAATACCATCGGCCTTGCCAGCCTTTGCAAAGGCCGTATTGGCAAAAACCGGGGAAGACGAGTGAATAAAAAGTCCAAGACAACAAAAAATGATACTCAACATTTTTATGATTTGTTTGACCCTTCCAGGGGAAAGTTGAGCCTGTGAAGTATCAATTTGCTGCCCCCCGAATCGGGTGGCATCCAAAGTTTCAAGCAACACCACCGCTTCATCAATAATACAAGAATCGGTGCCGGTATGCTGAAGAATCTGCCTTGCCTCACCACAGGTCAGGCTTTCCCCCTGTTTATTTCCCTTTGCCAGGATGGCGGCAACAAGACCGTCCTGCACATGATTTAAGAATGGTTTGTTCTCACCAGCTAATTTTTCCGCTGTTTTCAAGGATCGAAGAGCTCTTTGACCCATCAGTGTTTCATTGGACTTTTCCCGGGTTTGAAACCTAAATACAAGGGCGATACAGCCATAGATAAACCCCGGGGCAATCACCAGCAAAACAAAAAAAGGAAAATCAAATTTAAAGGAGGTGGACAGGATGGAAACACTGTCTTTAATATCCAGGATATCCTTGTTCACTGTCACCACTTCTTGTTTTTGAATTGCTGAACTGGTTGGATCAACAGCTCCAGAGCTTGAATTATCTTTGGAGGCATCTGTTGTCAAAACGGGGGCTGATCCAATGACGTCAATACCAATTTCATTGGTGGAAATTGTCTTGTAATCACGATCATCCACATTAAAATAGGTCAGAAAAACAGGAGGAATGACCAGGACTCCCGGCTGCCTGGGAACCAGGGCACTCTTGAATGTTTTTTTCCCTGAAAACCCAATAGCCGTAGCCGTCATCTCTTCTGTGGGGGTATCATCATAAATCTTCACCAGTCCCGGGTCCAGGTTCAAAGGGGGAGGGCCGGCATCCATGATATTACCCTTCCCCTGTATGGTAATGGTCAGGGTTGCGGAATCTCCGGCAGCCAACTGCCCCTTGTCAATAACCGCCCCCATGGTAAATTGCCCCACAAGACCGGAAAATGGGCTGTCTCCTTCATAGGGGGGAAGCGGACTCACCCCGAGACTCACCCGGTTGGATGCAACCTGAATTGATTTTGTCCTGGCAGAGGAGAAAAAGGAATCATTAAAAAAAGAATCAACCGGACCACTGCCCGAGCGCTTTATCAAATCGGCCATGATAAAGGCCGGGCCAATCTCAAACTTGCCCGGTTTTTCCGCCTGGAGAATATAATAAATTTCATTTACCAGATAAGGGATGCCATTGACGGTCTGGGTATAATTTTTCCGTTCTTTCAGTTCCCGGACGGCAAATGACTCGAAGACAGGAATTTTGAGAGAGGCCCTGGCAAACCTTGCAGCAGCAAATAATTTGACAGTATAAACAGTCTGCTGACCCACCACCAGATCGTGCGCTTGCACATGAGCTTCGACAATTAATTGTTTTGACGGAGACTGGGACTGGGGAGTTTGGGACACCAGAATCTGAATTTCCTGGGTGGTGATGCTTTGTTTTTCCTGGGTAACCCGAAGGGGAGGAATCCTGAGTATCCCGGTTTTTCCCGGCACCAGCAGGTAGCGATAGATTACCTGGTGCTGCCATTGGCCATTGGTATAACTTTGGCTTGTGGAGGTACCCGATGAAACAATATTAAAATCCCGGATGGGGGACAAATCAACCTCAGCTTTTCCCCCATCCACCACCACCTGGAGGGATACCCGTTCTCCCGGGGCAAGCCTTGTTTTATCCACCTGGGCCATGGCCGTAAAACAAATTCCGGTTGCCGGCTGTAGGAATACCAGGCCCACCAATACCAGGCCCAATAATATCATCACAAACAAACGTCTATTCAATGGGATCATTTTTCTTTCCATGTGATTACCAGTCTTTTTCAATCATCTGTTTTTGGATCATGGGCATCATCCCCATTCCGGGTTTGTCCACCAACCGGTTCAGCCTATTTTCCAAAAGTGCCGCCTCAGCCCTATTCTTTTCCCCCGTCTCTTTGCCCTTTGCGTCGGCACCCGATGCCTTTTGGGATTGATCTGTATTTGAATCAGGGGGGGGCTGTTCATTTTGATTTTTCTGATCCTGATTTTCCTGGTTCTGATTCCCCTGGTTCTGATTCCCCTGGTTCTGATTCCCCTGGTTCTGATTCCCCTGACCTTGAGTTTTCTGGTTCTGATTTTCAGAATTCTTTTTTTCCGTCTCTTGCTTCTGATCGGAGTTTTTTCGGTTTTTCTGGTCCTGATTTTCTTTTTGATCCTTTTTGGAATCTTGATCCTCTTTGGAATCATTTTCCTTTTTTTCCTGCTCTTTCTTTTCCTTTTGCTTTTGCTTCACAAATTCAAGGTTCTCACGGGCTTCCCGGTAATCTGGAAAAGATGCCAAAATAGCCTCATAACCTTCAATGGCCTGGTCCAGTTTCCCCAACCGGTATTGTGTATTGGCAAGGTTGTACATGGCTTTGCGGCGCAAATCCGGGTCCCGGGATTCAATGGCTTGGGAAAAATTTTTTTCTGCCTGGTCATACGCTTTGTTCATATAGGCTGCCGCCCCGATATTATAATAGAGCCTCAGATCGTCGGGATCCTGGAGCTGGGCATCAATAAAATGGGTCTTGGCCTGTTCAAAGGACTGGGCTTCATAGGCGGAAATCCCCTTCTTTACATGGGAAGAAAAAATCTTGGCAGTTGCAGAAGGTGGGTTTACCACCAGAGTCAGGGCCAGAATCAGCAAAAAAAGCCCGCTCCTGCCGGCTTTTTTTCTTGCGGGCAATATCATTTCAATGAGCAAAAGCAGCACACAGGGAAATAAAAACCATTGAAAGCGCTGTTCCCACACCTTTTTCTTACCCTGGGTAATGGTTTTACGTTCCATTGTGTTCAAAATATCCTGGGAATAGATCTGATCCAAATCCATATTTCCTGCCACGGACCTGACATACCGTCCATTGGTGAGGGCAGCGATTTTTTCAAGTCCTTTATCGTCCACCCTGGACAAAATAATATTGCCCTTGGCATCCTTTTTAAATCCCCCGGCAGAATCTGGTATGGGGGCGCCTGCAGGGTCACCCACCCCAATGCAGAAAATCTTTATTCCCTCTAATCCCATTTTCTTGGCAATTTCTTCGATCTCTTCCCGGGTATTTTTTCCCGCGGTATTTTCGCCGTCGGTAATCAAAACAATAGCCTTGTCTGTGTCAGACCCTTTTTCAAACCCCTGGTAACAGGTTTCAATGGCAGCAATCAAATTGGTACCGCCAACGGGCAGATAATCCGGGGTCAGTACCCTGAGGAAAAGATTGAAGGTATCATGATCCAGGGTCAGGGGGCATTGAAGGATGGCCTGACCGGCAAATGCCACAAGCCCTGCCCTGTCAGATCTCATCAATCTGATCAAATCAATGATCTCTCTTTTGGCCTGCTCCAGACGATTGGGTTTGATATCCTGGGCCAGCATGCTGTTTGAACAATCAAGGGCTATCATAATATCCACCCCTTTCTGGCGGGTCTCTTCCCAATGAAATCCAGCCTGGGGACCGGCCAGGGCAAAAACAGCCAGAGTCAGTGCTGTAAGAACCAGCAATAATTTAATCCATTTAATTTTATGATGGCGTCCGGGCAGGATGAAAGGGTAAACTCCGGAATCTGCAAACAGGCCAAGGATAATTTTATGCTGCCTGATCCCATACCCCATAAGCCCGGCAACAGGGAGTATCGCCCAGAGCAGGTATAGATAATTGGAATCTAAAAATTTCATTCTAATTTAATCCTAACCAATGGTATTGCATCTTGATTTTCATCCCCATCCAATTACCGCCTTATGGAATCCGGATAAACCGGGTATTGGTCAGCAACAGATGTGCCAAAAACAGCCCAAGCCCTGCCCCTAAAAATTTCAAATATAATTCTTTGTACTCCACCCATTTTTCAACCTCAACCTTTGTTTTTTCAAGGGCATTGATCATCCCGTAGATTTTTTCAAGGGAAGCAAGATCCGTGGCCTGGAAAAAACTGCCCGAGGTTTTATCTGCAATGGTTTTGAGTGCTTCCCAGTCCATATCAACCCGCTGGTATACATACCGCTGGCCAAAAAGCCCGTCCACAAGAAAGGGGGCTTCCCCGGTTGTCCCCACCCCAATGGTATGGATTTTCACCTTCCTTTGGGCGGCAATCTCAATGGCATCCTGCCAGGAAAGCTGGCCTGAATTGCTCTTTCCATCGGTGAGCAGAATAATGATATTAGACGCACTCTTAAGATCTTCCAGCCGTTTTAAGGAGATGCCAATGGCATCCCCAATGGCGGTTCTGGGTCCTGCCGCACCAATTTTTAACCGGTCCAGCATAAAGGTAATGGTATTATAATCCCGGGTCAGGGGCAATTGGGTAAAGGCATGGGAGCCAAACACCACCATACCGATGCGGTCCCCCTGGCGCTTCATGATAAACTCGGACACCACCCCCCGCACGGCATCAAGCCGGGTGATAATCTCGTTGTCCCGCTTAAAGTCAAGGGCTTTCATGGATTCTGACAAATCCAGGGCCAGGATAATATTCACCCCCTCGGTCATAACATTGATTTTTTCCTCCCCGGACTGGGGTCTTGCCAGGGCAAGGATCATAAAGCTGATTCCCAGAACCTTTAACAGGGGCAGAAAACGAAAAATCCTTGCCCCCAGTGTGACAGGCACCCCCCCAAGGCCATCCAGGCTTGAAACCTGAAGGGTATCGGTCTTCTCCTGTTTCAGGGTATAGATCAAAAAAAACCAGGCGGGAATCAGCAGCCCAAGATACCAGGGTGTGGCAAACCGGAACATCAGGTGCTCTCCTCTTCCGGCCCTTGGTCAAAATTTCGTTTGGATTCAATATCCTCTTCCATCCCTGTGATCAATTGCCTCACAGATGCCAACTCTTTTTTTACCTGGGAAGAATCCGGCACCACAGGCCCATAGCGAAAGGGATCAGAAACAATTAAAAATTGAGACACCCCCATGGCAAACCGCTTGTCCATACCGGTAACCCGGATCTGTTTTACCAACTCCTGGGTGGTCATTTCACTGGCATTCATGGTATAGGATCTGCCGATATATCGCTTGATCAGACCGGACAGATCAAAATATAATCCCCTGGGATCGATCACTTCTTTTTGGCACAGACGGTCCAATTCCCGCAAGGCTTCTGCATAGGGTGGTATCGCCGGTATCAACGTATCCCCAAGCTTTCCGGTTCTGGATTTCCAGAGCCACCTGATCAGAAAAATCACCAGGGCCAAAAGAGCAAGACACCCTGCAATAAGCAGTATCATTTGGACAAGGGAGGGATCCAACCCGATCATGACAGGAGGTTTTATAGGGTTTATGTCCTGCATTTACCGAAACCGCCTCTCCCGGAGTCTAAAATATTGGGTCAGGGTGTCAGATATGGAATCACTGGTTTTCAAATTGATCAGATCTGTTTTTGCCTTTGAGAAAATATCCTGACTCTCCTGGTGGGTGCTTTGCTTTGCCTGGAAAAATTTGTCCTTTGTCCTTGGGTTAAAGGCATCAAAGACAAGACTTTTTCCCGTTTCAAAATCCGAGAACCGGACAATCCCCCTGACAGGAAGATGAAGGGCACCCTCATCATAAATCCGGATGCCAATGGGTTCATGCTTTTGCCGGGCAATTCTCAATGCTTTTTCATAGCCTTTTCCTAAAAAATCAGACAGGATAAAAACAAAGGCGCGTTTTTTAGATATCCTGACCATAAATTCCAGGGCACATCCGATATCGGTTCCCTTTCCCTGGGGCACAAAGGTGAATATTTCCTTGATCACCCGCCAGATATGTGCGGAACCCTTTTTGGGCGGAATATATTTTTCCACCTGGTCCGTAAAAAAAATAACCCCCACCTTGTCATTATTTTTAATGGCGTTAAAGGCCAGCACCGATGCTACTTCAGCCGCTGTTTCCAGCTTTTGCCCTGAAAAAGTGCCAAATTTTAAGGAGGCGCTCATGTCAATAAGAAGCATGAGAATGGATTCTCGCTCTTCACGATAGCGTTTGATAAAGGGCTTTCCAAGCCGGGCAGAAACCTTCCAGTCAATGGATTTGACCTCATCCCCGGGACAATACTCCCTAACTTCCTCAAATTCGATTCCCGATCCCCGGAACACGGACCGATACTGTCCTGCCATGAGATTATTCACGGTTCTCCGGGATTTAATATGAATCCGTTTAATTTTTTTTATGATTTCAGCAGGAATCATTTAAAATCAAGGCACCTCAACCGAGTCAAACAGGGTGGTGATAATCTGGTCCGGAGAGATATCTTCGGCCTCGGCTTCAAAGGAAAGCAAAATTCTGTGCCGGAGCACATCCGGCCCCACCAGCTTTATATCCTGGGGGGTTACATAGGCCCGGCCCGCAAGAAAGGCCACAACCCTTGCCGCTTTGGCAAGGAAAATACTGGCCCGGGGCGAGGCGCCGAATTCTATGTACTGGCCCAGATCCATGCCATACTCCTGGGGATTTCGGGTGGCAAAGGTCAGATCCACAATGTATTCTTTAAGCTTTTCATCCACATAGATCTGTTCCATGAGCCCTGCCATGACAGCAAGTTCCCCACAATTGATCACCGGCTGAATCTTGTCCGGTTGCTGGAAACTATTCTTTTTCAAAATTTCAAGTTCCTGACCCTTATCCGGATAATCAACCAGTACTTTGAGCATAAACCGATCCACCTGGGCTTCGGGCAAAGGATAGGTCCCCTCCTGCTCTATGGGATTTTGTGTGGCAAGCACAAGGAAAGGAGAGGGTAAGAGATAGGTCTGATCTCCGATGGTCACCTGTTTTTCCTCCATGGCTTCCAATAGGGCGGACTGCACCTTGGACGGGGCACGGTTGATTTCATCGGCCAGGATAATATGATTAAACAAGGGACCTTTCCGGGTAATAAAATCAGCGGTTTTAGGCCGGTAGATCTCAGTGCCGGTAAGATCTGCGGGCAGCAGATCCGGGGTAAACTGAATCCGTTTAAAATTTGCCTGAACAGCAGCAGCCAATGCTTTTACCGCACTGGTCTTGGCAAGGCCCGGCACCCCTTCAATCAAAACATGCCCACCGGTTAAAAGACCGATTAAAAGACTGTCCACCAGTTTTTCCTGGCCCACAAGTTGTTTTGAAATTTCATTTCTGATCCGGCTGATAAACAGATGGCTCTGCTCAATTGTTTCTTGAATTTCTTCCATATATCCCCATATAACAAACTAATAATTACCGATAACGCCAGCACCTGACAAACAACAAGTTTTAATTAATATAGCAAGACATTAAAAAGTGTCAAGAAATAGACAAGTTTCAAGAAATCTACAATGGCATTTTTTTTGGAGTCCCTATCCGCCCAAAAGCTGATTTGAATACAAGGAAGAGGTTATTTTAACAATTTTTATAATATGATCCCGTGCTGATTCTCTGTCCTTTAACGGGTGATTTCTAAAGGTCATCAAAATACCGGTAATGGACGCCACAAATGAATGGGAATAGAGTCGCGCATTTTCCCTTGCCAGGCCGTGCTGTTCCAAAAGGGTGGCAAACAGATCAAAAAATATCTTTGTGACAGAATCAAACTGCCCCATGACCGGATGGGTCAGGTTATCTTTGAGCATCAGATAGGTCATCATCTGGAAGGTGGATTCATTTTCGATGAGATGTTCCACAAATTTTATGGCAAAGTCTTCAATCCCGACTGCCCCATCATTTTCAAGCATCTTCTCAAACTCTTTACTGGCAGCGGAAATATCCTGAATAAAAGCCTCATTAAACAATTCTTCCTGGCTGGGGAAATAGCGATATATGGTCGCAGGAGATATGCCGGCTTCATCCGCCACCTCACGCATCCCCACTTCATAAAAAGGTTTTTTTGCGAATAATGCCAGGGCAGATTCGATCACGATCTGTTTTCTTGCCTGTTTTTCCTGTTCTTTGAGTTCTGCAAATCTTGATTCAGCCACAGATAATAACCCTTATTTTATTTTTTTGAGATTGAGTACACCTTTGATTTAGTCTTTTTCACTTATCATTTGTTCGTAAATCTTACAAGGATATCCTCAATTCTTCATTGATTTTTATTGAGGCGTCAAAGGTTTTTTGATCAGGCAATCTTGCCATACCTCCCCCGGCCAAAGCGCCAAGGCAACCTGTTTGGCTTTAAATCCCGGCGCCGCAGCCGGGGTTTTCTACCCGCGAACCAAGCCACGAACCAAAGACCGGATCAATCTTTTTTTTCGTAAACTTTAGTTGGACATTGACGATTCCCTCTAACTTGATATACAATCGGGTTTTTAATTTTTTAGATCTAAATGAATGGATATGGATACAATAAAAAGAGAGAAGTTTGATTTTGAAATAGGCTATTTAACCAAGAGCCCCTGTCTGGAATGCGACGACAAAAGGGATTTGCCCAAATGCCATGCCCAGTGCCTGGTACTTGACAAAATCCAGACAAGGCTTGCCAGAGCGATCTCATCCCAAGCGTCCTCCTATCGAAATTAAAAATAGAAACCACACTTGGAACAAAACTTCATTGAAAGTGTAACGCCAATGGCATTTCCCAAATTTCATTCCAGTTCCTGTGCCCTGATAAAAAAATATCTGACCCCTGGGTTGTATGAACAATTGGCTTTCCTAAAAACAGGAACCGGATTCACCCTGGAGGCTGCCATCCAGTCAGGCCTTAAGAATCCAGACAGCCACATCGGGATTTATGCAGGTGATGCCCACACCTATTCTTTGTTTTCAGCTATACTGGATCCCATTATCCATGCCTACCATTCAGTGGAAGAAACCTTTACTCACAGGCCGGATATTGATCAAACCAACCTTTCTCCCCTGGACCCGGACAAGCGTTTTATCCTGTCTTCCCGGGTCAGGGTGGCCCGGAACCTTAAGGAAATCTCTTTTCCCTGCCACATCACCTCACAGGATCGAATTCAGGTGGAACATCTTGTCTCCAAGGCTGTCCAGGACATGCCCGGGGAGGGCCATTACCTGCCCTTCACCGGTTTGTCCCCTTCCCGGATGCAGGATCTTTTATGCCGAAAACAGACATTTCCCATGGGGGACCGCTTCCAGGATGCTGCCGGCATAAACCGGGATTTTCCGGATTCACGGGGGATCTTTTCCAGTCTGGATAAAAAGTTTATGATCTGGGTCAATGAAGAGGATCATTTGAGGGTTATCTCCATGGAATCCTCCTGTGATATTTCCAGGGTATTTAACCGGCTCTGCCTTGGACTGGATCATTTGAACACCCGGCTTGAATTTGCCTTTGACAAAAAATACGGATTTCTGACCTCCTGCCCCACCAATATCGGAACAGCCATGCGGGCAGGTGTCCATATCCGGCTAAAAAAACTTGAAAAAAACCCCTCTCTTTTAAAGCACCTGGTAAACCAATATCATCTCCAGATTAGGGGTACAGGCGGAGAAAAAACATCTGTTGAAAAAGGTGTTTTTGATATCTCCAACAAACAGCGACTGGGGGTATCAGCAACCCAAATCATCGAAAATCTCCACGCAGGTATCACTGCCATCCTGACGGCTGAAAAGAAGTTGTAACATCGCCTCTTATACATTCTTTTTATGGACAACTTCTTGCCATTCCTTGATTAATACCTATCCTAAAGTTAGGCATAACTTACAACAATAGGAAAGCCCATGGTGTGCATTACCCTATTTTCATGATCATTGACCCTTTTCTGTCCCGGCAAAAATTATTTGTCTGTCAACAGCAGGCCCGGTATTAAGCCAAAAGGAGGCTTTTATGAAAAAAACCAAGCTTGAAGCTGCAACCTTTGCAGGGGGATGCTTCTGGTGTATGGAATCTATTTTTGAAAACCGTGACGGTATCTTGGAAGTGGTATCCGGGTACACCGGAGGGCCCGAGGAGAACCCGACCTATGAGCAGGTCTCTTCCGGGGCTACCGGACATTTTGAGGCCATCCAAATCACCTATGACGCTGGTATCATCTCCTATAAAACCCTGTTGAAGATTTTTTTCCAGCAGATAGATCCCACCGATGCCAAAGGGTCTTTTGTGGACAGAGGGAAGCATTACAGATCTGCTGTATTTTTCCATACCGAGGAGCAAAAAAAGATGGCAAAGGAATGCATCAATCTCATTGATACCTCAAAGATATTTGACAGCCCTGTTGCCACACAATTATTGTCGGCAACTCACTTTTACAAGGCAGAAAGTTATCACCAGGAATATCACAAAAAAAACCCCACCCACTATAAATTATACCGGGCCGGGTCCGGCAGGGACAGCTACATCAAAAACTTCTGGACCAAGGGCAACACCAGCATATTTGATCAAAATCCAGGGTCAGATGCCCAGACAAAAATGCCTCCTTTGGAACAGCCCCTTCCAACGAATGAAGTTCTGAAAAAAACGCTTACCCCTCTCCAGTATCGGGTCACCCGGGAGAACGGTACTGAACCCGCCTTTGACAACACCTATTGGGATAATAAGAAACAGGGAATCTATGTGGACATCATTTCAAACAAAGCCTTGTTTTCATCCACGGACAAGTTTGATTCCGGAACAGGCTGGCCCAGTTTTACCAAACCAATTGACGGAATCGGCACTGAGGTGATTGAGATTGAGGACAATTCATTTTTCATGAAACGGGTGGAAGTACGAAGTAAAACCGGGGATACACACCTGGGCCATCTTTTCAATGATGGACCCGGCCCCGGAAAAATGCGGTATTGCCTCAATTCGGCCTCCCTTAGATTTATACCAAGGGAAAACATGGGAAAAGAAGGGTACTCACACCTGGTACACCTGTTCGAATGACTGGGTTTGAATAATAGGGTTTGAATAATCTGGCTTAAATATTCGGGTCAGATTCTATCCAATATGCCCAGGCCCATGAAAAAAAGCATGGACAAATTAATGGCAAAAAAGCCGAGGGAAAGAGAGTGAAAATTTTGTTTCCCTCGGAGCAGGGCGGCCATCAGGAAGGGAAGACCCAGGGCAGACGCTCCCAGAGCCAGGGACAGATCAAAGGAATGAATCCAGCCCCTGAGAAGAAAAAGAAAAATACCCAGACTGTAGAGACTGGTCCATATCAGGATCTGGCCCCTGATCTCTTTTGGGGAAAAAATACAGGTAAAAAATGGATATGGAGAGGCTTCCAACTCAGCAGACACTTGTTTTAACAAAATAATAAAAAAATGAGGGATCTGCCACAATCCAAATATGAGCATGACCATAAGAATACCCGACTCATCTGCAACTCCCATCTGTTTTGGAACCGCCACCCACCCCATGGCAGGCGGTAGCATGCCGCAAAGGGTGCCGGGAACTATGGCCCCAAGCCATCTCTTTTTTAAGGGGGTATAAAATCCGTTGTAACAGACAAGAGCCAAAAGCCCGAGGCCCACAGGTGCCAGGCTCTGAAAACAGCCAAACAGACCGCCAAGTCCAATGAGAATCAATCCTGCTGCAAAAACACCTGCCACACAAGGAGAAATTTTCTTTTGCACAAGGCATCTATGACGGGTCCGGGAAAACCAGGAATCAAACCTGCGGTCCTGGATATGGTTTAAAACAGCAGAACCGGCCGTAAGAATCAGAACAAAGCCACCCAATTTTATGGATTCCATGGAAAACCGGTTTTGGGATAAAACATGGCCAAAGACCGAGGAAAGGGCAATATACAGACTTAAATGGATCTTTGTCAGTTCGAAAAAGCTCACCAGATAATGCTGCCTCCGGGGCAGAGCTGCGCCGGAAATCAGAACCCGATTACCACTCATCTTCTTCATTGATCCATTCATCATATTCTTCCTGGGAAACCACCTTTACCACCCCCACCATATCGGCATGGCCCGTACCGCAGAACTCCGTACACTGAAAAAAATATTCCCCCTTTTCTTCGGCAATGAACCAGGCATAGGTTTTCAGTCCTTTTACCGCATCCACTTTAACCCTGAAGGCCGGGATAAAGAGACTGTGAATCACATCCAAAGAGGTGATATTCAGCTTCACCGGTGTGTTCAGCGGCACCACAATCTCATTTTCCGTCTCCTTTTCATTTTCATAAACAAAAATCCAGGAAAAAGACTGGCCCATGACCTCAATCTCCATGGCCCCCTCGGGCACGTTTCTCAATCCGGTATAGGCCTGCCAGCCAGAGACAAACATGGAAAGGGCGATAAAGGTGGGGATGGCGATCCATCCAATTTCAAGCCAGAAATTTCCCCGAATATCCAAAGGGACAGGATGAATGCTGCGACGGTAGCGGACTACAAAAATTATCATCACCAGGGTGATGCAAAACAAAAAAACAAAGGAAAACCCGATGATAAAATAAAAGGATCGATCCACCAGGGTTACCGGATTGATTATATCAGTCATATTTACACCTCACCTGAATGCAACATCCCAAAATGTGAAACCAATCATAATGGCCAGAAAAAAAACAGTCGAAAGGAAGGAGATAATTAATGCCCTGCCCTCAAATTTTAAATGCATGAATATCATCAATACCAGGGTGGCTTTTACAGATGCAATCCCCAGGGCCACCCACACATTCAATTTACCCATATCAATAAAAGAGACACCAACGGTAATGCCGGTCAAGGCCAACAATGCCAAAAGCACGTAAAAAAGGGTTTTATAGGCAAAGATATGCTCATTCTTTTCCATTGTACGCTCCCTGGGGTAATTGGATTACCAAAAAATATTGCCCGTTAATCTAACCAATCAATGCATTCCAGTATAAAACCCATCATATGATCAGGTAAAAAAGTGGAAAAACAAAAATCCAGATCAAATCCACCAAATGCCAATAAAGTCCGGCATTTTCCAGCAGGGCAAATCGGCTGGCCGTCACCCGGCCCGCCAAAACAAACCAAAAGCTGACAGCCAAAAAAGTCATGCCGAGAATGATGTGGAGTCCATGGAGTCCTGTGATCACATAATAGAGGCCAAAAAACATATTCTGCCCGTCTGGCCCGTCCAAAAGTCTTTCTGAATTGGGGTAAATCCCGATGGCAATCTTGTGCCCCCATTCAAAATACTTGTTCACCAAGAATATGGCCCCGCAGCCGAGGGAGCTGCCGATGGCCCAGAGGGCAATTTTCTTCTGGCCCTTTTGTATGGCGGTAATGGAGGCGGCCACGGCAAAACTGGAGATAAGGAGGATAATTGTATTCACCACCCCGAAAATCCTATTCAGCTCCTTACCACCCTGGATAAAATCGCCGGTGTACTGGGTAAAATAAACCGCATAAAGAACAAACAGTCCACCAAACAGAATAATCTCCGTATAGAGAAAAAGCCACATCCCCATTTTTTTCCCGGCTTCATCTGTTTTCATGGATTCACCGGTTTTAATGGACTCACCTGTTTTACCAAATCCATCAGCGTGAGAAGACATTCAGACTCCCTTTGTTTTTTTTGCAAATTTTTCGATTACCCCGGAAAAATCATAGGGATAATCCAGCACCTTTGGTTCTCTTTCAAAATTGTGAAGAGGGGGAGGAGACGGGGTCATCCATTCCAGGGTCACCCCTCCCCAGGGATCGGCCGGGGCGTTCCGCTCCGTCCTGAGGGATCCCATCAGATTACCCATCATCAAAAAAATTCCAACGATCATGAACAAGGCGCCGAAACCTGCCATAAAATTGCCACTGGCATACTGGGGAAGATAATCATAGTAACGCCTGGGCATGCCCTGCATCCCCAGTATAAACATGGGCACATAGTGGAATACAAACCCGCCGGTTACCAGTACCGACGCGATATAAGCTCTTTTAAAATTATACATCCGCCCAAACATCTTGGGCCACCAATAATGAAGGGCCGCAAAAAAAGCAAAGCCTGTCCCCCCGAACATGGTAAAATGAAAATGGGAAACCACAAAATGGGTATCATGAACATGAATATCCGTGCCTGCCGCCCCCACCACCAACCCGGTGAGCCCTCCCACCGAAAACAGATAGATAAAACAAAGGGATAAAAACAGGGGGGGAGACATTTCAATGGCGCCCTTATACAGGGTGGCCACCCATGAAAAGACCTTGATGGCAGAGGGGATGGCCACCACAAAGGTTAAAAGAGAAAATACAAATACAGCCGTGTCACTCATGCCGCTGGTATACATGTGATGGGCCCAGACAAGGGATCCTGCGATGGCAATGCTCATGGAGGAGACCACAATGGCCTTGTACCCAAAAATAGATTTTCTGGCAAACACAGGAATGATCTCGGATATCACCCCCATGCCCGGCAAAATCATGATATAGACGGCCGGGTGGGAATACATCCAGAACAAATGCTGGTACAAAATGGGATCCCCGCCCTTGGCCGGATCAAAGAGCCCCACATTAAAATACCGTTCGACCATCACCAAAACCAGGGTGATGGAGACGATGGGGGTGGCCAAAAGCTGCACCCAGGAGGTGGCGTAGAGACTCCAGGTAAACAAAGGAATCTGCATCCAGCCCATCTTTGGGTGGCGCATTCGATGGATGGTGGTAATAAAATTCAACCCTGTCAGCATGGAGGCAAACCCCAGAACAAAGGCGGCAAATACGGCTGTTGACACATTGGTGTTGGTGGAAATGGAAAAAGGCACGTAAAAGGTCCAGCCCGTATCTGGAAATCCATCGGAAAAAAGGGAAAGAATGGCAATCCCCCCCCCCAGCATGTACAGATACCAAGACATCAGGTTGAGCTTGGGAAAGAAAACATCGTCTGTGCCGATCTGCATGGGCAAAAAGAAATTGCCAAACACCGCTGGCAGGGCCGGAATGATGAACAAAAAGATCATGATCACCCCGTGGAGGGTAAAGGCTGAGTTGTAAAGCTCGGCACTTAAAACGGTCTCGCCGGGGAACATGAGTTCAAAGCGAATGAGCCCCCCCAATAGCACAGCCAGGAGAAACCAGAACAGAATGGCAAACAGATACATCAGCCCGATACGTTTATGGTCCGTGGTTAAAAGCCAGGACCCAATCCCCGTAAACCGGGCCGGTGAAGGAGTTTCAAAAAATGATTTTACAGGGTCCATTGCAACCTCACACAGCTAGGGTTTCTGGGGTAAAACCGAATACTAGGGTTTAAACAGTTACCTAAATTTATACGGGGTTCACTGCCCAAATTTTCTTTTTTTCCGGCTTTTTTTTGACGGATAGATTAAAAACAGAACAAATCCCACCAAAAGAACCAGGATGGCGGTTCCGGTAATCCGAAACATCTTAAACACATAGGTTTTGTTCTCGGGATCATAGTCAAAGCAAAAAGAGAGCACCCCTCTTTTGATGGAAATCCCAGGTTCACCGCTCTTTGCCTCACTCAAGGCCATTCCCACATCAAAGGGAAGAAACCCAGGCCCGTATAGATACCGAATTATTTTGCCATCCTTTGCCAAAACAACCATGGCGCTGGGGTGGATATAAAAATGCGGTTTCTTTTTAATAAAATAATACCCGATAGAATCGGTGAGTTTTCTGATATTTACACGGTCGGAGGTCAGGTAGTACCAATTTTTAAGTATTGCTTCACGGGGAATTTCACGTTTGAGCAAATTGGCATAGTTTCTCTTGGAAGTCCGTGCATGGCTGGCATCTTCATCATCGGCAAAACTGACCGAAATAATATTAAAATCCTTGCCCGGGGTCTGCCCCACAAGGTTTAAGACATTGGCAAGCTCTGCCTGGAGAAAATTACAGACAGAGGTACACATGAAATAAACGGGCAACAATAACACCGGTTTATCAAAAATGGTTTTAAGATCTACAGGCTTGTTATTTTCATCCACAAAGGATGCCCCGAAATCGATGTACTTGCCCAATTGCTCTTCCAGTTTTACCTGGTCCGCCAGGGCGGGTTCCTCCTTTTGGGCGGCCATGATCATGCCTGAATGATCATGCTCGTTGGCCATCTCCTTTTGGGCAGGCTCCATCCCTCCAGAGCCCATGGTGTCAGTATCCATATTTCCATGATCCATGGAATCTGAGTCCATGGCCCCGGAACTATGATCCATGGCCCCGGAACTGTGATCCATGGCCCCGGAACTGTGATCCATGGCCCCGGAGCTGTGATCCATGGCCCCGGAACTGTGATCCATGGCCCCGGAACTGTGATCCATGGACTCAGGTGCAGTCCCAGTGATTTTGGAACCATGACTCTCCGGGGCGTCTTTCATGGGATTATCCGAGGCACTCCCTGCCGGCGGCACAAGAACCGTCAGCAGGAAGCAAATCAGAATCAAAGAGAACCCTTTCATCATTTTATTTTTTTTGTTTCACCGGTTGAATAATTGATATCATAAACGGCCCGGTATTGATGCCTTGATTTGAAGGAATCCCGCCCAGACCCATAGGCAATCATCATCCGACTGGTTCCTTCGGCATGAATGGGCTTGTCCCATTTATCACCGCTGTCCAGGGCCAGGGAAAAGCAAATCGTTGTTACCCCGTCTACTTCCTCGCCGGTCGGGTTGAGAACATGGTTATCCCCTCCCAGTTTTTTGTCTGGGGAATGGCCCCGTTTCCGATCGCCATAATGATCTTCAATCCTGACCTTGCCTTTTTTCACAGCACCAATAATAATATCAGCACCCTGCATGGCCTTTTCAGGATCAAACCCGATGGCTACCCATCCGGTTGTTTTAGCGGTCAATTTCACATGGATCTGCTCCTTGTCAATACTCCAGGAAACCGCCATATTGTTTGCTTCAAGTTTATGCTGATACTCCATTGCAGATGCGTATGCAGGAAAGAGAAGCGCTAGGGCGGCAACCATAAAAACACATTTTTTCATCATAAGATTACTCCTTTAACAATATCGCAATTATCAGTCTTGCAGTTATCCGTATTGAAGCTCACCACCGGAGAAGCCGAGACCAACGGCCAACAGGACAATCAAAATATAAAACCCGGTTTTCTTGTCAAATCTGGGATTTTCAGGGTCATCCATAATCGCAATGGATAAAAGCGCAATGGTCAGAAAACTTGCCAATACCATCTTCAATATAATTAAGAATTCCCATTCCCCTGCATATGTATGCTGCCAATCCAGATATCCTGTGAAAGCCGTGGGTACGATTCCCAAAAGCCCGAGGATAATGCAATGATAGCCTGTTTTTGCCAACACCTTCAGTTTGGGCAAAAAAGAGGCAAACCTGAAGATCACAGCACCCATTATCATGCCCATGGGAATATGGGTCACTGCAGGATGAAGCGGATGTTTAAAACCAACTTTGCTCAAAAATTCAAAAATCATTTCAGTCATGGAATCACCTTTTGTTGAATATGTTTAATTAACTTTTCAAATAATTGATGGCGTGTTGTTTATTTATAAAATTCAGAAATGGACAAGTCAAGGAGAATTCATGCTTTTCTTCCTGTTCCCGGAAAAGTGGCAGGAATAATAAAAAAAGTTAGGTTTTCAAAACTTTACCCTTGACAACTTATCTTTTTATGTTCATTATGTATCTAACATACAGGACAACCGCCAAATGGATTGTTTAATGAAGAACAAAAGATCAGAACGCCCAACATGGAGAGGAGCATACCATGAGTGAACATAACAGCGAAAATAACTATATAGAAAATGATGAAGAAAGAGAAATTGGTCATGTTGACACAAGACATCTTAACTTTGAATGTGAAACCTTTGACTCCATTGGATGCGACACCGGGGTCGATGTAGCAGGATAGACGAACAACCCTCCTTAATAGTATTAGATTTTGCCTCCGAAAAAAGGCAGCCGCCCCTTGCCAGGGTGACTGCCTTTTTTTTATACAAAATATAGAATATCTCTCTCTAAATGATTACCATCCTCTTTAATTGACCAGGGGGTGATATTTGGCTATCTGACGGGAAATCGCAATCAAATTATTATCTTCGTCCCAGATTTCCCCGTCCTCTTCCACCAGACCGCTGCTGATAAACCGTGTGGTAAAAATAACCCTGAGCCAACCGGGTTTCGGCAATTGTCTGACATTCACTGAATATTCAATGGTGGGAACCCAGGCAACCATGCCATGGCTTGTAAAAATACAGGGAGGAAAACTGTCCCCAAAAAACGTGATGGCCGGCACATCAATCTCCCGACTTTCCTTAAACCGTATCCATCCTTTCTGAACGGATCTGTCCGTAAGCGTTCCTGTTGTCCATCCGGCGCACCCGGGATCAAGCCGCATATCCACCCGGTCAAAGAGAGTATAGCCGCCGCCCATGGATGGGACTTTCAAACATTGTCCGGGTGGTGCCACGTTTTCCGGTTCCTTCTCATAGCGCTGGGGCAAAGAGCCTGTATTTTTTATAAAGGTTCCCATGGCCCGGACTCTCTCCTTGCCATCCTGGACAAGCCGGGCCTGTTTCCGGATAATATTTTTTGTTTCACCAATGGTTTCCATAAAAATTTGACCCGGCTTAGGATCACACCGCTCTATGTAGTTGGCCGTGGCAATACATGAAACAAGGGCATTATCATCCCCAATCATTGCCCGGGTCAATAGCGCCATGGTATATCCGCCGTTGGGGATATGGTTAATGGACCACTGATCCGACACAGTGACATTATTAACCCCGTCCGATTTGCGTATAAATTCTGTATCTTTGTCAAATGCGTGCATGAACCTTTCCTTTATCTTCTCAACTTTATCTTCTCGGTGTCATCAGTCTCTGATTTTTTCTTTTATGGCCCGGATAATGCCGGAACACACCTGGTTCGCATCTGCCACTATGGCCACATCTGCCATTTTCATCATGGTGGCGTTGGGATTTTTATTGATGGCCACAATAAAATCAGCATCCATTAAAGCGGCGGTATGCTGGATGGCCCCGCTGATACCAAAGGAAAAAAGAATTTTGGGGCGTATTGATTTTCCGGCCTGGCCCACAAGAGCCTCGTGCCCGATCCAGTTGGAAAAGACCACAGGCCGGGTGGCACCTACCTCCCCATTCATTATGGCTGCCAGCTCAAATAATTTTTTAAATTTACCCTTGCTGCCCATGCCCCTGCCGCCGGTGATAACAATATCCGCTTGTTCAATTCCCTTGGTTTTGGAGGGTCTATATTCAGACGAGATACAGCGAATTCTTTCTTTGGGCATATCCTTGGGCAGGGGCAGTCGAATGACCTCACCCTTGGCCCTATTGTCATGGACAAGCTCCTGAAATGTCCCCGGCCGGACAGTGGCCATCTGGGGTCTTTTTGTGGGGGTGATAATCCGGGCAACAAGATTCCCTCCAAAGGAAGGGGCAATCTGAACCAGCCGCCCACTCTCATCAATTTCAAGGTCTATACAATCGGCTGTCAAACCGGTTTTCAATTGTTTTGCCACCCTGGGGGCAATCTCCTGACCAAATCGGGTGGCCCCCACAAGAAGCGTCTCCGGCCGATGGGTTTCAACCAGTCGGGTCAACAAAAAAGAATAGGTTTCAATGGAATATCTTTTTAATGCCGGGTCATCCATCAATAAAACCCGGTCTGCTCCATGGGCAAGATACTCGCCCACATATTCATCCATTTGATGGCCGAAGACAACAGCACAGACCTGGCCCCCCGTCCTGGCAGCAAGATGTTTGGCCCTGGCAAGAATCTGCAGGGTGACCCGGCTTTGAAAATAATTCCGATAATCACCCAATACCCATATGTCATTGGCTGTTTTCATATGTTTTCTCCATGGCCGTGGGTTTTCAAATCCTTGCCCATGGCGCTGCTGATAATTTTACCATATCCGTCAAAAAGCTGGTCCACAACACTCTTGGCCGCCCCTTTCAATATTGTGTTCTCTTTTTGGGTGGTGGGGGAATAAACATCCACTATCCGGGTGGGGGAATCCTTTACCCCATTAAAGGTGTCATCTAGCCCCAGACTCTTTGCATCCACATGGGTGATACTATCACCAACCCCAAAAGCATCCTGCACCCCGCCAAGGGTTGTATATCGAGGGGTGTAGGCTCCCTGATCAATGGTGACAAGTCCGGGAAGATCCATTTCAAGAATTTCAAAAAAATCATCCACATGGCGCTGGACCCGGACCATATCCCCCTGTAATTGGATATCAGATGCATACCCGATGGCCGGTATGGACAATTCCCCTGCCAGCTGGGGTCCTACCTGGGCGGTTTCGCTATCGCTGGTCTGGGACCCGCAGAGTACCAGATCCACGTCACAAACCTCTCGTTTGATGAACTCGGCCAGGATAAAGGAGGTCAAAAACGTATCTGCCCCGGCCATTCGACGGTCGGAAAGCAGCACGCCCTTGTCAGCTCCCAGAGCACGGGCCTGGTAAAGGATTTCCGCTGCCATGGGAGGCCCCATGGAAATGACAATAAGTTGGGTTTGCCGCCCCTCCCCTGCCCTGTTTTCCTTGATTTGAAGACCAGCCTCAAGGGCCCGTCGCGAGGAAGGATCCATCATTCCCTGGGCAAGCTCCCGTTTCAGGGTGCCGGTTTTGGCATTCCAGGGAAGCTCGGATACCATGGGCACCTGTTTGATACAAATTATTATCTTGAACATTTTCATTGTCTCTATCTGATTCCCATGGGGTTTAACTGGGTTGGGTCAAAACATGCCTGGCAATGACCGTTCGCTGCACTTCGCTGGTGCCTTCATAGATCTGGGTAACCTTGGCATCCCTGAAATACCGCTCCACATCATATTCCTTGCTGTATCCATACCCGCCGTGGATTTGAACCGCCATGTCCGTAACTTTTCTTGCCGTGTCACTGCAAAAAAGCTTGGCCATGGAAGCCTGGGCGGAAAAAGATATTCCCTTGTCCTTGAAAGCGGCGGCCCTGTGAAGCAAAAGCCGTGCGGCATCAATACTTGTGGCCATGTCCGCCAGATAGTTCTGGATGGTCTGGAACCGGGAAATGGGTTTGTTAAACTGCTGGCGCTCCTTGGCATAGGCGACAGAATCCTCAAAGGCTGCCTGGGCAATGCCGAGGGCCTGGGCCGCGATCCCGATGCGGCCGTTATCAAGGCCGGTGAGCCCGATCTTTAATCCCTGGCCCTGTCTTCCCAAAAGATTTTCTTTGGGAACTTCACAGTCTTCAAAAAACAGGGAGGATACCGGGTTTGCCCGCATGCCGCAAAGATCCTCTATTTCACCCACCAAAAATCCCTTCCGCTCCTTTTCAACGATAAAAACGTTTGCAGCGTTTGTCTTTCCCTGGGTTACGGCAAACACCAGAATAGTCCCTGCAACCCCCCCGTTGGTAACAAAAATTTTGGTGCCGTTGATGATATACCCGTCAGGGGTTTCCCTGGCACTTGTTTCCACTCCGCCGGCATCGGACCCCGCATTGGCCTCGGTCAGGCAAAAAGCACCGATGCTGTCCCCGGCCGCCATGGGTGGGACAAAACGGTTAATCTGCTCTTGGGTGCCAAATTCTAAAATCGGATAGATGCCCACACTATTGTGAACCGTCACACAAAGCCCGATGGCGGCGGATACCCGGGACAACTCCTCCACCACAATGGCATAGCTGATGGTATCTAGTCCGGCGCCGCCAAGTTTTTTGGGAACCTGGAGTCCGAAAAAATGCAGGGGTTTCATCTTATCAACAATTTCCTGGGGAAAGATTGCCTCCCTGTCCAGTTCGGCAACCATTGGTTTTATTTCATTTTCCGCAAACTCCCTGACGGTTTTGGAAATGAGCTGATGTTTCATACAGGGATTAAAATCCATCCAACACTCCCTATCATTATATACTTGTTATGCTTGGGTTTCACTTTTTGCAAAGACCATAAGGGTCCTGGTAATAAACATTTCTACGCTAAGCCATTCGGGTATACACCCTATCCAAATATATTTTCAAGAATCAAATGCATTTTCAAGTATTTTCAGATAATCATTTCGATCCAGACTTCTTGGGTTGGACCCGTTTGAATTATTGGAAACGGACATATCCGCAATGATCTCAAACTGATTTCTTGCAATGTTAAGCTCTTTGAACACCGGAATTTCAAGCCGTTTTGAAAGCGCGGTTATATGGGAAATAAACAATTGGGCGGAAACCTTATCGTCCACGGCTGAAAAACCGGTTTTCCGGGCAAGATCTGCCATTTTTTTCACACAGGCTGGAAGATTATAGGCCAGCACATGGGGCAAAAATATGGAGTTGGCCACCCCATGGGGCACATCATAGAGGGCTCCAATGGATTCGGAAATGCAGTGAACCGCCGTCACATCGGAATTACCAAAGGCAAACCCGGCAATGGTTGAGCCGTACATTAGATTTTCACGGTCTGTATGATTCTTTTCAATGTCCATAAAGGCGCCTTCCACAGCCCCCAGGATTAATTGGACCGCCCCCAGGGCATTGGTATCGGTAATGGGGGTGGCAGGTTTTGACAAATAGGCTTCAACGGCATGGGTCAGTGCATCCAGGCCGGTGGAGGCGATGATGGGTTTGGGCAGGGTTTTGATCAGATCAGGGTCCACAATTGAAACCGCCGGATACATCTTGGGTCCCTTGATACTCATTTTAAATTTACGGCTCACATCGGTGATCACCGAAACCCAGGTGACTTCACTACCCGTGCCGCAGGTGGTGGGAATGGCCATAAATGGCAAAGGATCATTGATATATTTTTCCAACCCCTCAAAATCTTCAATCTTCCCCGGATTCGTCGCCAAAAGCGCCAGGGCCTTTCCGGCATCCAAGGGACTGCCCCCGCCAAGGCCAATGATCAGGTCCGGCTTAATCTGCCGCAAATCACAGGCAATGGCATTGATGGTATCAGACTTGGGATTTGCTTCAATGGTATCATACACCTTTACCCCGGGCAGCATTTGGGCCACTAGCCCAACCATCCCCGAGGCAACAATGCCCTTGTCCGTAACAATAACAGGATTTTCCACCTTTAAATCATTGACAAGAATTTTGGCTAAATTTTGGATCTCACCAGGTCCAAAATACAATTTTGTCGGCATATGAAAATGCATAAAAATTTTCCTTATCTATCATATATATTTTTTTTTATTGGCAGGCGCATTTAAATGGAACTTCATTTTTCACCTCCCCCCTTGCGTGGCCTGCATTAAAAACCATTCTTAACATCTTGTCGAGTCTTTTTCCCCGGAATGATCCCATGTAAGTTTTAATTTGATTTGACTATATTCTGAATCAGATATGTTTTTACCAATGTTAAATTTTAAAATATCCTTACAGCTCTTTAAAATATTGTTACGAAATCTTTGTACATCTTTAAAGAACGGGTCGCAATTCAAAGTTTCACGATATGCGGGCAACCGATCGGCTAATTGTTGGGCTGGAATTTGATCAGCAAATGAGATTACTATTATATATTTTTATCACATTTTAGAAGATTCTAAAAAAATCCTTCCCGGGAATTGTTTTTGGCACAAAAAGAGATGAAATTGGCCTGAAAAACTTATCTATCTTCAGTTTTAATTTTCCCCTGCCCACGGATAAAAATTTTATACTCAGAATCGCCAATACGTATTCATGAAGCGGCATCCGTCATGGATACACGGTATTGATAAGCGCTTTGTGGATCAAGGCCGAGCAGGCGAAATTCAAGGAGAATCATCTCTCTCTTAACTCCCCGGAAAGTCAATTTGCAATTATTAACAATGGTACTGCTATTTTTTTTATTAATTCAGTTGAGGTGATTATTCCAGTAGTATGAAGCTAAGGAATTAATTTGAAACCATGCTGTCCGGGATGTCTTCTTGTTTTTTAGCTACGATGGCATAATATTCGAGGGGGGTACCGTCCTGACACAACCTATGAACATAATGCTTTTTTGATTTTATATCCCATACACCGCTACCGGTCATATTTTGAATGAGCTTGGAAAAGCCTGTCTGGTCCTTTTCGGAGCAGAATTCATCTTTGATATTAAAGGCGATCCAGCCGGATTCATTTATTAAATTGTAGGCTTCTGCAAATGCATAGGGCGGTATATCACCGAACCCCAGAGCTGCAACCAGGGTCATGCAGTTCAGAGATTCATCTGTTATTCTTTTTTCAACATCCGAAGGCAGTCTGGTTAAATCTTCTACAAAATAATCTGCATAAATACCAGGCCGGTCCCGTTCTGTAGCCATAGCCGCCTCTTCAATGATATCAATACCGATTACGGATTCCACACCTACTGAAACCAGTTCCTCACCAACCATGCCGTTACCGGCTCCCACATCAAGTACTTTAAGATTTGATATTTCCTGATTTGAACCTCCCACCGTATTGACTAGCTCTGAACAAACAACTGCAGGAGAGTCACATTTATAATTTTCATAAAAAAGGTGCTCATAAAGGCCGGGAATTTTATAAATCTCATTATAATCATGTGCCCGTATCTGCACCTCTCTGCCGTCATCACAGGTGATATTAAATTGTTCTTCTCCCTGTACAATTTCACAGGTCTTTCTCGGGATTGAAATTGTAAAACTTGGATCGTCCATTTTTTTCTCCTCAATTTATTTTTTTTTTGCACACTTCTTGAGCCCTAGGTTGAAATGAATAATGAGCTTTTGATGTCATCATCTGTTTATGTTGAAACCCCTAATGCAGATAGATTATCTCTCAGAATTGAGGCATATGGAATTTACAACCACCAAAAAGAACATTGTACCCTAAGCACTAACCTTACCTAAATATCGATATATTTATATAGGACACTAACTATTATGTCAATCTAAAATACCGCTCACAACACGACAACATCAATATAAATCTGAACAATAGCACAAAAGAGCCTTATAATTAAGCATGTTATACTAAATTATACTTTTATTCTATTTCAAAAAGCACATTTATCCCTATCAAAATTTTCATCGTACACAATTCTTTTAAAAAAATTTATAAATAATTTTTCATAGTACTCTATTTAAATTTGGATTATTTTATAAGGTGAATCAACTAAAGATTTTTTATATGCACAGGGTGGAGGATATATTTAGTAGGTTTATCGCTATTGAAAGATTTGGTGATAAACAAGAAAAGAAAATTAGCTTATCCCCCCTGCCATATGGGCATGCCATAGGCCAGGTGGAATTAAAACAAAATTGCCAACATGTTTCTTCTCGAGAAACTCGTGTTGGGCATCCGCTTATGCATTCCAGCGAAAATATTTTCGCTACAAGCGGCCAAATTTAGTTGGGTGCGATTTAAGAAATAAGATTTGAGGAAATGGGTTCGTCCCATCTAGTGCGGCCAATCAACCCAAAGCCTGACCGGCGAATGCATGCTCGCACAAGTACCCCTAAGCCGATGGTTTTTATCCCTAGGGGCAACGCTAACAATACGGCCACAGCTATCTGTGCCCCGGGAAGGGGGGAAGGTGGCTGCCTCCCCCCCTTGGAGATCTGAGGGGTAATCCTATTTGATCAGATTTTTACTCGTAAGCCAACCCATGGCCACATCGCGAACCGGTTTGTGGTCTACGTCCACGGCCATGTTTAGCTGCTGCATTTCTTCCGTGGTCAGGTTATCCGCAAGGGGTTTTAATATGGTTTTGATCTCTGGATACTTCTCAAGGATTTCTTTTCTGACAACGGGTGCTGGATTGTACACAGGGAAAAAAGACTTGTCGTCTTCGAGGTTCATAAATCCGAAGGCTGCGATTCTGCCATCGGTGGCAAAACCCATCGCAGAATTGACCAGTCCTTCTTTCAGTGCCTGGTAGGTAAGGCCCACCGACATTTTTTTGACCTGTTTGGCAGGAAGCCTGAAATTATACATTTTCATGATGCCTTTGAATCCGTCGGGGCGTTCCCAGAATTCCGAATCCAGAGCAAATATCATTTCGTCCGGATTTTTAGTGACGTAGACTCCCAGATCGGAGATACTCTTGATTCCATGTTTTACAGCTTCTGTCTTTCTCATCATCAGGGTATAGGTATTGTTGAACTTGACAGGATCGAGCCAGACAAGACCCTTCTCAACATCGGCTGTTTTGACCCAGTCGTAAACCTTTTCAGGAACGGTCATTGTTTTTGTATCTTTCTGCTTGTAATACAAAGTGTAGGCCGTGCCCGTATACTCGTAATAGAGGTCAAACTGGGCATTCTCCAGTGATTTTCTGGCAATCACCGACCCTACTCCTGTCTTCACAGTAACGTCAAATCCGGCCTGTTCGAGAAGGATGCCGGCCAGTTCCGGAAGAATGAGCTGCTCTGTATAATCTTTACCACCCACTATCAAACTTTTATCCTTGGCAAAAACACTGCCGGGTAAAAGTAAGGTCAAAATAAGTATTGCCGGTAGAACAAGTTTACATATCTTTTTCATGTCATACATCCTTTTAGGCTCTTGACTTAATGCCAGAGAGTTATAGTGTTTGGGGAGTGAACAAAAAATTATTTGCATTTTCTTGCCACGTCCCTATTGAAACATTAAATTGGTTAAACGTTCATTGGTAAAGTGTTCATTGGTAAAGTGTTCATTATTTATGCAGAAAATCAAAAATAACCACCCTTTCCTAGTCGGAAAGACGCAGCCCCTTTGAGATCAGGGATAGTCCTAGCAATTCAGACAGAAAATCCGCAAAAAGTGCCAATAGGGTTACCGGAATAGCACCGGCCAGCAGCTTGTCCGTCTGCATGAGATTTATTCCTGTGAATATCAAGTCTCCCAGACCGCCTGCCCCGATGACATAGGCAAGTGCAGCGGTACCGATATTGATTATCAAGGCTACCCTGAATCCCGTGAAAATCACCTTCATGGCATTGGGTATCTCCACCTCCATGAGAATTTTCATGGGAGGCATTCCCATGCCTTTCCCGGCATCTATAAGTTCCGGGGGTACTGCGGTAATCCCGGCAAGGGTATTTCTCGCGATGGGAAGTATGGAATAGATGGTAAGTGCAAATACCGCAGGCTTCATGCCGATACCCAAAAAACTCATGGCCAGCGCCAGAACGGCAAGGGAGGGGATGGTTTGTCCCAGTCCGATAATATACATGCAGACCCCGGCATACCTGCGAAACCGATGCCGGGTCAGCACAATCCCCGCTGTTACTCCGAGGATCGTGGCAAAGGTCATACTTAAAGCCACCATGGACAGATGCTGAACAAACAAGTCCATGATAACGGGATATTCATATGGATCAGAGAGTAATTCTATGAGACCGGTTCGCTCAAAGGTCACACCCGCAATCAGTATGATAACCGCAATGATAATCCTGTATAATTTTACAAATAGTCTATTCATCGAGAAAGCTTCCTTTGTACCCTGATGCCTTCCGGCGTTGCAATTCTTTCCAGCAAAGCCATCCCACCGTCTACAATTATGGCCAGAAGAGAGACAAGTATGGCACCGCTCAGTATCATCTCCGGATATACACGGGCGATACCCTGCTGGATATACACCCCCAATCCCCCGGCTCCGATGTAGGTGGCAATCGCTGCAACCCCAATATTCATGACGGCAGCCGTCCTCAATCCCGCAATAATTACGGGTATTGCCAGGGGGATTTCCAGCTCTCGCAAAAGCTTCCATTTATTCATACCCATACCGCGGCCTGCGTCCACCAGAGAAGGTGGAACATTCTTTATGGCTGTATAGGTATTTCTGATGATGGGGAGCTGACTGTAAAGAACCAGGGCGATAACAGCAGGAACTTTTCCCAGTCCCATATTAAATATTGCAAGGATGGGGAGCATCAATCCAAACAGGGCAAGGGAGGGGATGGTCATAAGTATGTTGGCACCGTTCAAAACCCTGGAGGAAAACTGCTCGTATCTGGTAATGGCGATACCCAGGACCACACCGATGGGTGTAGCGATAAGGAGCGCTATCCCCACAATCCATATATGCTCCCAGGAAAGATACAAAACCTGGCTAAAGTTATCTACTATGAATCGCAATGTACTCATGAAACTACCTCGGTTTCAACATTTTCTGTTTCATCGGCGTAACTTGCTTTTACCGCTTTTTGTATGTCGTTGTAGGTTACCGTCCCGGCAAAATTTTTCTCTCCGTCCACAACGCAAAAAGTTGGGGTATTGTACATAAGCATGGAGGAAAGGACATCCCGGAGTGGGGTTTTTTCACTCAGGAAAATGGGATATGATTCCACCACATCCCGCACCGGCCCGTCTTCATATTTGAGCGTTTTCTGGGTAACAAAGCCTAGGGGTTTGTTTTGTTCGAGCACGATGCCGTAGCTAGATTCCTTTACGCCCAGAGAATGTAATGCGTCCGGGGAACGGTCAGCTCCCTGGAGGATGTTCTTGGGTTTTCGGTTTATAATATCACTTACCCGCATGAGTCCGAGAACTTTCAGTGCCCTGTCGGCACCCACGAAGTCGGAGACAAATTTGTTTTTGGGCTGGGTCAGAATCATCTCGGGTGTGTCGTATTGTACCAGACGTCCCTTTTCGAAAATGGCAATACGGTCGCCCATCTTTATCGCTTCGTGTATATCATGAGAAACAAAGGCCACCGTCTTATTCAGCTTTGCCTGAAGCTTGAGGAACTCATTTTGAATTTCTTCTCTGTTGATGGGGTCTATGGCGCCGAAGGGCTCATCCATGAGAAGTATCTTGGGGTCTGCGGCAAGTCCCCGAGCAACCCCCACTCGCTGTTGCTGACCCCCGGAGAGCTCTGCGGGGTATCGATCTCTGTACAGTTCAGGATCCAGGTTGGTCATTTGAAGCAACTCATCAATGCGCTTACTGATCCGTTCTTCGTCCCACCGCAGAAGCTTGGGCACAACCGCGATGTTTTCGGCTATGGTTTTATTTGGGAAGAGCCCGATGGCCTGAATGACATATCCCAATTGTTGCCTGAGCTGGACGACATCCATGTCCATGATATTCTTATCTTCTATGGTTATGATCCCCCGGGTGAGTGTCTCCAGTCTGTTGGTAAGACGCAGGGTAGTCGTTTTACCGCATCCCGAGGGACCGAGAAACACCACCACTTCACCCTTGGGAATGGTGAAGCTTACATTATCAAGGGCGGTAACGGTATTGATTCCCTTACCAAATATTTTTGTTACAGATTCATAGGTTATCATTGTAGACCTTTATTATAAAACTCCTACCATTCACATCAACGTTCATCCCAGTTTTTCCAAGGACAGCGTTCTTGTCATGGCCTGGCTGGACCAGTGAAATTGCTTTCTGAGGATCAGGCCCGAAAACCCTAGTTAAATTTTGAATTGCTATTTTATCCATTCATTTTTCTTTAGTTGTGTGCCGGAAAAACCGACAGACCCCGTACAAGATCTCCTGTTGAAGTTAAAAAAAAAAGATATATATCGCACACAATGCATTTTGTCAAACCCGATACAGCATATCAACAGCTCCATACAATGCAAAAAATTCTTTTATAACAATAGGTTAAATTACAAGTTGTTAAAACCAGAGAATATCTACATACTTATTCCAGGATTAAAATACATTGTATACACTCTTTTGGGTTCATCTTCGATTGCGCCACTTCATTCAAGAACAAAGTCAGTTTGAACAAATTCCAAAAAATTGATAAAAAGAACGGATACAACTAAATTGTGTCAATCTTATACCGATGAAAAGGAGAAAAAATGGATATCAAAATAACCTATTGTTCCGTATGAAATTATAAACCAAGGGCTGCCGGTCTGGCAGACATAATAAAACAAACATTTGGCATCACCCCGAAATTAATCCCGGGATCCAATGGGATTTATAATATTGAAATTGATGACAAGATCATTTTTTCAAAAGATCAAACAAAAGAATTTCCCGACAATGATGACATCATTGAGTTACTGAAAAATATCCCATGATGAAAACACTTTTCAAATTATTCTTTTTCCTATTTTCATCAGCATTCTCCTGGTCCTAACTAAAAAAGGCTGCCTGGTTTTTACCAGGCAGCCTTTTTCAGAAAAGGAAAAAAAGATGAAACAATTTTAAATAGTTAAATTTTAGTAATGCAACGGGTGTGCCATCAATCAAATTTTTATTGGAAAATTTTTAAAATAGTTTGATTTTAAAGACAATATTAATCAAATTTTTTTCTGTCACTTCTGAAACACCTTCCTGATGAGACCCTCCCCCCATATTTTTCCCCTGAAAAGTTTATTTTTTTGAACCCATCAAATCACTGCAACGCCCACATTTCTATAACTATCTGAATTAATAATTGATTTGATTACAATTGGATAATTCACTTTTATTAACCCGATAAATACAGATGCAACTCCCCCGGAAAAGCCAGGGAGTTGCAACGTATATTCAGCCACTTGACAAATAAAAAATGCCATACTATTAAAGATCGTTATGTCAATTGTGGCATATATTTTTATCCATTGACCTTAACCACTGCAGTGAAAAAGTTTCTATGCACCCCATACAAAAAATTAAAATTCGACCGGAAGCACTCCCCCATTGCTGGCAGTATAAAACCTGCTCCCATCCCAAACACAATCTGGGCAAAGATTAAAAAAGCGGAGGTATCCATGAAGAACGGCAGCATCCTTATAAATAACAGGGAATATCTGTTTCAAAACGGACAGACCATCCTTGATGTGGCTAAACTCAATCAGATTGATATTCCAACCCTTTGTCATCTTGATGGCGTCGTACCCAATGGATCCTGCAATATTTGTATGGTGGAAATAAAAGGAGAAGACGAGTTGATAACGGCCTGTAATACACCTGCCACGACCGGTATGGTTATTCGGACCGAATCGCCCCGGGTGGTAGTGGCCAGAAAGGAACGATTAAAAACACTTCTCGAATCAGGTAATCACAATTGCAGTATCGGGGCTTCCCAAGGCTCTTCCTGGACCCAATTTCAAATAAATGCCATCCATATGGAAGACACCCAGGCCCTTTGTCCCAAGTGGGGAGACTGTGAACTCCAGGACCTGGCCTATCGCTACCAGGTTCAATGGAATCGAAGCGAATCCCAGGGTCATACCTTTCCCAAGGAAACCGTCAATCCGCTGATAGTAAGGGATTTTTCCCGGTGTATTCTTTGCGGTCGGTGCGTGGCGGCCTGTAACCAGATCCAGGTCAACCAAGCCATTCGGATGCCGGAAAAATCAGAAAATCAAAGGATCATTGCCGGAATGGATGATGTGGCACTGAAAGATTCCAATTGCGTTTTCTGCGGCGAATGCATCCAGGCCTGCCCTGTGGGGGCCCTGGTAGAAAAAAAATCCGAATACAAATGCAGGCCCTGGGAAATTGAAAAAATCAGGACCACCTGCCCCTATTGCGGGGTCGGCTGTCAGCAATGGCTCCATGTAAAGGCGGGAAAGATTCTCAAGGTGACAGGGGTGGAAAATGGTGCTCCGAATAAGGGTCGGCTCTGTGTAAAGGGAAGGTTCGGGTTTGATTTTATCTATTCAAAAGAACGCTTGACAACTCCGTTAATCAAGGAGAACGGCAATTTCAGAGAAGCATCCTGGGATGAGGCCCTGGACCTTGTTGCAAATAAATTCAAAACCATTATCAAAGAAAGCGGACCCGATGCATTGGCAGGTGTTTCCTGTGCCAGAAGCATTAACGAGGATTCCTTTCAGATGCAAAAACTGTTCAGGGCTGTGTTCAAAACCAATAATATTGATCATTGCGCCCGCACCTGACATGCCCCAACCGTCGCCGGACTGGCGACAACGTTTGGTTCAGGTGCCATGACCAACTCCTTTTCGGAATTTTCAAATGCAAAGATGATTCTTGTGATCGGCTCCAACATGACAGAGGCCCATCCCGTGGCCGCAACCTATGTAAAAAATGCCGTGCAAAAAGGTGCCAGCCTTATTGTAATTGACCCCCGGAAACATCGATTAACGGATTTTTCCGACCTCCACCTCCAATTGAAGGTGGGAAGCGATATTGCCCTTCTCAACGGAATCATGCATGTTCTGATCAAAGAAGATCTTTACGACAAAAAATTTTCACTGACAAAATGCACAGGGTTTGAAGATCTTAAAAGGAGTGTCGAACAATATCCCCCAAAAATCGCAGCCCAAATCAGCGGGGTGGATGAAGAGACCATTCTTAAAACTGCACGGTTATTGGCCTCTGTTAAACCGGCCATGGTCTGTTACACCCTTGGCATCACGGAGCATACCTGTGGAAAAAACAATGTCATGAGTGTTGCCAATTTGCAGATGCTGCTGGGTAATATGGGTATGGAGGGGGGCGGGGTAAATCCATTGAGAGGACAGAACAACGTTCAGGGGGCCTGTGACATGGGGGCACTGCCCAATGTTTTCCACGGATATCAGCAGGTGGCAGATCCTGGTTCAAGAAAAAAATTTGAAACCGCATGGCAGGTCACAAATCTGCCTGAAAAACCAGGATTGATGATCCCGGAGATGATGCACGGCCTCACCAACGGCAAAGTTCGGGCATTTTATATTTTTGGAGAAAACCTGGCCAATACCGAACCAGACATGAACAAGGTGGCAAAGGAACTTGAAGCGGCAGAATTTATTGTGTGCCAGGATCTGTTCCTGACAGAGACAACGAGATTTGCAGATGTGGTATTACCGGCAGCGGGGTGGAGTGAAAACGAGGGGACCTTTACCAACAGCGAACGCAGGGTGAATATGGTTCGAAGGGCCAGCAACCCTCCCGGAATTGCAAAACCCAATTGGTGGATTTTTAAGCAAATTGCCAAACGATTTGGGCATAACTGGCCCTCATCCAGCGCCAGGGAAATATGGGACAACGAAATCAGCGTTTTGGCACCCTCCCTGGGCGGAATCAAATTTGACAGAATTCAAAAGGACGGGCTCCAGTGGCCCTGTCCATCCCTGGACCATCCGGGCACCCCCTATCTTCACAGGGATGGCAATTTCACCCATGGAAAGGGGGTTTTCATGCCAGCAGACTGGACCCCGCCGGCAGAAGTAGCCGATGATGATTACCCCTTTGTTTTAAGCACGGGCAGACGGCTTTACCATTACCATACACGGACCCAAACCGGCCGGTGCGAAGGTTTAAATGATCTGCTGGGAGAAGAGACCGCGGATATTTCCCCGGAAGATGCCAAACAAATGGGAATTATCCCCCAGGAAATGATCCGGGTTAGATCCCGGCGGGGTCAGGTATGTGTAAAAGCCAATCTAACCCCGGAAGTACCAAAGGGGATGGTGTGGATGGCCTTCCATTTTACCGAAGGAAATGCCAATTGGCTGACCAATTCCGCCCTGGACCCCTTTACCCTGACAGCAGAATACAAGGCATGTGCTGTCCAGCTGGAAAAGATAGAATAGCCCTTTAAACAAAACCACCCGAAAGAATACCAACCCAGACTTTTGGGTGGCTTTATAATTGTATTGCCATAAAAATCCAAATTGCGTATGCTGAACCCCTGCTAATAATTAAGGACAGGGTTTAAGCATATGACAACACATAATTTTCATTCCCGCTCCAAAATCTGGATCGAAGACGACCACGGCAATGTAGTGTTTGGCCTTGGGCGTTATAAAATTCTGACCCTCATCAAGGAAAAAGGATCCCTCCAGGCGGCTGCCAAGGAATTAAAAATGGGCTACCGAGGGTTATGGGGCCGAATTAAAGCCACCGAGGAACGGCTTGGCGAGAAACTGTTGATAAAAAAGGTGGGCGGCACAAAGGGAGGGGGTTCCCAGCTGACCCCCCTGGCGGAAAGGTTAATTGAAGAATTTGGGGAAACCATTTCCCGCATTGAACAACAGGTGGACCTCCATCTGGAAGAGTCTCTCAGCCAACATATCAATCTCAACCCCGACACCCCAGCAAAAAAAATCAGGGGGCAGAATTCGCCTGCCCCCCAATCAAATATCAAGCTATAATAATAAAATAATTTGCGAATAAAACGCTATCGCACAAACCGAAACCGATTTAATACCTGTAATGATCCGGTTTAAAGGGCCCGTTCACTGGAATTCCAAGATAATCAGATTGTTCCTGTGACAATTGGGTCAGGGTAACGGACAGATTTTTCAAGTGGAGGCGCGCCACCTCCTCATCCAATTCCTTGGGAAGGGTATAAACCTTTGCTTCCAGTTTTTCCTGGGACAATTTAATCTGGGCCAGGGTCTGATTGGAAAAGCTGTTACTCATCACAAAACTGGGGTGGCCGGTGGCGCATCCCAGGTTGACCAATCGGCCTTCTGCCAGCACAATCACGGAACGCCCGGATTCCAGGGTCCATTTGTCCACCTGGGGTTTGACCGTAACCTTTACGGCTGTCGTACTATTATCCAGGTAGCTCATTTCAATTTCATTGTCAAAGTGACCGATATTGCAAATGATGGACTCATCTTTCATCTGCTCAATGTGCTTGCCCGTGATGACATGATAATTTCCCGTAGCAGTAACAAAGATATCTCCCCGGGATGCTGCATTTTCCATGGTAACTACTTCGTAGCCTTCCATGGCAGCCTGGAGGGCACAGATAGGATCAACTTCAGTCACCAATACAATGGAGCCGTATCCTTTCATTGAAGCGGCACACCCTTTTCCCACATCTCCGTACCCTGCAACAACAACCGTTTTACCGGCAAGCATAACGTCGGTTGCCCGTTTGATTCCATCGGCCAAGGATTCACGGCATCCGTAGAGGTTATCAAATTTTGATTTGGTAACCGCATCATTGACATTAATCGCTGGAAACAACAGTTCATTTTTGGCGGCCAGTTGGTAAAGCCTGTGAACCCCTGTGGTAGTTTCCTCGGAAACCCCCTTGATATTCTTGGCAATTTTTGTCCATTTCTGGTTATCCTGGGCCAGGCTTGCCCCGATGCGGTCCATAAGACATTTTTCGTCTATGCTGTGGGTTTCATTATCCATTAAAGAGGGATCTTTCTCCACCTTGACGCCCTGGTGAACAAAAAGGGTGGCATCCCCCCCATCATCCACAATCAAATCCGGGCCTGAGCCGTCGGGCCAGATCAGGGCCTGTTCGGTACACCACCAAAATTCCTCCATGGTTTCACCCTTCCAGGCAAACACAGCTGCAGAACCTTTTTGGGCAATGGCAGCTGCGGCATGGTCCTGGGTGGAAAAAATATTACAGGTTGCCCACCGAATGTCTGCACCCAGTTCATAAAGGGTGTCGATGAGCATGGCTGTCTGGATGGTCATATGGAGACTGCCCATAACTTTCAGACCCGCAAGGGGTTTTTGGGGGCCGTATTTCTCGCGAATGGCCATGAGGCCCGGCATCTCTTTTTCAGACAATTGCATGTCCTTGTGACCGTCTTCGGCAAGAGAAATATCTTTAACCTTGTATTTCAAACCCAGATCAAGTGCAATAAAGTTAGGATCTTTGCTTGGCTGTTTCATGTCTGACTCCTTTTTGCCATTCTTTTCATGGCACGAGGTAATTATATCAACTATTTTGAATGGATGTTGTATCGGAAAAACTGCCCCATATCCCGGATCAACCCCAAAAAGTAAAGGGCCGCCCAACCTCAATGTTTCCGGTTCAGGCGGCCGTTGGTGCAATAAGGAAAACTTATAGTCCTGCCAGGGTTCTTATCTGGTCGGCCTTGGTGGTTCTTTCCCAATAAAAATCAGGATCCTTTCTTCCAAAATGACCATAGGAAGAGGTTTTCCGGTAAATGGGACGCAAAAGATCCAGCTCTTCAATTATGGCAGCCGGTCTCAGGTCAAACACCTCTTTTACAATTTCAACGGCACGGATTTCAGAAATTTTACCGGTCCCCATAAAATCCACCAGCAAGGATACGGGCTGGGCAACCCCGATGGCATAGGCTACCTGAATTTCGCACTTGTCTGCAAGCCCTGCCGCCACAAGGTTTTTAGCAACATACCGTCCCATATAGGAAGCACTTCTATCAACCTTTGAGGGATCCTTGCCGGAAAAACATCCACCGCCATGGCTACCCTGTCCGCCATAGGTATCCACGATAATCTTACGTCCGGTTACCCCGCAGTCTCCCATGGGGCCGCCCACAACAAAACGTCCGGTGGGATTAATGAAAAATTTGGTATCTCCATCCATCATATCTTCCGGGATTACCTTTTTAATAACCTCTTTAATCACAGCAGCTTTGAGATCTTCATAGGAAACGTCTGGGGAATGCTGGGTGGAAACAACAATGGCATCCACCCGCTTGGGTTTTCCATCCACATACTCAATGGTCACCTGGGATTTGCCGTCGGGTCTTAGGAAATCAAGGGCCCCATTTTTCCGAACCTGGGTAAGACGTTTGGTCAGTTTATGGGCATATATAATGGGCATGGGCATGAGTTCTTCGGTTTCATTTGTGGCAAACCCGAACATTAACCCCTGATCGCCTGCCCCCTGCTCCTTATGAAGACCTTCACCCTCATCAACCCCCTGGGCAATATCAGCAGACTGCTGGTCAATACTGGTAAGAACAGAACAGGTCTGCCAGTCAAAGCCCATATTGGATGACGTATATCCAATATCTTTGATGGTATTTCTGACCACTTCGGGAATATCCACATAACAATCCGTGGTAATTTCACCTGCCACCATTACCATGCCTGTGGTAACAAGGGTTTCGCAGGCAACCCTGCATTTTTTATCTTCAGCCATAATGGCATCCAAAATACTGTCGGAAATAGCGTCTGCCACTTTATCAGGATGGCCTTCTGTAACAGATTCAGAAGTAAACAGGGATGATTTTTTTTCTGACATTCCAAACTCCTTTTAGTTGAGTATATTATTCTATCTTTGGATAATACAATTACAATTATCAATAATTTCACCCTTTATTAATAATTTTTTATGGATCATTTGTCAATGGTTTCCAAAAAATATATCAAGATATGTTCATATTTGTATAAAACAGGAAAATTCCTTGACAATTAGATGTCAGCCTCTATGATTCGGGTGAATAATAACGGGATAGCCTAGGAAAAAACCGATAAAAATCAGCCTCCAGGGGCCTACAACAACATTTTTTTTGGAGAGAACATATGCCGACAACCACAAACAACCGAATCACCGGAATTGGATCCGCCCTTGTGGATATATTAATCAATGAAACCGATCAATTTCTTGAAGATATTGGAAAAGAGAAGGGGGGTATGACCCTTGTGGAGAGCCAGGACATTGAGTCTATCATGTCCAAAACCACCCAATCTCCGGTCATCGTTCCCGGAGGAGCAGCCTGCAACACCATTGTCGGAATAGGCAATCTGGGGGGTGATGCCAGATTTATTGGCCGGAGGGGGGATGATGCCCATGGAAAAAGATTTGAATCTCAAATCATCTCCTGTGGTGTAAAACCAGAACTTTCCGTTTCCACCTCTCCCACGGGCAAAGTGTTATCCGTTATCACCCCGGATGCCCAGCGTTCCATGCTCACCTTTCTCGGAGCCTCCACAGAACTGGACCCCAAAGGTATCACGCCGACATCTTTTGAAGGCACTGCCATCAGTGTAATCGAAGGCTATCTGCTGTTCAATCCTGCGCTGATGATGTCTTGTGTAAAGGCAGCCAAGGCGGCAGGTTCCCTCATTGCCCTGGACCTTGCCAGCTTTGAGGTGGTCAATGCCTCAAAAGCGATTTTAGCAGATATTGTAAAAGAATATGTGGATATCCTCATTGCCAATGAAGATGAAGCAAAGGCATATACAGGATTTTCAGATGAAATCCAGGCCATGGAGGTTTTGTCCCGTGATGTTAGCTATGGGGTTTTAAAGGTGGGAAAAAGAGGCAGTTTTGTCTCCTTCAAGGGAGAGCTCACCCAAATTGCCCCTATGTTGGGTAATGATCCGGTGGATACAACCGGTGCCGGTGACCTCTGGGCAGCAGGATTTTTGTTCGGGATTGCCAATGGATTTTCCATTGAAAAAAGCGGTCAGATCGGATCTGCCTGCGGCTACGAGGTATGCCAGGTTATGGGTGCCCAGATCCCTGAAACGGCCTGGCAACGCATAAGGGCATTGATATAGACCACTCTCTTTTTTCCAGGGATTTGTCAAAGACAAACCCCTGGAAGGGTCGGCATTCTTGCTGCTTGATTTAAAAATGAAACCTGCCCTGCGCAATTTTTACCCGTATCCCGAGGAGCGTTTTGGAAGAGAAAAACAGATTCCTTGATTTATTTTGAATTCTCTTTATAATTATAGGATAAACGAAAAAGCTTAGGGAGGCCAAAATGAGTTTTAGAATAAACACAAATACAGCCAGTGCTTTTTCCAGCTATCAGCTACAGAAAGGCCAACAGGCCCTTTCAGAATCTCTTGAACGTCTTTCCACTGGAAAAAGAATCAACAAGGCATCAGATGACGCTTCGGGTATGGTAATTGCGAACACCCTCGGCAGCCAGGCAAGGGGATATGCCCAGGCCCTGCGAAATTCAACTGATGCCATCGCCATCACCCAGGTGGCAGATGGTGCCCTGGGTCAGGCATCGGATATTCTTCAAAACATCAGGACCAAAGCCCTCCAGGCGACCAATGGAACCCAATCTGCGGAAAGTCGTCTGGCAATCCAGGCAGATATTAACCTATCCCTTCAAAGCATCAAAGAGGTTGCCCAGGACACCTCATTTAACGGTCAGAAACTTTTGTCCGGAACCTTTACCGACAAACAATTCCAGACAGGTGCCTCAGCCGGTGAAACCCTTAATATCTCTTTGGGATCAATTGATCCAGGACAGATTACCCATGACACCCTTGGTGCCCTGGAAAATATCGACGTATCCACCGATGAGGGCGCCCAAAATGCTATCCAGATCGCAGATGCTGCCCTGGAATATATAGCCCAGCAAAGATCCCAGGTCGGCTCAAATGCAAACCAGTTGAAATCTTCCATCGGCAACCTTTCCAACGCCATGATCAATACGATTTCGGCAAAATCTGAAATTGAGGAGGTGGATTTCGCCGAAGAATCAATGAACCTGAACAAAATTAAACTATTGGGAAAAACCCAGGCCTTTGCCCAGGCCCAGGCCAACACCTCGTCAAAAAAGGTTCTGGATCTGTTCGGATAAAATAAAGCCAACACCGTCTCCATTGAATCTTACTGCAATGGAGATGGTGTAAAAGATATTAACCTGCCTGCAAAAATGTTTTTTTAAAATTCGCAAAGCTAAAAATTCATGGGGCGACGAACTGAATGGACCGGTTGTTTTTTATACCCAATCAACAGATCAAAAAAGACTGAACATGAAAAAAATAAAAATAATCATCGCAGATGACCACAAGATGGTACGACACGGACTGATTAACCTGTTCAGTATGGAAAAAAATTTTGAGATCCTAGCAGATACGGGTTCAGGGCAGGAGGTGGTTCAGCTTGCATTAACAAAATATCCGGATATTGTTATCATCAAAATCAGTATGCCCGGCCTGAATGGCATGGAAGCAACCCGACAAATTTTATCCAAAAATTCAAAAATTAAAATAATTGCCCTTTCAGTTCACACTGAAAAGCAGTATGTGATGGGAATGTTAGATGCCGGAATCTCGGGGTATTTGCTAAAATCATGCTCCTTCCAGGAATTACTCACCGCCATCAAGGTTGTTTTATCCGGCAGAGTTTATCTTTGCCATGATGTGACAGGAGTTGTTGTTGAGAGCGCACTCGCATCGGAACAAAACAAGATAGAATCTCTTTTTTCTCTGTTATCCCAGCGGGAAAGGGAAATTCTTCAGCTCATCTCTGAAGGGCATAAAAACAAAAATATCGCCGAAAAACTGAATATCAGCACGAAAACAGTCCAGGTTCACCGAACCCATCTCAAAAAAAAGTTGAATATAGACAGTACGGCGGAACTTACAAAATATGCAATTTCCAAAGGGCTGACATCAATCGATCTGTCGCCAGGGTATCATCGTCCTAAAAAAAAAATCTGAGGATCTTGTCTTTTTCCTAGGTCTAAAAAAGTAACAATAGGAAATCGTGCTGGCACCATATTCAGTAACCTCTATTCAAAAATACACCTTTTTTATATGAAAAATACGCCTTTCCCCGATTGTATCCCCCCGGCTTTTGTAGTTTTATGGGAGCACTAAAGAAATGTAACCAGAGTCCAGACTTTGCAGGGCACCTCCGCTGGTTATCTTTCATGCCAGGGCCAGGCAGGAGTAGTTTACGCCTGCTTGGTCTTGAACCACACATAATTGTGCAGGAATCCCCAGGGTTATCATCTACGATTTTTACAGAACACATCCATCAAAAAAAATAATTTCCTGTACGATAGAATTAATTAAGGAGATGGGTCTATGAAAAATTTATTTTGTTTTATTATTATTTTTCTGTTCTGTGGGGTCGGTGCTTCTGCCATTGGATCTGAAAGCACAATAGATATGGCACTAGGTGATGCCTACTTTGATATGGCCACAGGTCACAGATACATCAAAAATTCAAACACCACCTATGCTGAGTATTCCCAAAGGGGAACATTGCTGAGAACCGATGTCCCAAACACCCAGCCCCATTTGGTCAAAAGCCGATATATAACCCAGATGGACCAGGATTCCTATCTGGTTTATGAAAAAAATCTAACCCAGGGAATCGTACAGCAAATTTTGCCGGCATCCAGCAAACATCCGGAAGGGTGGCGGTGCAAACAGGTTATGTCCTTATCTGCCGAGGGCTATGAAAAACCGGGCCAAGAAGAATAAAAACAGCTTCTGAAAAGGCGTGCGAATCGTATCTCTTGCTTTCCACCCTTCGGAGGGGGGAGGAAAGCGAGGAGTACTGCCCCTGGGGGCAGCACCCCTGGTATTTTTTTTCCTGTAAGGGTTATGGTCGGCTATTTTTTATACACAATCTCGAAAACATCCTTGTATTTTTTTGCAAAATGAAAATCAATCCCCTCCTTAATATGGCCGGGAAGCTTCTTAAATTCACTTGTACACCCATGGGGCAGAATGATCTCGTTGATCCCGATACGCCGGGCAGCAATAATTTTTTCCTTTATCCCGCCCACGGGCAACACTTCTCCTGTGAGGGTTATTTCACCTGTCATGGCCAGGGGCCGCTGAATGGCCTTGCCCGTGGCAAGAGAAACCAGGGCCGTGGTAATGGTGACCCCTGCACTGGGACCATCCTTGGGGGTTGCCCCCTCGGGCACATGGATGTGGATAAAAGAATTATCAAAATAATCTTCCCCAATACCAAAGGTCTTTGCGTTTGCCCGGACATGGGACAGGGCAATGGTAGCAGATTCCTGCATCACCTCACCCAGCTTGCCTGTTAACTTAAACCCGGGATTTTTTTCGTGGACCTTTATGGCCTCAATGGAAAGCGTTGCACCGCCCATCTGTGTCCAGGCAAGTCCTGTCACAATCCCCACACCTTTCATCTGTTTTTCCTTTGTAAAAAAAGGCGTTCCCAGATAATCTTCCAGGGATTTGATATTGATCCGGATTTTTTTCTTTTTCTCCTTCAGGATGGTAACAATACTCTTTCGGATAATCTTGTTGAGCAGTTTTTCAAGCCCCCTTACTCCAGCCTCCCTTGCATATCCCTCAATGAGATACCGGATGGTGGGATCGGTTATGGTAATGATGCTTCCCGTCAACTTGTTCCGCTTCAACAATCTTGGCCATAAATGCTTTCTGGCTATTTCCATTTTTTCCGCAGTGATATAACCGGACAGATTGATCCGATCCATACGGTCCAGTAGAGGACCGGGAATGGTATCCAGGGTATTGGCCGTACAAATAAACAGCACCTTGGACAAATCAACACGAAGGTCCAGATAATGATCCAGAAACTCACCGTTCTGCTCCGGATCCAGAACTTCCAGCAGGGCCGAGGCAGGATCCCCCTGGTAGGAGGCCCCGATCTTGTCCACCTCATCCAGCATGATCACGGGATTTGCAACACGGGTATCCTTGAGAGCCTGGACCATTTTACCGGGCAAGGCACCCACATAGGTTCTTCTGTGGCCTTTAATTTCGGCCTCGTCCCTCATTCCCCCCAGGGAGAATCTGTAAAACTTTCTTCCCAACGCTTCTGCGATGGATTTGCCTATGGAGGTTTTCCCCACCCCGGGAGGCCCCACAAACAAAATAATGGACCCGGATATATCTTTTTTGTATACCCCTGCGGCAAAAAATTCGATGATCCGTTCTTTAACATCGGAAAGTCCGGCATGATCCCGTTCAAGGATCTTTTCGGCCCGGGTGATATCAATATTGTCTTTGGAATGGACTCCCCAGGGAAAGGAGGTGACCCAGTCCAGATAATTCCGGGTTACCCCGTATTCAGAAGAACCCGTCTCCAAAACCGATAATTTTTCAATCTCCTCTTCAAAGCGTGTCACCACATGCTCCGGCGGGGAAAGCTTTTTAAATTTTTCTTTGAACTTGTCCACATCCGATGTTTTATCATCCTTTTGCATGCCCAGTTCTTTTTGGATGGCCTTGAGCTGTTCCTTTAGAAAGAACTTGCGCTTGTTATCATCCACCTGGGTATTCAGATCTTTCTGGATCTTTGTCTGAAGCTTGGCAATTTCGATCTCTTTTTGGAGCAGCATCAATACTTTTTTCATCCGCTCAATCACAGATTCAATTTCCAAAATTTCCTGGAGGTCATCCCCGGATGCCGTTGTAATACCGGCGGCAAAGTCGGTCAAAGGAGAGGGCTGGTCCGGACTGAACCGACCCAGATATTGCTTGAGTTCCTCTGAGTACAAGGGATTTAAGGACAAAAGTTTTTTAATGGAAGCGATGATGGAGATGGCATAGGCCTTTAACTTATCTTCATTCTCATCCATTTTTTCAAAGTATTCAACCTGAACCACAAAGGGGGGTTTGTTGGAAAGAAACTTTTTGATTTTAAAGCGCTCAAGTCCCTGGGCAATAAACTGGATATGGCCCTCCACCTCCGTAATGTTCATCATGCGGACCACACACCCTACCGTTGGGAAATCTTCCTGATACACATATTTCCCCTTGACCTCGCTTAAATAGGAAAGGCCCAAAAGCCCTTTGGAATCTCGGGATGCTTTGTTCAGGGTCTCTTCCCATCGTTTTTTATTCACAATCAACGGCTGGACCTGGGCCGGAAGATGGGGTCGCCCTGTAATGGGTACCAGGTATAAGATATCGGGTTTGACACTTTGCTGTACCAACCCGCTTTCTGTTTTCCCTTCTTCATCATTTACTATTTCAGGCGTAATGGATTTGGTCTCGTCGGTCATAGATCACCTCAGAAGTTAGAATTTTGGTTATGGGTGTGACACTTTTATGGAACTTTAAAATTATTCATATAGTATAATTATATTTTCCATTCTGACAACTAAAAAGGTAAAATCCATACCATGGGAACGAATAAAAATTTCATTTCCCATTGATATGGATCCTGCCGGGCCAATTTTATATCAGAAGATTTGCCCAATTATTTAGCTGGTTATTGGCCCGATTATTTATCTGTTTATTTGCCCGATTATCAGTCTGATTATCAGTCTGATTATTTGTCTACAATTTTAAAGGGCTGGCTCAGATGTCTTTGATCAGCCTTTCCTTTGGCAGAGCAGCCGCTGCTGCAATTGCACCCCCCCTGCCCCCGATAGGTTTTGATAAAACTTCTGATGCAAAAGACCAGGGCCCCGGCCACGACAATTCCCACAATTAGATTATCCATATTTATTTTTTCTCCTCTCAGGACTGGATCAAAGAGCCAACCTGATAAACAGCCACAGACAACCCAAAGGCCAGGGCTGTGTTAAAGATGACCGAAAACGCCGCCCACTTCCAGGAACCTGCTTCCTTGGCAATACAAACCACCGTGACAAAACACGGGGCATAAAAAATGGTGAAAATAATCAGGCTGAATGCGGTTAAAGGTCCCCACCCATCAGCTGTCCTGAGCCTATCCGAGAGGGAACTTGTCTTGTCGGGGTCAACTTCACCAAGGGAATAGGCTGTACCCAGGGTTGAGACAACAACCTCCTTGGCTGCAAATCCCCCCACCAGGGCAATATTGGTCCGCCAGTCAAACCCGGCATATTTTGAAATCCCCTCCAGAGCAACCCCTATTCGGCCGGCAAATGAATTTTTCAACCCTGCCTGGGCCTCTTTTAAATCGATTTGAACAAGGGCCTGTTCTGCAGCCAGGGACTGGGTCGAATTTAGGGTAAGGTTTGCTCTCTGAAATTCAAACCCCTCTTTTTCAGCCGGATCAAGCCCGGGAAAGGTCATCATGGCCCACAGCAGAATAGAAATTCCCAAGATAACGGTCCCGGCCTTTTTCACATACTGCCAGGTTCTTTCCCATGTATGAATTAAAAGTCCTTTAAAGGTGGGCATCCTATAGGGTGGCAACTCCATGACAAAGGGGGTGGCCTCGCCTTTAATAAGGGTCGAGCGCAGCAACCTTGCCACCAAAAGGGCACCCACCCAGGAAATCAGGGTAATCCCCAGCATTACCAGGGCTTTATTTTCAGAAAAAAACGCAGCCACCAGCAGGGCAAATACCGGCAATTTTGCGCCGCAGTTCATAAAGGGGACCGTCAAAAGAGTTGCCAGCCGTTCCTTGGGAGATTTAAGGGTCCTTGTTGCCATGACGCCCGGAACCGCACAACCGCCTGCAATCCCCCCGGAAACGATAAAGGCCATCACCGAACTGCCGTGGAGGCCAAAGATTCTGAATACCCGGTCCAGCATAAATGCCATCCTGGCCAGATATCCGGAATCTTCAAGAAAGGATATCCCCATGAACATAAACATGATCAGGGGTACAAATCCCATTACCCCGCCCACCCCATCAATGATACCGGAAATCACCAGGGATTTTAGCAGTCCATCGGGCAAAGCGGTCTCCGCCACGGACCCCAGCCAGCCAAAAAAGGACTCAAACCACCCCATGGGAATTTCCCCATAGGTAAAGGTAAAATGGTACAACCCCATGAGAATCGCCACCATGATCAGGGGACCTGCAAATCTATTTGTCACGATCATGTCAATTTTGTCCGACCGCTGGAGGCGATTTGGGTCATGGGCATAGGTCACCACATTCTGTTTGAGAACAGAATTAATAAACCCGTACCGCTGGTCGGCAATCATCCCCTCGGGATGGGTATCCAGGGTAACCTCCAGATGGCGGGTCACCCGGGCAACAATTGTATTCAAACAATCGGCAACACGACTATTTTCACTATTTCCGGCATCTATAATCTGTTGGTCATTTTCAAGATATTTCAGGGCTGTCCACCGGGCCGGATAGATCCGGGTCAAAAAAGAGTCGGAAACAATAATGGCTTCCATTTCATCCAGGGCGGCATCTAGGTCCGCCCCATAGGAGATCTTTAGAGGGATGGGGGGTTGGTCCTTTTTCCCGGCAATGGCAGCGGCAATGGTTTTGAGCAGTTTTTTCTTGCCCTGGCCGCTTCTTGCAACCGTAGGCACCACCGGAACATTTAAAAGCCGGGACAATTTTTCAATATCAATCTGGACTCCTCTCTTTTTTGCCACATCCATCATATTTAATGCCACACAGACAGGGACCCCCATCTCCATGAACTGGATTGACAGATATAGATTTCTTTCCAGATTGGCGGCATCCACGATATTCACAATCATGGAAGGCGTCTCATTCACCAGGTAATCCCTTGCCACAACTTCCTCAAGGGAATAGGCAGTTAAGGAATAGGTACCGGGAAGGTCCACCACATTGAATTGTTCATCATCACCGTCACAGGTTCCCTGCTTTTTTTCAACGGTTACCCCGGGATAATTTCCCACCTGCTGCCGTGCGCCGGTCAGTTCATTAAAAAGGGTTGTTTTACCGGAATTCGGATTCCCGGCCAGGGCAATGGCAATACTCATGCAGTCACCTCTACTTGAATGTGATCGGCTTCATTGTTGCGAAGTGTCAGTGTAAATCCCATGATCCTTAAAGAAACCGGATCAAACAAAGGCGCTCTCCCCTGTACGGTTATCTCTTTTCCCGGCACCAGTCCCATGTCCCGTATCCTTCTGCCAAGCTCTCCTGAGCCTTTGACAGAAATGATAACCCCGGTCTGGTTTACCTGCATATCCCTTAATTTTATTTTGGCCACGTTTTCCTCCTGAATGGGTGTGGTTAATTGTATGTTACTTCAGATGAAAAGTTTTATACAGCTAACTTTTGTTATTGTCAAGAATACTTTCTCTTTCTATAAAAAAATAATCAATTGACTTACTATATAATCTCGAGATAAGAATAACAGCAACATCAATATGGAGAATAAACAATGACAAAAGAGAATGAACTTTCCGAGAGCCTTGAAGACTACCTTGAAACCATACTGGAACTTCAGACAACCAACACGGTGGCCCGGTCAAAGGATATTGCCGAAAAAATGGACATCAAGCGCGGTTCTGTTACCGGGATGCTTAAAAAACTCGCTGCCCAGAATTTCATCAATTATGAGCCCTATGGATACGTCACCCTGACACCCAGTGGGAAAAAAATTGCAAAAGAGATTGAAGCTCGCCACATTTTTTTAAAGGATTTTTTATTCAGGATACTGGGTGTGGATGAAACCGAAGCCAACAAAGCGGCCTGCCGCATGGAACATGCCATGAACAAAGAAACCTTTAAGAAATTTAAAGAATTTATCTCCACCATTGACGCCTGCCCCCATCGCGACAATGGGTAATTCCTAAGCTTACCCTGTCTTTGTAAACCGGATTGACGAGGCCAGCAACACCACCAGAATGGAACCGATATTATGGGAAATGGCTCCCCATACCGGTGTGAGCAGGCCTGCTGCCCCGGCTGCCACGGACAAAAAATTGATGATAAAGCTGATACCAATATTGATTTTGATGATCTTTGCCATCCTGCGGCTGAGATCGATCAAAAATGTCAACTGGGTTAAATCATCATTCATCAGCACAATATCTGCGGTTTCAAGGGCCACGTCAGACCCGTTAAATCCCATGGCAATTCCTGTGGCGGCGGCTTTCAGGGCGGGCGCATCATTGACCCCGTCCCCCACATAAACCAGGCGATCGCTTCCATAGGCGGTCAGACGGTTCAATTTATCTTCAGGTTTCTGACAGGATGCCCAGGAAGTTATGCCCACCTGCCCTGCAATCTTGCTCACCGGTGCTTCCTGGTCACCGGAAATCAGTGAAATCTGTCTGATCCCGGTATCACGAATCGCCTTGACAGCCGCTTTGGCCGTTTCCCGGGGCAAATCTTCCAAGCAGATATACCCGACTATCTTCCCGTCCACGCCAACGGCCACGGTGGTAAACCCATCTTCCGTATATTTGTCAGAACTCACAATCTCGATGCGTTCTCTCCCCACCCAGGCCAAAATCCCTTTTCCAGGAGTGGAGTGGATATCTTTTGCTTCTTCCACAGGACAATCAAGGGCTTTTGCCCTTTCTATAATGGCCAGGGCCAGGGGATGCAAACTTTTTTTCTCAACCGCTGCTGCCCGGCTGAGGATCTGCCGCTCATCCAGGTAGCCACAGGCAATGACCTCCACCACAACCGGCTTACCCCTGGTGATGGTTCCGGTTTTATCAAAACAAAAAATAGTTGCCTTGGCAATGTTTTCAAGGTATTGCCCGCCCTTGACCAAAACACCCGCCTTTGCGGCACGGCCAATGGCTGCAACAGTTGATACCGGACCTGCCAATAGAAATGAACAAGGACACCCCACAATGAGCACGGTAATCGCCCGGGTTACATCCCGGGTCACAAGATAGGTCCCAATGGCAGCCGCCAGGATAACAGGGGTAAACCATTTTGCATACTGATCCACAATTTTTGAACTTCTGGTTTTTGAATCCTGGGCAGCGGTTACAAGGCGGATAATTTTTCCAATGGTGGCGTCTTCCCCAACTTTGACAGCACAAACCCTGGCAAAACCATCCACACAGGTGGTACCCGCGAAAACCATATTTTGGGGCTGCTTTGTAACAGGGATGGACTCTCCTGTTATGGAGGACTCATCAACCACCATGATACCGTCCAGAATCTGTCCGTCCACGGCAATCACCTGGCCGGCCCGTACCGGCAAAACATCTCCCTCTTTAATATCTGCTGCCAAAATTTTTATCTCTTCTCCCCCCTTTTCAATCAAGGCTGTTTCCGGGGTGATCTCAATAAGTTTCTGGATTGCCTGGCGGGCACTATCACTCACCGCCTCTTCAATCAGGGCTCCAAAAACCATGATACCCGAGACAATGGCGGCCTCAAGATAATTACCGTTGATCACACAGGCAATAACAGCAATACTGACCAGTTCATCCACATTCACCTGCCTGCCCACCACCCCTTTTACGGCGTTGATGATGATGGGAACCCCGTTGATCAATATGGAAACCAGCAGCAGGCAATCCACAAGGGTTAAGCCGGGTAAAAATGAAATATTGGCGCCAAACACCAGAGCAATGGGTATCAACGCTGAACCGATCATTACCTTGTAAAAATCATCTGATTTAAAAATCTCCTGGTACACATTCAAATTTGCATATCTTCCAATCATAAACACCTCAAAATTTTTATACATCACTATTTAGTTTGATCATCAAATTATTTGAAGGGCAATATAAATGCATATATTTTGATTGTCAACCATTTTGATTATCAATTTGTTTGACTGTCAAACTATCAATTTTAATTTGTAACCCCAGCCCGACTATGGTAGTTTAGCAATCAATTTCAATTTAATTTATGGAATCTTTATCACAGAATATTTAAAGTAATTTGGATATGGAAATAGAACACTTATCAAAAATCATTGTGGAATTTTATGAAAAACTCACCTCCTGGGAGGATTCTGTGGTCAGAGACAGCGGTTTAACAACCTCCCAGGCCCATACCATTGAAATTGTCGGACATGCATCTTCCATAAAAATGAAGGACCTGGCAGAAAAAATTGGGGTGACCACAGGAACCCTGACCGTTGCCATTGACCGTTTGGAAAAAAAAGAACTTCTCCACCGAAAACCCCATGCGACAGACCGACGCTCCTATTTGATTGAATTAACGAAAAAAGGAGACGCCTATTTCAAACTTCACCATAATTTTCACCTCAAAATGACCGAAGAAATTGTCTCCGGACTCACCCAGGAAGAGCAGACAGCCTTTGCCAGTATCATTGAAAAAGTCTTAAAAAAAATATAACCCAATTTCTCTCCAAAGATGTCATTTTTATATTGACAGGCAAAAATGTTTGGTATATCTAACATCAAAAAGAACGCAAGACTTTCTTTAGTTGGCTGTAAATTTTCACCCGGAGATAACAAAAAAAAGAGTATGGATACCAAACAAGCGGATAAAAATAAATTGTGCTGTTCCGAACATTTTTTTTCAAACGAAAAAAGATGCTGTTGCGGGAAACTCTTAGCAAAACAAACAGATACCGGTATTGTGATCAGGTGTGCCCGCTGCAAACAAGAAATGATCATTGATTTTTCACAAGTATCAAAGGAGTACACACCCGTATAGAACGTTTTTATTTTCCGTAAAAATCTGACCCCCTTGGTTGGAATCAATAATTTGTATTAATTTAGAGGCCAGAAGTAAACCAGAGCCCAAACCTTTCAATTTAGTTGAAAAATTTGGGCTCTGGTTTTTTTATTCACACCAATTTAAGAACATAAAAGGAAAAAAATGAAGATGAAGAAAATGAAAAAAATGAAAATTATATATGGACTGACAGCTATCCTTTGGATCTCCCTTCTGTTGATTCAACCGGTTTTTTGCAATCCTGCACCAGATATTGAACAAAGGATCAAGGCGCTTGAACAGGATGCTGAATCAAAAAAAACAGGTATTCAAGAATTTTTGACCCGACTCACCCTGTCCGGTGCCATTGAATTGGATTATACGTATTCAGACGACAGCGATGTCACTGACAGAACCAAAAATGATGCCACATCAGACCTGGACATCGGCACCATTGAACTTGGACTGGAAGTCAATCTCCACGAGTATGTAACCGCCAATATTCTCTTAAAGGGTGAAAATCTGGATTCCGATAGTACAATTTTCTGGGATGAGGTGTTTTTCACGTTCCAAAAAGAAGACATGCCTTTTTATTTTGTAGGCGGCAAGCGGCCACAACCCTTTGGTGCCTTTGAAAGCCTGTTCATCAATGATCCCATCACCCAGGACCTTTATGAAATCAATAAAACCGGTGCCACCATCGGGTTTGCAAAAGAAGAGATGCTAAACTTGGATTTTAGCGTGACCCTTTACAAGGGGGAAACCCTTACCAACCGAATAAATGAAGCCGAGTATGGCTGGGAAAGAAAAACCTCCCCAGGATATGAGTCCACCAATGATGCCTCCTCCTTTATTGTCAGCGCTTCTTTTGCTCCTGTGGAAGGAATGAGCCTTGCTGCCTATTATAATTCAGAACCAGGTGATACAGACAGGAACACAACTCTGGGAAGCTCTTTTCACTGGGAAATTTCAAATTTCATTGTGGATGCCGAATATATCGGTGCCCTGTCCCGGGAAATACACGCAACAGACAAAAGAGAGTACACTGAATCTGCGTGGTTTACATCCCTGGGGTATCAACTCATGCCCCCCCTTGTCATTGCCATGCGGTACGAAAACTTTGATGCAGACAAAGAACAGGACGGCAGCCTTGATTGTCGATATGGGGTTGCCGCCGACTATACTCTCTTTGAAACAGATGGGGTTGCCTGCAATCTCATGGGTGAATTCAGACGAGTCGAATATAACACCACTGCAAATACCCTAGTTGATTCAGAGGCCAACGAGTTTTTCGCCAAGATTGCGCTATCCTTCTGACAACTTAACCCCCTACCCCATCCACAGAGGAAAAAAAAATAAGGGCCGGACAATCCAGATAAGAAAGGAGGTCTCCGGCCCTTATTTGTTCGGCCTGATCAATACAGATAAAATTAGAGTAGCGGCTTAACCGAGAAAACCGCCGTGGCGGTCAATCCCTTTTGTTTTTTAGTGATGATTTTTTGACTGGATATGGATTCAAGATATTCACGAATGATCTTTTCAAGCACTTTTACAGATTTAGTATCGCTCACCTTTGAAAAGAAGGCCATCTGACTATCAAATTCCTGTTCCAGGCTTATTTGCTGGTCCCATTCAACCGTGTCAAAAACAATATCAGGAAAAAGACCCATGGAAAAAAGCAGATTGATTTTAAACAAAATGCTCTGGGGTTTATCCTCCAGGGCGGTGTCCATTATTTTTTTCCAAAGATCTGTTAAAATCTGATGCTGTTGCCTGGCGGCCCACCCCCGGATGGCACACCCGTTTTTGGAACATGCCATCATTTTAAAAAAAGAGGTAACGTTTGCAACCCCGGGGGACATAAAGGCAATGACCAGATCAAAATGTTTTTCCCAGCCCTTTTTTTGAATATCAATTGAATGCCAGTCATCGGATAAAATGGTGATCTGATCTGCCATATCCGGTGATAATCTCTCGTAGAAACGATCCAGCATACCCTGGGAAAAATCCATGGCCGTCACCCGGGCTCCGTTTTCAGCCAGGGCCATGGCCAAAAGCCCTGTGCCGCAACCAATCTCAAGCACCCTCATGCCGTCAAACAAAAGGCCTTTTTGTCTCAGCAGCCCCAGGGCTTTTTCAAGCCGCCGGTCCTGAACCTCTTTTTTACTCGTATCATAGGTGGTTGAAGCCTTATCCCAGTATTGGGGTGTCGAAAACCCTTTATGGACCGCATAGGTATCGCTTGATTTGTCTTTTTCCCACTCATTGATCCAGAAGGTTTGATTAAATATAGAGTCCATTTTTACTGACCTTTTTTATGATATATTTTTTATTCATTTATGTCTAAATCCATATTTGTCCCCGCACCGGTATCTTCCAGTCCCTCTTTGTTTCCCGTAAGAAACCCCGTCATATCTACCAGCACCACGTAGAGGGCCGGCACAAATAACAGGGTCAGGCAAGTGGCCGCAATAAGGCCAAAACTGATACTCACGGCCATGGGGATGAGAAACTGGGCCTGGAAACTGGTTTCCAGCAGCAGGGGAAAGAGACCTGCCACCGTTGTCACAGACGTCAGCAGCACCGGCCGGAACCGACTTTTTCCTGCCGCTATTACCGAATCAAATACCGGCTCCCCCCCACGCACCTTCCCATTGATAAAATCAATGAGGATCAAAGAATCATTGATCACAATGCCCGACAGGGCCACTATCCCGAAGATACTGATCATGGTGATATCCAGCCCCATGACCAAATGGCCGAAAACAGCACCGATAAGGCCGAAGGGGATGGCCGTCATGATGATCACCGGCTGGATATAAGATCTGAACTGGCTGGCCAGCAATAAAAACATCACCATGGCTGCCAGGGAAAACCCTTTGATCAGGCTGTCAATGGATTCTTCAGTCCGCTTGGCCTGCCCCTCAAGGTCATAGGCAACACCGGGGAATCGGTTCACCAGGGAATCTAAAAATCCGGTCCGCAGGTTCTCCACGATCTTCCGGGCATTGGCCACATCCTCATCAATATCCGATATCACGGTAATCACCCGTTTTCTGTCCACCCGCTGGATCGTGGAATAGCCCTGTTCCATCTCAAGGCGGGCCACCTGGTTCAAGGGGATCTGACGGCCGTCCCGGGTCCGTATTCTCATCTCATCAATACTGGACTCCAATTCCCGCTCCCTTTGGGAATACCTCACCATAACCTTGATATCATCTTTTCCCCGCTGGATTTTCAAGGCCTCATCCCCGTAATAGGCCTGGCGAATCTGATTGGCAATGTCCGCCATGGTAACCCCGAGAGACTCCGCTCCCTTTTTAATAAAAATCTGTTTTTCCATTTTACCGGGTCGAAAATCATCCGTGATATCAAAGGTCCCCGGATAGGTGGCAATCTCGTTTTTGAGCATACGGACCGCCTGTTCCAATTGGACCAGATCACTTCCCACCAGTCGAATTTCAATGGGGTTTCCACCGGGGCCGCCGCCGATAATTGAGAACGTCAATTGCTCAACCCCCAGAATATCCCCGACAAGTTCCCGCCATTTGGCAGTGACCTCGGGGGCGGAAATATCCGGACGCATGTCAGAGGGCAAAATTTCGATCCAGGCTTCTCCGCAGTGTCCGCCATATACCCCTGGTTTCCAGTCCCTCCTGGGAATAATACCCACTTGAGAAAAATTATTCACGATGATATTCTTGCCATCGGTCACCCGATTCCTGAAAAAATCGTTCAGTTCAAAGGCCCCTTTTTCGATTTGTTTGATGGTGAGTTCCGTGGTCTCAAAGGGGGTTCCCAAGGGATAAATCGCCTCTGAAACGATCCAGTTGGAATCGGTTTTTGGAAAAAAAACAAAGGGCACATGCCCCCCGGCCAGCAACCCCATGGAAACGATGAGAAACCCAACCCCTATCCCCAGGGTAAAATACCGGTTCCTCACACAATACCGCAATACCGGAAGATAAATAGAATGGATAAAACCGTTCATATTTTTTTCCACCCGGTTCCGGACCCAGGTATGGCCGTCTGAAATATCGGTTTTCAGCCAGTCCACCCAGAAAAAAAAGAGTTGATAAAAACGAGTGCTGCTTTTTTTTGCCGATGTCAGGGTATGCTCCAAATGGGCCGGAAGGATGAGAAAAGCTTCAAAAAGGGAAATGACCAGGATACAGATCACCACCTGGGGCATGATGGAAATAAATTTCCCCATAATCCCTGCTATATGCATCAAAGGGATAAACGCCACAATGGTTGTGGCCACCGCCATAACCACCGGCGCCCCAATCTGTTCCACGCTGTCCAGCACCGCCTGTTTGGGGGATTTGCCCATGGAATAATGGGTATAAACATTCTCCCCCACAATGATGGCATCATCCACCAATATCCCCAGGGTCATGATAAACCCGAACAAGGAAAGCATGTTGATGGAGGCGCCAAAATAATCCAAAACCAGAAATGCCCCCATAAAGGAAATGGGTATTCCCGATGCCACCCAAAAGGCAAGGCCCAGATCCAGGAACAATGCCAGTACAATAAATACCAATAAGATTCCCTGGACTCCGTTCTTGAGCAATAGATCAATACGTCCCTGAACCATTTCCGCCATGTTAAACCAATACCCAAGGGTTACCCCCTTGGGCATCATATCCCCATGGGTTTGAATATATTTTATGGCGGTATCTGAAATAACAATGGTATCCTGGGAATCGGTGCGCTTCACCACAATCAGTACGGCGGGTTTCCCATTAAACCTTGCCTTGACATCGATATCTTCAAACCCGTCCCGAACCCTTGCCACATCCCCCAGCCGGATCACAGTGCCGTCGGATCGTGTCAAAAGCGGAATGCGCTCAAACTCTTCACCCGTATACAGTTTTCCCTTGGCCCGGACCAGCAATTCACTTCCCCGGGTTTTAATTTTCCCGCCGGGAACTTCCAGACTACCGGTCTTGACAGCCAACACCACCTGATCAAAGGAAAGGTTAAACTGACGAAGACTTTCTTCGGATATTTCAATGGAAATCTCAAACTCCCTGATCCCGATCAGGGAAGCCAGGGAGATGGCATCGGTTTCCACCAGGTCATCCCGGATCTTTTCAGCCGTATCCCGCAGCACCCGCTCCTCCACATCCCCATAAACAGCCAGGTAAACAGCAGGCTCATTGTTCTTGATCTCAATGATCACCGGGTCTTCTGCCTGTTCCGGAAAAGAGTCAATCAAATCAATTTCCGTACGGATTTCATCCAGTTTTACATTAATATCGGTTCCGGCAGCAAGTTCCAGAGAGACAGATCCATGCCCTTCAATGGCGCTTGAATACATGGTCTTGACATCTTCAAGGCTTTTGAGCTGTTCCTCTATTTTGATACAGATACCCTCTTCCACCTCCCCGGGAGAGGCGCCGGGATAGTCAACACCAATATTAATCATGTCCAGGGAAAACTGGGGAAACATTTCCCGCTTCATATGTATGACCGTAAAAAAACCTGCCACAATTAAAAATACCATGATCAGGTTTACCGAGACCCTGTGTTCAACCGCCCATTTGCCCAAGGCCTTCATGGCTTAATTCCCATTTGCTTTTCCCCTGCCGCAATGGTGAGTTGCATCCCGTCAATGGCACCGGGAAGGGGGGAAAAGATAATTTTATCCCCGTTGTTCAACCCGCCGTTTATATAAACAACCTCTTCAAATTTGCGCAGCACGGTAATCGGCCTCATCTCCAGATGCGAATCTGTGACAATATAAAGTTTATCCCCGGATTTGAGCAGATGCCTGGGCAAAACAAAGATATTTTCATGGACCTCTCCAATGATCTTGCACTTGACAAAGGCACCCGGTTTTAAATCAAACAATTGAGTTTGGGCCCCCCTGCTTTGAAATGAATCCCCCCAACCATCCGTTAGGTTGGTCTGGATCTCCAGGGTCATGGGAAGGGTTCTGGTTTTTTCATCAATTCTGGCTTTTATCCTGACAACCCTGGCTTCCCACACCTTTTTCCCCGGGTCATCAAAATTTGCAATGCTGACCCTGGCGGCAGGCATGCGCCCCTCACTAAAAAGCGTCTGAATCCATTTCATCTTCTCCAAAGGAATTCTCACCTCCACATCCAGGGCATCTTTTTCATATACAGCCCCCAATGTCTGGCCGGAATTCACGTACTCTCCCACCTCTGCCTGTTTATCCAAAACAAACCCGTCAAACCCGCACAGGATCCGGGTTCGTTCCAATGCCAGCGCAGCCTTGTCATGCTCCACATTTGCCATGGCCAGGACCGATTGTTTTTGGGCCATCATGGAGGGTGTCAACAAAAGCCTGTTCTGTATGGCCTGCAATTGGATTCTGGCACCGAGATGCTGCTGCTCTGCCTTGTCTAAACTGGTTTTTGAAGCAAATTGATTTTTGCTAAGCGCCCGGATTCGGTTCAATTCTTTTTGGGCAAGCGCCACATTCGCCCTTGCCAGCTCAATATCATTTTTCAGATTTTTAATATCCTGGTTCAGGCTGTCAATGTCTGTTTTTGCCTGGTTGACCCGGACGATTGCGGCCTCCTTGCCCAAACGATAGGATCGCGGATCAATCTGAATCAAAACCGCCTTATTTCCAACAAATCCCCCTTCCAGGAAGGCGGGATTCAAATACTCAACTCTGCCGGGCACTTCCACGGCTATTTTAACCAATTTCCTGGGACGAACCGTTCCATAGGCTTCCACCGTCATCACTTCGGATCGTGAATGGGCCTCAAATATCCGGACACTGGGCGGTATTCTCACCAATGGCTTTTTTTCAGGTTTTGATCGAATTGCATAGAGCCAGAAAGCCAGGGCACAGGCAATACCCAAAACAATGAAAACCCGTACAAATCTGAACAGAAAAGAAGTTACCCTAAGTCGAGATGGTTTTTCCATACTTATATCCTTTGGTCAACAAATCTGAATTTTTAAAACCTATTTCCACATTTTTTATATACCAAGAATTTTTTTTTGAAAAGGCATTGTATGTAAACATTGGTAAAACCAAGGTTGGAAAACGATGATTAAAAACCAGACTGACAGGGATGGGCCACAAAATTTTTTGAATCCTCTTCAAGGCGATAATTATATTGGTAACTTGAATTTCAAAGTATGGATTTTATTAAGATTGTCAGGACAATATAGTTGAATGTTTAACATCTACGGATTCACCCCTAGCATGTTTCTTGTTTGAAATTAGTATGGTTTCCCCCTAGCTCCTGCCATGCCGCAAGAAATATCAGAACCGACACAATGTGTAATTACAATACAATAAATAAATAAATTTATTGATTTATAGATAGTGTTTATTGTATAGATGCAACAAAAATAATTAAAACAAGAGGAGAAAAGATCATGAAAAAAACACTATTATATATTTGCGGCATTATGAATCTACTTTTCGGCGTATTGCATCTTTCATTCTGGAAGCGTTTTCACTGGGAGGAGGAATTAGGTCGTCTAAGCCGAGAAAACAGCGGCATTATCCAGATGTTCAATGTGGAATCCCTGTTTTTTCTTTTATTTGCATCTTTCATTACATTCCATCTGGCAAACAAGGAGGCTTTCTCGTTCACGGATAAAGCGGTCCTTATTCTTTTTGCAGGGTATTATATTATCAGGATCGTTTTCGGCTATCCTTATTTTGGTTTTAATCTTACCGAACTCATTGTCTGGGTAGTATGTGCCGTTGTTGCCGTGTGTTATGTTACTGCTCTTAAAATCAGTCCGACAAAAGCAGCCGGGCATTCCCTGTAGTAATGCTATGCTGACCGGTTCCTTTTTCAGCCGCCATGAACGTTTTACTCACCCGGCGGTGTGGAGCGTAACACCGATCGGGTGCAGTAAATGGTTATACTTCTTCATAATTTTCTGGATGAAAATGTCTTTCAACCATTTCTATTAAAATATGGAGAACCTTAATATGTAATTCCTGAACCCGATCAGCAAATTGCCCTCCAGGAGTGCAAATATAAACGTCTGATAAACTTTTTAGCTCAGGGTTGACCCGCCCAGTCAACACGATAACTTTGATACCTTCTTTACTTGCAAATTTTGCTGCATTTAAAACGGTTTTACTATTTCCGCTGGTACTAATGGCGATCAGTGTGTCCCCAATACTTCCGTGGGCCTCTAAATATCTTGAAAAAACATTGTCATAGCCAAAATCATTTGCAACACAAGTTAAATGGCTTGGGTCATTAATTGCTATAGCGGGATAAGGTTTTCTATCTTTGCGATAACGACCTGTCAGCTCTTCGGCAAAATGCATTGCATCACACATAGAACCACCATTGCCGCATGAAAAGACACAATGCCCTTGTTTAAACGCCTCAATGAGAATCTTTGCCGCAGATTCAATTTCAATTAAAGTGATTTTGTCTGAAACTAATTGGTTTAAGGCATTTTGCGCCTCTTTTAAGCTCTCTGTAATTTTTTCAATCATAAATTAGGTGTTACCTTTAGAAGCATAAAAAATCTGCGGCTTGCTGGCCAGTATGTTTCTTGTTGGGATTAATTTTAATAAAAACTCGCTTTGCCACATAATTAATTTTTAACTTCAGTTCCATTTTTTCCAAGATAAACCTCACGCTCTATAGAATAAAACGGAAGCAGGCCTTCTCCTTTTGCTACAGAATCATACAGGTCGACATCTTTTGAATGTTTCATCCCAAGTTTTTCCATAACACGTTGGGATGCTGTGTTTTCATTATCAGTTACAGCGTGTACACAAAAGATTTCCGGCTTAATAAAAATCCAATCCAGACAAGCAGTTAGAGCTTCTGTCACGAACCCTTTACCCCACATGGATTTCCTAATGGCATAGGCAACTTCTCTTTGCCCCTCAAAAGTTGAAACCTGGTCAGAATATGGCAGCCAGTACATAACATCCATATCTGACATTATCGTATCGACCATGGCATCTTGATCGGAAAGCGACAAGAGCCTTAATGTCAGTCGTTTTGTTTTTAAAGTTGTATTCATAAAAACTTATATTTGAGAATTAATTATGCTGATCCGTTTATCTTGGTTTAATGATATCCAACCAGAAAAATTAGAACTCTGGATTAAAGATTTCGTACCAACATTTCCAATGACTGTAAAGACATTTAAAAGAGATGGAATGTTCTTTATTGGAGAATAACAGTCCTGTCTGGGTATCTGCGACAGGGCTTTTTATACATAGGTAATTTATTTTTGGGGTTTGGGATAAAAAAAACATGGGCCATATACTGTGGTTTGCTTGTTTCTGAATAAAGCCCGGCCTAACAGGGATAGTTTTGGGTTCTCATCCGGCTAAAAATGGACCTTGTAAAGAAATGGTCCTCACCTCAATTTACATCGGTTTGATCTGTCAGATTTTATATATCAAGTCACCAATACAAAAACAAGCCATCGCTAATGTGAACATCAACCCGAATCAACAATGATAGCTGTCGCTCTGCTATTCCTAAAAATCATACCTCTTATTATTTAGAAAAAAAATTATTGCTATCGGTACCTTCAATAAATTTGATCGCCTGATACTATTTCTGAGTTGGAGTAACTGGTTCCATTTACCCTTTCCATAAAAGTATCAAGCTTATCCAGTTTAGTCTTGAATTTTCTCCAAACCACAGATATTATCCGTCGCGTTAAAAAACAAGGTCTTATCTTCGTTATTTTAAAATAGATTTCATCTATTCGACTGTCGATGTTAATAAAGGAGGCCCCTTGAAAGAATTAAAAGACCCAATCAAAATATTTCTTCATGAATTTAAAAAAGATCTGTTTTTCATTCCGCCCATAGGTACTCTTGTTGGGGGCCTTCTTCTTGCTCAATTCGAATTTAAAAAAATAGGTATATCAAAAGAATCATCATGGACGGATGCTCTTTTTGAAAGTTTTATTTCTCACGAAGTATTTGTTTTCTTCGCTCTTATTTTTTTGGTTAGCTCTTGTATAAAATCATATTTGAATTCAAAAGGAAAAACATGGAACTGGTTGAACAAGTTCGTTTCTCATTTCGAAATCCGCTTAATGCAATTATCAAGCACCATAATATTATTCTCAATAGGTTTAAGCATATTTGCTTTACTAACCGAATTTTTCACAAATTACGTCGGTGGCATAAAATTTTGCAAATCGCTATCGGCATTGAATGTAGTAATTCTTTTATGTTCAATAGGTGTCTCTTACATTCTCCACCTGATTCATTTTGCTAAAAACTCTTTTCTATCAGGCTCGTTGAGTTTAGGGTTCCTTTGTTTATTGGCATATTATTCTATTGTATTATAATGTTGCCATTCAAAGTTTATTCATCCGTAAAAACCCCACATTGGCAGAAAATATTTTTGAACCGGAAACTGGAAATAAAAAGACTCTTCTGCAAAAATAATGGGAGTATGTTTTCTGATGAAATCCTTGGACAATATGAGTAATTCCAAAGCCAACAATGATGGTATCATCGGTCGCCCAAATCTATTTAAAAGCAGCGTTCAATAACAGGGACAGTCTTTGGTTGTCGTTTGCCTGAAAAATGGGGGGTGGCCTGGAAAGAGTCCTCGCCTCTTAATGCGGAGCCGCCTGAACTGGAAAATCACCGGCAAAATCCGATGCATTTTTGATGTTGAAAATTGGGTATAATTTTTAAAACGAGGTTTTTGGTGGGTAAAAATGTTTTTCGGTTGGGTGCTTAGTGTTTACAATCTGTTTATCCAATAATTCGGGCGTCTTTTCTGGTGCATAATTGCAACAATGATGATTTCTTCGAAATCAATTTTATATAGGATGCTGTATGGAAAACGAGGGAGAATACGTCTGTGAATT
>JADGEQ010000092.1 GCA_016744295.1 Desulfobacteraceae bacterium | reverse complement strand
CTGCCAAGACTGGGCCGTAAAATTGTCAGGGGGTTAACTTGGCTGCTCCAACGTGTGGTTACATTAACCGGGTCGAAGGCTCGATGATATTTTCCTTGGGTAAAAGCAGAAGATACAATTATTCCATCTGTGGTTTTTGCTGCCGCAGTTCTGGAATCTGCCTGGGAAATTTGAGTGTTCATCTGGATTCACCCCTTTGATTCATATGATCCGGTTTGAAAATGATGGAAAAACCGGTTAATTACTGTCGATTGCCGATACACGCCCCTAAAAAATCATCGACTACTTTTGATATCTGCTAATACTTCCAAAGTAAAGCCTTTTATGGTGATTCTGCCGCTGGCATCACCTGTTCAGTGCCGGTTTCTTTTACCACGTTCCCGTATCCGTCCAGAACCAGGAAGGTTATCATTGTTCCTTTGCTGCATGCCGGGCATTGTTGGGTTGAATCGGAATTGTCTGTCGCTTCAAGTCCAAGAACAGGTTCAATCCGGTCGGCCAGGATCTGGCGTATGGATTGGATTTGTGGGCCTGCCTTACCGTTGGCCAGAAATCCGTAATACCTGATCCTGTGGAAATGTTTGGGCAGGACATGGAACAGGAATCGGTCAATAAAACTGATGACAGGCATAGTCGTGGTTTCCCAGCGGGATTTTTTCCGGGTGTTCTTGAACCAGAACGTGACAATGTCATCTTCAACACAGATAATTCGGTTGTTGTTGATGGCGGTGGAGTGGGTATACCTGCCGATATACTTGACCACTTCTGCAGGGCCAGAAAATGGAGGCTTGGAATAGACCACCCAGTCTTTAGGAACGGTATGGAACAGCCATTGTTTAAATGCGCTGGGGCTGGAGTACTGAGCCAGTTCATCCGGCAGTTTCAGCAGGCCTTTGCCGTGGGCTGCGATCAATCCGCTGAGGAATTTGGCCCGGAATACGTTGGAAAGTGCCCTGACCGGAAAAAGAAAGGTCGAATTGTACTTGGGTTCCACCCATTGGCCCTTTGTGTTGATCCCGCCTGCGGTGACAATGAAATGGATGTGGGGATGCAGCCAGAGCTTGCTGCCCCAGGTATGAAGAATGCCGTAAAAACCGATCTTGGCACCCAGGCGCTTGGGGTTTTCCCCGAACTCCAACAGGGTCTGGGAGGCATTTTCAAACAAAAGGTCGTACATGATCCGCCGATTGAACCGGCACAGGGGATTGAACATACCGGGCAGGGTGAAAACACAATGGTGATAGGATACAGGCAGAAGATCCTTGATCCGGGCCTCAACCCATCTTCGTCGGGCGATGTTATTGCAGCCAGGACAATGGCGGTTCCGACAGGAGTTGTATCCTTTTTCCAAATGGCCGCAGGTATCGCAGATTTCCCAGTGGGTGCCGAAGTCTCCGCATCTGCAGTGCTCGATGTCATACATGACTTTATGCTGCCTGGGATGCAGCCGGTGTGCCTCCCGGTAGGCTCGACCATATTTTTTGAAAATATCACCGACAGTGGGACTTGTGTCCGTCTCCTCTGGAAGTGTGGTATGACCAGGTCTTGTCTTCATGGGTTATCGAAGCCCACAGCGCAGGAGATAAGGGGGGCGCAGCTTGCAAGGATTTATGACAGGCGTGTTATTTGCGCTTTTTGCAAATGGCATGACTGGCGAAAATCTTGCGCTAAGACGCCCCCCGTTCTCCGGTAAAGTCTGTACCATAGGTTGATAATCCCTTATTTTATAGGCGTTTTGAGTTCTGCGAGTGATTTAAAATTAGGAGATCCACCGTCCAGGTTTAATGTAACCACCTAAATCACCGGCTCGCCCGGTGGATTTGTGTTGTTGAAATGTCCATCAAGTCTCAAATCGAGACTCGACCCCTTTTTTCTTGGTATAAAGTTTAATATCTGATTTTTTGTTTGATACTATAGGTGTAACATGGTCACGACTTCAGAGTTTGAATCAAGTTATCCCTTATATCATATAGATTTACAGCAAAACGACTGGCATCTTCGGGGCGGATTACAATAACCAGGCGATCTGTAAATTTTGATAGTTCTGAAGCTTTTACAAACGATTCAGAAATACGAGCAATCATTTTTTTTCTAGAAATTTTAAGGCGTCCACGACCTGTCCCAACGACCGGCACAGCTAACTCCTGTAGCTCTCCGGCATCCCGAACGTAATCCCACAGACCGTTCAAGGCTCTAATGACATTATTAGTGGTAGTCATTGCATTACCTTGTTCATTCAAATCAGCCATTGCAGTAAAGTAGAAAGTTTTTCCATGAGTTGTAATCGGCAACGTTGTGCCCATAGGGTAAGGTACAGAGCCATTTATCTTTTTGAGTTCTTCTCCAATCTGCTTAAGAAGCTCATCCTGATTACCAGTGAAATACTGTGCAGTAAATTGACCTTGCAAGCTCCCAGGAGCAATCTTTCCACCAGCAACATCCGCTTCGAACACGGTATTTGAGCTAATCATTATTGCACCGGACACTTCAAATAAGTCTTCTATTCTTACTTCAACACTGAAATCTTGTTTGGGAAATGCAACACAAATGGATTTGATTGGACGGCGTAAGAATATGGAAACCAGAAATGATAGAATTAAAAAAATTATAAATGCATAGGATGCATATTTATCGCGTGTGTATACCTTAAAAAAATCAAGAGCTGAAACGAGTAGCCAAAAACCACCAAATATTGCAAAAATGGATTGAACTCCAACTCGTGAAAACACCACGTATTGCCAATAGGATTTGCTTGTTATTGAATCCAAAAAAAACCGCATGTCATTGCTCCAACTTGTAAAAATAACTTTGATTTTTATAGCCAAAATATTGGTTAACAATTATAGAAATATGTGATAGCTGAGCACTTAGTGTTGACCATAAAATCAGAATTGTTCAAAGCGCTGTTAATTGGGGCCTTTTTATTCGGTATTAGTAATCTATTAACCAATTGCATCTTTTACTGTTTGATAATCCCAATAATAACTTCCGTCCTTCATATAACACATCGCTTTATGTGTACCAAAATTCTTAATAGCATCTGGGCATTTAGCTTTATTTACTGAGGCAGCATTATATAGTACTACTATTTTTAAATCATCACGAATAGCTTTTTCGCACTCATATTCTATGTAGCTTCGGTAATCCACATTCATACCACGAGCACAATATTTTGTGTAACTATTTAAACTATCACAGTATTGACAACTACCACTCCTTGCGGTCTTTGTGTTTGAACCAACAATAAGAACAAAAGTCTTCGAAGAATTGAGTCTCGTTGCAAGTGAAGATTTAATACTACAATTTAAACTACCATCTCTTGCTTGAGTCAAGTCGTGAGCATCAGTAAATGATAAACTCCAAAACTTATTTTTTTTCCATTTATGAAGTTGGTCAATTGCATCTTTATCGCCGTCCCATTCTGCAGCTAGATAAGTTTTTGTTCTGTATACCATATTTTAGTTCTCCTTTAATTTATAAAAATTAATTTTATCTTTCTTTGATTCATGTACACCCCCCAAATAACCGGTGTCACCCGGTTCATTTTCGTCGTTAGGTTATCGTTTTATTAATAAGTAAGGCACGCTCCCGTTCTTTTTGTAATTGAGTAGGATCTGCTTTTCCACCAGAAAGTATGCAAATTATAGTATTTCCTGGTAGTCGATAATTTTTATCAATTTCCTCCCAAGCTGGACCTGGGTGAGGTCCCCATGTGTCAATAACAGTGCCAACCTGAGTCCCTGTAAAGGATTGATTCGTTAGGCAGTAAGATCCATTAACTAATTGTGCCTCTACCTTCCCTCGATAATGTTTATAGTCAAGATTGATCCCCATTTTAAGTCTTCCAGAATTTTTTAAAGATAGATCAACTTCGATAGCATTTCCAACTGGAAGCTTTCTTGAAGAAATATTTTTTTTCTCAAATTTATGCAGAGAAGATTCCAGTACCTCGTATACAGTTTTCCCATCAGGTAGCTGCATGTCATATAGGTCTCCCCAATTTTGAACATCATTTAAATTATTAGATGCGATATAATTAAACTGTCTTACAGGTCGACTTGTGAAATGATGAAATATTAGTAAGGTTGGTATATCCGGTTGTTCATTTTCGTAAAGTCTGCAACAAGATAACCCGTTTGCAGCAGCTTTTTTAACAGCAGGTTTGGTAAAACCGGATTTCGAATACAGAATTCCTGTACTTGCGCCTGTTGACCTTACTTCGTTGATAAATGCACCAATGTGAGTCACGTCCACTTTAGATGTTTTGTAGTCTTTGCAGCTGATTAAAATACTGACTGGAAAATGATTTGCAATTAGGGTCTCGATCCATACATCTATTTGCCTTTTCTTTCCGGTATCCTTATCAACCACCTTATGGTCAAAAATAACTTTTGCATTAGGAGCCAGCGTGCTTAAAAAATTATGTACAGCGATCTCAAACTGTTTTCCTTTTTTCATAATTTACCAATTGTTTTATATATTTTAATATTCTTTGACCTAAACTAAAAGCGTTTTATCAATAGTCCCGCCCATAAAAAGGCATGACTATTAGATCCACCAAAATCATTTGGTAGTGCTGAACCGGTTGTTTCAACGAGC
>JADGEQ010000026.1 GCA_016744295.1 Desulfobacteraceae bacterium | reverse complement strand
ATACAGAAGAGGTGATTGCCATTGAACTGCTCTGCGGTGCCCAGGCCATTGATCTATTTACCAATTTCAAGGCAGGGGACGGGACCATGGCCGCCTATGAGGTGATCAGAGAAAAGGTGGATTACAGAAAAGAAGACAGGCTTTTGTCAACGGATATTGCCAAGGTTAAGGCGCTTCTTCGGGACGGCAGTATTGTCAGGGCAGTGGAGGCCAAGGTGGGTACGCTGTATTAATGTACGGGCTCAGGTGAGTCTGACAAGTTTCAGATCTCCCCAGAGCCCGATCTGTTTTCCCTTGATAATAACAATGCCCTGGATGTTTTGGATCTGTTTTCCCAGATGGATTGTTTTTTCAATGTCCTCCTCTGTTTTAACCCTATTGCAAAGTGCTGTGGCAGCGGCATCTGCAAGACAGCATGAGGGGGCAAGCACGCTCACGGCATCGGCCGCACCAAAACTTTTGGAGTGACCCAAGGTGCCCGAGGAGGTGCACATGGCAAAGGGGGTGTTTTGCGGTTCAACCAGGATACCCGTGGTCATGCTCAAAGGGGAATCTCCGGCATAAATACTGAACACGGTTTGGGTGTTTGATCGAATAAAAATATCGCCTCCGTTTTCCACCACCACTTCATCTGACAGCTCCAGAAGATCCTTTCCAACGTACTCGGCCATTGCGCCTGCCACGGCAGCCATGGGCCCTACATTCGTTTGCATTGCCGCTTCTGTCATGTCAATGATAATGCCCGGGGCTAATGCAAAAGAGGGTAGGGAGGAAAGGGAGGTTGAAAATTCCGGGTATTTCAGGATATGGGTTTCAATATAGTGTCTGTATTTTAAAGCCGATTTGATGGCCTGGTCTGTCAGATCTGTTTGGGCCTGGATATTCAAGTTGGTCTCTTTGACTGTTATTTCAAAGGAGACAAGCCCTGGTTTATCATGGTATCTGCGGTAGGCATGTCTGTCTTTAAACATTGTCAATATATTCCGGTGTGAGATGGGCAGGTGCCTGGCGGATAAAATAGGAATCTGTCATGCCTGAAATAAAATCCCTGACAATCTCGGGATGGGTATGATCCTCCCTGTAGTCCCGGTTCATTCCATTTAAGAATTTTTTAAAAATATCAGATGATGCCTGTTCATTTTCAAGGTCAACCAGATATTGCTCAAACAAATATGTGAATATATCTTGAATGGAAGACAAATGTTTTTTGATTACCGGGTTTTTATAAATATAGGTATAATTAAATTTTTTAAGCGCTTTTAACGCATGGGATATGGGAGATGAAAACCCTATAAATGGTTTTCCAAGGCTGTTGTGAATCAGGTCTGTCACCAGGTTGAAAACAATGGTTCCATTGGTTTGGCCCAGTGCTTTTTTGCATTCTTTGGGGATCTGATCCCGGGTAATGAGGCCCAGGCGGATGGCATCCTCCAGATCCCGGCCGATATAGCTGATGGTATCGGCCATTCTGACCACGCATCCCTCCATGGTCATGGGAATTTCGTTGCAGACAGCTTTGGACTTGACCTCCCGGATCATTGCATTAAAATCTGCAAGGGAGCGATCCCCTATTGGAATCAGTTTTTCTGAGTGGGCCTCTCCATTGTGACAGACAATGGCATCCATGGTCTGGATGCTCAGGTTCCATCCCTGTCCCCCTTTTTCTATCCGGTCCAGAAATTGAATGCTTTGAAGGTTATGGTGGAAGTGTCCGGCCCCGTGGGCATGGGTTAGTTTTGATAAAAAGAGTTCTCCGTCATGGCCAAAGGGAGGATGGCCAATGTCATGGCCCAGGCTGGCCGCTTCAATGAGGTCCTCATTTAACCTAAGATACCGACCAATGGTCCTGGCCACACGGGAGACCAGCTGAACATGGAGAACCCTGTGGGTCAGGTGGTCGTTTTTTATCAGGGAAAAAACCTGGGTTTTATCAATGTACCGGGTAAAGGCCATGGAATTTAAGATTCTGTCAGCATCGGTGCTAAAGGCCTGTCGGTATTCATTCTCTGATCGGGCCTCGGACCATCGCCTTTTAGCAGTGTGGGAAAAACAAGCCAGTTCACCCAGGGTTTCTCGTTCCCGGAGGGTTAGAAACGCTTTAAGTTCCCTGGCTTTTTTTAAATTATCAGTCAATGATATTGGCTACAATTGCTTTAAAATATTGTCCACAACCGTATCAAATGCTTGGGTAAATTCTGTTGGTGTCTCTCCAAACATGACCGGTACTCCCTCATCCCCAGAACTCACCACCCGGGTGTCAAAGGGAAGGGATCCCAGAAACTCAAGTCCCTGTGATTTAGCGGTTTTTGCACCTCCGCCATTTTTAAACAGGTCAATGGGTTCGTTGCAATGGGGGCATTTAAAGGCCGCCATATTTTCCACAAGGCCAAGGGTCTTCATCTTAACTGTCTTACAAAAAGAGATGGATTTTCTCACATCGGACAGGGCCACTTCCTGGGGGGTGGTGACAATTACGCCCAGGGCTTCTGGAATGTTCTGGACAACGGTCAGGGGCTCGTCTCCTGTGCCCGGAGGGGCATCAATAATCAAAAAATCAAGTTCACCCCACTCCACATTACCTACAAATTGCTGAATCATTCCGGTTTTGGCAGGTCCCCGCCAGATGATGGCCTGGTCCTTGTCCTGCATCAATGCCTGGACCGATACCACCTTGAGGTTTTCATTGACCTGTTTGGGCATGAGCAGCTGTTGGTCGGGACTAATGTCCAAAAGCTCTGTTAATCCTAGCATATGGGCAATGGAAGGGCCGTGGACATCCACATCCATGAGACCTGTTTTATACCCTTTTTTAGACAGACTGGCCGCCAGGTTTGCTGATACACTGCTTTTCCCAACCCCGCCTTTGCCGCTTAAAACAAATATCTTATGTTTTATCTTGCCTAGGGTATCCTTGATCATTGCCTTTTGTTCCTGCTGTTTTTGTGCTGCATTCCCACCGTCCTGGGAGGGACATCCCTGGGTCTTTTTTGCTTTATCTACGTTCTCATGAATCATAATATTAACGGTCTCCTTTGAGAAATCCTATGGGTTAAATCAATTTTTTAATAATGATCACGATCCGGATTCTGTCAACCTGAATACAGACTCTTTTATGGGGGGATTGGGGATAAATCGGGTAAGGTTCAAATGGATCCTTCTGCCCCTGGTATCCTGCAGCAAAAGGGTTGCAGGGATGCGACTTTTTCCATGGGTCTGGTAGTCAAGGTAGGTGATGTCATAGAGGGGGATATTGTCTTTGTCCAGAAGGACCAATTGTCGCACTTGTTCCTCTTTGTTTATATGGATTTTTTGGAAAGCGGATTTCCAGTTTTGTGCCAGAATTACACAAGAAAAATTTTTATCCCCGGGTTCAAACCAGGCATGGTCAAATTTTTGTACGGGGATATGTCCCAGGAGAATGGCAATCATTTCGGATAATTTTATTGGGATATGGATAAATTTTTCCAAATCCGGGTTGTTTGAAAGAGTGGTATGTGCAGGGTGCTCGCCGGTGTGGGAGATAAAGGTCACATTCTTGCCTGTGGCCACGATGGTCTCAAAGGGATGGCCGGATACGAGAAAGGTGATTCTGATCCTGTTTGGGAAAGCTGCAGCCCAGGCAATTTTAAATATGTCCCTGCGTGTGGCGGTTTCCAGTTTGATCCAACCAATTCCCCGGGAAGCTTTTATCTCCTGGTTTAGGGACCGGATATCACTGGCAAGGCGTCGGGCTTTTTTATCCTGAGCCGGATCTGTTTGGGGCTGAAGCGGCATACATCCGGAAACAAACACCAGGAAGATCAAAAAAAGAGGGATTAAAATCGGGGAAAAACAAGATTTAGGGTTCCTATTTCCCATCTAATATCTTTTCAAGGGTTTTGATTTTTTTCTCAAGTTTTTGGATCAGATCAGAATCTTTCTTCTTTGTATTGCTCAGGGCTTTTTTGTAGGTGTCCAAAGCCTCTTTCAATTGTCCGGCCTTTACATAGGCATCTGCCAGATGATCTGCAATAATTGATTCAAAATTACTCAATTTAGCTGCCTGCTCAAGATAGTGAACAGCCATTTCATAGTCTTGCTTTTGAAAATAAACCCAGCCCATACTGTCGGTTATATATCCATCGTCTGGTTTTTGTTTTAAGGCCCTTGAAATTAGGTCCAGGGCTTCATCCAGTTTGATCCCCATGTCGGCATAGGTATATCCCAGATAGTTCAGGGCACTGGCATTCTTAGGATCTGTTTGAATCAAGGTTTCCATGGTCTGGATGGATTGGTTTTTCAGTCCTGCCTTATCCTGGATGGTTCCCAACCGGAAAAGGAGGGTGGTGTTGGTTGGAGAGTTTTGCAGGCTGTTCTTCAGGAGAGTGATGGCTTTATCGTATTGGGCCTGATTTTCATAAAAAGAAGCAAGGAAGGAGACAATGTCGACGTCTCTGGGATTTTTTGAGTGGTGTTGTTCCAGAATTTGGATTGCCTTTTGGGGTTGGTCCATCTCCTTGTACAAAAATGCAATGCTCAGCAAGGTCTTTTTGTATTGGGGATGTTCCGGTGTCACCTTGAGGTAATGACTAATGGCGGCGTCTCTATCTTCCACAGCTTCATAGGCCATGCCGGTAAAAAAATTCAAATTGGCGCTATCAGGGTCTGCCTTTATCATCTGGGAAAATACAATGACAGCATCCTGGTACCGTTTTTCAGAAATAAAGGTATCCAAGGCCACCATGACCAGCCGGGAGTTCTCTTTGGCTTCATTGCCTAATTGTGTGAACAAAGAGGAGGCCTTGCCCCGTTGGTTGTTTTTGTAGTGGAAAAGGGCCATTTCAAGAACTGCTCTGTCATTTTCCGGTTCAATCTCAATAATTTTTTCATAGGATTCAAGAATAAGTTTTTTCCGGTTCTTTCTTTTTTGCTGTTCGTAAATTTCGATCAGTCTGAACCGGGGTTCCACAAGTTCTGTTTCCAATTCAAGGGTTTTTAAGAACGCCTGTTCTGCAAGAATCTGGTTTTTCATTAATAAGTGGACCTCTCCCAGGTAAAAGTAGGCGACATAATACTCCGGCAGTTGTTCTGCCATATTGGAAAAAAGATCAAGGGCTTGTTTCAGATTTTGATTGTCCATATAAATCTTGCCAAGGCGAAGGTAGGTTTCCTTGTTCTTGGGGTCTAGGGCGAGTATTCTTGTTAGAAGCTCTGGTAATTGGGCTTCCTGATCGGGCTCTTTTATCAGCCGAACAAGGAGCAAAAGGTTGTCAACATTATCAGGGTCTTGATCCACAAGGGTTTGGGCCAGTATCAGGGCCTGGTCATTTTTCTTTTGATTTAGATAGAACCGGATCAAATCCCTTTTTAAAAATGCAGACTCCCCATCCCGCTCAATGGCCTTTTCCAGGGAAGCTATTGCCTGGGGGATCTCATTTCTTTGGGCATGTATTCTGGATTCAAGATAAAAATATGTGGCAGGCAGTTGGGAATTTTCCAGGGCAACAGTCTCCAGGGTTGTGAAGCCTTCTGAACCCTGGGGAGAGGAAATTATTTTACCCTGATTGCATCCTGAAACTGACAAAATTGAAGCTATAATTAAAAAGATCCAAATAGATTGTTTTTTCATGGAGTCATGCCCTTTTGGTGACCGTTTTTTTAAGGTTTTTACTGGTTGTGATCATACATGTCAAAATCAGGCATGTCTTTTTTAAAAAATGTTTTCATTTTTTTTAAAATATTATTTTCAATCTGCCGAACCCGTTCCCGGGAAATGGAATATTCTTCCCCTATCTGCTGGAGGGTCTTGGGGCTGTCGGAAAATATTCTTCGTTCAAATATGTCCAGTTCTCTTGCATTTAGGGTTTTTTTAAATTCATTCACCTTGGTGTGAAGAATATCTTCGATCTCTTTTTTTGCGATCCGGTCTTCGGAGGAGTCGGTCTCAACGTTGATAAATTCAATTCGTTCTGTGTTTGAATCGTTTTTCAATGGTTCATCAAGGGAAAGATCCCAGTTGTCCAACCGTTGGTCCATGTCAACAACTTCTTTTTCAGAGACCCCCAGACGTTCTGACAAAAGTTTGGGTTTAGGATCAAATCCCTGCTCAATAAGCCGTGCTTTTTCCTTTTTTAGTCGGAAAAACAGCTTGCGCTGCCCCTGGGTGGTGCCGATTTTTACCATGCGCCAGTTGTCCATGATAAATTTTAGGATATAGGCCTTGATCCAGAAAGATGCATAATAGGAAAATTTAACATTCTTATAGGGATTAAATTTTTTGACCGCCTGGACAAGGCCGATATTGCCTTCCTGGATCAGGTCTAAAAGATTCTGCATCCAGATCCGTTGGAACTCAAGGGCAATTTTTACCACAAGCCTGAGGTTGGATGTGGTCATGATATAGGCCGCTTCCTGGTCTTCCTCTTCCTGTATCCGTTTGCCCAGCTCAACCTCCTGATCCCTGTTCAAAAGCTTGTAGCGGTTGATTTCATTCAAATAGCTTTGTATGGGATCTGATTTAACAAGGGCTTTGGAACTTGATGTTTTTACTTTTGATACGGGAACATGAAAATCTTTTTTTGTCAGCCGTTTGGGCACGTCGGGTTGTTTCTGGTCTGTTTTTTTTTTCATTCAGTGAACCTTAGCATGTTTGGATAAAAATCAAGTGTATCATTATCATGATCTCTATAAAAGCAAAATGTTTTACATGAACATGATAAAAATGTAATTTTCCAATTTTTTTGTGGACAATCAAGAATCTCTTTGGTATAAGACTCTTCTGTTTGCGCCTGTAGCTCAGCTGGATAGAGCAACGGACTTCTAATCCGTAGGTCGCAGGTTCGAATCCTGCCAGGCGTACCACATTTTAAAAAAGCTCCTAGCGATTTTCGTTAGGAGCTTTTTTTGCTTGGGGGGGACTATAGGGGGACATCAGGAAGTTTATCCTTCATATAACGCGGCAATCAATATCAGGAATTCTGGCAGGTAGTCTTAGAAATTTAAAATTTTGTTTTTAAATCAGAACCCACTCATTTAAGTATTAAGATTATTCTGTTTCATTTTCCAGAATCTACTATATCTCCAATATAAGGTAATGGACTCTTAATTCTTCCCATTCCCATATAATTGATTTTTAAGTCCGAGGATAATCATACCATTACGCAGGTGAAACTCCGACTTAATATCTTTTAAGAAGAAAAAAGGCAAAAACCATTCCGTTGTACGATTGGTTACTTCCTGGACCACGAATGAAAAAGAGGTTGATGCATTTATAAAACAGTTATAAGAAAGAAGGAAAAAATAGTTGATTTTTCAATTATTATCTGGATGCAGAGAGGCTTATATTTTTTTAGAGCTGAAATTTTTTAGTAAAAATATTCGAACTGATTTATAAAAAAGGATTTCTCCTATGCTTGGGATTGAAGTGTTAGTTGCTTTTGCGGTTGCATTGTTCTTTTTAGAACTTACTCCTGGTCCCGACATGATGCTTGTTATTGGGCGGGGGATCGGACAGGGTCGAAAAACGGCTCTCCTAACCGTTGTTGGATCGGTTCTTGTGTCTGGTACAGTGCAGGTGACATTGCTTGTTCTGGGCGTCGCATCCTTATTGCAGACACATCCCTTGGCCTTGGAAGTTTTACGATGGGCGGGGGCTGTCTATCTTTTTTGGTATGGTCTGCGCCTGCTCAGTTCGTTCCAGGAAATCAAAAACAGGGATATTGTGGCACCAGCAATCTCAAGCTGGACAGCAGTTCGAGATGGTACAATTAACAATTTGACCAATCCGAAATCATTCCTTTTTATGTTTGCTTTTTTACCTCAATTTGTTGACCCAAGTGCGGGACCGGTTTGGGTGCAACTACTCATACTTGGAAGCCTGCAAAAACTTGCTGGGATATTTTCGCTGGGTTCCGTTGCTATAGCTTCAGGAATGGTAGGCAAATGGCTCCAGCGGTGGCCACGTATGTTGGCATGGCAGCAGCGTTTTTCAGGTTTGATAATGATTGGTTTGGCCGTGCGCCTCGTATTGAGTGGGAGTGCTAACGCATCTCCGACCACAGCATAAACTAATTATTTTCCAGGGTATCCGGTTCAGCTTCGGCCAGCTCCTTGTTAACCGCTTTTTGTATCGACAAAATGCTTTCAAGAGTAAGCGACTCTGGTATTATCCCCAAAGCAACGGCAGGGGCTTCCTCAGTGCCAACTACCCTAGGTTCTCATAAACCTTGGAGAGAAGTATGATGAGTTGAAGACGATCTTGTTTTTTTAATCCCATGGCAGCATCTTCATTCAACTGCATTGTGATGGGAATAATGTTCCTTCTCATTTTCTTTCCCTTGTCAGTGAGGAAAACAATAAATGCACGCCGGTCTTCAGGGCTGTCAGCCCGTCGTACCAATTTTTTCTTTTCAAGTTTATCCAGTATGCGGGTGGTGTTGGGCTGATCTTTATAGGTTCTTTCAGAGAGATCTTTTTGTGTCACCCCATCCTGCTCTCCTAATCGATTCAGAAGAGACCACTGCTCAGGGGTCAAATCATATGGCTTTAGTCGTTTAGTAAATTTTTTTTTCATTGCTACAGCTGTCCTGGAAATAATAAAACCCAGAGATTCGTCCATGATAAAATCCATTATCACCTCCACAGGAATATTTTGAATTAAATTGTTGCAAACATAATTGTAAGGACAACTATTGTCAATGAAAATACCTTGAGGCGATGGGTGATGAAATCAGATTTCTCTAAGGTCTAAAATGCCCAGGTTCTGTGTATCGAACTATCCTCCTCTTTATGGTCGGCAGAAATAATCTGCGATACGGCGGTATTTTTTTGCAAACAGATTGACAAAGGGGTAAATACGGATTAGTTGTTGTCTTAGTAACGTTATCATAGTAACAATAATATTGAGGAGTGACATGAAAAATATATTAAACGTCTTTCCCCTGGATAATTCTCCCGGATACATTATCAATAGTATGGCAAGAGAAATGAATGCCTATCTTTATCGATCCTTTCGTAAAAACGGATTTGAAATCACAGCTCAGCAATGGGCTGTTTTGAACCGGCTTTGGGAAAAAGAGGGCGTACATCAGAGTAAACTGGCTCAGCTGACATCGAAGAACAGGCATAATATGGCCATGATCCTGAAACAACTAGAAATCAAAGGCTACGTGGAAAAAAAACCGGATGAACGAGATAAAAGGCTCAACCGTGTGTTTCTGACAAAAAGCGGTAAGGCCTTAAAAAAAGAATTGATTCCCATTGCAGTTAAGACGATTGAAACGCTTTTCAGCGGGGTACCCACTGAAGACATGGAGGTGTTTAAAAGAGTCCATGGGACTGTCATTGAAAATCTGAAATCAGTATAACCGTACATAAAAAAGGGATCTCATGAAAAAATTGAGTACAAAGGGCCAAAAGTGGCTAAAGGGAATTCACATTCTTTTTGCCTGTGCGTGGATAGGTGCGGCAATCATTCTTTGTTTGATGAATCAATTTTTAAAAGCCAGTTATGGAATGCAATTATACGGAATCGATGTATCAATGAAGTTTATTGATGATTTCATTATTATTCCCGGAGCCAATGGCGTACTTTTAACCGGAGTTGTCTATTCCGTATTCACGGGCTGGGGCTGGTTTAAACGCCGGTGGATCATTGTTAAATGGGGTATTACCATATTTGGCATTATATTTGGTACCTTTTGGCTCGGCCCCTGGGTGAATGCGTTGGTTCCAATTTCAAAAATCCATGGATTAGACGCATGGATAGAGCCGGGCTATCTTCAGAATAGAAACATGATTTTCTATTGGGGTATGCTTCAGCTCTCAACACTTATATTTGCCCTTTTCATATCGGTTCTCAAACCATGGAAAAAGGCCTGATTCTCATCAAGTCACATTAAAATTAGTCCTTGACAATAATTGTCATGGCAATTATATTTATGGCAATTGATTCAGCCTATGCTGCCATAAAAATAAAAATCACCGGGAATCTTGACTAGGATTGCAGGTCCGATTTCATAATCATCGATACGGAACAATTCTTTTGTTATAGATCCTGAACCGTATCAGCAAATGATGCTGGAGGAGCCATGTCAAAAAAAACAGAAAAAGGTATTTGTGGTATCTGCGGGGCCGGTTGTGGTGTAAAGATCAGCCTTGAAAATGATAAAATCACCAAGATTCTGCCCTGGAAAGAACATCCCCAGGGCCAGCCCTGCCTGCGGGGAATAAAGGCCCCAATCATTGTTTATGCAAAGGATCGGATCACAAAACCGCTGAAACGAACCGGTCCCAAAGGTACCCTTGATTTTACCCCGATTTCCTGGGACCAGGCACTGGATGAGATTTCAGAAAAGATACTTAAATTAAAAGGTATATACGGTCCCCAGTGTATCGCCTCGTTTTTCGGTCGGGGAAACTTTGAGGACTCTATCTGGAAAATGTTCTCTCCCAATGAACCGGGGCTTGCCATTCCCAACTCACTTTTTATGCCCCTGGGTTCCCCCAATGCCTTCTCCGTTGGCGCCATTTGTCATATTTCACATGCCTTTGTTGCTCCGATGACAACCTTTGGTGCACCGGGAGGCATGCTCCAGCCTGATCTTGACAATGCAGATATCATCTTTGTCTGGGGTGCCAACCCGGCCACCGGTTCTCCCATAAAGCAATTTCTTCAGCTGAAAAAGGCCAGGGCCAGGGGGGCCAAAATAGTTGTTATCGACCCCTTGAAGACCCAGACGGCCCAAATGGCAGACCATTGGATTCCCATTCGATCTGGAACCGACGGTGCACTGATTCACGGCATTCTAAATCAGTGTTTTGAAAAGCAAGGTATCGACAGGGTATTCGGTGAAAATCATTGCCAGGGATTTTCCGAACTGGAATATTATGTAAGGGGTTTTAATCCGTCCTCCGTAAGCAGGACCACCGGTATTTCTGAAGCCACCCTCCTTAAACTGACACAATTGATCCTTTCCACTAAGAAAGCCGCATTCATTACCCAATCGGGTCTGGAGTTCAGCGATTCAGGTGCCCAGTCCTTGCGTGCCCTGTTCTCGTTGTGGGCCCTGACCGGTCATATTGACGTCAAAGGCGGCATGGTGTTCAAGCCGCGGTCACCGGTTTCTCTGCCGAAACCGGCGGTGAAGTACCCAAAAGATATCCCTCCCATCGGCATGGATCGCCATCCCCTTTTCTGCAATATGACCAAAAACGGACATTTTTTGGAGTTCCCCCGCTCAGTGCTCCAGGAAGATCCCTATAAAATTCGGTTTTTGCTTGTCGGCGGCTCTTCCATATTGACCAGTTGGCCCAACAGCGACCTATATGCCAAAGCACTCAATGGACTTGACTACCAGGTTTGTGTCGACCTGTTTCTAAAACAGGATGCCCTCTACGCCGACATTGTACTACCGGCAACAACCTATTTTGAAAACACCTCTCTATGTGGCACTCCCGGCCAGGGCGCCAGTCCCTCAGCGCTTCAATACCGAAAAAAAATTATTGAGCCTGTGGGTGAATCCATGAATTCCTATCTGATTTATGCAAAGTTGGCAGAAAGGCTTGGTTACGGACATCTTTACCCCCAGACCGAAGAAGATATGGTCAAATACCTGATAAAAGATATTCCCATGGATTTTGAAACCTTTAAACGCGAATCCGAAAATGGTCCGGTGGTGATTCACAAGGCTCCCCCCACTCCTGAAAAAGAGAAAAAATGGCTTTCAGGACACCTTCGTCCGGATGGAAAAACGGGATTTAACACCCCTTCCGGTAAATGGGAGATCAGCTCGTCCCTGCTGAAAAAATACGGCCATGAACCACTGCCGGTGTATACCCATGCCCATGAAGGAATGCAAAATAAGGGACTCATCCGAGAATTTCCCCTTACCCTGACCTCAGGTGCCCGCACCATGCAGTCGACGTTCAGAAGCCAGCATCAGAATATTCCAAACCTTGTCAAGCTTCAACCCAATGCCGAAGCCATCCTGCATCCCCAGGACGCAGCATCCCGGAACATTTCCAGTGGAGATGCGGTCTGGGTAAAAACGGCAAGGGGCAAAGTGAGGTTTGTCGCCCGGGTTACTGAAAAAATTTTCAAAGGGGCGGTGGAGGTAAACCAGGGGGGTGGGGCGCTCAATCAGGCCGATGGATGGAAAGACAGCAATATCAATCTGCTCACGGACGATAAAAACTATGATCCCATCACCGGATTCCCTGTCTTCAAGGCATTGCTTTGCGAATTGGAAAAAGTTGAGATAGACTAAAAAAAGGATGCTCTGGGCATGCGATATATTTTAAACAATAAAAATCATCTATTTTGAAATTTTTGCAAATGGATTTATCGTTTAACGGACCTGGTAAAGAAGAAATGAATAAAAGTTTTCAGGAATTGGCACAAAGCATTGCTGATCCCTCAATAGGGAGTATATGATTCGCTTATTCTGCCTTAAAAAAGGAGGGGCTGTGTGTTTTTTATTAAGGTATGCATGTTCAGCTTTTTTTATTGATATTTCAGATAATATCAGTCTTATGGAAACCATTCATCAAATGGAAAAACAGACTGGTAAAAGTAAACTGTGCATATGCGCGTTCACCTGATTGAAAGTGAGTTTTTTGGCCATGAAAAAGGGGCCTTTACAGGCGCTCATAAGAGAAAACAGGGCAGGTTTGAGCTGGCAGATAAAGGCACATTGTTTTTGGATGAAATTGGCGAAATGCCCTTGGAGGTACAGGCTAAACTCCTGCGAGTTTTACAAGAGGGGCAGTTTGAAAGACTCGGGGGAACAAAAACCTTATCAGTGGATGTCAGGGGTGTTGCGGCCACCAATAAAAATCTTTTGTATATAGCCGCCTTTATTTGTATGCCGCTTAAATTGAGAAAGGTTAAGACATTCATTCTAATACTGAGCTTTATCATTTTGGGGATGAACATCCTGGTGCCCATTTCCATCCAGCAACACCTGAAAACAGCAGCAATGTTCATCACCTGGCTCGCCCTCATGGTGGCGCTGGGAACCGGTAATGCCGCAAATGCTTCAGTGGAACCCTTTGTGGCTCTTTTCAGCCTCAGGGGAACTGAGTATCAATGGTATTTACTGTCTATGGTCATTGCAGGCGCCTTTTTTATACCAAGATTCTGGTGCCGTTTTTTCTGCCCTGTTGGCGTTTGTTTGAACCTTTCCGCCAAAACAGGAAGGCGTTTAAAAAAGAAAAATATGATTCACAAAAATATGATTCACAAAAATATGATTCACAAAAATATGATTCACAAAAATTTGAAAGCCGCAAAACATGAACAGATCTAAAATTAAGACCTATATGATTTACATGGGAGCAATGGCGATGTACCTGCTGATAATAAAATCATTGATCGCCCCTTTATAAAGCCAATGCTTTTATTACTGAAAATATGAGGCTTCATTTGAATCGAGCTATCAAGTTTGTTGTTTTTCAATGAGTGGTGAAAAAAATCAAAGCCCAGGTGGCAGCACGAAAGTTGCTAAATTTAAATGACCAAAGAAAGTGTGAACTGATTGACGAATTGTCCATGACGTCTACACAGAAGTGGATACCTAGGAAACTAAAATAAAGGATATCATAATGACCGGAAAGTATAGAAAAATAATTTACATAGGGGATCCAATGTGTTCCTGGTGTTACGGGTTTACGCCTGAGTTAAACCAAGCACTTGAAGCGATTGGGACGGACTATGAATTCGAAATGATAATGGGTGGGCTCAAACCATATGCGAAATCCCCCATGGATGAAAATCTCACAGGGTTTTTGAGGGGACATTGGCATGAGGTTGCAACGGCCACAGGTCAACCCTTTAAGTATGACCTCCTGGAGCGTAAGGATTTTTATTACGATTCGGAGGTGCCTAGCAGGGCAGTGTTGGTAGTAAGAGAAGTATCGCCCGAAAGAGAACTTGAATTTTTCCAGCGTGTCCAGCATGCTTTCTATGCGGAAAACCAGAATACCAACCAAACTGACACCTACCTCCGGATTCTTGATGAAATGGGTATATCGGCGCAAAATAGATTTCTTGAGAAATTTTCTTCCACTTTGTTAAAGGACAAGACTCGAGCTGATTTTAGGCGGGCACGGGAAATGGGTGTTTCAGGTTTCCCGGCATTATTCTTGGATGACAATGGCTTGCTAAAACTACTCTGCTCAGGTTATGCGAAGGCGGATCAGATTGAAGGTAAGGCGAGGCAGTTCGATATTTAGTGTTTTGGATAATGGTAGATTTCCCTATGCTGACCAGAGGTGTCCATTTATAAGATGTTAACTGCTAATTATTACCGGACTCATTCAAGTGACTGGCAGCCGTGGCCGCATCGAAAATTTATGTTCAACCTGTGTCGAAACTTTAATCTGGCAAAATTGAACGGAATCAACTATATCTTAAAGTTGAACAGATATCATAATAATTTCCATCCAGCATGAGAAATTAATTAAGATAGTTTTTCAGCAGGTCAGGTGTGAAAAAAATAACCTCGATCGATAATGAGCCTTTATGCAAGGCTTCGGACTGCAAATTGAAATTAGGCAAAAAAATATTAATTAAAGGAGATTTAAGAATGACAACAACCGACGAGATTGAAAAAAAACCACTATGGGTAGGAATTGAGGAAAAATTATTTGAGCTTAACCCGGGAGAACTCTCAGGGCAAGCCAAGGAAGCAGCGATTCAAAAGATTGTGTGTGATCTTGATAATGAAGGTTTTAATGTTTCCAAAAGTGGCGGCAAGATGATGCAGTTGAGATGGGCGATGGATGACATGCTGAAAGTTGGGAGGCCGCTGATGAAGGATTTTAACGATGCAATTGCAGCGCTTTCACTGGAAGACGTGCCCGATCCTTATTCAGCGACCAGTAAACTTATCGCCAATCTTGGTGAAACTTGGGAAGAGCTCAAGAAAGTCGAATGCAGACTGGACATCATACGGATTGTCGAAGAGACAAGACTTGATTTGCTCGTAAAAAAAGCAAAAGAACTGTCTGAAAATGAAAGTATCCGATTTCTCATTGGAGAACAATTGGAACCCGAGGTGATCATAAATAAATTAGGCATTACGGAAGAAAAATTGGCAGAAGTGGTCGCTGAGATTGCAAAGGAAAAGGCAGAGATAGAAAGGGTGACCAACCTGCTGGAGAAGGTTGACGGCAAATCAGACGAAGAAAAGGTGAAGCACTTAATTACAAATAATGTGACAGCGGAATTGATCATAGAGCTGGCAGAAGTTGACCAGGCTGCTATTAACAATGCCAAAAAAGCCATGGAAGAGGAACTCAAGGAGCAACAAAGATTAGCAGAGGAAGCAGCGGCCAAGAAAAAGGCGGAAGCCGCAGGTCCTGCTTTGGAAGATATTACTCCAGAAGATATGATTGACCACATCGATTCTATTCGTGAAGTAATGGAATTTAGTGAAGTAGAGAAAGAAATCAGGACGATGTGTGAACAAAGCGCTATCCCACAGTGCCTTGTTGATATTGCTGTTTCTGATCCTGACAAGCTGGATGAACTCGAAAAAAAGGCAGAAGGATAACATTGTTAGAGAATTGAAACTGGAAAGATTTTTTGAGAAAATAGTGCTATGGCAGGCAAACTTTCTTAAATTGAATATACTTTGCGAAACTTCATTCTTATAACGATATAAGCAATAGTTTCACCTGGCCCTAAAAACATAAAGCCTGGGGTCAGGTGAACATTCCATTGACAGGACACGGAAGATGAAAACAAGTTGTCTATTTTCGTTTACAATTGCTTCTATCATAACAATTGGTTGCATTTCGGGCTCCAACAAAACTTCGGGAACAAGTTCGCCTAAAGGCAGTTTTATTCATTGCGGTGAAAAACGACCCGAAATTTGTACTATGGAATATCTTCCTGTTTGTGCTGAACTGGATGACGGTACCTGGAAAACTTGCAGCAATGCCTGTAGCGCTTGTTCTGATAAAGATGTTGTAAAATATCAGGTCAATCCATGTCCGTAATCCTCAATGACAGGATTAATTAATATGAAACAAGATGGTGGATTAATCAGGAACTGGCAACTTCATCACCTGACTTTACCGGACATAGAAGGTTTTGAGGAACAATTTTTAGCTACTTTCCCCAGTGCTTTGCTTGATCCTGGACCTCTGAAGTTCAGTGGTACGGTTGTTGAAGATTCAGCAGGTAGATATAAACCTGGGTGGCACATGATTTCGTCTTATATCTGTTCAATTGATAGGGAAAGAGGGGTTATTGAAACAATCAATACCATTTACAAAGTTATTGCTGAGGGCAATGATGAACTGCCGGATATGGGTAACGATATTTTAAACGTTTTATACAAAGATCCTAAAAAATAATAAAGCGATTGCTTTATCCCGAAAATTATCCCTATACCACAAGATATATAGTTTATTGCCCTGGTGAATGGTATGGATTCACATTCGGGAAGATGCCTCATACAAGGATTGAGTATCCTTCTCCCACACTCTTCTGGTTCCCATTGATGGCGGGTTGGTTGTCTCCTTAATGGTATAGTCCGTATAGGCAGGAAGATATTTGGTTCCAGTCCAAAACCAGACCCTGGATGCCCATGCCAGATTGACACGATCATCAAAAGTCCCGTCAAAAAGATCCGCTCTCCATCCTTCCTCAATCTCATAACGTCCATTGATTTTTGGACGATCCGTGGCATAGATTGAGGAGTTCGGGCTCTTATAAAGAAATATCATTTTTTTTTCTTTTTTTACAAAATGGAAATTGGGACGGTATAGCCCTTGTCTCGAACCGGAAAGCAGATAAAAAACATAGGCTTTCCGGCCATTGCCAATATCTTCTACAATGTCGCAGTCTGTTGCTGAAACAAGCCGTGAAAAATCTTCTTTTTGGAAGTTTTCTTTAATAAGATTTCCCCAAATAATATGCAAAACTTCTTTAGGGTTTTGACATGGTACACAGCGTAATATGTACTGAATGAGAGCATTGTCAACCATCTGCTGACTGTCTTGATCCTGGGCCTGTGATGCTGGCTCTGATATGGTTTGTGCTGTGTCAATCGGATTCGATGAAACCACCGGGGCCATGGGCAGGAAAAATAATCCTAAAAACAGAATAACAAAATAGATTTTTAAGGTGTGAAATTTCATGTTGTTCTCCTTTTTTTGAATTTGTTTTAGGCGAAAAGCCATCTCCCTTGTAGCAGCGGTAAATTTTGCCAAACCACAGAGGGGCTTTTTTGGAAGAGCTTGGCTTCGAAGGAATGCCAGCATCTGCTTTCCATAAGTTCCAGGAGAAAGGGTTCCTTGGGATAGAACGGTTGCATCGCACACGGCCTCCCGGGTCCAGGTGATGCGGGGCATGACAAACCAGACAAGTGGATGAAAAAAATAGAGGATTTTGATCAGTTCCTGTAGACAGATTGCAAGATCATCCCAGCGTTTAACATGAACCAATTCATGGGCCAGGATCACTTCCAGGGAAGAATCCCCGAGTTTTGATAACAGATGTTCCGGCAGGACCACCACAGGCCGAAAAAGTCCCATGGTAAAGCATGGAAGACCTGAGGCGACCGCCTTTACCTTTACTCTTCTTCGAATATGCAACCGCTTTTGCCAGGTTTGGACGAGATCCAGCACACCAGGATCCCTAATCGTCCTTCCCTTCCCTGCGATTTGCCAAAACTGCTGCCGCTTTCTGAAAAATCGAACCAGGAGGAAGCTGACAACCGCCAGCCAGCCGCTGAACATAATAAGATAAAACCGCCTCGGTTCGGTTGAGGGTGGAATCATTGCAGGTTTGCTGTCAATTGCCCGGACCATTCCGGGTAAATTTTGCGTGCCAAGTATGGCGGCATTAAAAGGAGGGGCATCATATGGATTTTGGTTGTCCGAAAAAATAGGAAGTGCATTTGGAAAAGATAGGAACGACTGGGGAATTATGTTTGGCGTTATTGATCGAATCAGATGACCGACGCTCCAGGGAGTGGCCAGATTCGGTGGCAGCACCAGGCGTAAAAGGATCAAAAACCAGAACCCGTATTGCCATCGGAGATATCTTCCTCGGCAGCATTTCACCAGTCCCCAGACCAGGGGAAATAACACCAGGGCATAGACCGACTGTATTGATAAAATACCAAGAATTGTCTGGGCAATTTCATCAGGACGTATCATGTTGTTCCTCCATATCATCCGCCAGGAGTCTTTCCAGTTCCAGTATCTCTTCTGGATCCAGGGCCTTGCTTCTGGAAAAAAGTGCCACCACTTCCCCATGGTCTATTTCGAGTACCCTGTCTGCAAAAAACTGGATAAACCGAGCAAAGCCTTTGGGCCGGGATATGAGGGAGCGATATAGAAAAACACCGTGGAATTTTTCCCTAGCCAGCAATTGCTTCCGGGTCATCCGGTCCATCATGGTCTTGGTGGTGGAATAGGCCCAGTCATTGGTGGCGGTAACCCGGTCATGGACTTCCCGAACACTCAGCTTTCCATTTTTCCATATGATTCGCAGGATATCGAATTCCGGTTTGGTTAGATCTGGAAGGGGGAAATTCTCGACCATGGGCACCTCGTTGTTAATATTTAATTCTACTGTTACGATGTAACAATAAAATCCCATGCCCAAAATCAAATGTCAAGCTTTTTATCGGGGGGGGGGTAAACCGGGGAAAATCTGAGATTTAGATAAAGTATTGGTTTTGGAGTGTTTGTGGTATGTTGATATGCGCAATTTTAATTGCAGACAGTGGGAGTGAATGGATAGTTCAAATAGTAGTAGGTGCCAGAATCGAAGAAATAATTTTTAACCGAAAAGATTAACCACATCCCCATCTTTTCTTCTGGGTTTTGTAGATTTTTTGCTTATCAATGATAACCCGCCCCAGTTTTTTAAAATGATGAATTGAATAGATGTTTACAGTATTATTATATCTTGATACTTATAAATTTTAACTGACTGAAAGACGATTACCCGATGAGTACTGAAATATTGAAAATTGACAAAAAAACTGATAGCAAGAGCCGCCAAAGAGACGCCGAATCAGTAGTTAACGTAGGTCTGTTCTTCAATGCTATTCTTGCATTCGTGAAAGTTTTCTCGGGCATCCTGGGGCATAGTCAGGGGTTGCTTGCCGATGGTATCAACTCCGTATCCGACGTTATTTACTTTGTTGTCGTGAGGATATTTGTTCGGCTATCAGGCAAGCCCGCTGATTCGGAACATCCTTATGGTCATCATCAACTTGAGAGTATTGCGGCTTTAGTCGTTGGCGCTTTCGTTATTACCACCGGTGCGGCCATATTCTGGGATTCTGTCAATTCAGCATTTGCTCTTTTTATGGGGACAGTGCCACAGCTTAAGGTGCGGATGTTTGCGCTGATTGTGGCATTTGTAACGATCATTACCAAAATTTTTCTTATGCTGCATGCAAACCGCATTAGCCAAAAAACCAGGAACCTTGCAATCAAAGCGCTGGCCAGGGATCACCGGAATGACATTTTTGCTTCCACAGGTGCCGCAATCGGTATTCTTCTCAACATGCTGGGAATCACCTGGGGTGATCCCGTGGCAGGTGCTGTTGTGGCCGTAATTGTTGCGAAAACCGGCATGGATATTCTTCGTGAAGCATCTTCGGATCTCATGGATAATGTTCCCACCAAAGAAATTACTACCCAGATCCATGAACTTCTTGATGATGTGACGCAGATTAAATCTATTGAAGACATCCATGCCCACAGATTCGGCCCCTACCTGGTGGTGAATCTTACCATTGGTGTTGATGGGAATTTGAGCGTGAAGGATGGAGACAGGATTGCTGACACAGTTGAAAACACACTCATTTCGGGTATAGAGATGCTTCGTAAGGTTTATGTGCATTATCATCCTGTGCGCATCACCGAAGGGAATAAAGGTCAGGAATAGAATAGCCATCCAGTTCATTCCAGGAAATATACGGAGGACGGCAACCTTTTAAATAACAAAGGCCCTGAACAAAATTTTGTTCAGGGCCTTATATCTGTTCAAGTCATTAACTGACTTTCTTTGTAACGCAAATAAAACGGTTAACTATAGAACGGTTACATTTGCTGCTGCAGGACCTTTTTGGCCCTCTTCCACATCAAAGGAAACACGGTCTCCTTCATTCAGGGATTTAAACCCTTCTGAATTAATGCCGGAATGATGTACAAACACATCTTTCCCGCCGTTTTCTTGTTCGATAAATCCAAAACCTTTTGAGTCGTTAAACCATTTTACTGTACCATTAGCCATATTGGCGTTCTCCTGTAATAAAAAAAAATAACAGTTTCTAACTTTCGGAATAATACCAACTTTATATTTTGGAATATACTCCTTAGAAGGGAAACCTACGTACTTGTCATCAAATATGTACAAGTTCGTAGATAATACAGTAAATTTAAAGGAAGTCAAGTAATTAATTTGAATTACAAATATTATTCCCAAAATATTACGGATTCTTTAACGGGAGCCCGGTCTGTTTTTGTTTTGTTTACGGGTGCGTTGTCATCGGCATATCCAAAAGACATGCCAAAAAGGATGCCAAAATCACCTGGGATTTTTAAACACTCTCTTACCGGATCGGGAAATTGACCCAACGCACCCTGGAAACAGCTCGAAATCCCATTGTCCGCCATCAGCAGGGATAGTGTCTGGGCATAAATTCCCATGTCAACTGCCCCCATGATATCTAAATATTTTTCCATGGTAAAAAATAGCGCATGGGGGGCATCAAAAAAAGTCCAGTTCCGAATCAGGGCAGTCAGCCTGGACTGTTTGTCACTTCTTTGAATACCCATTGAGCTGTAAAGGGCATTGGCAGATCCATACTGGCGGTCACGATGAATACCTGAGTAGCGTATCCCCCAGTTAAAATCCGGGTTGGGTGGATTTCCACTCATTACAGCCTCAATTAATTTGTTTTTGAGTTCCTCTTTTTTGGCGCCTGAAACTACATGGATCTGCCAGGGCTGTACATTGCAATTGGAGGGCGACAATTGGGCATCCGAGAATATTTTTTTAAGGGTTTGGTCAGAGACAATTGTATCCAGAAAGGCACGTGTGGAAATCCGTTTCTTTAATAATTCAGTGAGAGGCATGGCCGATTCATTTTCCTTAAATTTTTATGTTATTTCCAATTGACTGCGTGACAACTACACGGCAACCGCCTTAAAACAAGTTGGAGACTTTTGGTGTTCTATCTCTTATCCTTTGAACGGGTGCGGATGCTTTTTAAGTAGCCGATATCATCCGGCATGCCTTCTTTTCTGGCATTTGTGTTTGCCAGCACATCACATCGTTCGTTTAACGGGTTGCCGGCATGGCCTTTTACCCATTTAAAGGTAATGTCAATTCCGGTTTGAAGATCCAGGAGAAGGGCCCACATGTCTGCATTTATGGCTGGGTTGCCGTCGGATTTGATCCAGTTTTTCTTTTTCCAGTTCCGGGCCCATCCTTTGTTTAGTCCATCAATGACATATTTTGAGTCCGAGTGCAGTACAATGGGGGCTTTTTCTTCCTGCAGGGCTTCCATGGCAACCATAACGGCTTTGAGCTCCATGCGGTTGTTGGTGGTTAAATTGTATCCACCAAAAAGTTCTATTCTGTCTTTTATCACCACCCCGTATCCGCCGGGGCCAGGATTTCCAATTGCACCGCCGTCGGTATACACCACAATAGTGCCCGGAGGATAGTCCTCTGCTGCCGGATATGTTTTTTTGTTTTTGCCTGTGCCGGATTTCTTTGAGTATGAAAAGGAGGGGTTTTTAAGAAAGGCTTCTGCTTCCTGCTGGGTTTTAAAACTTTTAAAAATAGCGCTGGCAAACCCTCGAACCTGTTGTTCTGCCTCCGGCCAGTTGGTGAATATCCCTGTTTTGCGCCCCTGGGCGACTGCATAGTATTTCATGGAGAATAATATATACAGGAATTGTACCCTGTAAATACCCTGTGCCCAAAGAAAAAATAGGGCTTTTGTCTGGGGTTGATGTTTGTTTAATGTCGGATTTGTGATATTTTTCCAGAACGGTTTAAATGGAGCAATGTTGCCAAATCGAAGATTTATGGGAAAAAAATGACGCCAGCCATACAGCAGGTGAAAAAAAGTAAGATAGTTTTTGCCCTTCACGAATATGACCATGACCCAAGGGTTCGTGAATATGGGCAGGAGGCTGTCAAAAAATTGGGGATTTCTCCTGACCGGTTATTCAAAACCCTGGTTGTGTCAACGGACAGCAGGAAATTAGCTGTGGGGGTGGTGCCGGTATCCGGACAATTGGACCTGAAGGCAATTGCAAAGGCTTTGGGGGTAAAGAGGGCGGCAATGGCTGAAAAAAAACAGGTGGAACGGTCAACCGGCTATATCACAGGGGCAATTAGTCCCATGGGACAAAAAAAGCAATTGCCAACTATCATTGATGCATCTGCATTGGACCTTGAGATTGTTTTTGTCAGTGCCGGCCACAGGGGATTGCAAATATCCCTTTCACCGGGAGATCTTGCCAGACTGACCAAAGCTACATTCCATGGGATATCCAACAATAATTTCCACCGGCACCCGTGAATCAGAGCAGGTGATCATTATTGCATAGGCATAATTTTCCTGGTTTTCTTTTGCTGTCTGGATGAGGCGCTTTTTGTCCATATTAGGATTCAGTGATTTTTTTTCCAGGTCAATGAACTCCAACAGATCTGATCATTTTTCAATCTGGCCGGGAGCAGACGGGTCTCTTTAATTTTAAAGAAACCTTGGGTTTCATTTTGACAAATCCTTGAATTCTGTGTTCAGGCAGTGTAGACTTTGAGTATCAGGTCTGGTGGGTTTGTTTTTTTAAACGGGCGGTTTACCCAAGGCAAATACCAGGCGTGTTTATATATGAGTATCTTTTATCACTGAAGTGTGCCGTTGACATGGGTCATGTCGGCTTTGTTTGTGGTGTGTGCAAGATTGGACAGACGTTTCACCTGCTAAGTGGTTTAAGTGCGTATTAATTTTTTAAGAGAAGGAGAAAAGATGGAGCCCAACAAATTTCGAGAATCCAGGCAGGCAATAAACCGACTGTGCAAAAATATTGATAATTTAATTGAGGAAAAGTCCCAGGAAGCATCAAGGGAGATCTACGAAGAGGTATATTCCAAGTGGGAAACCTTGAATCCCCAGGCTGAAGGCGAGATTCAGGAACGGTCTGTGAAAAATTTGAGTGTGAAAATCAATGGGTTGTCAATGCGTATCGATAAGTTGAAACCAGCAAAGAAGCCATCCATTAGAGGCGCAAAAAAAGAATCTACCAATATTGTCTGGGATGATGAAAGGGTTGGACAATTGTCCCCTGCTTTTTTAACAAAACTTCTCGCAAATATGGCCAAGGATGAGGGGGCAACTGTCTGTTTCGGTACCACGGGAAAAGGAATCAGGCCCAACTATCAGATTCTATATTCCGATGAGAATGTTATTGTTTTTACCGGGTCCGGGCATAAACCTTTGGATAAACCTCTTTCCGTCGGGGCAAAAAAAATATCCGGACCCTTTTCCTACGGAGTGGTTAGCTCGGCCCTGGCCAATAAATAAATTTTTACCTGATGGGGGGGATGGTGCAGATAAAAAATAATATTCACTGGATCGGCAAAATTGACTATATTATAGTCAATCATGCGGAAATAGATCATTCCAGTGCATTAATTTTTCCATAGGCCGATTGACCCCCAACTTTCATGCGTTTGATCATGGTGACCCGGTTTTGCCGGGGTGAGCTACAATCAAATTTCACAGAATCCATGACCTGATTCATGATATAGATGCCAAGGCCACCGGGACTGAGCGCATCAATGTTTCGGGGCTGCATCCGACGGATATCACATTGTTTCCCATAATCTGTGATGTGGACCTTTAGCTCTTTTTCGTTGATTTCAACGGAGATATCGATTTTCTTTTTGTGATCATTCATATAACTGTGCTTGATGATATTGGAACAGGCTTCGTCAACCGCCAGGATGATATGGCCTGACGCATCCTCGGAAAATCCAATGATATGAGCAATTTTTCCCATCATTCCCCGCACCAGTTGCAGGTATCTGGGATGGGATGGAACGCTTAATTTGATATTTTCCAATGCCATATAAATTTTATCCATATGATAAAAGATATAAAGCTCTGTCTGGTTTGTCAATCATCTCCATGGGAAATTTGTGACTGTCCGGCCTTGATTATCGTTGACAGGACAGGCCCCTTACGCTATCTATGAGCGCCAACTAAAAATTTTATCTGACATCAAGAGAACCCCTATGATCAGAGTTGAAAATCTCGTCAAAAAATATGGCAATACTGTGGCGTCCAACAGCCTGAATTGCCGGTTTGAAGAAGAAAAAGTCACGGTTATTCTTGGGGGAAGCGGGTCGGGCAAAAGTACACTTTTAAGGCAGATAACAGGACTTGAACGTCCTGACAGCGGCTCTGTCTATTTTGACGGCATGGACCTGACCGCTGCGAATAAAAAAAGTCTCTATGAAAAAAGAAGAAAAATGGGGATGCTTTTCCAGGGATCCGCCCTGTTCAATTATCTGAATATTTTTGAAAATATCGCATTCCCATTGCGAGAGCATACAAAAATTGCAGAAAATGTGATCAAAACCATCGTAACCATGAAGCTTGAAATGGTCGGATTGAGGGGGACAGAAAATTTGATGCCCTCCCAGCTTTCTGGTGGAATGATGAAGCGGGTGGGACTTGCCAGGGCCATTGTCATGGACCCCAAAGTTATTTTTTATGACGAACCCACCTCGGGCCTTGACCCTATTTCAACCGGGGTGATTGATAAGCTCATCAAAGACTTGAACTTAAAATTAAAAATTACCTCTGTTGTGGTTTCCCATGATATTGAGTCCAGTTTCCGAATTGCTGACAAGATTATTATCCTTTTCTACGGGGATATTATTGCCGAAGGAACAGTTGATGAGATAAAAAACAGTGATGATTTGCGGGTAAAACAATTTATCAATGGGGAGCCTGAAGGACCGATTCCCTTTACCCGTACCGACAGGGACTATCTGGATGAACTTTTAACGGAGTCGTAATGAACCGTGAACTTTGATATAACGGCGCTCCTGGGGCGGTCCACACTGAACAGGGTACAGGCCCTGGGAAGAAGCGGTGTTTTTTTGTTTATCGCCCTTTCTCAGGCCTTTCTTCCTCCCTTTAGAATCACCCGACTGATCAGGGAAATTGAGTTTATCGGGTCAAAATCCATTTTAATTGTATCTGTTACCGGGCTTTTTACGGGAATGGTATTGGGTCTCCAGGGCTACCACACACTCACCCAGTTCGGTGCAGAGGCGCTTCTCGGGTCTGCGGTTGCCCTTTCCATTATTCGGGAACTGGGTCCGGTGCTATGTGCGCTCATGGTGACGGGAAGGGCTGGTTCTGCCATTGCCGCCCAGATCGGGATCATGAAAATTACAGATCAGTTTCCTGCCCTTGAAATGATGGCCATTGATCCTGTAAAATATGTGATCAGCCCGAAAATTCTTGCGGGTATCATTTCTTTGCCTCTTTTGACCGCCCTCTTTGATGTGGTGGGGATAATGGGGGGCTACCTGGTCGGTGTCAAGCTTCTTGGGGTGAATGAAGGGGCGTATTTTGGCAAGATGGTCTCGGCGGTTACCTTTACCGATATCTACGGCGGGGTCGTGAAATCCTTAAGTTTCGGACTTTTGATCGCCTGGATATCTTCATTCATGGGGTATATGGCGGATCCCACCACCGAGGGGGTTAGCTTGGCCACCACCAATTCAGTGGTGCTGACATCCCTTTCAATACTTATTGTGGATTATATCTTGACATCTTTATTACTATAGGATTTAAATTAGCCATCATGTATGGAAAAAAAACAGAAATTTCTGTGGGTATTTTTATGATTCTGGGCATGGCTTGTCTGGTTTATTTGTCCGTCAACCTGGGTTCGGTTGAATTGTTCGGGTCAGATGGATACACCATTGACGCCACCTTTGGATCCATTGAAGGACTTGAACCAGGTGCCACGGTTGAAATAGCCGGGGTTCCGGTGGGCAAAGTAAAACAGATTACCCTGGAGGAAAACAATGCCCTGGTGAAAATGGAAATAAAAAAAGGAACCAAAATTTCCGACGACACCATTGCTTCCATTCGTACCAAAGGGGTGATCGGAGATAAATTTGTTAAATTATCTCCTGGCGGGTCGGATGCGCTATTGGAAGATACGGATTCCCTTATGGATACAGAATCGGCCATCAGCCTGGAAGAGCTAATCAGTAAATATATTTTTGAAAAATAAAGAATCCCATGGACTTTAAAATAAGTAGCAGTGAAAAAGACGGCATCGCATTGGTCAATGTTGAAGGCGAAATTGACATGTTTACCTCTCCAAATCTGAGGGATACCCTTCTTCCTTTTTTTAAAAAAAAGGTCAGGGGAATCATCGTTGATTTCACCGGTGTGTCCTTTATGGACAGTTCCGGCATTGCCACCCTGGTAGAGGGGCTGCAATGGAGTAAAAAGGAAAATAGAAAATTTATATTAACGGGTCTTGGGAAAACGGTTTATAATGCCCTGTCCCTGACCAAACTTGATAATGTATTTACCATTAAAAAACATACCCAGGCGGCGCTTGACCTGATCAGCAAAGATTTGGCCTAACCGATCTGCAAATTTTTAGGGAACACAAATGAGAAACCTGGAAAAAATAGTGTTGATTCTGATGAGTATTTTCTTGCTTGCCCCAGTTGGTTCTGCCCTGGCTTCCCCTGCCCAGGACCAGCTAAAACAGACTGTTGATTCTATTCTTGCGGTATTGAAAAACCCTGAGTTTCAAAATGAATCCCAGCAGGCAAAACGCCGGGAAAAATTGGGAAAAATAGTCGAAGAACGGTTCGATTTTGAAAAAATGTCACAATTGAGTCTTGCCAGACACTGGAAAAAAAGAACTGCCTCTGAGAAGTCTGCTTTTGTTGCCTTATTCGGGGGATTGCTCAAGGATACCTATCTTGCTAAAATTGAAGTTTATACCGATGAAAAAGTTATTTTTATCAAAGAAAGGATCAAAAAAAACAAGGCTCAGATCGATACAAAAATTATTACCAAATCCTTGGAAATCCCCATCAATTACAGAATGTTTTCCCAAAAGAATGATCAATGGAGAATCTATGATGTGGTCATTGAGGGCGTCAGTCTGGTTGCCAATTATCGTTCCCAGTTCCGCCAGATGCTGGAGAAAGATTCCTTTGAATCGTTGATGGATAAGTTGAAAAATAAATAGTTCTGCACATGGTTTGGCCCCGCCACAGATATCTGCCTTACTACACATACCTAACCGCTAGGAAAATCTATTCGCCTAAAGTCTGATTTTCCGACACTAATCATCCCCTAACAATTTGTTAAACTTTTCCTAATAAAACAAAGGTATCTTTGTTTCCAAAGTGATCTCCCTCCAATCCAAGTCAAGAGATGGCAGGAACAGGGGAGTATGAATGGAACTTTATCAAAGGTTGAGGAAAAGGATGTCTCCTTCCAATTTATTACTGGTACTTTTAATGCTGACCACTGCCGGGTATTGCCTGGGACGCAGGCGTGCCTTGTCAGTTGTTCAACACAAGGGAGGCCCCGGGATTCTTCATTCCCGACCCACCTATTATGGGGCTCTCACCGCTTTATGGTGTGCCATCCCCGCCTTGGTTGTGTTTGCCTTTTGGTTGGCCTTTGAGTCAAGCATCATCATTGATGTGGTGGTTTCCGGCCTGCCCGAAAAGATACAGAAGCTTCCCGGTGACAGGCTGAGTCTTTTGGTCAATGATATTAAAAACCTGGTGGAGGGAAATATTGTCGGCCCCACCATCAGCCCGGCCATCCAGGCCGCAGCGGACCAGTACCGGAACATGGCTGCCATCAGCCATGCCGCCCTGGCGGTTATCGTACTGGTCATCTGCATCGGGGCGGTTCTCTGGGTTCAACGGTGTATTAAACCAACCCTCAGGGCCAGGAATCATGTGGAAACCTTTGTAAAGTATATTTTGATCCTTTGTTCCACCCTGGCGATCTTTATCACCATTGGAATTGTCCTGTCCGTTCTCTACGAGGCCATCCGGTTCTTTAAAATCATTCCCATCCACCAGTTTTTACTGGGTCTGGAATGGAGCCCCCAGATGGCGATTCGGTCAGACCAGGTAGGGGCATCAGGTGCCTTTGGTGTTATCCCTGTTTTCATGGGCACCCTTTTGATATCGGCCATTGCCATGTGTGTATCCGTACCGGTGGGGCTCATGTCCGCCATCTATCTGTGTGAATATGCCGATAAACGTTTCAGGGCCGTGGCCAAACCTTTGCTGGAGATTCTGGCCGGTATTCCCACGGTGGTCTATGGTTTTTTTGCTGCCCTGGTTGTGGCGCCCATGATCCGGAATTCAGGTGAAAGCCTGGGATTGGAAGTATCATCGGAAAGTGCTCTGGCCGCAGGCCTTGTCATGGGGATTATGATCATTCCCTTTGTATCATCCCTTTCCGATGATGTGATAAATGCAGTTCCCCAGTCTTTGCGGGACGGTGCCCTGGCCCTTGGATCCACCCATTCTGAAACCATCTGCCGGGTGGTGCTGCCGGCGGCCTTACCCGGTATTGTGGGAAGTGTCCTTCTGGCGGTTTCCAGGGCCATTGGAGAGACCATGATCGTGGTCATGGCAGCAGGTTTGTCTGCCAATTTAACTGTGAATCCTTTAAAAACCGTTACCACGGTAACCGTTCAGATTGTGACCCTTTTGGTAGGGGACCAGGAGTTTGACAGTCCCAAGACCCTGGCCGCATTTGCCCTGGGGCTGATGCTTTTTCTGGTTACACTGGTTCTCAATGTGATTGCCCTGGTTGTGGTGCGAAAATACAGGGAGCAATATGAATAATTCAACTAGGGGTTCTTTTACTCTCAATCCACCTGCTGGCCCAACTATAGGCGTGTCCATTGTCAATCTGTCAACGGACTATACCGCTGTCCCCGCTGCTGCACCAGCTGCTGCCCCGGCCGTTAACCCGGCCGTTGCCCCAACCGTTGACCCAACCGTTGAACGGGTATGCCGGGTCCGGACCATGGATGTTGTTAACAAGGGGCTTGCCAGGCGCTATCGATTCGAAAAAGGGTTCAAAGGGTTGGGGCTTACAGCCATCCTTTTGAGTCTGGCCTTTTTGGGCATCCTTTTTATCAGCATAATTGCCAACGGGTATACGGCATTCAAGCAGACCTTTATTCAATTGGAGATCTTTCTGGATCCTTTGGAAATTGACAAGGAAAATTTAGAAGCTGCCAATTACATGGGGATAGTGAAAAAATCCCTCACAACCGCTTTCCCCCAGGTAACTAGCCGGGCGGACAAACGCAAGCTTTATGGCCTTGTCAGTACCGGGGGCGCCTTTGAATTACAGCAGTTTGTACAAAAGAATCGCCATGAAATCGGCAATACAATCCAGATCTGGTTGCCGGCGGATGATGATGTGGACATGCTCATGAAGAAACATATCCCCCGGGATGTGCCGGAAACCGAGCGGCGCATGAATGATACCCAGATCGGTTGGGTGGATCATTTTATCGGTCAGGCACGGATAAAACAAACATTCAATACCAGATTCTTTACGGGGGGAGATTCCCGGGAACCTGAATTGGCAGGTGTTTGGGGGGCTATCTGCGGATCACTCTACACCCTGCTGGTTACCCTTTGTCTCTCCTTTCCCATCGGGGTTGCCACTGCGGTTTACCTGGAGGAATTTGCCCCCACCAATCGATGGACCGATGTGGTTGAGGTGAATATCAACAATCTGGCAGCCGTTCCCTCAATTGTTTTCGGGCTGCTGGGGCTTGCTGTGTTTCTCAATTTTTTTGGCCTGCCAAGATCCGCCCCCCTTGTGGGGGGGCTGGTGTTGACCCTGATGACCCTGCCCACCATTATCATTGCAAGCCGTGCATCCTTAAAATCAGTTCCCCCCTCCATTCGGGAGGCGGCTCTCGGAATAGGGGCATCCAAAACCCAGATGGTGGTCCACCATGTATTTCCCCTGGCCATGCCCGGAATGCTCACCGGTACCATTATTGGTATGGGTCAGGCTCTGGGAGAAACAGCGCCTTTGCTGATGATTGGCATGGTGGCGTTTATCGTGGATATTCCAGCAGGGTTCACCGATCCTTCCACGGTATTGCCGGTGCAGATATTTTTATGGGCTGACAGCCCGGAAAGAGCTTTTTTAGAAAAGACCTCTGCTGCCATCATGGTCCTTTTGGTCTTTCTTGTGGCCATGAACGGGTTGGCAGTTATTTTGAGAAAGAAATTTGAAAGAAGATGGTAATGGGTTTTGAGTTGTTAATTCAATTATAATGATTAGGAGTATTAAGATGAAAAAAGTATGTATTGCAGTGTCTGCCCTGGTTTTTGCCCTGGTTTCAGGAGTGGGCATTGGAAATGGATTTGCCGGTTCTTCAAGGGATTATATCTCGGTTGTCGGGTCATCAACGGTTTATCCTTTTGCAACGGTTGTGGCCGAGCAGTTTGGAAGATCCACCTCTTTTAAAACCCCGAAAATTGAATCCACCGGGTCTGGCGGCGGGCACAAATTGTTTGGTTCAGGGGTTGGGGTTCAATACCCGGATATCACAAATTCTTCCCGTCGCATCAAAAAATCAGAGCTTGAAAAAGCCATGAAAAACGGGGTCACACAGATCGTTGAAGTTAAAATCGGGTATGACGGAATTGTCATTGCCAATTCCAAGAGTGCTCCCTTGTTTAAATTGACACGGAAAGATCTTTTTCTGGCCCTGGCCAAGAATGTTCCGGCCACAGATTTTCCGGGTGGTGATGCGGCAGGGAAACTTGTGCCCAATCCCTACAAAAGATGGAAAGAGGTGAATCCAACACTCCCCAATATCAAGATTGAGGTTCTGGGCCCCCCCCCCACTTCCGGAACACGGGATGCTTTTGTGGAACTGGCCATGGAAGGCGGTGCCAAAAAGTTTGCTTGGATTGCGGCCCTTAAAAAAACAGACAAGAAGGCCTATAAAGCCCTTTGTCATACCATTCGTGAAGACGGTGCCTATATTGAGGCCGGTGAAAATGACAATTTGATTGTCCAGAAACTGGCTGCCAACCCTAATGCACTGGGTATCTTTGGCTTCTCTTTTCTTGACCAGAATGCAGACAAGCTCCAGGGGGCTTTTGTGGACGGGGTCCAGCCAAAATTTGAGGCCATTGCCGACGGAAGCTATCCTGTTTCCAGGCCGCTTTTTTTCTATGTAAAAAAAGCCCATGCCCATACCATTCCTGGCATGCAGGCATTTCTTGCTGAGTTCACCAGTGAAAAGGCATGGGGAGATGAAGGATATCTGACGGATAAGGGGTTGATACCCATGCCCAAGACCGAAAGAAAATTGTTTCAAGAAAATGTTAAAACCATGAAACCCATGGTGTTGTCAGACTTATAACAAAGGCTCTGGCCGGGCAGGGGTGTCTACCCGGCCAGGGTTCGTTTTTGTCGATTAAAATAGAGATGGAAAACGCCCAATGCAAGAATTAAACGCAAAAAAAATGCAAACTATGGACAAGGGAGGCAATGGTACGGCACCCGTGCCCGCAAGAAAATGAGAAAACAACTGGTTTCCAGAAAAGAAAGAATCACCGTTGGCGAATTTCGAGTGGCAAATCCCCGGATGAGCTGTCAAAATGTGGATGTCTATTATAACAACGGTGACAAAAAAGCCATCAACAATATCAGCCTGGATATTGGGCGCAACCAAGTGATCGCCCTGATCGGTCCTTCCGGTTGCGGGAAATCCACATTCCTGAGGTGCCTGAACCGTATGAATGATACCATTGACGGGTGCAAGGTTACCGGTCAAATCACCATTGACAATAAAAATATCTATGACAGAGATGTGGATGTGGTGCCACTGAGGGCTCAGGTGGGAATGGTATTTCAAAAACCCAATCCTTTTCCCAAGTCCATCTACGATAATATTGCCTATGGTCCGAAAATCCACGGCCTTGTCCAGAATCGGGATGAGACCGATGAACTGGTGGAGCAATCCCTTAAACGGGCAGGCCTCTGGAAAGAGGTAAAGGATCGGTTGGACCAGCCGGGAACAGGGTTGTCCGGCGGCCAACAGCAGCGGTTGTGCATTGCCAGGACCATTGCCGTGAACCCGGAAATAATTCTTATGGATGAGCCCTGTTCTGCTCTGGATCCAATCGCAACCGCCATAATTGAAGATCTGATCGATGAATTAAAACAGGATTACTCGATTGCTATTGTTACCCACTCCATGCAGCAGGCATCCCGGGTATCCCAGCGAACCGGATATTTTCATCTGGGGGATCTCATCGAAGTGGGGCCAACGGATCAGATTTTTCTCAACCCTTTGCACCAGCTGACGGAAGATTATATTACCGGTCGGTTTGGATAATTTTTTGGATCAATAATTCATTTTGTCCGCATCCCTCTTACCCCGCCCCGGGGATGGGTATTTTATCCCTTATGGAAATATTCATACAAAGGGGGATTCACAGAAGAACTTAATGTTTCTTTGCGACTAACCATTTATCCAGCATTTTTGATATGTTTTTGGGCTTCACAGGCTTTGTAAGATAATCATCCATGCCTGCATCGATACATTTTTCCCGATCTCCTTTCATTGCATGGGCTGTCATTGCAATAATCGGAACATTGATGTTCTTCACACCCGATGTCTGGCTACGGATTTCTTTAGATGCAGCATAACCGTCTAACTCAGGCATCTGACAATCCATCAGAACGAGATCATAATCAGTTTTTCTTAATGCATCCAATGCTTCTTTCCCGTTATTTGCAATATCAACTTGGTAACCGATTTTATTTAGGATTTTCAAAGCTACTTTTTGATTGATCTTGTTATCCTCAGTAAGCAGAATGCGTATTCCCCTTTGCTCATCTTCCGACAGTGTATATTGTGTTATGATATTTTTCGAATCGGATGTTTCCATCATTTCATTTTGATTGTATATTCTGATAAGACAGGCATGAAGCTTATTCAGCTTTACAGGTTTTGTTAAATAGGCGCCGAACCCTATTTCTTGTAATTGCCTAACATCCCCCCGTTCACCCATGGAACTCATCATGACGAGACGGGTTTCTTTGATGTCATGATTATTCTTAATCATTTTTCCTAGTTGTTTTCCATCCATTCCTGGCATCTGCATATCAATAATAGCGATTTGGAACGGGTTCTGTCTGTGAACCGCTTGTCTCAGTTTGTCAATTGCTTGAACACCATCACAGGCTTGATCATACTTGCAACCCCATAATTTGAGCTGTTCTCTCAAAACAAACCGGTTTGTCGCATTGTCATCAACAATAAGAATATATTTATCTTGAATATCTTCGGACAGGACGATTGGTTTGGGTATGGTGGTTTGTTTCTCAAACATGGCCGTAAACCAGAATTCGGACCCAACACCTTCCTGGCTGTTCACTCCTGTGTTTCCACCCATCATTTGAGCTAACTTTTGTGAAATCGTTAAGCCAAGACCAGTTCCTCCGTATTTTCGAGTGGTGGAACTGTCTACCTGGGAGAAAGATTTGAAAAGCCTGTCCATTTTATCCTGTGGGATGCCAATTCCCGTGTCCTGGATTCTGAATTTGATATAAACATTCTCAAGGGTCTCTTTTTCCAGGTCTGCATAAATCACAATTTCACCGGCGGCTGTGAATTTAACGGCATTTCCGACAAGATTCACTAAAATTTGTCGAAGCCGTCCGGGATCACCCTTTAAATATGAAGGTACTTCGGGCCTGATAACGGATATGTATTCCAATCCTTTTTCCTGGGCTTTTGGGGCAATAAGATCACTAACGGTATCTAATGTTGTTCTCAAATCAAAGTTAATCATTTCAAGATCAAGTTTGCCTGCTTCAATTTTCGAATAGTCCAGAATATCATTAATCAGGGATAAAAGAGCATCCCCGCTTATCCGGATGATCTGGGCATATTCAAGCTGTTCATCGGACAGTTGTGTGGTCAATAGCAGTTCTGTCATTCCGATCACACCATTCATCGGTGTTCTGATCTCATGGCTCATATTGGCCAGAAACTCACTTTTAAACTTTGATGCTGTTTCAGCTGCTTTGCGTGCTCTTTCAGCCGCTTCCACTGCAAGGCGCTCGGTGATATCCACAATAGAGCCTTCGTAGTATCTGGTGTTTTGGTTTTCATCCATGACCGACCGCGTTGACATCGAACACCAAAAAGCATCTCCATTTTTTCGTAAAAAGAGGACCACTTTATTGTTAACGGGTTGTTTTTTTTCTAACATTCTTTTGATTGCTTTTCTGTCGTCCGGATTTTTATAACATTGGGTACCGATATTTTTTACCGAATTGATTAAATCCGCTTTGGAATCATATCCTAGAATCTTGACCAAAGAACTGTTCACATTGATAAATCGTCCCTCCAGACTGGTCTGATAAAGCCCTTCCATAGCATTGTCAAAAATATGTCGGTATTTTCTCTCAGATTCTGTAACTTCATTTCTCTTGGTTTCAAGTTTGACCACAGAGGCTGTTAACTGCTTTACCATACTGGCAAAAGATCTGGACAACATGCCCAGTTCGTCGGTACGGGAAATATCTATTTTCTGATTCAAATTACCCGAGGAAATAATTTCACAGGTTTGCATCAGTTCGTTGATGGGTGCGGACAACGAGTTTGAAAATTTAATGCTTAGCGGAAGAATGAGCAAAACAGAAAGTATGAATACCAGTACGAAAATAAGAATGATCTGATAGGTATTTTGTCTGACATGCTCAAGATCTTTTAAAACCGAGATGGCACCGATATAGTTTTTTCCCTGAAAAATTGGTAAAATGCCCTGCAGATAATCCTGGTCAGTAATTTGAATGGTCTCTATCCAGGCATGGTCCTTTTTTATATTATCCGAAACCGTTAATGAATTATCCATTATCAAACGGGTATAATTATCCAGTTTGCCCACACTAAAAGTTCTGTCAATAAATACGTTTACCTTGGTTCCTGTTATCCGTGAATTTTTTTGTACAAAGTTATCATCCATTTTTTGAATGCCGATGACAGTACCAAATGATTTTTTTTCCATTTGATTTCTTTTTTCATTAAACGTCTGAGCTCTAATGGATTCGTAGGAGACCATACAAATGTATTTTTCAATATTTTGATAGGAAATTGTTTGTTTTTCCGGTGGTTTTTCCGGATATATCATAGGTAAAGAACTTTTGTTTTTAATTCTATGCCATTGATCGTTGCTTATTTTCTGTCCTTTTTTTAATTGCTGCTGGTAAATCTGGTCCGGGCTGTAGCAATACCCTACAACACAAAAATCATTGTCCTCGATGCCATAAATTTTCAGATTTCCTGTAAGTGTATAAATATATACCTTCCATAAGTTGCCCTGTACCATGCTGTTGTAAACCGCTGCACTGATCTCCTGATACGTGTTTTTTAAGAGGGCATGTTCAGTGCTATACTCATCTTCATGCAGGTATTTTATCTTTGAGCCCATTTCGTTAATGACCGCGAGGCTGCCCGTATATTTTTCAATGGCAGTCCTGCGCTCATTTAGATGATTTTTGATAGTGACTATTGCGATTTCAATATCCTCTTTGCCGATCTTTATGTTTTGTTTGAGAATAATTGCTGAGATCAAGACCGTGGACAGCACCACCACAATTAACACCATACCAAGGATGCCCGATATCAAACGGGAGCGGATGCTGATTTGTTTCATAATTACACACCGCCTCCATATTTTGCGCCTGAACTGAATACAAGGCCCCTATTCATTTGATTAAGTTGCATCGGGTCTGACTAATAGGCTGGAATGCCTCCTCACCCGGAATAATTTGTTTGATTTTGAAATAGTCCCAGGGCTTGGATGATTCTGAGGGAGATTTAACCTGAATCAAAAACATGTCGTGGACCATACGCCCGTCATCTCTTATTACACCGTCCCGGGCAAACATATCATTCACCTTGAGTTCCTTCATTTTATGCATGACTTTGTCTGGTTGGTCGGTTTGTGTTGCATTAACTGCTTTAAAATAGTGCATCAGGGATGAATAAACACCGGCATGAACCATGTTCGGCATTTTTTTCTGGCTGTCGTAAAACCGGCGGGCCCAGGCTCTTGTTTCGTCATCAAAGTCCCAGTAATATCCAACGGTAAATAACATGCCTGCTGCATTTTTAAGGCCAATACTGTGAATTTCCCGCAAAGTCAAGACGAGTCCGACCAAGGTTTGATTTGGCGTAATACCCAATCGTTTGGCCTGTTTGACACAATTTATAGTGTCTGCTCCAGCATTGGCCAGACCAATGATATCGGCACCAGACGCTTTTGCCTGCAGCAGATATGGGGTAAAGTCCAGGGAGGACAATGGGTGTCGAACCGTGCCGACCACAACCCCTCCGTTTTCTTCCACAACTTTAATGGTATCTTTTTCCATGGAAAGGCCAAAGGCATAGTCTGCTGTGATGATAAACCACTTTTTGCCACCCTGTTTTAAAACCGCAGATGTGGTTCCAACTGAGTTGGAATAGGTGTCAAAGGTCCAGTGGACTGTGTTGGTTTTACAATTTTCATTGGTTATTTTTGTGCTTGCCGCCCCTGAAATAAGACTGATGCCTTTCATTGCCTGGGCGATGGATGAAACTGCCAACGCACATCCGGATGATGTCAAGCCGGAGATGACATCAACTTTATCGTAACTATACCATTTCTTTGCGATATTGGCGGCAATCTCAGTCTTGTTTTTATGGTCTGCTTTTAATAATTGAATGGGCTTTCCAAAAATAGTACCCCCAATGTCTTCAATTGCCATCTGAGCCGCCTGTACGGATCCAGACCCCCCAAAGTCTGCATAAGTGCCTGACAAATCAGTTAAAACAGCAACCTTAATAACGTCGTTTGAAATTTGCTCTTTTGCAATTACATCGTAAACAAAGCCAATGAGCAGGAAAAGTCCTGCCAAAATTGTCATGAACATTTTTCTCGACATATTTCAACCCTCCCAACTTATAAATTCGTGTTTGTTCGGCGGTGTAAGTAATACGTGCATCAAAATGTATATTTTAGCGAGTTATGGGATGTGCATTTCATTAAATTTACATTAAAATACCTTGTTGTGTAAAGAAATAATATATTTAGGCTGACAATGAGATCTCCTGGACCAGGCCAGAGGCCGGAACCGGGTTGTCCGGGGGGGTAGCATCGGTTGTGCATTGCTAGGACCATTGCCGTGAATCCGGAGGTGATTTTTCTCTGGCTCACGGGTTCGTATTGGAAGACCTGTAAAAAATCTCCCAGTATGAAGTGCTTAAGGAACTCAAAAAAAGAGAGTAAAATTACTGATGCCCGGATAGAGAATATGCTTTCATGGTGCCATTCAGCTTTATATCGGTGACAAGATTTATTTCCAAGACAAAACAGGCCTTGCTAACCTGCCCCGCTACCCTGTTTTAATGAATCAGGTATTTTGCAAAATCCGAGGTTTCTATTCCTGGGGCTGTTTTGCTGCATCCGGCCGGGGCCTTATTTCAGTTTTCTAATAGTTTTTCATACTTCTTTTGACAAAAAGCGTTTTCCTATACATTTGTTATTTCAAGCCTAGTAAATTTTTTTCTGCCTTGATATTGGATGTCATGATTTTATTTTTCAGAATCGAAATGTTCTATATTTTGAGAGGGCGATGGGTCGACGAACAGAATAATTTTACCTCAAGATGGGAAGGCTCCCTATAGACAATATACCATCTAAAAAAAGGGGGTGTAAAAAAAAGTTGACAGAACCTTATAAAACCAATAGATAAGCTCTAACTTTGTCACCTGAAGGTGATGGATAAACAAAAAAAGTTGAACCTGAATATTTTTAAAAGCCACGAAGGCATTTTTCCATGAATGGAAAAATTTTTCGTGGCTTTTTTTATTGGGAAAAATGAAACGGCTAATTTTTATGATGTTCATTCATCTTTTTGGACAAGGCAAAATGATATTAACTTATACCAAGGGAAGGGAACCACATAATGGAAAGGGAAAAGTTATCTAACGCTCTAATTATTTGGATTATTGTTGTCCTGCTTGTATTTGTTTGTTCTGGCAGTGCGGTGAGTAAAGAGGAAACGGTTTACAAGATAGGAGAGATTATCGTCTCAGCTGCCAAAGTTAAGACGAGCATTGAAAAAACGCCGACCAACATTGATGTCATCACTCGTGAGGATATCGACAAGATGCCTTACGTAACTAATATCAATGAATTATTACGACAGGTACCAGGGTTGTATGTCCCTCAATATCAATCCGGTGTTGCAAATGATGGGGTATATAGCGCGAGAGGATCAGAGCCATCGACTCAGAGCCTTCGCTTTTTGGTTAATGGCATAGAATTTAATAAAGGGAATGGTTATACCGTGCCAACAAGAATCCCTATCAACGACATCGAGCGGATTGAAATAATTAAAACCGCATCTGCTGAGTATGGAGATCAGGCGATAGGCGGCCTCATTAATGTTGTGACCCGAATTTCTCCAAAAGCATTGGAAGCAAAAGTAGGCCTTTCATACGGTAGCTTTGACTATACCAATTATGTTGGTGTTATCAACGGTAGCAATGATCATTTGGAGTACTTTGTGGATTTTTCTTTATCACAGAGCGATGGCTATCAAGATTATGTTTACTATGATCCCGCAAATGTTTACACACGCCTTGCATATGATTTCAACGATACCACGCAATTGGAATTTCACGGATCACATATGGATTCAAAAGGTGCGTGGCCAAAAAAACTTACTCAAGCCCAATTCGACGAAGACCCGAGCCAAAATCCAGGCCAATCCAACGCTTTTGAGAACGATTATAATTTAGCAGCCCTAGTATTAAAAAAACAGTTTGGAGATGATGAACTGCAAATCAAACTAACTGGAAAAGACGAATGGGTTACTATGAACTTTGGTGCTGACTTTGAATTTGATGAATGGGAGATTTTCCCCGCCATAACCTACTCTTTAAAACATAAAATGGCCGACATGAGTAATATGATTCTTTTCGGAGGAGAGTTTCGCAAACATGAAATTAGAACTGAAATGTACACCGTTTTGTCTGGTGTACGTCAGACCAAAATAAAAGACACTCTCCGCGAGGACACTTCCTTTGCAGCTTATGTTATCGATGAATTGTCCGTTACTGATGCATTGACAATATCTTTCGGTGCGCGATTTGATTCTTACGAACAGGATCAAACGGGGAGGGTCAATTCTGCCAATACGGTAAGTCAATCAAATGAGGCGATCAGTCCAAAACTGGGAGCAACTTATACGTTCAACAAGGCATTAAATATTTTTGCAGGCTTCAACAGCGGATTTAAAAGTCCGGCTCGTGTTCCAGGAGCTTCGTATTCATCCGATTTGGATCCAGAGGAAGTCAATTCTTATGAAGCTGGATTTAGAGGCAGTCCAACCCCTTGGTTGAATTACAGCGCCGCCCTATTTCTAAGCCAATATAAAAATAAATGGGTAAAAAGCGGTTCAAATGCAACAGATCCATACATAAACTCTGGCGAAACAGAGGCAAAAGGTATTGAACTTTCCTTAAATCTTTCCTCTGATTCAGGGCTATATTCTAGCGTCTGCTATACATATCAAGAGTCCAAATATAAGGATTTTACACAGGGAGGCGTTAATTACGATGACAATTGGCTTGCTAATATTCCGGAACAACTTATCGGATTGACTGCAGGTTATAACCATCCTGTTTTCGGACAAATTACTTTGATGGCAGATTACGTGGGAGATCGTTACTTTAACCAGGACAACACATTACAGGGCAATGATTACTGGGTTTTTGGTGCTAATTACAAAAAAACATTTAAACAATGGAATCCTGCGGTTACTTTTTTTATTGATGCAAAAAATCTTGCCGACGAAGAGGCAGTTGTATATGGGTCGGGATCGCAGGGATCTGAAAGTCTGGCACCGATTTACGGCCGGTGTATTATTGCTGGGGTTGAGTTACTTTTTTAGTCATATTGATAATAATATTTAGAAGGGAGATTTTAATTTATGAAACCTATTAATTGCCGTTTTCGTATAGTACCAGATAAAATCATTATTACCGGTGTGATCCTTTTTCTTCTTTTTGTTTCACCCTGTATAACGTCTCTGTACGCTCATAATTTGTGGATTATCGGTGACGCTAATAACAACGGGGATGGGACAATACATTTGTATTTTGCGCATCAAGTTGGACCTAGTAACGGAGAATACCTTGGACCGATTGTAGAGAGGGGGAAAACATGGTACCAGGCTATGCATGCGGATCCAGTCCGGATTGAGTTAAATGAAATCACAGAAAATGGTTTGAAATATCTTAAGGGTAATACAGGGGAAACCAAGCCGTCATTCTCAATAGATCACAATAGCTTATATGGCATTTATCACGGTAGGCTTGACTTTTTCTACGGCCGATATATCCAAGTAAACAAAGTTGAAGACTTTTCTGCTTTTGCTGAATCACCTCATCTGCCTTTTCAAATCGTACCCGTTTGGACGGAAAAGGGACTCTTACTTCGTGTAATGTTTTTTTCGAATCCGTATCCCCGGGCAGAAGTGTATCTTTTATCACCTGATGGTAGTGAGGAAAAATTTAAAACCAATCAAAGGGGAGAGGTGTTAATACCTGTTAAAAAAACGGGAAATTATCATTTCAGTGCATTCGTATATGAACATGATGCAGCCGGCGTCTTCGAGTATGAAGCGTTCAAAGGAATAATGTATGGATCAACGTTGACGATTAATTTGCCGACCAGCCTTATTAAATAACGTTGCCGTTGGTGTAATACACCACGGTTGATATTTGAGGCTTGAGCTGATTTAGATCAGATTCTGAGAACAGCCCCCCGGCCTTCCGGGGGGGCTGTTCTCCCTGATACGGCAATCCAAGGATATATTCATGAAACCTTTTTATTCCTGGGGCTGTTTTGCTGCATCCGGCGGGGGCCTTATTCTAGGCTTTAAATACGCCCTTTACCCTATATCAACACCACAGCCTTTCAGGAAAAAGTCGACCACCGTCTCCACATGAACGCTGATTTCCTCTGGGTCCGGCACCTCCCTGATTCCTAGGAGAATAGGCATGCGCATTGAAAGCATCATCGTACAATAGAGCTTGGCCACCACATGGGCCTTCCCCTGTGGGGAGAGCCGGTTTTTTAAAAACGAGGTGAGGATGGCAACCCATCCCCCCCTGGGTCCAGCGTCAAAAAAGGTCTGGGCAAGTTCCTTGTCCGTGGGCCCCTCTGCCACAATCAGCCGCATGATATCAAGCCGCTCCCGGTCCATGTGAAAACTCAAAAAAGCAGACCCAAACCCTAACAGCTCCGACCGAACCTCCCCATCACCAAAAATAAAACTCCCCTTTGCACCGCCTGCCAGGGTCTCCATGGTGGCCCGGAACAGCTCGGCCTTTGAGGCAAAATAGCGGTAAACCGTTTGTTTGGTGAACCCTGCCTCTGTTGCCACCCTGTCCATACTGCTAGCCTGGTAACCCTCGGTGAGAAAGAGTTTCTTTGCGGCCATGACAATCCGGGTTCTTTTCTTGTGGTAATTTTCCAGGGCTTTTGACATTTTTGATCTCCTAACTTGACAATAGACTCATAGGTGTTTAATATTCATACCGTATAGTATGTTTTATTCATATTGGGTAGTATGATATTACCGTTTAGACACTGAGATGTCAATGGATTTAAACCGTTCCAAGTTAGAGGAAAAAAATATGAAAAAAGCGCTGGTGCAGATGAGAGGAATATTACCGATTATGATGGGAATGGTGATGATGGTCAACCTGATTATGCCCGTGGTGATGAAAGGATATAAGTCCATGCTCTCCGGCAACATGATGGTGGATTCCATCATCGCTTCCATTGTCGGAAGCATCTCCTTTGGCAATCCCGTGACAAGCTATATGGTCGGTCGCAATTTTCTTGACCAGGGGGCTCATGTGGCAGCGGTCACGGCATTCATGGTGTCCTGGGCTACGATTGGAATGGTGGCAATCCCCTTGGAGGCATCCTTGTTCGGGAAAAGGTTTACCCTGGTGCGCAACATGACCAACCTTATCTTTTCCGTTCTGATCGCCATTGCCACTGAACTCACCTTGAACATATTCTAAGAGGCCCATGAAATCAATCATACCCAAAAACAACTCCGGCCAGGAAAAAAGAATTTCCAGCGGCCTGCGCTTTTTTTTCATCATGGTAGGAATCTATATGGGGGTCGGTATTTTTGACAACAGCACCATGGCAACCGCGTTGACAAACTCCTGGAAGATGCTGGTCAGGCTTATGCCCATCATGGGAATAGTTGTTATCCTCAACACCCTTGTCAGCAACTTTCTCCATTCTGACCTGATAGAACGCCACCTGGGAGAAAGCTCGGGTTGGCAGGGCTTTCTCCTTGTCCTTGGGGTCAGCATGGTGGTACCAGGGTCGCCCTTTATCGTCTATCCCCTGCTCCACGAATTGACCCAAAAAGGTCTGAAAAAATCCCTGGCGGCTGTGTTTCTCTACAACCGGACTGTCAAGATTACCTTTCTTCCCGCCATGATCCTGTATTTTGGAATCCGTTACACGGCGGTTCTTTCATTTTTTATCCTAGGGGCCGCTATCCTCAACGGTATCATCGTGGAAAATTTAAGCAAGACCCACAGTGACACGGGACTTAATCATTGATAAGTGCCCGGCACCGGCAATTGTTTGACAATTACAGAATATTGAATGGTGGGGACCTAGGCAACCATGTCCTGGCTGACAAAAACACAGGTCCAGAATCGGGCTAAGACCGATGAACTGGTGGAACAATCCCTTTGCAGCAGCTGACGGAAGATTATATTTCCGGTCGGGTTGGATAGATGGAGACTCGGTCTAAGGTGTCTGGTAAAAGGTTCTGGGATAACAGGTCCTGGGGTTGAGGCGATACCTAATAATTCATCCTGTCCGGGATCACCCCCCGGACCCCGCCCCGGGGATGGGGGGTATCGTGTTTTTTTCTTGGAATCAGGTGGATATGGGTGTGGAAAATAGTCTGGCCGGCGGTTTCTCCGCAATTGACCCCAATATTAAACCCATCCACCAAGGGGTCTGACCTTAAAATTTTTAATCGTAATTGTTCGATCAATGTATGGGCGTCACTGCGCTCTTGGTCGGTGAGATCAAAATAGGTTTCGCAGTGGCGAAGGGGAATGATGAGCAGATGGTTGTCACTGACGGGACTTGTGTCTTCTATGGCATATACACTCTTGTATCTGGCAACCACAGCTGCGGGATTTAATTTGCAGAAGGGGCAGGGGGGATGGAATGGTTTGGCGTTCATATTACCTTTTTTAAAGAATTCAATGGTCTTTTTCACCGGATTAACCCTTGGGTTACGGCTGGCCCGGACTATTTTTTAAATGGAGAATAGACCCAAATTTAATGTGAATGGATGTTCCCCCTGAATTGAAACAATCATTGGGGGTTTTGCATGCCGGGCAGAGGTCAATATCGCCGGGACAGATATCTTCTTGTCCGGGTATGACCGGGCATCGGTTTGAATAAATCCATATTTTAAAATGATATTGTTCCGAAAAAAGTTTTATTCTTAACAGATCAAATCCCCTGCCGCCCGCATTAAAATCATAGGCTTTTTTGGTCGAATATTCCAGGGAGTCAGGGGGGGTAAAATAATTTTCAAATATCAGGTGTAGTTTTTCCCGGGTAAATCCGATGCCGTGATCCCTTATAATCAATTCCGGAGAATGGTTTGTATTTTTCAGGATAATATCAATTTTGCCTTGATCCGGGGTATATTCAACGGCATTCCTTAGAAGGCCGGTAATAATGATGTCAATAATTTCATCCGGGATAAAAACATAAACATTTTTATCCATCCTGGTGTTTAAAATCGGTTTTCGATGCTGGAACGCGCCTCCCAGGATTTCAATCTTTTTTATCAGGTATTCATCCAGACAAAGGGGGACGGAATGGATAATTTTCGGGCCGAAAATATTTTCAATGGCTGTGTGCACCCTTTCGATAACATCTGTATCATCTGTTTCATTTTCAATAAGCACACTTAATTCATCTTTGCAGGCGTCAAAAAGTTTGTTGAGTAAATTATATGCTTTAAAATCGGGTTTTCTTAGAAGGTCTTCCACCTCATATTGTATGTCTAGAATTCTGCTGAGATTTCGTTGTCCCCGGGCAAAAATTTTTTCGATCTTTTTTTCAAGTCCTGGGTTTTCCAGGTCCAGGGATGCAAGTTTTTTGGACAAAAGCTTCATGGAGGCACCCAAGACGGAAACAGGGGTCTTAATTTCGTGGGCAAGATGATTTATCACCTTGTCCTTTGCATGGTTCAGACTTTTTAACTCTTTGAATGATTTGCGCAATTCCTCATGGATCCTTGTATTCTCAATGGGCAGTGCAATGCTTGCGGTCACAATGCTCAGCAATTCTATATCTGTTGTATCAAAATCGCCATGGTGTTTGTTGACAACGGAAACAACACCAATGGTTCGGTCTTTCAGCTTTATGGGAACCGACAATATTCCCCTGGTGGTAAGATCGGTTTCATCGTCCACCCGTCGCAGGAAAAATTCGCATTGGGAAACATCGGAAATAATAATGGGTTCTCCTGTTTTGTAGACACGTCCGGAGACCCCTTTGCTGGCTGAAAATCTGATTTTTTTGAATTTTTTTTCCGACTCCCGATTCCGATATTGGGCGGAAAAAAAATAGAGTTGATCTTTTGATTCGTCCGCCAGAAGAATAAAGGCCCCTTCCACCGATATTAGATGTTGGATCTCCCTGTTAATGAGGGGAATCAGATCGCCCAGCTGTTGATACTGGTGCAGGGCCTTGGAGATTTTGAACATGATCTGATTACTTTTTGCAATTCGCTTTTCAACGGTCATATCCCTCAGGATCAATACCTGTCCTGCGGGCTGGTTTTGTTCATCATACAAGATAGACCCATTGATCACTATATCAAGAATACGTCCCTCTTTGGTATATCTCTGGGTTTCAAAATCATGAACCCTATGGTTTTTGTACAATTGTTTCATCCCTTGGTTTGCCTGTTCAACCAGGTGATCGGGAATGAAGTTGATATTTTTCCCCTTGATCTCTTTCAGGGTCCATCCAAAGATTTTTTCAAAGGCCGGATTAATGTATTCCACCTTATTATCAAGGGTGAAGACAAATACCGGGTCGGGCATGAATTTTAAAAGCGTGTTGAGCCGTTCCTGTGCAAAACGGCTTTCTTTGTACTTTTGCAGGGTTGTCTTTTCTTGACTTTTCATTTCCTGATAGGGGTCCTTTGTCCTTCAATTTCGTTATTTTGCCCTGGAAAAACCTCTCTAATGAATTGTTTGAAATAACGTTCTATGCTCAGAATATGCAGCTATTATCAATATATGATTTTATGCCGGCATAATACAATCATTTTTCCATGGGAAATGTTCTTTTTAAAATACATTCAATTTTTTCCCGTCGGTTGGCAGACAACCTGGGTTGCCTGGGCCGATTATTAAACAGATAATTTGTCCCACCTCAGGAGATGGGCAATCACCATTCCTGCGATAAACCCCACCGCCAGGTTCGAGGCCAGGGTAATGCCAAGAATCATGGTGGAAACAAAGAATTCCTTGCGGGTTTTAAGGTCCATGATCGTCAAGGTCAGCTGGGCTCCAGCAAAAACGAGCAATATTCCTAGAATTGACATGGGCAGCAGATTAAAAAAACCAATGATATTCTTTCCTAGAACCAATGCCAATATTAAGAGAAAAAAACCGATTATCAAGTTGGACCCTGCTGTACGGGCTCCGAAGCGATAATGGGCAGCCAGTCCACCAGCACCGTGACAAAGGGGCATCCCCCCCAGACAAAAACTTAAAAAATTGGCCAGTGCCATGCTTATGCAAACCTTCCGATTGGATACCTTTGATGACTTTTCTTTAAAATATTCTTTGGATAAGTCGGTATAGGCCAGAACAGCGTTGCCCATGGTCATTGGAAGCTGGGGCAATACCAGGGCAAACAATGCAAAGGTAAAATCGGCTTTTTCCGGAAAGGGGAAAGGGAAAATTTGAGGGATGTTAATTCCAAAACTGCCACTTGACATATCAAGTCTGGCACCCAGGATTAAACCGGCTATGAGCCCACCAATAACAACGATTAATCCAGCAGGGAACCTTTTATTATCCAGAAAAAGAAAGGTTACAATACCGCCGATCACACCGATGACAATGCCGATTTGAACCGGACCAAAGAATTGAACGCTCAGGTAGGGCTCGGCCGCATTTTGAAGTAGCTGAAATTTTGATGTACCGATAATAAACTTGATCCCACCTGAAATCAGCATTGCGCCGGTTGATAATTGTACACCCCGGATCACAGCGGTAGGCGTATGTTTTTTGATGGTTTCAATTGCGCCTGTCAGCCCGATTATCAAAAGAAAAATACCCATTAGAAGTGATGATGCCAGTATTTGAGAAGGGGTTAAGGCGGTTGCTATGGCGTAGGCGCCAATCACTTTCATGGGCTGAACCGGAACCGTAACATCAAAATAGAGTCCTGAAATGATAAAAAACAGTGCAATACTGAAAAACAATCCAACCGGATTGAGTCCGTTTACCAGAACCATTGCAATGGCTATGGGCAATAATGCACCAAGGTCTCCCAAAGACCCTGCTATCTCCATTCGATTAAATTTAATGTTTTTAAACATTTATTCTTCCTTTGCATGTAAAAAAGTTGATTAAATGGCCATGACACGAAAAGATTGTCCTTTTTTTCGGAAAAATATTATCCAGCATGCAATACCACTGCAAAACTGTTAAACAGAGCCCGGATCCGATCTCCTGTCTTAAGGCTTAATTGGCGATAACTTTCTGTTGTAACAATCGCACACAGCTCTGTAACATCTGAAATTCGAACAATATACTCTGTGTTGATATCCCCTATGTTTATCTGGGTTAGGTTTCCATCAAATTGATTTTCTGCAGTACATGATATTGTTTTAGAATTTATTATTCTTTGCAGCACGACCCACGGCGCTTTAACTTCTGCTGTAATCAATCTGTTCTGTTTTAATCCAAGGTGACTAACGCTGCCAGTTGTAATGGTTGCCGTTACAGAAAAACCATCAATTGTAATCATTTCAAGTCTTGTTAAAATGTCGCCTTGTTCAATAACCTTGATTTTACCAAAAAAAGAGTTCCGGGCACTGGTTTTGCGATCAGATTCCCCTTCCATAAATAATTGGGTAATTCGCTGAATTTCTATTTCAGAAAAAGAGACCATAGATTTTGTTAAATTGGGCGTCGAGTGTCCTAGGATGCTTTGTACTGCCGGCATTGGTATATTGTTTTTTAAGAGCTCTACCGCTCTGGCCTTGCGAATCATCTCTGGACCGCCCAATTTTTTATCAAATCCACAGGATTTGGAACGCTCGTAGAATTTTCTTCGGACAAAGCCGGGATCAATGCTGAATTTAGGTTTGATGGATGTTGAAAAAACAGGATCAGCCAGCATCAATTTAATTTCATCTGCTAAAGAATGGGAGATTGGAATTGTTCGTAATATAGGGGTTTCTTTTGAATGGTGATCTCTAATTGAAATGTGACAGTCACTAAGGTCGACGTCTTGAAATAGATTAAGAGATAGAATTTCGTTAAGCTTTGCTCCGGTGTATCGAATTAACAAAAATAATAACAATATCCGTGTTCTGGAAAGGCGGACATCAGATCGGGATGCTAACTGAAGCCAGTCACGATATGATTGTTCCAGCTTGGTGAGCGAAATTGTATCAAGGCAATTTTTTTTATCCTGTTCTGTAATAATACTTTTTTGATCGACATTCTTTTTTATGTTTTGCTGCATTGTATATATCCGACATCTTATTGGTTAATAACACGATTATTATAATTTGCGTGTTCCTGAAAATCAAGAAATTTTTCTAAACCCCCCACTCTTTGAAATTTCATACCCATGTGCAAGCGGCGTTTTGTAAGAACAATATAACCCAATAGATGGTTTGAAATTTTCCCTCGATTGGGGCGTATTTCCTCTGTGTGTGTATGATTATATTTCAGTTGCTTTGTCACGAGTTGTCTGATATTTTTTTTCTGTGCATATTGCCTCTGTTTCTGTGTTTATTTTTTTTGGGTAATGTCTTAAAAATTTCATACTGAAATAGAGGTTTTTTTAATATAAAATATTGAGTTTTTAGTATTTTTTTTTGGTTTTCTGATTATCGATTTCAACATCCTTATATATCCCTAACGGCAAATAAAGGAGCAAGCAAATGAAAGGCACTAAATTAACAGCAGTATTTTTTTATATATTGATTTTGATAATAATGGGCATATTTCCAGGCCAGGGGAGTGCAAATTCGAATCAAATTCTGTCAAATGGACAGAGTGTTTATGTTCCTGTGTATTCACATATCTACCATGGTGATCAGGAAAAACAGTTTAACCTTACTGCGACCCTGAGCATCCGCAATACAAATTTGAAAAAAGATATAATGCTTCAGTCAATTGACTATTTTGATTCTAACGGTGAACTTTTGAAACATTATTTAGAGGCGCCGATTGTGTTAAAAAAATTTTCAACCATTCGCTATATCATCAAAGCCACAGATAAAAGCGGAGGGTCCGGAGCTAAATTTATCGTGAAATGGAAATCCAGAATACTCTCAAATGCGCCTTTAATAGAAGCCATTATGATCAGCACTCAAAGCGGACAAGGCATTTCTTTTGTTTCCAGAGGACGGGCGATCCACGAGTAAGCAAAAGGGTTTTATTTCTGGCATATTCACAGGAAATACTATGATTATAATTAAATTGATTCTGACAAAAATCAAACGCGCTTTCACAGATCTATTGCCCATTATCCTGGTGATCGCTTTTTTTCAGATCATTGTCTTGAAACAGCCATTACCCCAAATGGGAGAAGTGCTTTTTGGTGCTTTTCTTGTGGTGGCAGGTCTTACCCTGTTTGTTGAGGGACTTGAAATGGGTCTGTTTCCTATTGGTGAATCAATGGCCCATGCCCTGGCCAGGAAGGGAAGTCTTTTCTGGCTGCTTTGTTTTGCTTTTGCACTAGGGTTTTCTACCACAGTGGCAGAGCCGGCTCTCATAGCCGTGGCCTGGGAAGCAGCTGAAATTGCCGGCCAGGGAGGCCTTATTGACCCAAGTCAGGAGTCTTTAAACACATATGCCTTTGGGCTTCGCATGTCTGTTGCCTTTTCCGTGGGACTTGCCATCCTTATCGGGGTTTTGCGCATTCTTCGCGGCTGGCCAATTCATTATCTGATCATCAGTGGTTATGTCCTTGTTATGCTGATGACCACCATTGCTCCCGAAGAAATTATTGGAATTGCCTATGATGCCGGCGGTGTTACCACATCCACCATCACAGTGCCTCTGGTTACAGCTCTTGGTGTGGGACTTGCTTCGTCCATTAAGGGACGAAGCCCGCTTGTGGATGGGTTTGGACTCATCGCTTTTGCTTCTCTTCTCCCCATGATTTTTGTTATGGGATATGGTCTTATAGTTTTCTAGAAAAAAAGGAGCCTGTATTCGTGGAATTCATAGGTTTTTTCAGTAAAATATTGCTTGCCACCTGCAAAGATGTGCTGCCCATTATTTTTCTTATTGTCAGTTTTCAGTTTCTGGTTTTAAAACAGCCAATTCCCCATCTGCGCCGTCTTATTGTGGGCGGTGTCTATGTTGTCATCGGACTTGCTCTGTTTCTGGCAGGGCTTGAAAAAGCACTTTTCCCACTGGGCAATATTATGGCGACACAGTTATCTGATCCGGCCTTTGTTTATGGTCCGGGAGAAATTGTTACCCAGGCGGACTGGAAGGCATATGGCTGGGTCTATCTTTTTGCAGCCATGATCGGCTTTGCAACCACCATTGCCGAGCCATCTCTTATTGCAGTGGCTTATAAAGCCAATGAGGTATCTGCCGGAACCATCAAACAATGGGGGTTAAGAATCACAGTCGCCATTGGTGTTGCCCTTGGCATCAGCCTTGGAACCTTTCGGATTGTCACGGGCACGCCTCTTTATATGTACATTCTTGCGGGCTATATGATTGTTATTGTACAGACCCTATTTGCCCCAAAAAATATCATTGCCCTGGCCTATGATTCGGGTGGGGTAACAACCTCAACAGTTACAGTGCCCCTGGTCGCCGCGCTTGGTCTTGGGTTGTCCGCCACCGTACCCGGGAGAAACCCGGCTTTGGACGGTTTCGGCCTCATCGCTTTTGCCAGTTTGTTCCCGATTATAGCTGTCATGGGGTATGCTCAGTTAATGCAATGGTCAACCCAACGTAAAATCAAATATATGGAGAAAAAAAATGCAATTTAAACTCATATTATCCTCGGTAAAGTCGGATATCACCGACAAGGTTGTTGATGCTGCTAAAGCGGCAGGAGCCACCGGAGCAACGATTATACCTGCCAGGGGCACCGGCATTCATGAGGCGAAAACTTTTTTTGGTCTCACGCTGGAGGCACAAACCGATATTATCATGTTCCTTGTTGAAGAGCATACCATTACTAAAATTTTAGACGCAATAAAAAAAGCTGGAGAATTCCATAAGCCCGGTACAGGCATTGCTTTTGTGCTTCCGGTTGAACATGTGGTGGGGCTGGAAAGCCAGATGGAAAAATTTAAACAAGAGGTTCGGAAAAATTATTTTTAAGCAGTATTTTTTTATAAAAGGAGAGGGTTATGGAAACAGACAATATTAAAATAGTTCGTGCAAGGGACGTGATGCATAAGCAGATTTTGACCATTGACGGTATGGCCACCGCCAGGGAAGCTGCTGCCATCATGCGTTCTAAAAGAGTTTTTTCACTTCTTGTCAAAAAAAGACATGAAAATGATGCCTGGGGGATACTGGTGGTTCAGGATTTTGTCAAAGGGGTTATAATACCAGGCCGCTCCCCGGACGATGTGAATGTTTATGAAATTATGACAAAGCCCATAATAACCGTTCCGGCGGATATGGATATCCGCTATGCCGCCCGCTTAATTTATCGTGCCGGCATCAGAAGGGCACCGGTTGAGGAAAAAGGTGAAATTGTGGGAATGATTTCTCTCTCCTCTTTGATTTTGGATAATGAGCTTTTCTAGGAACTCACTTAGCAATAAGAAACCATATGAATATTCTATTGTATCATGCTGGCAAAAGCTTTTTCTTTTCAAAAAAAAGAAAAAGCTTCTGGTAATCTAATCTGGGGATTTATTCGTAAAAATATTCTTTTAACAGGGCGGTCAGTTCTGTTTTCAGCCGGTCATCTTCTCTTCTGGCATAGGTGTCAAACAGGGGGAATGCGATTTGTTCAAAGGCATCCACATAGACCGGATCAAAGTGGTTTCCCCTTCCGGCGATAAGAATATCCATGGTCTTTTCAAAGGAAAAGGGTTCTTTGTAGGGTCGGTGGCAGGTCAGGGCATCAAAGACATCGGCAATGGAGAAAATCCTTGTAATTTCAGGAATCTGATCTCCTTTTAGCCCTTTCCCATAGCCTGTCCCATCATATTTTTCGTGGTGATATCCAACAATATCGATTGCTTCCTTGATCCATTCAGCCTTGCTTACAATATCAATTCCATAGGGCACATGGTTTTTCATGATTGTAAATTCATCCTTGTCCAGGCGGCCGGGTTTGTGCAGGATCTCATCTTCAATGCCGATTTTCCCGACATCATGGAGAAAGGCCCCTTTGATCAATTGCTGGATTTTGGGTTTGGGCAATTGAAGGTGTTCTGCTAATTTTACGGAGATGATGGTTACCCGGTAGTTGTGTGAATCGGTATCAGAGTCTCTTTTGGCAACGGCATTCCCCAACACCTTGAGCATTTCAAGGTTGGATTCAAAGAGTTTGGCCGATAGGGAAGATACCCGGTTGAGAAGGGATAAAACCACGGGATAGAGGAGACCTGTGGTCAACATAACAATGAAAATGGCGGCACCGGCAAGTTTGATTGCCTTGGCCCGGATTTTTGCCAGTGCTTCAGGGGCCACCGCAAAAAAGGTCTCTCCATAGGCGGAGAGATCACCCAGGTCATTGCGCAAGGGCGAGATGATCTGCATGTGGGGGATATTGTCAATGGAAAGCACATTGAATTCCATACTCCTGTACGCTTTCTCAGCTTTATTTAAGCGGCCTGCTTTTTCTCTGACAAGTTTACTATATTCATAGGTGTCATCTGTGACCATGGCCACCAGTTGTTTGTTGAGGGTATATATTCCGATGGAAACAAATCCGCCTGATTGATTCTGTCTTCGTTCACTCATTGTGATGACCAGATGTCGCCGGATAAGGTCGGGGTTTAAATTATCCGGGGTGTTTAGGAGTGTTCGGATCTGGTTATTGAAAAATTTGAACCCACCCTTTGCATTCCACAAAATATCCTGGCCGATTTTGTTTTTTTCCATCTGCCAGACACCCGTACCAACAAGGCATGAGATGACAAGGCTCATTATACAAATCCTAAACAGTAATTTTCTATGGATCATTCCGGGATCGACAAAGCTCATTCTTTTGTTTCCTCGGCTAGGGTAAACAGGCGCTTTTTTTTGGATTTAGTTTTAAAATTATAAACTAGTATAGACAAGAATCCAAGATGTGATATGGATTATAACCTAGTTGCCCTAAAATTTCTGACGTATAAAAAAAGTACTTTGATCTAGCAGATTATTTGACCCTATTCTTTAGCAGGAGAAAAACTGTGGGAAAACAAAGAATCATCACTGCCCTTGACGTAAAAGAACCCGACTGTGTACCCCTGTATATCCATGGCATCAACGAGGCGCCCATTATCGGGATTGGAAAACACCTCCGGGACGGGCTTCCAGAACCTCAGGATTTCAGGCTCATGAATGATAATGATAAACTCAAGCTTGTTGATACCCTTTTTATGATCCATGAAAGTTTTGATATTGACGGCATTACAACATTTGAAATAGGCCATGAGACAAGGGTGGATGACCTCCATGTCAAAGATGGATTTGGTGTGATCTATAAATTGTCTGAACATGGTATTCCCGTTCCTGTCGGTCACCCCATAAAAAGATTTGACGAATTTAAAGTATTCAACCCCCCTGTACCCAGGGTAGAGGATCTGGGACTTCTTAACCTTGCCGTTGACAGATTTAAGGGACAAAAGGCAACCTTCTGGCTCATGCGGGGGATTTTTGTTCGCTCCTGGCGCTTAATCGGCATGACAAATCTTATGATGAATATGATTGAAAATCCTGAATTTGTCCATTCAATTGCACAGATGATGCTGGAATTTAATCTTGCCCAGCTTGATCTGCTGGTTGAAGCCGGCCTTGATGTGCTGGTGATTGAGGATGATATTGCATCAACCAAGATGCCCTTGATCTCTCCTGAGCATTTTAAAACTTTTGTAAATCACTATAACAGACAAATTGTTGACAAAGCCCATGAAAAGGGCCTCAAGGTGGTCAGGCATTCCGACGGCAACCTCTGGCCTCTTTTGGATATTCTTATTGAAACCGGGTATGACGGATTAAATCCTCTGGAGCCCCAGGCAGGCATGGAAATAAAAAGGGTAAAAGAATACTGCGGCGATAAAATTTGTCTTTTGGGCAATATCGACTGCATCGATCTTCTGCCGTCGGGTACCCCGGATCAAGTTGAACAGGCAGTCATTCAGACAATTGAAGATGGCGCAAAGGGCGGTGGTCTGATCCTCTGTTCTTCAAATTCCCTGCATCCGGGGGTTAATCCTGAAAATTGTATTGCCATGTTCAAGGCGGCACGCAAACACGGTAAAAGGTCTTAAATCATGGGTAAAAAACAGTCCTGGAAAGTTTTTTGGCTTTTGTTCCTGCTGTACATGTTTGATTATATGGATCGCATGGTGATTGTCTCCCTTTTCCCATTTCTGCAGCAGGATATGGGGTTGACCGATGCCCAGTGCGGTTTTTTGGTATCTGCCGTTTACTGGTCGATTTTAATTTTTTCTTTTCCTGTTTCTATTCTTGTTGACCGCTGGAGCCGTACAAAAAGCATTTCCATCATGGCCGCTCTTTGGAGCATGGCGACGCTGGCCTGTGCATTTACAAAAAATTTTTCACAGCTTATTATCACCAGGGCTGCCATTGGCATTGGAGAGGCAGGATATGCCCCCGGCGGAACAGCCATGCTTTCAGCCAATTTCCCAAGAAAGCAAAGAGCAAGGATCCTTGGGTTATGGAATGCTTCCATCCCCCTTGGAAGTGCCCTTGGCATTGGAATCGGAGGGTATGTTGCCCACCACTTTGGCTGGCGCCATGCATTCGGGCTTGTGGCCTTTCCCGGTCTGATCCTGGCCCTTATGTTTTATTTTGTTAAAGATTATAAAACCATTCAGCTCACTAAAAAAGAAAAAACCGGCAAACAAATAAAAATGCAATTTATTGATATGGCAAGACAATTCACCCATAATAAGACGCTGCTCTGCAACAATCTGGCCTTTGCTTTGAATGTCTTTATCACCACTTCCCTTCTGACCTGGCTGCCCACATATTTTCACCGGTTTGACAATCTTGCCATGGATAAGGCAGGAATGAAAGCCGGCTCCATAATGGTTCTTGCAATCATCGGCGCACCCCTGGGCGGCTATCTGTCTGACCAGTGGCTCAAAAAAAGAGAAAATGCACGGCTTTTGTTCCCGGCAATATCGTCGATTCTTACCGGTATTTTACTTTATATTGCCTTTGCCTTTTTACAGGGGAATGCTCAATATATGGTCCTGTTTCTCATTGGTATCACTGCCGTGGGGTTTGTCCCATCCGGAGTCGCCGTGACCCAGGATGTCGTCCATCCCGGGCTTTGCGCCGTCTCTTTAAGTTTGAATATTATCATTCAGCACCTTTTAGGCTCAAGTCTTGCGCCAATTGTCATTGGCAGGCTTTCTGACGCATATGGTCTTGATACAGCCCTGACAATTTTGCCTGTATTCGCCTTCCTTGCAGGGATTTTACTTTTTATCGGATCTTTTTTTTACAAAAAAGACCTTTATGTAGAATAGTATGTCGGACTCATTTATTCCCTGATTTTTTTCAATTTTTCTATGGAATACCCGATGTAACCTACCTTCCGCTTAAAATCCGCTTTCACGGATGATAACGGCTAATATTCGATGGGATACTTTTTGCAGCAAGCTGATGGGTTTGCCCTGAATGACCATGGTACCGGCCAGGACTTGTCGGGTGGAAGTATCGGGACCGGTGAGCAGAATCCGATAAAAAGCATATTTGGGAATGAGGTTACCATGATTGTCCATGGACGCGGGAATGGGGCCCCCGTAAACCGAGCTAAGGCATTTGTCTTCCAGGTGGCCTGTTGGGGCATAATCTATTTGGTCAATCCGGCATCTGACCTTTGATCGTTCAAGTATATCAGGATAAAAGACAGCCTGTCCCCCTGGTTTGATTCCATCAAGATCCGCTTCATTCACATAGGCCCGGATGCGTTTTTTTGAGCCGCCGACCAGATAAAAAATTGCTTTTTTTTCAGGAAGCCAGGCGCCCTGGGTGACTGCCGGGTTTATTTCAGCGATTGTGCCACAGATGGGTGCTGTCAGGGTTAATTTCTTTTGTCGGTTCTCTTCGGACTGAAGTCTGCTGACCGCCTCTTCAAATCTGTTTTCAAGTACGGCCCCCTGTTCAAGCAATGTATTGCTTAACGGCTGATCCGCAAGCTGATGCTCAAGAACGTCAAGGGTTCTTCGGCAGACGGCCCTGCTATGTTCCAGATCAGGGGAGCTCATCTGCATCAGCAAATCGCCTTTGCGGATCTTTTGCCCGACGTTAACAGCGATCTTTTTTACCCGCCCCGGTGACGGTGTGTAGACCACCTGGTATGGGTCAGCAAAGAGCACTGCCGGAGCCTGAATCTGTGTTTTAAACGGAATGACACAGAGCAACCCTAAACAGCAGAATACCAAAAGGGTGAATATCACAGATCTGTTCATCCGGATGGGCAGGGTTCTCCATTGTTTGATTTCCCTAATGATGGGAAGGCTGATAAACCAGCTTAATTCGATGGCCATGAGAATGAGTCCCAATGCTTTAAAAAATAAAAAATATACCATCAGGGCGATGGATAGGAATAAAAAAAAACGGTAACACCAGGTCCCAAAAGCAAAGAGGACCAGAAATCCTTCCATGCCGGGTGTAAACCTTTCGGGTGGGGCTGCACCCAAGCCAAACATCTTTTCCCTCATCCACCACCGGCCCATGGCAAAGGCACGGTCATGAAGGTTTTGAATCCGGATCAGATCGGACAGGATAAAGTACCCGTCAAACCGCATAAACGGGCTGATGTTCATTATCAATGTGATGATCCAGGAGGTGGTTGCCAGAAAAAAAACAACCGATCGTCCAACGCCGGGGGGAAGAAAACTCCATAACAATGCGGCGGTTCCGGCAAGTGCCAGTTCGGCCAGTACGCCCCCAGCACAGATCTCAAGGCGTTTTTTTTGTGAACTAAGTTTCCATGCCTCATTGGTGTCCGTGTAAAGCATGGGCCACAAAACAATAAAGGCAATGCCCATGGAGCCGACGCGACACCCGTTTTTATGGGCGGCATAGGCATGCCCCAGTTCATGGACCACCTTGGACACCGAAAGGGCCAGGACAAAAAAGAAAAGTTGGGTCCATTCACCAAATTGGGTGAAGGTTCCCGTAAACGTATCCCATTGCCTTAGAACCAATATCATGCCGCCCAGGGTTGCAGACAGAATCAGCTTGGCGAACCACCCTGTGAAAACAAAACTTATCCAGGGATAGGTTAAACTCAGCCATTTATCCGGCTGCACCAGGGGAATGCGGAAAAACAGATAATGGGTAACCAGCCATAAAAGCGGATGTTTTTTGATCCGTTGGTGGGCGGTTAAAAGAGACTGGGACTCTATTTGGGTCCGGGAGTCGACAAGGTGATTGGCCCTTAAAAATTTGATCAGGTCCAGTACATGGGCCTGTTCAATGAAGAAGGTGGTTTCCCGATTCACCGAATCCAGAATCTTTGACATGCTGTTTTTTTCCCACCTGGACAAGATTTCAAACCCCAGGTGGGTGAGCTGAAAAAAACGGTTTGCCGGGGGGTCATAAATCGTATAGACAGGCGCCCCGTTTCGATCAGCAGGGCCAGGATAAAGAGTTAATTCCTGCCGGATGGATGGAAGAATTTCCACCTTAAATCCCCAGCCGGCAGCGCATTGCACTGATGGGCCGCCTGAACAGGTAGTAAAAGACAGTAACTTTTTCTCCATAGATTTTTGCAGTGCCGGTCAACCCGATTCGAGGATAGTTGCCAGTATCCAGGGAACTTTTCAATCGATAGGAAATCTGATTGTCTTTATGGAGCTGGGCCCGATAGGAAATGGAATTCAGGGTACCGGTCAGGGGACGGTCCGGTGAGGTGTTTAAAAACAGGGTCACCCGGGCCCCGGGTTCAAGAGGGATGGCATCGGCCACGGGCAGGAAAAGAACAAGTTCCACCTGGCCGGGGTCTGCAAGGGTGAGTACCTTTTCACCAATATCAACGGCTCTGCCCTGCCAGAAGAAGACATCCTGAAACAGGGCTACCCCGTCTTTTTGAGCCTTCACACGGATCCTTTTCAACAGGCTTTCTACATAGGCGACTTCGGCTTTTTTTTGGGTTAAACGTCCCTGAAGAATTTTAAGATCCAGTTTGTTTTTATCGGCAAACAGAGCCAGTTGTGAGGCTCTCTGAAGTTCAGCCCGGGCCACTTTTAAGGTGGTTCGGGCCAGGTTCAACCGGTTTTTAAGAAGGGTTTTTTCCAGATCAAACAGGGGTTGGCCTTTGGTGACCGATTCATTGGGCTTGATATGAAATTGGTCGATGACCCCGTTTAAAGGAGCGCAAACAGGATACGGGTCCTTGGCGGCCACTTCGGCCGGAACCAGCACGGACAACCGGACCGGCAGGGCGAGAACCAGGGCTGCAGCAAGAATCAAAGCGATCCTGGCAGCCTTTCTTCCCGTGAATTTTGCCAGGCCTGAAAATGGAAAGAAAGGGCGGGACAATGCATCCCAGGCATGGCCATACGCTTGGGCCATTTCTTCAAGGAGTTCTCTTTTTTCAGGAGGGGAATCACAGGCCAGAATCAGCCATAACATGGCATCCTTGTCCGAAGCATCCTTCTTTATCGCCAGGGACAGACAATAGGGGGGAAGCCAGTCGTCCCATTGATCTGCCCATTGATTTGCCAATTGATCTGTCCCGTGCCCATTTCCGACCGTTTCTTTGCCTATCTGATCCCGGGTGGTGATCCGGGTGTCAGAGGATTTGGTTAATTTTTTGGCCAACCGGTTCATCCATTGGACATAGGGGCTGTTTTTATCAAAATCCGGACGTCCTGATACGGCAATCACCCCGCTTTCTTTCTGCCATACCACCGCCTGCCGGTAGGTCACAAGCTGCCTGGTTTCATTGACCATGGCAAAGGCCAGTTCTGCCTTGGTTTGAGACTGACGGGCACGGCGCAAAAGCTGAATCAAAGCCTGGAGTTCACCAGGGCCGGAAACCTTGTCGGTCATGGTGGACTGCCCTTGCCATTAGATATCGGGGAATCATTGGAAATCAGGGAAAATTGTGCCAACCCGCTCATGCCCGGAAGCAGGTCCGGGGCTCGGCCCTTTATTTTGCCCACAACCAATATGGACTGGCTGACCGGATCCACCCGGGTTCCCATGCGAATCACCCGGGCGGGATAGCTTTTTTTGTTTTCTTCCACATAAAATTCAAAATCGGTTGTTTTATCGATCCGGCCCAGCCAGGCCGATGGAACGATCAGTTGAATTTCAAGGTCTCTGGGATCTAGGATTTCAAGGAGGGGGGTTCCGGCAATGGTGTATTGGTAGGGGTCTGCCAGCCGTTTTACAATCCGTCCTGAAAAGGGGGCACGGATTTCGCATTTGTCAACATGGGCTTCCATGATACGAACCTGGGCTGCGGCTTCTGCCAGAAGGTTTTCCGCCTGTTCCACCTCCAGAGTGCTCACGGCGTTGAGCTGGTCCAGGCGTGTATTGACCTTGTGCCTGCATTCTGCGGCTTTGGCCGCGGCCCGGGCCTTTTGAAGCTGTGCATCGTACACCGCGCAATCAAATCCGACAAGGAGGATCCCTTTTTTAAAGGACTCGCCTTCCCGCAGATCAAGGGTTGTGATCAAGGCAGGCAATTCACTGGACAGGACCGTGTGGTGGCGTGGGCTGAGCTGTCCGCGAACTTCCCGGGTCACAGTGACCCCGCTAGCGCCAATCGGCATCCCGGGGGGTGCATTAATCAGACTGCATACAAGAAGGCAGCTCAACACCCTTGGGACGGATATTCTCAAAGAATGCCCCCCATACCCATGGTGGCCTCAACCTGTCCATGGGATGTCTGAAGCTGGGCATAGGCATTGTATTCATAGAGCCTGGCCATGAGCAGGTCCACCAGGGAACGGGTCTCATCCAGCCAGGTGCCCATTTTGCCGGTTAATTCCTTTTTAATTTGGAGGTGGATCTCTTCATCGATGAGACGCAGGGCCTGTGCCCGTTTAAACCGATTCAACTGCATGGCAAAATCCAGATTTGCAACATGGACCTGGGAAAGAACAGCCATACCCAGAGCCAGTGTTGCGGTCCGGGTGACATTTTCTCTGGCTCTGGCCGCCTTCATTTTGGATGGTGCCGAAACAAGATTTAAAAGATTCCAGGAAATTTGCGCCGCGCCTTGGTTCCACTTGTTGTGCACCAGATAACTATTGCTGTCGTAGTGGTGGCCCATACTAAAATCAATCTGGGGCAAAAGGCGGGTCAGTTCTTTTTTGGTATCCAGGGCATTGATCCTTTGCTGATATCCTATCTCAACCAGTTCAGGCCTGTTTTTTAAGGCCTGGACCTCCATCTGTTCAAGGGAGAGTGACAGTTCCGGCAGGGGCAGATTTTCCTGGGCAATTAATTCAACTCTCTGGCCGATTGGCAGGTTGATGAGGTTTGCCAGAATCGGCCAGGCCCTGTCCATTTCATCCCGCAGCCCCTCCAGCTCCCGAATCATCACCATTAGCTGTTTTCTGTACAAGAGATCCTCAAGCAGGGGGCGAAGCCTTTCTCTGCCTGATTTTCCGGCAACCTCCAAAGCGTTTTCCGCTTTGATGACGGCTTTATTGATGGAATCTGTCATTCGCTGGGCGCCATAGGCATTCCAGAATGCCTGTCGGAGCTGTATCATAAGATTTTGAGCTGCTTTGCGCCGCCGTTCCTTGGCAATGAGCACTTGGTCAGCCTGCTGGTGCATCTGAAAATAGCTCATCCCGAAATCAAGGAGGTTCCAGGATAGGGTCAGGTCTGCCGTGCGTGTTCTTTTATCAAGGGAGGTGGACGGCTCAAGTGACTCTTGATGGGTTAGCACCGATTGGCTTGAAGAGGCGTAGATCTTATCCCGTGTGGTGTACCCGGCAGCGGTTGTCAGCTCCGGCAGCAGATCAAACCGGGATGCCTTGTACTGGAGGCTTGCCAGGGCCACATTTAATTTTGCCACCTGATGATCCAGGTTGAATATCATGGCCCGTTCCATTGCCTCTTCAAGGGAGAGGGGACCTGTGACGGAGGGGGGTATTTTTACAGCCTTTGCCTGTTCTTTAATGACCTTGAAATCAAAGGCCTTTGGAATAGGTTGCGGCCCTATGGCCATACACCCGGTTACCATTGAAATGATGAGAAAAAGCACAAAAGGGATGATGAGCCGATGCAGGATAAGTGTCAATGTGATCTCCGGATATTTTTGTTTCATCTGTTGTTTGGTTTAGTGTTTGGTTTATTCCATTTTTTAACTTTTTCCAAATGGGTATTTCCAGGTTCATGCCGATGGGGATTTTTGTTTTTTACATTGATCAAAAAATGAGAGCTTCCCCTTTGACGCTGATGGGGTCTTTTCTGTGCTTTCGTGTCCTCCAGAGGCTGAGCCGTCGGGTTCATTACTTGTGCTACCCTCCCCATCCCCGGTTCCGGGGTGTGAAGTTTCACCTGGGGTTCCGGTTTCACCTGGGGGCGTTCCCGATTCAGGTGCAGCGGTTTCACCTGGGGTTCCGGTTTCTCCTGGGGGCGTTCCCGATTCAGGTGCAGCGGTTTCACCTGGGGTTCCGGTTTCACCTGGGGGCGTTCCCGATTCAGGTGCAGCGGTTTCACCTGGGGTTCCGGTTTCTCCTGGGGGCGTTCCCGATTCAGGTGCAGCGGTTTCACCTGGGGTTCCGGTTTCTCCTGGGGGTGTTCCCGATTCAGGTGCAGCGGTTTCACCTGGGGTTCCGGTTTCACCTGCAGGAGTTCCCGTATTTAATCCCGTGGACGGATCATTTGTTGGGCTGTATGAACCTCCTGTGCCCCCGGCAATGTAAATTTCACCGGGGTTGCTTTCAGTATTGACGAAAATTCCCGTGTCATATCCGCTGCCACCACTGGGTGAAGTGCCTAGATTACCTGCGGTCCCGTTTATATCCGTAACATTGCCGATATCAGATCCCCCGCTGTTGGACTCTCCACCCACCCCGTCTCCGATGATGGGAACATAATAGGACAGGGGGGGAGGGCCGGCAACAACCATGCGAAGGGTTAGTCTAAAGGCATCTGAGGCGGTTCCGCCCTGGCCATCATCCACATTCACGGTCAGGTTGTAACTTTGCCCATCCATGCTTCTGTCCGGTGTTCCCCTGAAGGTTTTGGTTTGGGGATCAAAGCTCATCCAGTCCGGCAAGCCGGAAACCGAACAGGCAAGAGGATCTCCATCCGGATCAGTAAAAGTTCCGTCTGGGACCTTAAACACCCATTCTTTTTCCCCGATATGAATCTGATCGGGAATAGGGTTGACAACCGGTGTGTCGTTCATGTTGGTAAGGGTGATGGTGACAGTGGCTGTATCGGTGAGATGCCCGCCTTCCTCTGTGACCTGGAGGGTGAGGGTAAAGGTGGGGGTGGTTTCAAAATCCAGGGCAGCGGAATTATTCACACGAATCTGCCCATTGGCATCCACGGCAAAGGCATTTTTTAAATTACCGTCGATAATGGCATAGGAAAGCGAGCCACCCTCGGGATCCGTGGCGGATGCAGTGCCCACAATGGTCCCGACACTGCTGTTTTCATCAATCGTCATCGCAGTATCCGGATAAAGGGGGGCATCATTCACATCCTGGACCGTGACCAAAAGATTTTTTGTGTCGGACAGGGATCCGTTGGAAACCGTTACCTGGATATCATAGACATTGTCGCCGGCTTCATTTCCGGGAATTTCAAAATCCGGTGCCTGTTTAAAGGTCAGTTCACCCGTGCTGCTGTCGATGGCGAACAGGTCTTGATCCGCTCCCCCGGAAATGGAATAGGTCATATCATCCGGATTCGGACCTGTTGAGGTTATTGTTGTCACAAAACTTTGATTTTCATTCACGTCCACAGACCCTGTTGTGATGATTGGAGAACTTTCATTCACATCCAATACGGTCACAGCAATATCCACAGGGGTCTCATCCCCGGGACCATAACCTGGGCCTGAAAATGAAACCCGCACCTCATAGACATTGTCACCGTCAAGGTCGTCCGGAGCTTCGTAATCGGGTGCATTTTTAAAACGAAGCGCGCCACTGTCTTCATTAATACTGAAGAGATTCTGATCTGCCCCGCCGGTTATTACATACTCCCCCTCAGTTCCCGGCTCCGCAAGGTGAACCTCGGTTACAATCGTCTGATTTTCAGGCACCTCAATGGTGAGACCAGGTTCAAACACATCCTTGACGATCACGGTATAGGTTTTAACATCTATTCCCGGTTGAGTGGGAAATGTCAACTCCACATGGTATTCATTATTGCCGTCTTTATCTCCAGGATTTTCAAAATCAGGAGGACCCTTGAACATCAGCTCTTCTGCGTCGCTATTCACCTCAAACATGTTCTGGTCAGCCCCACCCGATATATATACTTCGTTGTCTTCTGGTGAGATGGCCATGACCAAGGCTTCATTTTCATCCACAAAAACCTGGTTCTCAACGGGGTCTGTCGGCACCATGGCAGCCATAAAGGCTTCAGGCCCATCGGTAAGCGTGTGGTCAAGAACATCCATCCCTGTGGCAAGGGCTGCGGCATCAAACATGATCCTGGGCTCAAGGGAAAACATCATGGCCGGAATACTCGAGTTGTCTACCTGTTTTTTCTTTTCAGCTTTTTGTCCCACCTGGAATAATTTCATAATCTAACCCTGTTTTTATTGTCCTGCCCCAGCAGAAATATTTTGAGTCCATGTAATTCAACACATATGCCGATTTGTGAAAAGTTTTTTCCCTGTGAAAACCTGTGAAAGTTTTGTAACAACCTATTATGAAAGAGAAATGTTTTACAACTTTGTGTATACTTTGCCCTGATTGGCCTGGGCAGACCCCAAAAAATACATGCCGGATACGTTTGTCCGGACCGAGATAGGACCGAAATAATTCTTCCAGAGTGGCGGTCTTACCCCGGGTTTTATTAACGGATGTTCAATTTGAAAATTTTACAATCCTTATCCTTGACAAACAAAGGGCATTTGTCTTAATAAGACTATTTTGCCATGGAAGCCCTGTAAAACCGCTGAGAAAACAGGAAAAATAAAATTGTCCCTCCCTGCTGATCCGATGTCTGTTAAATCTGCCCCTGCTTTCTGGATGCTGATCTTGATTCTGGTAACCCTTGCCATGGTTTCCGGTTGCAGGCCCCACCGGCCCATGGTTGAAATGGGCGGTATAGACCTGACCGATTGGAATTTTAAGCAACAGGGACCGGCCCGGCTTGATGGAAAATGGGAATTTTATTGGAAATATTTTCCAAAACCCGAAGAGATTCTTCCGGAATCAGGGGCTATTAATACCATTGATACCATCGCCATTCCAGGCCTCTGGCAGAATGGGTCGACAAAAAAAGGCCCGCTGCCACCAACAGGGTATGCCACATACAGGCTCAAGGTAAAAGGTCTCAAAAGGGGCAAAAACGGGCCCGATACCCTGTTCATTCCTGATGCCCTTTCCGTCTGTGCGGTCCAGGTCAATGGAATTTGGAAGGGAAGCAGCGGCCAGCTAGGTCAAGTCCGGGACACTGAAATCCCGGACCGCCACTCTGTGTTTGTCCGGTTTGAACCGACCGGGGAACCCATGGACATCCGGATCCGGCTTTCCAATTTTCATAATGCCCAGGGCGGCATCAACACCTCCATCTGGCTGGGTCACCAAAGGGATATCCAGCAGATGGTAACCCAGAAATGGGTTTTCACAGGGATCCTCGGGGGTGTCCTGATGATCATGGGCCTGCTCCATCTGACCCTGTTTCTCATTCGCAGACAAGAGAGGGTCAATCTTTATTTTGGCATATACAGTTGCCTGTGGGCCATCCAGGACCTGTTCGGGATCAACGGCGGCTGCCTCATGGCCAATCTGTTTCCCTGGCTTCCCTGGCGGCTTTCCATTGATTTGACCTTGCTGCCATACGGATTAGCCGTTCCCCTTATGGTGATGTTCTTTCATGCCCTTTTTCCCAATCGATTTTCCCTTTGGATCAACCGGTTCTACCAGACAATGGGCGGGCTCTACCTGGCCTATATTTTGATCACTCCTCCCAACGCATTTGATCCCCGGATTCTGTTCTATCTCCTGGTCTCCCTGAGCGCAATGATCTATCTTTTTGCCATGCTGGCCAGAGATTTGATCCACAAGAAAAAATCCGCCCTTATTCTGGCGCCGGGATACCTGATCCTGGCTCTGGCCGGAGTCAATGATGTTCTCAACGATTTGCATCTGATTCAAACCCCGGCCCTGGCCCCTTTCGGTACCTTCTTTTTTATTTTGTTTTATTCGGTTTTTATTTTCATGCGGTTTTCCCGGGCCTTTTCCACCATTGACACCCTGACCGGCAAACTGGATCTAATGGAAAAACGGCACCAGGGTTTGAAATTGACCGAACGCCGTCTGGCCGGAATGCTTGACCGCATTGACCATGCCCTTTTGGCCGTCAACCCTGCCATGGAAATCGCCTTTACAAATCATGCCTTTGAACGGCTCACCGGCCATCGGTCCCGGGATATCCTGGGTCGGGCTGCCGTTGACCTGATTCCCAATGGCCTGGGCGGAAAAGCGGAGAGCCTGGGTGCTGCTGTGGCCCGGGCGAGCCGAACCCCGGGAGCAGCCAATTACAAGGATGTTGATGTTCAATGTGCTGGTGCGGTCCTTGTCCACCTAAATTTATCCCTGTCCCTTCTGGACCTGGACGGGGATGACTTGGGATTTATCACCCTGACACCGCACCAGCCGGAACAGCAAGGTGAAAACCCCTCTGCCCAGGAAAATCCCATTCTTCAATTAAAGGCGGACCACGAACGGCAGGAAAACCTGCAAACCCTCCTATACCGAATGGTTCCCGATGATCAAATCACCAACACCCTGGACCGGCTTCTGGACCATGCAAACTCTCCCTGGAACCGGGAAAACCAAAACACCAAACGAACCCTTGCCGTCCAGGTCATGAATACGGCCCTTGACCTCTGGTTTGAAACAACAGGAAATACAAAGGCAGATCTCGCAGAACAGTCAAGGCTTTGGAATGTCTACATCGACAAAGACGGATGGGCCAGGACCCAGACCCTTGACAAATACCTGAGTCCCGATACCCTACCGCTAAGGCCCAGGTGGAAAAATATCATCACCACTGGGGATTTTGTCCTGACCCTGTGTGAGTCCCCCTCTCCAAAAAGACAGGTTCTTGAAGGGCAGTTGAATCAATTAAAAAATTTGTTATAAATATTTCCAAGATAAAAAAAGACCTGGGCAGCTATCTAAACCTGAATATTATCATTCAGCATCTAGGGTATGTCTGATCCATTTATGGTTTGATTTTTTCCAAATGGGCCTAGTCAATGCATCGTGAGTATTTCCTTGATTGATAATTCATGGGATTGATATTTGTTCTTGACAAGCACTCAACAAATATGGTTTTTAATAGGAACGAATTCTTATTTATATTTTAAATTATGAAAAATTCAACCCAAAAACAGCCACGATCTCTGGTCCATTTTAAAAACATCTGTCAAGAGGCGGGCGTTAAATGTACCCAACAGCGCATGAAGATTTATTCTGAACTCATTCAGAATCCAAATCATCCAGATGCAGAAACTGTTTACAAAAAAGTAAAAAAACAATTAGCAAACATTTCTTTGGATACCGTCTACAGGACATTGTGGTTATTTAAAGACATGAGATTAATTACGACAATAGGACCTTCCCGAGAAAGAACACGTTTTGATCCAAACCTAAATCCGCATCACCATTTTATTTGTACAAAATGCGGTTTGATCCTAGATTTTAACAGTGAGCAAATGGATACATTGGACATTCAGGAATCTCTAAAGGCCATAGGGACGGTCGGGAGTCTTCAGGTACAGGGTATTTGCCGTGGATGTGAAATTAATGACAAAATCATATCGGATTAACAAAATAAGGGATAAGAAATATGACAGACTGGAAATGTAATCTTTGTTCCCACATTTATGATGAAACCAAAGAATCAATCAAGTGGGAAGATTTACCTGAGGATTGGGTTTGTCCCATATGTGGTTCTCCTAAATCAGCATTCACCAGTATCAACCAAGAGAAACAAACTTTTGAGATTGCAATTGAGTCCAAGAACATTGCTTTTGAAAAGTATGAATGCAGTTTGTGCTCTTTTCTATATGATGAGGCAGCCGAGACTGTTAAATGGAATGCGCTTTCACAATGGACATGTCCGGTATGCGGGTCCGATAAGACAAGCTTTGCCTGTATGGGAAGAGGTTCAATGGGAAACATACAAATATCTAAGAAAGTCGATATTTTGGATGATTATCTTGGAGAGTGGCAGCGGGCATCAGATGATTTTGAATCCAATATGAGCGATATTCATAAAATCTCTAGCACGGGCAAACCCATTTCTGAGCCCATGCGCACTCAGGTACCAACATTTTCCTGGGATGACATTCTTTTTAAAGGTGCCCAGCTATTCAAATTGCCGCTTAACAAAAGTCGACCGGTGCAAACTCGCACGATTATAGGGCCTGCCGCAATGGTCCCCCTTGTAATGGAAAGTCCTATTTTTGTCACACATATGTCCTTTGGCGCACTTTCAAAGGAAGCCAAGTTGGCTTTGGCAAAGGGCAGCGCCCAAATTAAAACAGCCATGAGTTCAGGGGAGGGAGGTATTTTATCCGAATCCCTGGCAGCCTCATATAAATATATTTTTGAATATGTTCCCAACAAATATAGTGTTACCGATGAAAATTTACAAAAAGTTGATGCCATTGAAATCAAATTTGGACAATCAGCAAAACCCGGGATGGGAGGACATCTTCCCGGTCATAAGGTTACCAAGGAGATTGCCAAAGTAAGGGGTTTCCGGGAAGGGAAAGATATTACAAGTCCTTCATGTTTTCCAGATATCAGAAGTAAAGATGATTTGAAAGTGACCATTGAGCAATTAAGGAAAAAAAGCGGCGGGAAACCTATCGGGATTAAACTTGCGGCAGGACACCTTGAAGAAGATATTAAAATCGCTGTTTATGCCGGAGTGGATTTCATTACCATTGATGGACGTGCAGGTGGTACAGGGTCTGCTCCGAAATTTGTCAAAAATTCAGCTTCAGTGCCTACGATATTTGCTCTTGCAAGAACAAAAGAAATATTACGAGAATTGAAAGCAGATCATATTTCATTAATAATTACGGGGGGATTCAGGGTCTCATCGGATTTCGCAAAGGCGCTTGCCCTGGGAGCGGATGCAGTTGCTCTGGGAACATCCCTGATGATGGCTTTGGGATGCCAGCAATATCGAATTTGTGATACTGGTAAATGCCCGGTGGGGATTGCCACGCAGGACCCAGCCCTTCGTGCCCGCCTTGATGTTGAACAATCTGCCGCACGGGTAGCCAATTTTTTTAAAGTCAATACAGAAGAAATTAAGGATTTTGCCAGATTGAGTGGGAACGAAAATGTTCATTCTCTTTCAGAAAATGATATCTGTACCACCAACTCTGAAATTTCAAACCATACAAATATTCAACACGTTTAAAAAGGAGAAAAATTATGGGTTCAATGGAAAATTTACAAGACGCATTCGCAGGTGAAAGTCAGGCCAACAGAAAATATCTGGCCTTTGCAAAAAAAGCAGATGACGATGGATTCCCACAGGTTGCAAAGCTTTTTCGTGCAGCAGCAGAGGCAGAAACAATCCATGCACATGCACATCTTCGAGTAATGGGCGGTATAAAAACCACCACCGAAAATCTTGAAGAAGCCATTGCCGGTGAAGGGCATGAATTCAAAGAAATGTATCCGGGTTTCCTGGCAACGGCTCAGGAAGAAGGAAACAAGCCAGCCGAATTTTCTTTTAAAAATGCTTTAGCCGTTGAAGAAATTCACTATAGCCTTTACAACAAGGCATTTGAAGCGGTCAAAGATGGCGGTGATCTCCCCCAGGCATCTATCTATGTATGCCCTGTCTGCGGCAATACAGTAGAAAATGATATACCAGATACCTGCCCTATCTGTAATGTCCCCGGTGACAAGTTTACCGAAGTCGCATAAGAAGAATGCTGTGAGGAGTAAAATTATGCTGCTCACAGCAATTATTTTGGATTTTTAATAAAATTTGGGTCCCCGTTCTGATTATTCAAAAACAGTTCCCTTGATTAGATTTGAGAATCTGTCTATAATTGATTTCATGAATCGCCTCTTTTTTCGTGGCGGTTGTGTTTCATTCTCTCATCTATAGCAAATGGGACGATTCATTTCACCTATGAGCTGGGTTAAGACATACCCCGCTTTAATCGTTTAACATTGAATTAATTTACTTAGAAAAGGAGAATTAAAATGGCAGACCCAAAAGATATGTATCAATGTCAAATACACAATTGCGGATATGTTTATGACCCTGACAAAGGCGAACCAAAGACAAATACTCCTCCGGGGACAGCTTTTAAAGATCTTCCGGATGATTGGGAATGTCCCTTCTGTGGATCATCAAAAAAGACCTTTAGACCTTTAGCCGGACCGGGGTCAACATTAGCTGAGGGTAAATAATAATTAAAATACGGAAAGATAGTTTTGTCAAAAGTCATTTCCCCATTTCTTTATCCAAAAGACAAGGCGTAAAGTATACTATTGACAGAAGCTGTTAATCGGCTGAATGAAACAGATATCCAAAATACTTTGGATATCTGTTTCATTATAAGCACTGGAAAAAGAAGTAAAAACTTTTCAGACTCTTGTTTCAATTGTCTGTGCTGTTTTCTCTTGACAGAGCTCAGCTCCTTAGATAGAAATCACACAAGATAAATTTACTTAATGAATACTTTTTTTGAAAGTAATCAAGACAAATAGGAATGCAAATTAAGGAAAAAATATGACCCTGGCGGATTTCGTTAGAAAGGCTAAAGTTTCAGGTTATGCAAGTGGGGGCGGCGGACAGGAAAAAAAAATTAACGACGGCTCTCTGGGGTTTGAACTGATAGCAGACGGGTACAGATATTTGGACCGCTATAATGGATTTAACCCCTTTGCTGGTGTTGAAAAAATATATGATGAGGACGCCTCATTGATCTGGATTATGAATTATTATGGCGAGGTGTTGCCTGATCATTCTGCTCCTAATAATATTTATTCTTTTCTTAGGGAAGCGATGCTGTTGATTACATCTGAAAAACCTTTTAGGGGGCCTGCTAAATTTGAAAAAGATAAGTTAAGGTATGAAAATATACAAGCAGGGACTTTGGATCGTTTTCATGGTGTTGAAAGCATATATGAGAACACTGAACAAGTTTACGTTCTTTACTACCACGGTGGAAAAATGAACAAAAGGAGATAGAATTGCGAACTGTTGAAAATATTGTCCAAAAAGAAACAACTGATCTTTTGACCAAGTGCTGGATGACACATGACGGCATGTGGTTTTTCCATTGTCTGGAAGAATTTGGAATTGAGACAACCAATAAAATTAACAAAGCTGCCATCAAATCATTGTCTGCAATTGAATTACACCGAATTGGACAAATTCTTGGATTTGAAAAAAAGGTTGAAACCTATGAAGCGTTTGAGATGTTTTTTAAGGAAGCCGCTAACTTGATGATACCTGATTTTATGAATATCAGGTTTGATTTTCCAGGAGAGAACAAGATGAGCTGGGATTTTCCCCAGGGAGATTGTTTTGCCTATACAGGGGTAAATCGGTTGGGTGTCATCGACAAATACGAATGTGGTGTGCTTTTCAGAATAAAATGCTGGCTTAACACATTGGGAATACAACATAAATTTAATCCTGAGATTGAAAAATGTATTATGCCCTTAACCGGGAACTGTGCAGGAACGATTCAGCTATATTTTTAAGTTGTTATCAGTAAAATAGCGTGAATAACGCCTCCCTCTTTTTTATTTTTCAGATCCTTGAACTGGTGGATTAGTCCTATAGCCTCATGATTTATGGGATATAGGTGCCATACCCGCCATTTTTAATGGTTTTCAGTCCTATATCGAATACCTTTCAAACTATTTTAAATAAAAAAAATAATCTCATTATTGTTGATATGTCAATTGATTTGGGTATCAATTATTCCTAACTATTTAAAATTAGATGTTTTTTTGAGTTAAAATCCAGAATTTTTAATTCTTTCGATGATGTGTGTCACGAAAATAAATAATAATAAATTCTTGACGTGTAGCTGTAATGTATCTATAAAACATCCTAGTAATAGCTGAATTATCCCCCTGTAATGGCTATTTTGTAAACAGGAGTTTAAATATCATGGCCAATGACGATGAAAAAAATGACAAGCTTGAACAATCTTCTCACCGCAAGGTTAAGTTTGAAATTTATGGGGAAGAACTGATCGAAAAAACGGTTAAGTCCAGCGGTAACAGCGGGAGGGTCTATTTACCGCCGGAATGGATCGGGACAAAAGTTAAAGTGGTGAAATGCTAAAATGAATTATCCCGGGGGGGCCTTATGTCCATAGAACAATTTCAACAATGGTATGATAACAGACATGAATACCAGAGGGATTGGAAAAAAAGGACCAACAAAAAAATGGTGGGGTTCTTTTGTACCTACGCCCCGGAAGAAATTTATTACGCATTTGATGTACTGCCGGTTAGAATCCTTGGTTCCCACGAGATTCAGGAGATTACCCAGTCCCATATTTTTGAAATGTTTTGTCCCTATTGTCGTGATGTTCTTGCCCAGGGGCTCCAGGGAAAATATGATTATCTGGACGGGATTACCATTGGCCAGTCCTGTCTGCATCTGAGGCAGGCTTTTACATCCTGGGAAATCCACAGAAATCCGGGGTGGAGCCATTATCTGCCCATGCCAAACCACGTTCAGAGCCCAAGGGCGATACCCTTTCTAAAGGGTGAATATGAACTGCTGATCAAAAAGCTTGAAACACTGACCGGGAAAAGTATTTGCGATGATGATCTGGAAAGGGGGATTACCCTCATGAATGATGTCAGGCAAACCATGAAACAGATTTATGAATTCAGAAAACTTGGGAATCCGCCCATTACGGGTGTGGAAAGCATGTATATGACCTGTTCCGCTTTTTTTACCGATGCCAGGGAATGGCTGCCGGTGGCCAAGCAAGTGGTTAAGCAGTTGGCTGATAAAAGACTTAAATTAAAATCCCCTGGAAATCCCGGAAAAAGACTCATCCTTGTGGGCAGTGAAAATGATGACCTGGCCTTTATCGAGATGGTGGAGCGCCTGGGTGAGTCAGGGGCAATCGGTGCAATCGTTGTTGTTGAGGAGCATTGTGCCACGACCCGATATTTCTGGGACGAGACCGAAGGCGGCACAGATGATCCCCTGACAGCCATTGCCGCAAGATATTGCGCAAGAACCCCTTGTCCCACAAAGGACTGGCCCCAAAGAAGTCGAATGGACAAAATTGTCAAGTTTGCGAAAGAATTTCACTGCGACGGGGCCATTGTGATGCAGCAAAAATTTTGTGACCCCCATGAAATGGATATGCCATTTGTAAAAAAAGCACTGGAAGAGGCGGGTATCCCAACCTGCTTTCTTGAGTTTGACGTGATCACGCCTGTGGGTGGCTTTTCCATCCGCGTGGAAGAGTTTCTTGAAACATTGTAAGTAATAAAGCAGAAGACCTTGTCTTCGCAAAACAGGAGCCGAAGTGGCAAAATACCCCACAGAACCTTTAAAATGCTGGGCAAAGGCAAAGGAGTTAACGGATAAGTTCTACCGGAACTTTGCCCGGGCCCAAGATAACAAAGGGCTTCGATGGATGGGAAGTGCCTGGGCATTTGATGCGGTCCCGTCGGGGCTTGGAGATGATGTCTTTTGCATGACCGGTGAACCCTATGGTGCCTCCTGTGCCGTTAATAGACAATTGTCAAAAGAATATATGAAAGCGGCTGAAAACTTTGGGTTTGCCCGGGATCTTTGCGCCTATATGAGAAATTACTGGGGATCCATCCTTGTGGACAAATATGCCCTTGGGGGGAAATTTCCAAAACCCGATTTTGGCTGGAGTCAGCATATCTGCTGCTCCCATGCAAAATGGTATCAGAATGCTGCGGAACTTGAAGGGGGGATTCCCATTTATGTGGTGGATGTTGGTGTCGGGGCCTATCCCCCCTTTGAAACCGAAATGTATCCCCATCGGATAAAATATGTGGCAGATCAGCTGCTTGACGGCATTGAGTGGCTTGGGCAAACAACAAATCGTAAGTTTGATGACGAACGCTTTATTGACGCTGCCTGGAATGATATGCGGTCCACCAACAAATGGGCGCAGATCTGCATGTTGAACCGGGCAAAACCCGCCCCCCTGGATGAAAAAACCATCTATTCTTTCTATGTTTTTGGCACATTGCAAAAATCAAATTCTGATTTTGCAGACTTTTATGACGAACTTTATGATGAGGTGAAGGATCGTGTGGATAGGGGGATTGCTGCCGTGCCCAATGAATCGAAACGGATCATGTCCGACACCCAGCCCCCCTGGGGATCGCTAAATGTATACCGGCACATGGAAAAGTGGGGGGTGGTATCCATTGGATCCCTATACACCTTTGGACTTGAAGGCATGTGGCTTTATGACAAAAAAAATCATGACATGATTCCCAGGCCCTTGCCGGATCATAAACCTTCAACCCGGGAAGAATGTTGTACCATGCTGGCAGACTGGCATTTGTCCAAACCGGAATACCAGCATTTTTACAGTCCGGAATACAAGACGCTTATGATGGATGCCATTGCCAAACGCTGGAAGGTTGACGGAATTGTTCTTCACTATAACAGAGGGTGCGAAGGGCTTTCCATGGGTATCGCGGAAAATCGACTGGGTTTAATCCAGCGGGGCAACAAGGTAATGAGTTACGAAGGCAACATGGGGGATGGGGAAGAATTTGATGAAGCGGCAACCCGAAAACGACTGGATGTTTTCATGGAAAGTATGGGGTGTGTTAAACCGGCTCTGAAAAGTGAATAGGAAAAGTGATTAGATGGGATTTCCCTCTTTAAATAAAGACGATGTTTTAAATTTTAAAAGGAGAAAAAAAATGGGAAGCGTTCCTGAAAAAATTTGGACCTGGCAAATGGTCAGTCCCTTTAAAAAGGATAGGGAAACAGGAGAGGTATCACCTGGACAATTGGAAAAAACCCAGATAGATGTGCCCGAACTTGCAGCTGGAGACGTTTTGGTTGAAGTTGCTGGCTGCGGTATCTGTCATACAGACCTTGGGTATTATTACCATGGGGTGCCAACCGTAAACAAACCCCCCCTCACCCTTGGACATGAAATTTCCGGCAGGGTAGTTGCCGCAGCCTACGACGTTGAATCCTGGATGGACAAAGAGGTGATTATCCCCGCGGTCATGCCCTGTAGAAAATGTCATCTTTGTAAAACGGGAAGGGGAAACAGGTGTCTTGCCCAGAAAATGCCGGGTAACAGCATGGGCATTTACGGCGGATTTTCAAGCCATATCCCTGTTCCTGCCATTGATCTTTGTGAGGTCAGAAACCGTGGCAGCATTCCTCTGGAAAAATTGGCGGTTGTGGCAGATGCCGCAACAACTCCTTTCCAGGCTGCAAAACGAGCAGACGTTCAAGTGGGTGACAATGTTATTGTGATTGGTGTGGGCGGTGTCGGGCAATATATGGTCCAGGTTCTTAAGGCATTGGGAGCCGCCACGGTTGTTGCTGTTGATATCAACCAGGAACGGCTGGATACCATGTTGAAAAACGGAGCCGATCTTGGGGTTAATTCCATGGGTAAAACCCCCAGGGAAATTTCCGGGGAGCTGAAAGCATTCAGAAAAGAGAATGGACTGCCTTCAACCGGCTGGAAAATTTTTGAAGTTTCCGGCACTAAACCCGGCCAGGAACTGGGCCTTGCCCTGTTAAGCTTTACCGGAAAAATGGTGGTTGTGGGATTTGGTCCCCACAAGGTTGAGTATTCCATTTCAAGACTCATGGCATTTGATGCAGAGCTCATCGGTTCCTGGGGATGTTTGCCTGAATACTATCCGTCTGTATTAAATATGATCACCAGTAAAAAAATAAATTTTGAAGAGTTCGTCCAGACCAGACCCATGGGTACCATCGTTGAAAGCTTTGACGAAGCCCATAAAAAGTCGCCGGACCAGAGAATAGTACTTGTACCTGATTTTTAATCTAAGCATAAGGATTTGACACATGAAACTAGAAGGAAAAAAAGCCATTGTTACCGGTGGAAGCCGGGGAATCGGAAAAGCCATTGCCCTGATGTATGCACAAGAGGGGGCCGATGTTCTGGTCAACTATCATTCCAATGATGCGGCCGCCAAGGAAACCTGCGCCGAGATTGAAGCACTTGGCCGCCGGGCAGTTGCGGTTGCAGCGGATGTTGCAAATTATGACAGTGCCCAGAACATGGTTGAAGCGTGTGTGGAGCAATTGGGCGGGGTTGATATTGTTGTGAACAATGCCGGTGTTTCCAAACCTTCCATGCTGCTTAAAATGAAGGAAGAGGACTGGGATGCAATTATCAATATTCATCTGAAAGCCGCCTTTAATACCACCCAGGCCGCCGGCCGCCACATGAAAGAACAAAAATATGGCAAGATCATAAATGTGATTTCAACCGCCGGTATCTTCGGCACCATCGGCCAGATCAACTATGCTTCTGCAAAGGCCGGTATCATTGGGTTTACAAAATCAGCCTCCCGGGAGCTTGGCCGGTATGGCATCAATGTAAATGTGATCTGTCCCGGTATTACAAAAACAGAAATGACCGGTAAGCTCCAGACCGATGAAAAATTGAAAAAAATCTATGAGGGCAGAATTCAGCTGGGCCGGTTTGCCGAGCCCGAAGAGATTGCTCCTGCCTTTGTCTTTCTGGCCTCGGATGATGCAAGTTATATCACAGGCCAGGTTCTGGGTGTAGATGGCGGGTATATAGGTTAGGGTATTATTGGTTAGATCATTATTGAATAAATCATTATTGTTTTCGTGAAACACAATTTTATTTGAATACAAAAGGAGATGGAATATGAGTCTTGAGTGGATGCCAAGGGAGAACGAGGTAAAGGATCATGCATTGCATAGAAACCCCCATTGGGGAACAGAAGCCCCCTGTGTGATCTATGAGAAAAAACCATTAACCGACCCAGACGGAAATGTGACGCCAAAATTGTTTGTGGCCTGGATTACAATGAACAACCCCAAACAATTTAATTCCTACACAACGGATATGGTAAAGGGGGTGATTGCCGGATTTGAAAACGCATCCCTGGACAGAAGCGTTGTGGCGGTTGTGTTTACGGGCGTGGGCCCCTATTCTTTTTGCACCGGTGGAAACACCAAGGAATATTCTGAGTTCTACTCTAAAAGATGTGATGAATATGGTCAGTACATGGAACTGTTTAATCACATGGTTGATTCCATCCTTGCCTGCAAAAAACCGGTTGTCTGCCGGGTGAACGGTATGCGGGTTGCCGGTGGTCAGGAAATCGGGCTTGCCTGTGATATCGCCGTGTCTTCAGATCTTGCCATCTTTGGTCAGGCAGGTCCCAAGCACGGGTCTGCCCCTGCCGGTGGATCTTCGGATTTTCTTCCCTGGTTTCTCACTGCTGAAGATGCCATGTGGAATTGTGTATCCTGTGAAATGTGGTCTTCCTATAAGATGAAAGCCAAGGGTATGATCTCCAAGGTGGTTCCCGTCCTTAAAATTGATGGTGAATGGGTGAGAAATCCCACCATTATCACGGACAAATATGTGGAAGATGGTGAAATCGTCTACGGCGAATATAAATCCGGCCAGGATCTCAAGGATGGCCGGGCCCTTATTAAACAGCACCAGGCCAATGCCGACTTTGAATTGCTGGATAAAGAGGTCAACAATGTTATCTGGAAGTTTGCCAACCTTTTCCCCGGCTGCCTGATCAAGTCCATTGACGGTATCCGCCAGAAAAAGAAATTTTTCTGGGACACAATGAAAAATGATCATAGACATTGGTTGGCGGCTAACATGGGAGGCGAGGCTTTCCTTGGTTTTGGCGCATTCAACACCAAAAAAATCACTGGCCAGGATACCATCGATTTTATCAAATTCCGTCAGAATGTTGCGGATTCCCAGCTATGGGATGATGAGATGTATGCCAGTGTAATGGGCAAACCCAAGGAATAAGATACAAGCAGTATAAGATAGAAGCAGCAGAGCTGATGACACTACAAAATAAGACACAAAGCAAGTAACACATAATTTATGGTTCAATCCCTCTTTTCTGGGGTTGAACCATAAATTAATTTTGGAGGTGATCCATGGAAAGAGCAATGCTATGGTTTAAGTGTGCAGCCGTGCATGATCCGGTTCGACCTGTGATAACCCGGCCGGCTGTGATCGGGTGGGAAGCAAAGAATCGCAATGTGGATCTTAGGATAGAAAGTGCTTTAAAGGGTGACGAACTTTTAAAGCGAATGAAGGGATGGTTCACCGCAGATGTGGTTAAGGCGGTTGAAATTTTCCAGGCATATGGGCGACTAAAGGTTCTGGATGGGGTGGATCTGGTGGTGGAAACCCCTGGGATTGAAGAACTTACGGCACTTTCGAAAAAGCTGGCAGATGTCTTCCAGGAAGAGGCCTGGATCGAGGTCATACCGCGCAAAAGGCTTGGATAATGGATATTCAAAGGCTGATGCAGCAGAGAAAAAGTGTAAGAAATTATCTGGACAAACCGGTTTTACGGGCTGATATTGAACAGGTGATCCAATCGGCGGGCTTGGCTCCTTCTGCCATCAATCTTCAGCCCTGGGAATATGTGGTGACCTACGGTGAAGAAAAAGACCGGCTGATTCGATCTTTGAAAAAACTCCATTCAATAAAAAATGTAAGTTGCGGGCCTGGAACAACAGAACCCTTACCAGACAAATATTCAAAGCGAAGCAAAGATGCATTAAAGGTCATGGGACCCCAGATTGAAAAATTAAACCTGCCCTTTAACCGGTTCATTGAAGAGGGTAGTTGTTCTTTCTACGGTGCTCCCGTGGTCATCATTGTTGTAATCGATAAAATTTTTCCGGAATTACGATATCTGGATGTGGGGCTCTCGGTCTCCTATCTTCTTCTTGCCGCAGAAGAAAAAGGGATTTCAACATGCCCCATTGGCCTTGTAACAGACTACGGAGATGAGATTGGTGATGCATTAAACATTTCCCAAGATAAAAAAGTGCTGTTGGCCATTGCCCTTGGGTACGAAAATGAGGTGGCCCCGGAGAACCAAATTCGAACAGACCGGGCACCCTTAAATGAAATTTTAACCTGGTATGAATAATTGATCCGCAAACACGGCATTGCAGGTGATGTCACCCATGGGATTTCAGATAGGTGGAACCCGCATGGTGTAAGGTTGTTCCCTCCTTATTTGCCGGACAGGATCATGGCAGTTTCCTTTTGGAAAAAAAACCAATTTCCCCTTGACACGTAGTTATGTTGTAGCTTATATATAATCACATTGTACCGGATGGGGGGAGCCGCATTTGTTTCGGTATACAAGGCTTACTAGGCCCTGAGTTTATGGCAAATAGATTGATGGGAAAATAACTTCAGGATTCAGGTAATATAGAAGGGGAAAAATAATGAGGTACGCAGAAACAGGGTTTAATTTAGAAATTGATCTAACCCGGGGAAATATTGAGAAGGTTGCAACCGACCCCAGGGATACAGCGCTATATCTGGGAGGTTTGGGTACCAATGCCAAACTATTATGGGACAGGGTTCCCCCCGAGGCGGATGCCTTTTCCCCCGAGAATCTGTTGATTTTCAGTGCCGGCCTTTTGTGCGGCACCCCGGCAGTCGGCTGTAACCGCACCATTGTTTCCACCATATCTCCCCAGACCCAGTTGATGGCATTTTCCATGATGGGGGGATTTTTTGCGCCGGAATTGAAGTATGCCGGGCTTGACAAGGTGGTTTTTCGGGGCAAGTCCGAACGCTTGGTTTATCTGTATATCAACAATGACCAGGTGGAATTGAGGGATGCCGCCCATTTAAAGGGGAAGGGGGCCATTGAAACCGCCGAACTGATTCGAACAGAGCTAAAACAGCCCAAGCTCCAGGTGGCTGCCATTGGCAAGGCCGGTGAAAACAGGGTTTTTTATGCCTCCATCGAACAGGGCCGATCCAGTGCCAGTCGGGGGGGTATCGGGGCTGTCATGGGAGACAAGGGGGTTAAGGCCATTGTTGTCCGGGGCACAAAGGATATCAATGTTGCAAAGCCTGGGGAATACATGGAACTTTGCAATGAGGTCATGGAATATATAAAGCTTAGAAATGACAACCCGATTCCAGGGGTAATGCCCATATTGGCGGGCCTGGGTTCACCCCAGGAGATGAAGGTTCATGATGAAAAATGGCATACTGAAAATTTTATGTGGGGCAATTCCAGAATCCGGCGAAAAGGATTCTGGACCGATGAGGTTGCAAGGGATTGGCTGGAGACAATGGAAAAGGCCAGGACAAGGCTGATCTCCTGCTACAATTGTCCCATGACCTGCGGGGCAACCATTTCCATGCCGGGACTGCCCACCTATATGATGAAATGCTTTACAAAACTCACCTATACAATGGGGGCTTTTTCAGATCTGGATTTCGGGTTGAAAATTGCCCAGCGAGCAACTGAGTACGGGCTGGATGGATTTTCCGCTCCCCAGGTGATGGCCTTTGCCCTTGAACTTCTTGAAGAGGGAATTCTGACGGCGGATGATTTTCCCGGACTTCCCGAGGACAATGAAGGTAAATTTTACTATTTGCTGGACATGATTGTGAACAGGGAAGGCATCGGGGATGTGCTGGCGGAAGGAACATACTGGGCAGCCCAAAAAATTGGCAACGGGGCCGAAGCCTTTGCCCATAATAATATTAAAAAACATGAGCAGCTGCCCCTCAAACTTTCCATGTTGAACCCCATCTATTTTCTCATGTATTGTACCGGTGAAAAGATGAACATTACCCAGATTGAAGGACAGTTTCCCCAGGCTCCCTATCCCAAGTTGGAGCACAGGGAAGCCTTTGTAAAAGACTGGTTCCATGTGCCAGATGAAAAGTTCAAACAGTATTTTCTGGACTGGGAACCCCGGGGTGAAAACTCCATGCCCTTTTATCCCACCGTTGATATGTGTTGTGAAATTGTTGACTGGCAGGAAAAGATGCACTATATCGATGATGCCCTTGGTCAGTGTGCCGGGCTTTCCTCCTTTCCTTTAAAACCGCCCTATCATATTCATAACTATCCGAAATTTATTTCGGCGGGAGCCGGGATTGAAATGGATGAAGAATCTCTCTCCCAGGCCGCCAAACGATACAGAACCCTGGTCCGTGCCATAAATGTAAGAAGAGGTATGAGGCGTAAAGATGAAAAACCGCCCGAGGACCATTGGAAAAAGCGGTTCCCCGAACTTGAAAAAGAACTTTTAGATACCTATTACAAATTCAAGGGATGGAATGAACAGGGTATTCCCACCCGGGAATCCCTATGTGAAATGGGTCTGGATTACGTGGCAGATGATTTTATGGAAAGAGGGATCCTTAAAGCTGAAGAGGATGGTGTAGAAACGGCACCCAAAAAATAGAATCTGGTAAAATAAAATCTGGTAAAATAAGACCCATCAGATAAGACCTATTAGAGTGGAGGAAACGAGCCTTGACTGGTAATACAACCGAAAAAGCAAAGAAAATAATCAAAACAATCAGGATTGATGTTAATAAATGCAATGGCTGCAGGGCCTGTGAGATGATCTGCTCCGCCTTCCATGCCGCGCCAAAGTACAGCAGCAATAATCCTGCAAGGTCCCGCATCCGGATCATTCGAGAACCATTGAGAGATTTGTATGTACCTGTTTATGCAGGAGAATATACGGTTTCTGAATGTGCGGGCAGAGACAAATACACCATTGACGGGAAGGAATATGACGAGTGTGCCTTTTGCCGGGCATCTTGTCCTTCCAGGGACGAGTTCAAAGAGCCGGATTCCGGGTTGCCCCTGAAATGCGATATGTGTGAAGGCGAAGAAGAGCCCTTGTGTGTAAAGTGGTGCATGCACGATGCATTGATTCTGGAAGAAAGAGAAGAGGAAATTGCGGACTCCGACGTGGAACTAGAAGAGGTGGAGACCGGTTTGGAATCTTTGGCAGACAAATTTGGCATGGACAAGATAATGGATGTCCTTGCCCGGATGAATGAGAAAGACTAAACCAGTTATGGCTGATGAAACCATTATGGCTAAGATATTAAGGCCGAAACCTTTAAAGCCAAATGCCAAAACCTTTAAAGCCCAATAAGGATAGACAGTGGAAACTATAGCCCCCTTCCTAGAAGTAATAGATGAGATAAACGAGGCTGGCGGAGACATCTTTAAGTTATGCTTTCAATGCGGACTCTGTGATTCGGTTTGCCCCTGGAATAAGGTGAGACCCTTTAGCATGCGCAAGTTAATCCGGGAGGCAGCCTTTGGCTTAAGTGAAGTTGAGGGGGAGGATATCTGGCGGTGTACCACCTGCGGAACCTGCCCTGCCCAATGTCCACGGGGTGTTAAACAGATTGATATTGCCGTTGCCCTTCGCCGGGTGGCAACGGAATATGAGCTTTTCCCCCCTTCTGTCAAATCGGCCCGCACGGCAAGGTCAAGCCTTATTTCCGAAGGCAACCCCTTGCAGGGAGACCGGAAAAAAAGGGCAGACTGGGCAAAGGATCTGTCTGTTAAACCCTATGGGGAAGGGATGGAAGCCTTGTATTTTGTTGGCTGCTATCTTTCCTATGACCCGAGAATGAAAAAGGTGGCCACTGCCACCGCCACTATTTTGAAGAAAGCCGGGGTCCGGTTTGGCATTCTGGGTGACAAGGAAAGCTGCTGTGGTGAAAGCATTCGAAAGACCGGCAGTGAGGAAGTTTTTAAAAATTTGGCCAAAGAAAACATAAAAACATTTATTGATAACGGGGTGAAAAAAATTATTGTCTCTTCCCCCCATTGCTATCATACCTTTAAAAACGAATACCCGGAATTTATGGTCAACTTTGAGGTGGTTCATATCAACCAATATCTGTTGGAACTGATAAACGAGGGACGGCTTGAGCTTAAGGGGGAAATGCCCAAGCGGGTTACCTACCATGACCCCTGCTACCTGGGGCGCCACAATGGTATTTATGACGAACCCCGTGACCTGTTAAAGAAAATTTCCGGATTGGAATTGGTTGAGATGGAAGCCCATGGTAAAAACAGTCTGTGCTGCGGTGGCGGCGGGGGCAGGATCTGGATGGACACCCCCAAGGAGGAACGATTCTCCGATATCCGGTTAAAACAGGCCAATGAGACCGATGCTCAGATTCTTGCCACATCTTGTCCCTATTGTATTACCAACTTTGAGGAGAGCCGTCTTAACCTTGAGTTTGAAGCGGTTATTGAGGTCAAGGATATCACTGAAATTATCAGTGAGTTGCTCTAGGAAATTGTTTTAAGTGAATTGTTTTAAGTGAATTGTTTTAAGTGAATTGTTTTAACTGAGTCGATTTAAGTGAGCTGATTTAAGTGAGTTGGGCTGAATGGCGGACCCAAATATATGACGAGGAGAGAGAACGTGGGAAATGACCTATTGCCAAAAGAAGTAGTTGAACAAATTTCTGATAGTCTTATTCCGAGGAATATGGCAGACAAAAACTTTGGAGATGTCATGGTCGTCGGCGGAGGGGTCAGCGGTATTCAAGCCTCTCTTGATCTAGCCACTTCGGGTTTCAAGGTTTATATGGTTGAAAAAGGTCCCAGCATCGGCGGGCATATGGCCCAGCTGGACAAGACCTTTCCAACCAATGACTGCTCCATGTGAATTCTCTCTCCTAAACTGGTCGAGGTCGGCCGGCATCCGAACATAGAGATTCTGACATTTACACAAGTAGAAACAGTGGAAGGGACAAAAGGGGATTTTAAGGTATCTCTTAAAACAAGACCCCGGTACATCATCGAGGACAAGTGCACGGGGTGTACCACCTGTGTGGAATATTGTCCCGTGTCCTATCCCGATCCGTTTAACCAGGGAATATCCCAGAATAAAGCCGTACATGTATACTTTTCCCAGGCCATTCCCCTTGTTTCCTATATTGATGACAGCTGCCTGAGACTTAAGGAAGATAAATGTGATATCTGCAGCGGTGTCTGCCAGGCCGGTGCCATTGATTTTCGGCAGACACCTTCAAAAACAGATATAAATGTGGGTGCGATTATTCTGTCTTCCGGTATTACGCCCTTTGATCCTTCTGTGAAGGATGAATATGGATACAAAAGGATACAGAACGTTGTCACCAGCATGGATTATGAACGGCTTCTCTCCTCCACAGGTCCCTACGAAGGAGAGGTTTTGCGCTCTTCGGACAAAAGCCATCCCAAACGAATAGCCTGGATTCAATGTGTGGGTTCAAGACGGGTGACCGAAGGGGACAATAGCTATTGTTCCGGAGTTTGCTGTACCTATACCCAGAAACAGGTAATTCTAACAAAACACCATTATGAAGATGCGGAGTGTACCATATTTCATAATGATATTCGGTCCTTTGGCAAGGATTTTGAAAGATACTTCCAGCGGGCAGAACAACTGCCCGGGGTTGAATTTATCCGAAGCTATGCTTCTGTTGAACGAGAAATTCCCGGCAGCAAAAGTGTGGTTGTCCGGTATGCAACCCCCGATGACGGGGTTAAATCCGTTGAATTTGATATGGTGGTATTGTCCGTTGGATTGAATCCACCCAGTGCCTATAAAGAAATTTCAGAAAAATTTGGTATAGATCTCAATGCCCATGGATTCTGTGCGACAGATTCCCAAAATCCCATCCAGACCAACAGACCAGGGATCTTTGTCAGCGGCGCTTTCCAGGGACCCACGGATATTCCCGAATCGGTGTTCAGCGCCAGCGGGGCCAGTGCCCAGATTGGTGAACTTCTGGACTATCGCCGGGGCAAGCTTGCCAAGGAAAGAACCTATCCAGTGGAGCGGGATGTATCCAGCGAAGAACCCAGAATTGGGGTTTTTGTCTGCCATTGCGGTGCAAACATCTCCAGTGTTGTAAATGTGCCCTCCACGGTTGACTATGCGCTGACCCTGCCCAATGTTGTCTATGCCAAGGAACAGATTTTTTCATGCGCCACCAATTCGGCCAAGGAGATAACCGATCTGGCAAAAGAAAAAGGGCTGAACCGGGTGGTGATTGCGGCCTGTTCCCCCAGAACCCTGGAGCCCTTGTTCCGGGATACCCTTCGGGAAGCAGGATTGAATCAATATTATCTGGACATGGCCAATATCCGGGAACATTGCTCCTGGGTGCATGCCAAACAAAAGGATGAGGCCACCCAAAAGGCCCAGGATATTGTCAGGATGTCCGTGGCCCGGGCCGGCCGGCTGGAACCGCTCCAGGAATTTGATCTGCCGGTGAACAAAGCCGCCCTGGTTGTAGGGGGGGGGATCGCTGGCATGACCTGCGCCCTTTCCATTGCAAAACAGGGCCATCAGGTACATTTGATTGAAAAGGCAAGGGATCTGGGGGGGATGGCCAGAAGAATTTATTCCACCCTGGAGGGGCTGGATGTTCAAACCTATCTGGATGGCGTGATCCAACAGGTTTATAAAAATCCATTGATCCACGTGTCCCATGACGCTGACATCAAAAGTGTTGAAGGCTATCTGGGCAATTTTTCCACCACAGTTCTTACCGAAGGCCAAACCAAAATCATCAAACATGGTGCCTCTGTTTTGGCCATTGGTGCCGACGTGTACAAACCTTCCGAATATCTCTATGGGGAAAATGACCATGTGTTCACCCACATTGATCTGGGGGGCGAAATTGCCAAAGGAAACGAACGAGTCATCAATGCCGAAAGCCTGGTGATGATCCAATGTGTGGGCTGCAGAAATGAAGACAGAAATTATTGCTCCAGGGTCTGCTGCGGCCATGCCGTGAAAAATGCATTAAAACTCAAAGAGAAAAATCCGCTTATGCGAATTTATGTTCTTTTCAGGGATATGAGAACCTATGGGTTTAAGGAGGATTCCTACCGGCAAGCTTCGGAAGCAGGGGTTCAATTTATCCGCTATACCCCGGAGGATCCGCCAGTGGTCGAAGCGGTCAAAGAGGGGGGTAAAGAGGTTATACGGGTGATGGTTACCGATTCGATTCTTGGCCAGCGCCTTGAGCTGGATGCAGATATTTTGTCTTTGGCTGCTGCGGTGATCCCGGCACAAACAACCGACAAAATTGCCAAGCTTTTCAAGGTAACTTTGAGCCCGGATGACTTTTTTAAAGAGGCCCATGTTAAATTGAAGCCGGTTGAATTTGCCACCGATGGTGTGTTCCTCTGCGGCACAGCCCACTATCCCAAACACATACCCGAAACCATTAATCAGGCCTATGGTGCAGCGGGCCGGGTGTTGACGCTGTTATCCAGGGAAACGGTTGTGGCGTCGGGCTCGGTTGCCATGGTCAATGAGTATGACTGCGTATCCTGCGGGGCATGTATCAGTGCCTGTACCTATGATGCCATTGATTTTGTTGACACACCAAAGGGCAAAAAAGCTTTTGTGAATCCGATTCTTTGCAAAGGGGATGGATTGTGTAATGCAAAATGTCCCACAAATGCCATAATTTTAAAGCATTTTACCGATGATGCGCTGTTGAGCCAGATCGATGCGGCGGTTACAAATTAATAAAGGAGGTCAAACCAATGAGTGCAGGTGTTGAATTTAAACCAAAACTGCTGGGCTTTGTTTGCCATTGGTGAGCCTATGGCGCTGCTGATTTGGCTGGAGTTTCCAGACTACAATATGCAAATGAGATGAGGCTTATTCGGGTGATGTGTTCCGGCAGGGTTGACCTGGAATTTATACTCAGGGGATTTTCCAACGGGCAGGACGGTATTTTTATCGGCGGGTGCAAGCTGGATGAATGTAATTATGTTACCCATGGAAATTATGATGCCCTGGCCAATACTTTTCTGGCCAAACAGATATTAAAACAGGTGGGTCTGAACCCGGAACGGTTGAGAACCCAATTTATGTCCGGGGCCGATGGAAATCTTTTGGCCGAATATACAGATGACTTTACCCGTCAGATAAAAGAGTTGGGACCCATTGGCAAAAGTGAAGGCATGGACCCTGGGGTTGTGAAATTCAAGCTTGATGCCGCCAGAAAGCTTATTCCCTATCTGAGGCTGGTGGAAAGAGAGCGATTCAGGGTGCCTGTAAAGTCAAAGGATGCCTATACCCAATTTTTTGAAAGTGAAGCGGTGAGCATTCTGTTTGAAACGATATTGGGTGATAAGCTGGCCATCAGTCAAATCATGATGCTGCTGGGAAAAAACCCCCTGCCAACCAGTGCTATTGCAGAACAACTGGGGTTGAACCCCTCGGATGTATCCAGACACATGATCAGTTCATCCCGCCACGGATTGGTCAGGTATGATACTGCCAGCAAGTGTTACGCACTGGCTTAGGGTCGGGCAACTAGAGTGGGATAAGGATAAAATTAGGAAAACGGCTATGAATACTGTTATGGATAAAGATAAACTTGACCGGAATACAGACCAGAATCTTGACCAGAATCTTGCTCAAATGGTCGACCGGATCATTGAAAAACACCATGGTGAGGCAAGTGCCTTGCTTCAAATATTATTGGATATTCAAAGTGAAAATTCCTGGCTTCCCAAGGAAGTGCTGGAAAGGATCAGCGAAACATTAGATGTTCCCATGAACCGCATCCAGCACATTGCCACCTTTTATAAAGCCTTTAGTCTGGTTCCAAAGGGGCGTCATCAGGTTCACATCTGCGTGGGGACTGCCTGCCATGTACGGGGGGCCACAAGGATTCTTGATACGGTGGAGGAAGCAACCGGAATTAAACCCGGCGAAACAGATCTGGACTTGAAATTTAGTCTGGAAACTGTTAACTGCCTTGGTTGCTGTGCTTTGGGTCCGGTTATGGAAGTTGACGGGAAGGTCCACGGTAAAATGTCACCGGTCAAAACAGCAGAAGTGCTAAAAATATATGGGTAGGGGAAAATTATGCTGCGGTTAAATACACCTGAACAACTGGATAGTTTCAGACAGGAACTGGTATCCAAAAGAGACCCAAATAAGCCTTGTATTTCCATCTGTGCCGGGGCCGGCTGTATCGCTTCCGGCGCCGATGAAGTCATAGAGGCCTTTAAACTTGAAATAGAACATCAGGGATTAACGGCCAAGGTTGACACCAAGGGAACCGGATGTCCCGGGTTTTGCGAGCAGGGACCTGTGGTGGTCATCTACCCCGAAGAGATCTGCTACCTTGGGGTAACGGCCAAGGATGTGCCGGAAATTGTTTCCCAGACCATTCAAAAAAATGAGGTTGTTGAGCGGCTGCTGTTTAAGGATCCTGTAACAGGGGAACGGGCCGTTCATGAATCTGATATCTCCTTTTACAAGGCCCAGGAAAGAACGGTTCTGTGCAATAATATCCGGATTGATTCCAAGAGTATTGATGACTATCTGGCTCTTGGCGGTTATTCTGCATTGGCCAAAGCCCTGGGAGAAATGACGGATGTGCAGGTCCTGGAAGAAGTTAAAAAATCAAACCTGAGGGGCAGGGGGGGCGCAGGCTTTCCAGCCGGGCGAAAATGGGAAGGATCACGAAATGCGCCGGAACCCATCAAATATGTCATTGTCAATGCCGATGAGGGGGATCCCGGGGCATTTATGGACAGGGCGCTTCTTGAGGGCAATCCCCATTCAATTTTAGAGGGACTCATCCTTGGCGGATTTGCAATCGCTTCCCATGAGGGTTATTTTTACGTTCGCCAGGAATATCCATTGGCAGTGGAAAACATCAACCTTGCCATCAAACAGGCAGAGGCCTACGGGTTGCTCGGTGAAAATATTTTAGGATCCGGCTTTGATTTTAAAGTGATTGTTCACCAGGGGGCAGGCGCCTTTGTCTGCGGGGAATCAACCGCTTTGATGACCTCCCTGGAAGGCCGGGCCGGTGAACCCAGACCCAAGTATACCCGTTCCAATATCCAGGGCTTGTGGGGCAGACCTTCGGTGCTGAATAATGTTGAAACCTGGGCAAATGTTCCCCTTATTATCAATAAAGGGGCGGACTGGTTTAATTCTGTTGGAACCGATTCCAGCAAGGGAACCAAAATTTTCTCCCTGGTGGGCAAGATAACCAATACAGGTCTTGTGGAAGTCCCAATGGGCATGAGTCTGAGGGATATTATCTATAAAATAGGCGGTGGTATCCCGGGCAATAAAAAATTTAAAGCCGTCCAGACAGGAGGTCCCTCGGGCGGATGTATCCCCGAAGATCAATTGGATCTCCAGGTTGGGTTTGACGAGCTCACAAAGGCCGGCTCCATGATGGGGTCCGGGGGGATGATCGTATTGGATGAAGATACATGTATGGTGGATGTTGCCCGGTACTTCATTCATTTTCTCACCGACGAATCCTGTGGTAAATGTGTTCCCTGCCGGGAGGGTTTGCGCCAGATGGATCGGATCTTGACCAATATCACTGAGGGCCGCGGCAAAGAAGGAGATATCGAGCTTCTGGAAGAATTATCCGAAACAGCTGTTGAGGCTTCTTTGTGCGCCCTGGGCAAAAGTGCGCCCAACCCGTTCTTGAGCACCCTGCGCTATTTTAGGGAGGAGTATGAAGCCCACATACAGGAGAAACGGTGTCCGGCTTTGGCCTGCAAGGCTATGATCTCCTTTTACATCGACCCTGACAAGTGCATGGGCTGCGGGATCTGTTCTAAGAAATGTCCTGCCGTCGCCATTGACGGTGAAAAGAAAAAGATTCACATCATTGATCAAGAATTATGCACCAATTGCGGTACCTGCTTTGAAGTCTGCCCCACAAAATTTGGTGCGGTGACCAAAATATCAGGTGTTCCTGTTCCAAAGCCAATTGCTGAAGAAAACAGAATGATAACAAAAATCACAAAGAAAAGCCCAAAAAAAGCCCAGGGGAAAGCAGGTAAAAATGAATGATATTCAATTTGAGATTGATGGAATCACAGTAACAGCAGCACCGGGGACCACCCTTCTTGGGGCGGCCCAGGGTGCCGGAATCTATATCCCCACCCTGTGTCACCACGAAAAATTAGAACCCTTTGGCGGTTGCCGGCTTTGCATCGTGGAGGTTGAGGTGAATGGCTGGACAAAACTGGTTGTTTCCTGTGTTTATCCGGTGGAAGAAAATATCATTGTCAGAACCCGGTCGGAGAAAGTTGACAGAATCCGTAAAACCATCCTGGAACTTTTGATGGCCCATGCCCCGGACGCACCGGAACTTATTGAGCTTGCCAAGGAATATGGCGCCAATCCAGATCGGTATGAGAAGGACCCTTCATTTTGCATCCATTGCGGTCTGTGTGTCCGGTATTGTAACGAGGTGACAGGCAAGAATGCCATCGGGTTTGTGGACAGAGGAATCAACAAAGAGATCAGTTTTATCCCCCAGATAGCGGCTGTTGAGTGCAATGACTGTAAGGAATGCTTTCCCCTTTGCCCGACATCCTATCTTCAAGCCGCCTTTGTTTTAACCCAGGCCTTGTCATTTCCGCCTGCTGGCCCGGTTATATCAAAAGAAAAAAAAGAGGAATAAGAAACAGGTGAGCCCGGGAAAAAGAACACAATTTTATGAATCCCTTCGGTGTACGGAGGATAGCTGCAAGTCTGATCCCCTTGAACTGATCGGAGAGGAACCCTTTTTGATCCGCATTGAGGATGAAGCTTATTCAGTGGTGATGAGAACCCCGGGGGACGAAACGTTTCATGCCGCGGGGTTCTGTCTTGGGGAGGGATTAATCAATTCCCTTGATGATATCGAGAGAATCGGCTATGACAAAAATCTGGATGCCAATATGGTTGATATCTGGCTGACCCCTGAACGGCGTAAAAAGGTTCCCCATCTGTTGAAAAGAAAGAGCTATGTCAGTCAAACCAGTTGCGGCATTTGCGGAAAGAAGATGCTCGAAGATCTGGATCAGATTTTAACCCCGGCAAAGAACGGATTTGAGGCGACGCTGCTTTCTGTTCTCGACTGCATCGCTAAGCTTTCCAAAACTCAGAAATACTACCAGAGAACCCGGGGCTCCCACGCGGCTCTGATATTTGACCATCATTTGGACCCCATTGCCTTTGCCGAGGATGTGGGGCGGCATAATGCCCTTGACAAGGCAATCGGCAAAGCCCTTATGGATCAAACCCTCCGTGGGGCAAGTCTTTTGGTTCTCTCTTCACGGATCAGTTATGAACTGGTGCAAAAAGCTGCCCGGGCCCATCTGCCCGTGATGATTTCCAACTCCAGACCCACAGCCCTTGCCGCACAAATGGGGCAGAATCTGAACATGACCCTGGCCTTTCCCGGCAAGGACTCTGAATTAATAATTGTTTGTGGCGAAAACCGCATCCAGCGGCCATAAAGAAAAAAATGATACTATTACAAGCAAACGAAGCAAAAAATACCCCATAATGAGGAGGACAATTTGAAAATTCTCGCAACCGTAAAAAAAGTAGTTGATGTGGAATTGAATATCCACATTGAGAATGGCGCCATTGTTGAAGACGGGCTGCAATATGTTATAAACGCCTGGGATGAAAATGCTGTGGAAGCCGCTGTTCAGCTCAAGGAAAATAACGGCGCCCAGACAACATTGGTGAGCATCGGCGGCCAGGACAATACGGATATGATTCGAAAATGCTATGCCATGGGAATTGACGATGCCATTCTTATCGATGACCCCTCCCTGGCGGCTCCTGCTGAGGCTTGCGTCTACGCCCGGGTGCTGCAAAAAGTTTATGAAAAAGGCGATTATGATCTGATTATTACAGGCAAACAGGCCCAGGATACAGATAGCGGCCAAACCGGGATCATGCTGGCCCAGTATCTTGATCTGCCCTGTGTCTCCAATGTGATTGCCATCGAGGTAGTTGACGATACAAAAATTTCAGTGTCCCGACTGGGGGATACAGGAACTGAAATTGTTGAACTTGCATTGCCAGCCGTGGTCACGGTTAGTGACAGTATAAATGAACCGCGGTTGCCGGCAATGCGGGGCATTATGATGGCAAAGAAAAAGAAAATCCAGACAATGGATCTGGCGGAATTAGGTACCTCCTTTGACGCGGTCGGTGGTGGTACGCCAAATTCGGAAATTGTTGAATTCATGACATCAAAAAGCCGCCAGGCCGGGCAAAAATTTGAAGGCGATGCCGCCGAGATTACAGCCCAGGTTGTTAATCTGCTGGCCAATGAAGCCAAGGTTTTATAACCCCTGATTCTTATAAGAGAGGAAAACAATATTATGGCTAAAATACTTGTAATAGCAGATATCAAAGAGGGCGTTCTAAAAGGCAGCACAGCCGAACTCTTATCAAAAGCCAAGACGCTTGGGGCCCAAGCCGCAGTGGTGGCAATTGGCAGCAATATCCAATCCCTCACCCCGGATTTGGCCAAGGGGTCGGACACCCAATACATTGCCGATGATCCAAGTCTTGAACTCTTTTCTGCCGGGCCCTTTGCCGCCTGTGTTGTGGAAGCGGCCAAAGCCTTTGAAGCCGACATGATCTGGTTTGGATTTTCTGAAACAGGAAAAACTGTTGCCCCGAGAGTTGCGGCCCAGTTAAATGCGGCCTGTGCCACGGAAATAACCGATGTGACCCTGGAGGGTGGTAAGATCCACCTGATCCGTCCGGCCATTGCAGGCAAGGTGGTCCAGCGCATTCGGGTAAATTCACAAACCCTTGTAGCCGTTGTCAGGGCAGGGGCATTTGAAGCAACGCCGGACCTGGCAGGAACTCAAAATGTTGTAGCATTAGCAGTCCCGGCAACGGATTTGAGAGCGGTTATCCGAGAAATTCTTTCCGATGCCAGCGGTGAAATCGATCTTGCCGATGCCGACATCGTTATCTCAGTGGGGCGGGGTGCCAAGGATCAGGCCGGTGTCGATCTTGTAAAAGAACTGGCCACGGATCTGGCCGCCGGGTTTGGTTCCTCCCGGGCCATGGTTGATGGTGGTTTCATGGCACACAATAAACAGGTGGGGCAAACCGGTAAAATTGTCGCACCCTCCCTGTACATGGCAATGGGTATTTCCGGGGCCATTCAGCACCTTGCGGGAATGACCGGCTCAAAAACCATTCTTGCGGTGAACAAAGATCCCGAAGCACCTATCTTTAATGTTGCGGATTATGGTATTGTCGGAGATCTTTTTGAGGTGGTTCCGATTCTCAAAGAAGAGATTAAAAAAATAAGAGGCTAACCCCTTGTATCATACCTGGCAGAACCCCAGGTATGATAACCAGGTATAGCACCCAGGTATAAAAATTGTTAATGAGGTATTTATGAACCCCTTTTTGATGTCTTTACTGCTTATTGTCGGGCTGGTTGTTTTCGGCCGCACCCTGTATTTTAAAATCCGATTGCTCATGGCCCTTGAACCCACAGATCGGGCCGATCAAATTAAAGAGCGCCTTAAAAATATGGTGATCATCGCCATTGGCCAGAAGCGGTTGGTGGGAAGAAAAAAAGAGTGGGCCTCGGGGCTAATGCACGGGTTTATCTTTTGGGGATTTTGCGTGCTGATCATCCGCAGCCTGAGTCTCTATGGAGAGGGGTTTGTCCATGGATTCCAGCTGCCCTTTTTCGGTGAAGAATATATCCTGGGGTATCTGTATATTTGCCTTAAGGACATCATGGAGGGCATTGTTTTATTGATGGTGCTTTACGCCGTCTATCGCCGGGCAGTTCTCAAACCTGAACGGATGCACAACACCTGGGAAGCCTATCTTGTATTGGGTATGATCGGTGTCTTGATGATTTCCGATCTCTTGCTGGACGGTGCCCGGTATAACCTGATTACCCTGCATAATAACCCAAGCTCTCTTCATTTTTTCAATAATCCCTCGTTTGGTTCTGAATTTATCTGGACACCTGTCAGCGTGGGGGCTGGATTTCTTATTTCCGGCTTTGGTGCCGATACCCTGGAATATATTCTTGTTGCTATGTTCTGGCTGCACATCGTTACCCAATTGATTTTTCTTAATTTACTGCCCATGGGAAAACATTTCCATGTGATCACTGCCCTGCCAAATGTGTTTTTAAAGAGCATCGGATATCCCCATGAAAAGGCCAAACTGCTGGATTTGGAAGATGAATCTGTCTGGGAAGATGAGTCTCTGGGTATCAATCACATCCATCAGCTAAATTGGAAACAGGGACTGGATCTGTACACCTGTACCGAGTGTGGCCGGTGTAAAGAGGTGTGCCCCACCTATGTCACGGACAAACCACTGAATATGCGTGACGTTAATGATAACCTGAAAATTGAATTGCTGGACAATGCCGATAATCTGATCAAACGGGCAGCCCTTGGTGCCACCCTCAAAAATGAGAGCGATCCTGATAAAATTGAAGCAACAAAAGCTGCCATGGCCGAATTGAACAGCAAAAAAACGCTGGTGGGTGAGGTGATTGAAGAAGACACCCTGTGGGCCTGCACCACCTGCCGGGCCTGTGAACAGGTATGTCCTGTTACCATCGAACATGTCCCCAGAATCATTGCCATGCGCCAGGGCCAGACCTTGATGGCAGGTGTTTACCCCAACGAATTGAACGTGGCCTTCAAGGGACTTGAGCGCAATGGAAATCCCTGGGGCATCGGCTATGACAAGCGCGCCGACTGGGCGGACGGGCTTGGTGTTAGCATTATGGCCGAAAATGCTGATGTTGAATATCTGCTCTGGGTAGGCTGTGCCGGTTCCTTTGATGATAGAAGTAAAAAAGTATCCCAAAGTTTGGTTAAAATTTTACAAAAGGCCAATATCAGTTTTGCCATTCTGGGCAAGGAAGAAAAATGCACCGGCGATTTTGCTAGGCGTGCCGGCAATGAGATGATGTACCAGATGATGGCCCAGGAAAATATTGAAACTTTGAACAATTACAAGGTTAAAAAAATTATAGCCGCCTGTCCCCATTGTCTCAACACCCTGAAACATGAATACCCCCAACTGGGCGGTAACTATGAAGTGATCCACCATACCCAGTTCATAGCGGATCTTGTCGCTTCCGGAAAGATAACTCTGACCAATTCTTTGGAAGGATCGCTTACCTACCATGATCCCTGCTATCTTGGCCGGTACAACTCGGTTTATGACCAGCCCCGATCAATACTCGAGTCCATCTCAAAGGAAGGTCTCACAGAGCTTGACCGCCACGGCAAGGAAAGTTTTTGCTGCGGCGCCGGGGGCGGCAGAATGTGGATGGAAGAGACCATTGGCAAAAGGATCAACCTGGAACGGGCCGAAGAGGTTGTTGATAAGAAAGCCTCCACCCTGGCCGTTGGGTGCCCCTTCTGCCTGACCATGCTGGAAGATGGGATGAAAGAACTGGACAAGGATGAACAGATCAAAACCCAGGATATTGCCGAGCTTGTGGCCAATAATATGGGGTGATTGAAATAGCCCTGGCCCGGCCATCGCTTTATTACCATTTGTCGAAAATGGCAACACTGCCATTTTCGACAAATAGAGATTTAAGCCAGTCTTTTACAATTACCCAGGTGGCACAAAAGCATGGCTGGACAGAACCTGGGGCCTGGTCTCGGGCCCTTGAAGGCAAAGATGATCAAGACAAAGACAGATTCAAGGGGCTGGGTTAGGCCCTTTCCCTGTATTTATTTTACTGTATTCTAATTTAATGGGCACTACTGGTTATCGTTATTGAGAAATCAATTTTTCTTTTAACCGGATTGATGCGGTTAAATATTCAATCCGTTTACCCTCCTTATTTAATAATAGCCAGGGGTTTCAAATCCAGCATTTGGAGAGATCGGATTCGCCAGTACCGGCCGGGGTGGGATGCAGTTCACTGATTGAACAATTTTGACAGGTTCTAAATTCCGCTAGGCTGAAGATGGAAAACTCGCTGCGCTCAAACAATTCCATCTTTTAACCGCTTCACTGCATTAAGAACCTGTATAAAATTGCAATCAACGATTCACCCGCATCCCACCCCGACCTCAACCCCAGATCCCAATCGGTCTTAATAATTCAAATCTCACTTATTAAAATTTTGGGCTAAGGACCGCAGATGAAATAAGTTGAATATAAATAGTGCAGACCAATCTTTAAAATCTGGTGGTTCATCTACAAGGCGCATTAAAGGTTTAATAGCAGGCCTATTTGGCCTTTGATGCAACGCGGTAGATGGGCCAAAAGGCAAGCTATCTCGTTCAAGTTATAAAATCTGCGGTCCTAAGTAAAGTAAAGAAATCTGTAGGCAAAATACAATTACCCCCAACCACAAGATCTTGTGTTCGGTTATGATTCGGAAACCCCTGGAGTATTAATAATAGTCCGCAGGGGGGGGGGCTAATATCCAATCTCCTGAAAATTTATGATTTCCATCTAAGCTAGTCTCGAATTGAAATGATATTTTTAACGAATTCACCTATCTCATCAAATTGTAAGTAATCAGACACACACTTGACAGTCGAATATTTTGTTTAGCATATACAAGGTAGGCACAAGATATATATTCAATTTTATAGATACCATCGACATTCGAAGTAACTTCTTTTAAGTGGTCAATTACGTTCTTATGTTTTTTTGAGGCTGTTTTTACCCAATTGATTTGGACCTCCTTTGTAAAATCGATAGAGTAACGATATTCACCTTTTACAAACTCGATGACTACAGTATACGTATCATACTTAGATGCCTTTTCTAATTCTGATTCTCTGACTTCATAAATGGGCACCTGCCCGGATAACTTGTCCCTTTGGAATCTGTCTATTTTCGCATTAATGACCCAGGGGCTAAGTGTTTGATATAAACATGTTGCATATTCAACTGGGCTAAATCCGAGATCTCTGTAAACTAAATACAATAGGAAAACCTGTAGTTTATCTTTAACTCTGAATTCAAATGAAATATCGTTCTCGCTATCCGTTATCACTGGTTGTCCATGCGCCGCTTTATCCCTTATCTTTTTAACAATTTTAAATTCTTTTTCTGAGAACCCGATCATAGCCATTGCATCTTCATCAAGGGCAACGGCAAACGCATCAAATTTGTTTTTAAATGTGGGCAGATCTGTATTTTTTATTGCATTTATCCCATTTTTAAAGCTATCGAAAAATTCGTTATAGTCATCGTCAAACTGCTTTCTAAATTGATCGGTGACCTCCAACAATTTCTTTTTAAGGTTTTTATATTGGGCACTATTCAGCTTCTTGCGTGTTTTTGAAAAAAAATTAATATAAGCATCTAAGATGCTCACATATCCTAAAAATTCATATTCCCATAATCCTTTATAGTCGAATAATGTTGGAAGCCTAGCCCATATTGTTTTGAATAAATGATTCTTTTTATTGGAATAATAGTTTTGGAAAATATCGTCCCATTTTTCTTGTTTAAAAATAAAAGAATGATGGACGAGACATTGAGGAACAAAATCAAAAGGGTCTTCTGATTTTCCAGGCCAGCAAAAATAAAAATTTATTGGAGTTTTTATTTCTCCAACCAACAGCCAAGTATATTCAAATGAAAGAGCATACCCCAATAAAAGGGAAAATAGAATTCGCATATCCTGGGCAAATTTTTCAGCTTCTTTTGCTGTGATGCTTCCGGTGACTTTTATAATTTTGATAGTTGTGTGTTCTGAAACTAAAAACTCTCTCTTTTTGGTATTGCTGATATTACAACGATAGTTGCTGGTAAATTGATACTGATCTTGGCCTATATCAACTATTATATCAAATTTGTTGTCTGGTATGTTTTTTTTGATTTCGGTGTCGGTAAACTCAAAATGCGTAAATTGATCAAACCATGCAGATAGGCCTGTCAAAGCTATTTCAATACCGTGGATTGAGTTCTCTTCGTGGTCTTCTACGATATACTCTGGATATATGTATGAACCCTGAACTCTACAGTTGACAAGTGTAAACCTTTTTACCCTATCCCTACAGTGAATTGACTTTTTTTCTTGATCTGAAAGGCGAAACTGCCCATGCATTAAAGCGCTATGCTCTTCAATGTCTAAAACCGGCAGTTTATTTGAGCAGAAAATTAATTTGCCGTACAAATCGTCATCAATACAATCTAAATTGAACTTCACACGAATTTCAGAGTTTTTAAAAAAACTTTTTCCGATTTTTTCCATTTTTTAACCCAAATATTAAAAATGATTCTTAATCAGTGAGCAACTTTTTGAAAAAAGATTATACATCTTGCAGTAGCGCAGGTGAAGATTAATTTTAGTATCCACAATAACTATGTCCATCGAATTCAAGAATCTTGACCTTCAAAAGGTTACACAGAATTTATGGCCGTGTTTCGTTTTGGAAAATTGAAATTATCAACTTACCGGAAGCAGAATATGGCTTGTGCAGTTGAAGATTATATTCAGTACTGATTAAAGGAGTAACTTTTTGATATTCTGCCAGATACTTTGAATAATACTTATAGAATAGTTTATTATCCTTATGGCTTAATTTTTTATATTTCAAAAAACTTTTGTAGCTTTCATCAATGAACTCAAAATGTGTTACTAAATTGATACAAAACAATTGGAATTTGCTTGCTTTCCATCTTGCAAATTCGTTTTCGATTCTGGTTCCAGATTTGTTCTGTGGTGATTGCCCCTTTTTCCAATCTATTCCTTTTTTGCCTGTGAGCAAATTTAATTGGAAAGTATAATTATGTTTTAACTCTACAATGCATTTGATTTTTTTTCTGTCATCTAAAATCGCTATGTCTGCTCTTTTGTTATTTGTATAATATTCGGATCGGACAATGGATTTTGAAAACCTATTTTGAAGCGGTAGGAGGAGCCGATCCCTAAAAGTGTTTTCATATCCCGCATTTAATCCAATTAACGCCATTTCTTCGGAAGAAATCCATGGTATTAAATCTTTAACTGATTCTTCAATTTTTCTAATCATTGATAACCTTTATTGATAATTTTGCTCAAGGATTAACATACGGTTGGTATAATTGAAACCAACAACTCAACTGGCATGCTGCCGTTTGTCAAAACATACGAGCCTTAAAAGTCAAGGATACTTGCATTTATGTTAATTATTTCAACGGTTAACTATTCAAATGGTATCATTAGTTTCTAAACTCTAATTTTCGTGTTTTTTTGGCAAAAGAATTATGCAAATGGTTCATAAGCCTTTGCCAATTCAGGGATAATAACCATGGTTTTAA
>JADGEQ010000025.1 GCA_016744295.1 Desulfobacteraceae bacterium | reverse complement strand
GAAAATGGAAAAAAACGACAAAGGCGATTTATAAAATGAATCGGTGTGGCTCAATTTTCATGACCATAAATGGCTCAATTCTTCATGACCGTTGACAACGTTTTTAGGTGTTCCTGTATACACAAGTAATTTAAGTGCATTGCCCATGGTAAGCGGCCTTCTTGAACAAGGTATGAGTCCTGCCGCAGGATTGGCTTTTTTGATTGCCGGTCCTACGACAACCTTGCCAGCCATGGCAGCAGTCTGGACATTAGTTAAACATCGCATTTTTATATTGTATGTGTCTTTTTCATTGGTAGGTGCAATGCTTTTAGGGTACTCAAACCTTATTTGGGGATAAACAATGGTTACTTAAAAAATAGTTGATTTTTATTTTTTGTATGATGTAGAAACCCTGTCCCACTGGAATAGGATTCCTATTTTCTTTGAAAATATATATTTACGAAACTTTTTTATCCAGCACTTCGCGTATCTTTAGTATAAGGTCCTTCATAACAATCGGTTTCAATAAGAAGCCATTAATACCAATGGATGCTGCTTTTTCTGCATTCATGACTTCACTGAATCCTGTACAAATTATTATGGGAATATCATTGCGTGTATTTTTCAATTTAACGGATAGTTCATCGCCTGCCATTCCAGGCATGTTCATATCAGTGACGATTAAATCAAATTGATCAGCACGATTTTCAAACTCCCTTTGAGCTTCAATACCATTTTTAAACAAACTAATTTTATATCCATATTTTTCTAAACTCTCTTTGGCGATTTTCCTGATAGGAGATTCATCATCAACAAACATTATTTTTTCATTACCGACAAATGAAGGTGGTCTTTTTGGATTTAAATCATGGATTTCAAGATTATCTGTGACAATTGGAAAGTAGATATAAAAAGTAGTGCCTTTACCTGGGGTACTCAATACTTCTAAATAACCGTCATGTTCATCTACAATAGCCTGAACAATTGCAAGCCCTAAACCTGTTCCTTCTCCAGTTTCGTTTGTGGTATAGTAAGGATCAAATGCTTTTTCTATGGTTTCTTCATCCATGCCATGCCCTGTGTCACTCACTTCCAGTTTGAGATAGTTTCCTGGAAGGATATTTTTATTTTTCAACTGTTTTGCTTTAAAAATTTCGACATCCATCAATGAAACTTTCAATCGACCGCCCGTTTTTCTCATGGCATGATATGCATTGGTACAAAGATTCATTATAACCTGATGAATTTTTCCTGGATCTGCCAATACCATTGATCTTGAAACGAGTTCCTTTTTTATTTCAATGGTAGTGGGTATTGTCGAGCGTAATAGCTTAAGTGCCTCATTCACCTGATAATATATCTTGAACGAGTTTTTTTTGTATTCGGTCTGCCTGCTGAAAGTTAATATCTGTTGAACGAGTTCGGCCGCTCTTTTTGCACCCTTTAAGATTTGATCAATATAGTTATTTACTTTTTTAAAATCATTAATATTTGTTTGAGCTAATTGAGAATACCCAAATATTCCTGATAGAATATTATTAAAATCATGCGCTATACCACCTGCAAGGGTGCCAATGGATTCCATCTTATGAGACTGGCGCAGCTGGCCTTCTAATTTTTTTCTTTGTTCCTCTGCCTGCTTGCGTTCCGTAATATCTCGAGCAATACCCAACACACCAATAAGCTTGGCGTTTCTATCATATAGTGGCGTCTTTATGGTTTCGAGAATTTCATGATGTCCATCATCAGCATATGTAACTTCTTCTTCATTAATGGTAGGGCTTGCGTTGGTCATTGCCAGTTTATCATGTTCCCGAAAAAAATCAGCTAATTTTTTGTCAACAAAGTCATAATCTGTTTTTCCGATTATTTTTTCTTCTTTTGCACCAAAGAACCGTTCGAATCTGGAATTACAAAAAAGGTACATTCCATCCTTATCTTTTAACCAGACCAACTCCGGAATTGTGTGGATCAATGTTCGAAGGTAGGTTTCGCTCTCCCTCAGAGCTTCATCAGTCCTCTTGCGCTCTTCAATTTCCTTTCTGAGATCTTCGGTTCTAAGATTTACAACACGCTTCAATTGGCGATTGAAGAATAAAAAGCATAGAATTAGCAATGAAATTATACATACAATTATGAGCACATATCTTTGAATTTCTTGCATGTTCATTCCGGGCTCCACCGTCAGATGAATCCACTTATTAAAAATGGCTTTTTTCTCATCTTCGGTGAGTAGAATCATTCCTTTTTCCAGAATGCTACTTAATTCAGGCCAGTCAGAACGAACAGCAAATCCAGAGATATTGGGCGGTTCAGTTTCTCCGGAAAGTCTTAAATTTGTGATCCCTTCTGATTCAAGAGAGAAGCTCGTTGTTGCCAAATCACCAATAAAGGCATCAGCCATACCAAAAGAAACTTTTCGTAAAGCTGTTTTCAATTCAGGTACTAATTCTATATTCAGTCCGGGATATTTGTTACGGATCAGATCAACATAGCCATAACCCGAGACCATGACAAGATTCATTCCTTTAAGCATATCTAATGTGAGGTTCGCAGTTACGTTTTTTCTTACAATGATAACAGAAGGAATTTTCAAGTACGGTTGAGGAAATGATAAATATATTTCACGTTGAGGTGTTTTTACTACTGCATTTAAAACATCGACCTCACGGTTTTTTATTCGTTTGATGACTTCATCCCAGTTTGCGCATCGGATGATCTCAAACTTTATGCCGAGTTTTTGTTCAAGAAGTCGTGTGTAATCGGCTGCAATACCTTTGTAGAAACCGTCCTTATCAAAAAATTCAATGGGTTTAAACTCGGGATCTGGTGCAAGTCTGATAATTGGGTGTGCTGTGAGCCAGGCTTTCTCATTATCCGTCAGATTCGTTTGGTCTGTCGCTTCCCTCCCAGACAAACCTGGCAATCCCACAAGCATACTTTGAAAGAAAAAAAGGCTGAGCGTGAGCAATATTAATCGAGAATATATCCATATATTTTTTAATGTCATATACTTTTCTTTATTGTTTCTCGTTATATTATGATTTTTAATCAATCTATTATTGAATAACCTTAGCATCTATATCGCTTTTTCAAAAATGGAACATTTAGACGGCATCTGAAGATAACTTTACAAAAGAAAACGCCGAAAAATATCAAATTGGCTTATAATTTAAATTTAGAATACAGCATAACGTTTTCCATTGCAAAAAAATACTAAACTAAAACGATACTGAGTATGGATGGTATTAGTCTATGGGCGGACCCTGGACGAAGAAAAGGTTCTGACAATTGTATTCTGGACAATTGTATTCTGATAAGGGGTTGACAAGTTCCCGGGTCCATACTAGATTTGTTTCATGACAACCCTGAACCTACACCATATAATGAACCCCAGGTCCCTGGCTGTAATCGGGGCCAGCGAGAAAAAAGGCAGTGTCGGGGCCTCCATTATGAGCAACCTTATTTCCGGTGGATTTAAGGGTAATATTTTCCCTGTTAATCCCAAGTACAAAAGGGTAATGGGGCTTGATGCCGTGGCAGGGGTGGAAAATCTTGATTGCCGGGTGGACATGGGAGTGATTGCCGTTCCCATGCAAGAGGTTCCGGCGATTGTACGTCTCTGCTGTAAAAAAAAAATGTGGGGGGTTGTGGTGATCTCTGCGGGACCGGTCAGACCGGATGGCCCGGAGAATCAAATTCGGAACTCGCTCATTCAGCTATCACGGGAGACGGGAATCAGAATCATAGGACCGGATTCCGTGGGGATTATCAATACCAGAGCTGGATTTAATGCCAGCTTCATGCACCAGCTTCCCCTGCCCGGAAAAATTGCCTTCATCTCCCAGAGCGGTGCCGTCTGCACAGCAGTTCTGGATCTTGCCATGCGGGAAAACGTAGGATTCAGTCATTTTGTCAATCTCGGGTCCAAGCTGGATGTGGATTTTGCCGACATGATCGATTACCTGGGTTCTCTGAACGAGGTGGAATCCATTGTCATGTATGTGGAATCCCTGGTTGATATTCGAAAATTCATGAGTGCCGCCCGGGCGGTATCCCGGATAAAGCCCATCATTGCCTTAAAATCAGGCCGGAACCAAGCCGGAACCGAGCCCTGTGAGGATGAAATCTATGATGCAGTGTTCCAGAGGGCTGGTATTTTAAGGGTGCATGGATTTGAAGCCCTGTTTGACTGTGCAGAATTTTTAGCCAAGCAGAAGCGGCCCAGGGGATCGCGACTGGCAATTGTTTCCAATGCAGGGGGAATCGGGATTATGGCGGCGGATGCCCTGGCAACCCACAACATCAAGCCCGCAGAATTAACCGCTTCCACCATCAAAGCCCTGGATACTCTGCTGGAGAATAGATGGCGAAGAACCAACCCCATAGAGGTGCTCCAGGAATCCTCCCCTGAAAAATATATTGATGTGGTTAAAACCTGTATTACTGCCTCGGAAATAGATGGGTTGCTGCTGTTGAGTTCCCCGGTGGGCACCTATGATTCCACAGCCCTGGCAACCCCTTTGGTTCAGTTGTTGAAAACAACTCCTTTCCCTGTATTCACGGCTTGGATGGGGGGGGTGAACTCTGACAAATCCCGGGCCATTTTCAACCGAAACCGTATCATTACCTATGAAACCCCTGAACGGGCAGTCCAGGCCTTTGTAAACCTGTACAAATATGGGCGCAACATTGAAATGCTCGAGCAGATCCCCTATAGAACCGACAAACGGTTGGAGATTGATCGGCCGAAAGCTGCCCTGGCCATAAAAAAAGGGATGGATCCCAAGGAACCCTCTCCCGCCACCTCTCTTGCCAGGGATCTGCTGACAGCCTATGGGATACGAGTGGCCCCGGACAAAAGGTGGGCAACCCCGGATTATGAGCTGCAAATTACAACGGTGAATCATCCGATGTTCGGCCCGGTGCTTCGATTTGGAACCGGTGGTTCCATGCCGGATGTGGTCAGGGATAATGCCATTGCCCTGCCCCCCTTAAATCGAATTCTGGCAGGCCGGGCCATGGAATCCACCCAGATATCAAGGGTTTTCCACGGATATAAACAGATTCGTCCCCTGGATGTTTCTTTGCTGGAGGAGATACTCATCCTCATCAGCCGGCTGGTAACCGATTTCCCGGAAATTAAACGATTGGATCTAAATCCCATCCAGGTTAAAAAGGGACGAATAATGGTGGCCTGCGCTGCGGCAGTGGTGGGTCGGACATCTGTTCAGTCCGCCGGTCATTTGGTCATTAGCCCCTATCCCTGGTGGCAGGAATCTGAATTTGTTACCCGGGACAACGAGAAAATTTTCATGCGGCCGGTGCGCCCCGGGGACGCCGACCAGATGATCGGGCTTTTTTCCGATCTGTCTCCTGAAACCGTTTACCTGCGGTTTTTTTCACCCATCAAACGAATTTCAAAAAGACTGCTCATCAAGCTGACCCAGATAGACTATGACCGGGAAATTGCCCTGGTGGCCTTTGCAGGCCAGGGCGAAAACAAAAAAATGGCCGGGGTGGCCCGGATCATCTTTCATCCTGCCGGGGAAAAAGGCGAATTTGCCTTGGTTCTGGCCGACAATTGGCAGCGGAAAGGCATTGGATACGTTCTGTTCAAGCGGGCCTTGGTCAGCGCCCAAAAATATGGCATCAAGCAGATTTACGGCCCGGTCATATCCACCAACACTCCCATGCTGACCCTGGGACAAAAATTGGGTTTCGGGGTAAAACTGGATCCTGACTCTTCGGAATATAAATTGGAAATAAACCTCAAAGACCTTAAATAATGCGAATTATACACACCTCGGACTGGCACCTGGGCCAGCATTTCATGGGAAAAAGCCGGGAAGAAGAACACAGGGCTTTTCTGGACTGGCTTGGCAGCCTCATCATCCAATCCGAGGCAGATGCCCTGGTGGTGACAGGTGATATTTTTGACACCGGCACCCCTCCCAGCTATGCAAGAACCCTGTACAATGACTTTATTGTCTCCCTCCAAAACACCTGCTGCACCACAACGGTTATCCTTGGCGGAAACCATGATTCCGCTGCCACCCTAAACGAGGCCAGGGAGCTTCTGGCCTGTTTAAACACCCGGGTAATCGGAAGTGTCACCCCCAATTCCCAGGACCATGTTATGGTGTTAAAGGATGGCAAAGGGGTGCCCGGTGCCATTTTATGTGCCATTCCCTTTATCCGGCCCAGGGAGATTGTCACAAGCTGTGCAGGCCAATCCGGCCAGGATAAAAAGCAGGGACTGATCCAGGCAATTTCAGCGCTTTACACCAGGATATTTGAAGCCGCCTGTGATCTCAGGGATGAAATGGAGGGAAAGGATACCCTGCCCATAATTGCCACGGGTCATTTGACCGTTGTGGGGGGAAAAGGGTCGGAATCTGTGAGGGAGATTTACATTGGTTCTCTGGATGCATTTCCAGCCGCTAAATTTCCCTGTGCCGATTACATTGCCCTGGGCCACCTCCATCGCGGACAGACCATCAAAGGGATGACGCATATCCGATATTCAGGTTCTCCCATCCCTTTGAGTTTTGACGAAGTAAAACGGGCCAAACAGGTTCTCCAGGTGGATTTTAAAGAAGGGGCTCTTGAAAAGATCACAGAAGTGGAAATTCCCTGTTTCAGAACACTTGTCTGTCTGGAAGGGGATCTTGCACAGATTGAAAAAAAAATCAGCGAACTGCCACCGCCAAAAGGAGGTCGAGCCCTGTGGCTGGAGGTGGAAGTTGCAACAGATGACTACCTCACCGATCTTTTAAACCGGATCCAGGCAATGATTGAAGACAAGCCCATTGAATTGCTGCGTATCCGCAGAAAACGAAACTCACTTGGATCAACCCTGGAATCTCTATCCAAAGAGAAACTGGAGGAACTGAAACCCAATGAGGTATTTTTACGGCGTCTGGCATCGGAAGAGATGGAGGATCAGGAAAAAAACAGGTTGGTGGCGCTGTTTAAAGAAATTCTTGTCCAGGTTGAACAAGGAGACCTGCCATGAAAATTCTCAGCTTAAGATTTAAAAATATCAATTCCCTGAAGGGGGAGTGGAAAATTGATTTTACCGCTCCGGAATTCAGGGACCAGGGCCTTTTTGCCATCACAGGTCCCACCGGTGCCGGCAAAACCTCTATCCTGGACGCCATCTGCCTGGCCCTTTACCACCAGACACCAAGGCTGTCCGTCTCTTCGGGAAGCAATGAGATCATGACCCGGCACACCGGGGACTGCCTGGCAGAGGTTCAGTTTTCCGTGGGAAAAAAAGAATACCGGGCCTTCTGGTCCCAGCGCCGGGCTCGGAATCAGGCAGACGGAAAACTCCAGCCTCCCCATGTGGAGTTGGCCCATGGATCCGGCACCATTATCTCAAGCCAGATTGCAGATAAACTCAGACAGATCAAAAAAATCACCGGTCTTGACTTCGGCAGGTTTACCAAGTCAATGCTCCTGGCCCAGGGCGGATTTGCAGCATTTTTAAATGCCAGTGCCAATGAGAGGGCCGAACTTCTGGAGGAGCTGACCGGCACTGAGATTTATGGAAAAATTTCCAGCCAGGTCTACCAGCGAATGACAGAAGAAAAAAAACCCCTGGAGCTGCTCCTTGCCAAGGCCGATGTGGTGGAGTTGCTGGACAGGGAGACGAAACAAAAGATGACCCAGGAACTTGCAACCCTTGAAGGATTGGAAAAAGAGTGTTTATTCCAGAGCGGGAGCCTGGGAGAAAAACAACAATGGCTGAACCAAAAGCAATCCTGGGAAAAAGAGGCAATAGAGGCTGCAAAGGGGGTTGAAAATGCAGTGGCCCAAAGGGAACAGCATCAAAAAAAGCTGGAGCGCCTTGCCTCATCCCTGCCTGCCCTGGAGATCAAGCCGATCTTTGATGCCATTGAACGGGCCCGGGGGGATCACCAAAACAAAATAGGTGATCTTGATAAACTGACAACAGATCTGAATATCAACCAGGCAGCTCTGGTCAAGGTGATTGACCAGGAAAAAATTTGCCAAAAAACCGTCCATACGTGCAAAGAAGAACAAAGTCGGGTTGAACATTTGATCACAGATTCTGTGCTCCCCCTGGACAGTCAAATTGCCGGACAGAAAGAACAGATTGCAGCCCTGGAAAAACAAAAAAGAGAAATCTCCCGTCGGTTGGATGAAATTTTAAAACAATACCACATTCAAGAAGCCCAAATAAAACAGGTCAGAACAGGTTTAGAAAAAGCAACTGACTATATTGCCCGGCATCCATCCCATGAACGACTGGGGGAAAGACTACCCCTGCTTGAGGCATTGTTTGACCAGCGAACCAGTTTAACAAAAAAACTGGCAGAAATCCGTTTAAACGCCAGTAAAAACAAGGAGCAGACCCTTGCCGCAAACAAGCAAATTGACGAACTTTCCAAAACAGGCAAGCAGCAGCAGGAAGAGATAACAAAAATGATCCAGCAGCTGGAACTGCTGAATCGGGAAAAAATCGACATCCTGGGGCAGGAAACCCAGGCAACCTGGCAGGAGCGGCTTGAAGGCCTGACGGATGCAGCTTCCCTGCGTACGGAACTTGTGGGGATCTCCCAGCAATTTGAACTAGACAATTTAACCAGGGAAAAACTGAAGAACCAGTCGGATAATCTTTCAACCATTCTGGAAAAAACAGAAAAGAGTGTCAATGAACTGACCCTGTCAACACAAAATATTCGGGAGCAGCTGGCTGATCTTGATATTATCCTTGCCCAGGAAGAGCGAATCATAAGCCTGTCCCGGCACAGGGATCGCCTTGCAAAAGAAGAAGCCTGTCCCTTGTGCGGATCTAAGGAACATCCGGCCATAGAGAGGTACAAGCACCTGGATATCTCGGAAAACCGCTTGCGCAGATCAAAGAAAGAAAAAGAGCTGGAACAATTAACAAAGGATCTCCAAAGGGCTGGCCAGGAGATGGCCGGCACCCAGGCCAGGGTAGGCACCTGCGAAATCCAAAGAAAAACATTGGAAAAGAGTTTTGCCATACACAAAACCTCCTGGGAAAAGATCTGCCAACAATTGAACATTGCCATGGACATGCGTCATGTGGAAGAGATCCAAAGCTGGCTAAATGGTCAGGAAACCCGCACCCTGGAAATCAAGGGTATACTTGCACACCTGGATAAAAACAGCCATCGTACCCAAAAGGGGGAAACCCTTCTGCAAAAGGCCCGGGACACTGAAAAAGAAACCCGACACCGGATGGAAATGGGGAAGAAACAGCAGGAGGTCCTGGGGCAAAATGGTTCGGATATAGGGACAACATTGGCCCAAACCCAACAAGAGATTCTGGGCCTGGAAGAAACCCTGGGACAAACCATGGGAGAAATGATAAGCCCCGCAAGCCCCCTCCCCCAGCCAGACCGCCAGACTTCCTGGCTTGCCCGGCACCAAGAATTCTGGAGGGCATTGCAAACCGCCCGAACCCAAAGGGATGAAGCCCAAAAAGAACAGGACCGGATCCAGGTCGATCTTTCTCTTCTCGAACAAGAGAAAAGCCTAATCTTGATACAGCAATCAGAGCTGGCCGGACAACTGGCCATCCTGCACACGGGATTAACAGATCTAATATCCCAACGAAAACAGCTGTTTGGAGAAAAATCAGTAAAAACGGAACAAGATCGCCTTGCCCGGGAACTGGCCAAGGCTGATGAATACCTGGACAGGGCCCAAGGGGAAAAAATACTGGGACAAAAAGGGGTGAACCAGGCCAGGGGGGGCATTGAAGAGCTGAAAAAAAACATTCAAAATTTGGCCCTGCTGGTGGAACAGAGTCAAAAAAGATGGACACTCACCCTTGAAAAAACGGGGTTCAAAACCCTGGAGAACTTTCAAACCGCCTTGATAACAACCAAAGAGCGGGAAGAACTTGAATCCCTGAAAGAGGCCCTCCTGAAAGGTGAAAACAGGGCCAGGGCACTGGCGGAAAAAACAAAAAGAGAGCTGGACCTCCTTCTTGCCAACCCCCTGACAAACCAGCCCATGGAAAAAATTGTCCACTTTCTTGAAAAAAGCCGGGAGGAACTTAAATCCATTGGCAAACGCCAGGGAGAGATTTCCCAGCGCATCCGGGATGACAAGGAAAAAAGAAAAAACCATGCCTCCCTGTGTGCTGGCATTGATAGGCAAACAGCAATTTATGACCAATGGGTAAGGCTGTCCAGCCTGATCGGCTCCAGGGACGGCGATAAATTCCGGCGCTTTGCCCAGGGGCTGACCCTGGATCATTTGCTCTTTCTTGCCAACAAGCGGTTATACCACCTCCACGGTCGGTATCTGCTCAAGCGGAAAATAAATGAAGATTTAAGCCTTGAGGTGGTGGACAGCTGGCAGGCCGATATCGTTCGTGACACCAAAACCCTTTCCGGCGGGGAGAGTTTTCTGGTGAGCCTGGCCCTGGCCCTGGCCTTGTCAGACCTGGTCTCCAACCAGACCAGCATTGATTCCCTGTTCCTGGACGAAGGATTTGGTTCTCTGGATAACGAAACCCTTGAAACAGCCCTGGATGCCCTGGACAGTCTTAACTCCGCCGGAAAAATGATCGGGGTAATCTCCCATGTGGAGGCCATGAAAGAACGGATTGCCACCCGGATAACCGTGGAAAAAAAAAGCGGGTTGGGGATCAGCCAGCTGGATCCCAGATTCAGCATCCAATCATCGGGACAAAAAAAAGGATGACATATTGATCCTAATTGTTAATACTATGAAATCTGTGTATTGTGTTGTATCAATCTCAAGGTTTAATTCAAGATTAGTTCAAGGTACAATTCAAGATTCAAGTAAAGGTAAAGCTCAAGGTTAGCCAAGCAAAACGCTCTATTAAATCGGCCTGGATAAAGTCAGTCTATTTTTTAAAATTTCGGCACCTGTTGATCATTTCAAAATAGATAGAGCCCAAGCGTCTTAACAAAATAATGAGGGATTGCAAATGAATGTTTTTACCTTATTAACACCTTTAACCTATTGGATTCTGATTCTTGTCTGGTCCTTTATCCTGGTCTTCTACCTGAAAAAACTCAGGTCATCTCTGGTGAAGGACCGTTTGCTGTTCCTCCTGTTAATTATTTTAGCCATTGATGCATTCCGGACCCTTTTTGAAAGTGTTTATTTCGGGGCTTGGTACACAGCTCTGGCCGGTTTTTTGCCAAAATCGGTGCACACAATTCTGATTCGCCCGGAAATGGTGTTTATTCCCAAAATCATAAATGTGGTTGCCGCCATCCTGGTTATTGCCATCCTGCTGTTCCGATGGCTGCCAAGGGAAGTAGCGGAAAAAGATCATCTGGAAAAAGCAATCAGAAAACATACCCTTGATCTGATGCAGAATAATGAAATCCTTCAAAAGGAAATAAAGGAACGAAAACAAGTCCAGGAAAAATTATTGGAGAGTGAAACAAAATGCCGCGGCCTTCTGGACAATTCTCCTGATATTATCTACCGTACAGATACGGAGGGCCGCATTGTTTTTATCTCCAGGTCTGTGTTTAAATTATCCGGCTACAGGGAGGAGGAGACCCTGGGAATTAAACTGGCACACTTATTTCAGGTGGATGAGGTTACGATAAAAAATTTTTTAGCCCTGCTGACAGATAAAGGGGAGGTAAATGATTTTGAAGCGCTTTTGAAACGAAAAGACGGCTCCCCATGGTGGGCTGCCACCAACGCTCATTTTTATAAGGACCTGAATGGCAAGCATCTTGGGGTGGAAGGGGTGGTCCGGGATGTGACGAACAGAAAACATTCAGAAGAAAAATTAAAAGAAAGTGAATTGCGTCACAGGGTTATCTTTGAAAACTCTCCCCTGGGGATGATCTTCTTTGATGCCCAGGGAACCATGGTCAATTTTAATGATAACTTTGTCAACATTATGGGATCCACCCGGGAAAAATTGATGGGTTTTAATACGGCCCGACAGAGCACCCCGAAGATGCAGGCCATCATAAAGCAGGCCCTTGCCGGAAATGTTGCGGTATTTGAAGACAAATATATCTCTGTGACAGGAAAGAGAGCCCGGTATCTCAGGGTTGTCTTCAATCCGGTCAATCCGGGTCAAAACCCCACCCAAGTGATTGCCACCCTGGAAGATATCACCCAGCGCAAAAAGATTGAGAAACAACTGCAGCAGGCCCAGAGAATGGAGGCCATTGGAACACTTTCCGGCGGTATTGCCCATGATTTTAATAATATTCTCTCCCCCCTGCTGGGATTCGCCGAATTGATGAAGGAGGATCTGCCCAAGGACAGCCCCCTACTGGACAATGTTGATGAGATCCTTGGGGCTGCCATTCGGGCAAAGGATCTGGTCAAGCAAATTCTGATTTTCAGCCGCCCCGGTGACCAGAACAAAAAACCGATTATTCTTCAGCATGTTATAGAAGAGGCATTAAAATTACTCCGGTCAACCATTCCCTCAACCATTGATATCAAAAATGAGATTTGCCGGGATGAAATCACCGTTTTTGCGGATCCCACTCAAATACATCAGATTGTTATGAATCTTGTCACCAATTCATTCCATGCCATGGAAATTACCGGTGGCAAGCTTACCCTGGTGCTTAAAAAAGTTATTATAGACGCGGATCAAATCGATTTCCCGGAATTGCGTCCGGGTGAGTATGCACAATTAATGATTTCCGACACAGGGATGGGGATTCCAAAAAACCTCATGGATAAAATATTTAATCCCTATTTTACGACAAAACAAGTGGGAAAAGGTTCTGGAATCGGGCTGTCCGTGGTCCTTGGAATTGTGCGAAACAATAATGGGGCAATCCGGGTTTACAGTGAACCCAAGAAGGGTACAAATATCAATGTTTATATCCCTGTTTTTAAACAGGGGGTCAGGGCGCAAAGCATCACAGCCAGTCCTCCCATCCCGGGGGGGAGCGAACACATCCTGCTGGTGGACGATGAAAAGGCTATTGTCCGGATGGAAAAAATGGTTCTTGAACGCATGGGCTATTGTGTCACTGCCCATACAGACAGTGTTGATGCGCTGAAAACATTTTCAAGATCACCCGAATCCTTTGACCTTCTCGTCAGCGACATGACCATGCCAGGCCTGACCGGTATCCAGCTGATCAAAGAGATACGGAAAATCAGACCCAAAATTCCCGTGGTGATTTGCACGGGCTTTAGCGACCAGGTTGACAAAGAGAAAAGCCGGGAGATGGGAATCCAGGGTTATATTTTAAAACCCGTGGTCAAGCTGGATATGGCAGAGGCCATCCGCTGCGCCATTGACAATGGCGCCTAGTCAAAAACATCGGAATCGGCAAATTCTTGCAATATCTCTTGCATGAATCCGGTTTCCTCGTAATCGCTTCAACCAAGTCAATGGTCCCGGCAATTGTGCCGGAACCATCTCTTCTTCTCTACTGAACTCTAAATTTTACGCGCCTGTTTTTTTCATGACTTTGCTGGTCCTCTGCCATGCTGACAGGTTTTTCTTCTCCAAAGCTCAAGCAGGTCATCCTGTTCTGTGGCACCCCAAGGTCAATGAGATATTTCTTTACGAAAAGCGCCCGGCGCTCTCCTAACGCGAGGTTGTATTCAACGGTCCCCCGCCTGTCACAATGCCCCTCTATGGTGATGTGGGGTTCAGAGTTGGCCTCAATCCAGGCTGCCTTTTCCCTGAGCTGTTCTTTTCCCTTGTCACTCAATTGGGAACTGTCAAATTCAAAATAAATGATTTCATTGATAAAGAGGGCTGTTTCTTTAACCCGTTTTTCAGCGGCACGGCCTTCTTTTTCAAGTTTAGCCGCTAGGGCCCTTTCCGCTTCGAGTCTTCGGTTCTCCTCAGTGATTTTTATATTTTCCTCAATTTTCGGAACGTCTGGCGCCATAACGGTTTCCGGTTTTTTTTCTTCATTCATTTCAGTGGTAGCCGGGTCCGTGATCAGATTTTTTTTAGCACAAGCTGTACCCATACAGGTTACTGCGACCATCAGGCTGAGAATGAGGATAGTTGCCGAGGTGTTCTTCATGTTTTTTTCCTTTAATTAATGGTTATTAGTTGATACCTGTCTGAATTCTTTGGATATCAAGATTTCTATTTTAGTTTGCAATGGGTGTGCCAAAACATAACAGCTTGGATTTTAAAGCATATTTTAAACACAACCCAGATGGAAACCGTTATAATTACTATAATTTCATCTTCGGTTACGATTTTTGCACTCATTCAGTTACCATGTCAGCTTTAATATTTCGAAAATTTATATATCATTTTGTGATATTACTCATGACCGAAGGTTGAGATATCTATTCTATCGATATAAGGAGATTGGGTCGGAAAATGAATACCACAGCAAATACCAAAAATAATTCCATAAACAATTTGATGGGCAAGAAGGACCGGGGAAAAGGATGGATTATTGGTGCGGCATTGTTGGCATTATTTCTGGGGGCATTGGATGCCCTGGTCATGTCTGCTGCCATGCCCACCATCATTACTGAATTGGGAGGGCTTCATCTCTACGCCTGGGTTTACTCGGCCTATTTTCTTGCCAGGGCTGTTTCCCTGCCCGTTTTTGGTAAGCTTTCCGATTTGTTTGCCACAAAAAAGTTATTTTTGTTTTCCATCGGCCTTTTTGTCCTGGCCTCGGTGGCAGCCGGCATATCACCCTCCATGGTTTTTCTGATTGGAGCCCGGGTCTTTCAGGGCATAGGGGCCGGGGGTATTTTTGCCCTGGTCTATGTGGTCTTGTCCGATGTCGCTTTGCCGGGCCAGCGGGCAAAGACCCTCTCCCTTGCCAGTTCTGTCTGGGGAATATCAAGCCTTATCGGCCCCACCCTGGGCGGTTTCATCGTGACCTTTTTTTCCTGGCGCTGGATCTTTTTAATGAATCTGCCCCTGGGAATCCTTTCCTGGGTTGGCATAATTTATTTCTTCAAAGAATTCAGGGAAAAACCCGGACAGGTCAATCTGGACTGGGCAGGGATATTCTGCATGTCCGGATTTATCCTGGGTCTTTTAACCCTGGTGATGGTGGGGGGCCGGGAACTGGCCTGGGATTCCGGCCAGTTTATCCTTTTGGCAGGGGTGACCCTTTTGTTGGGAATTGGATTTTATATAGCGGAAAAAAGGGCAAAGGATCCGATTTTGGATTTTAAATTTTTTAAAGTTCCGGGATTTGCCCTGGGCAACATCATTGCCTTTTGCGCCAGTTTTTCCACCTTTGCCCTGTTTGCCTATGCGCCTTTGTTTCTCCAGGGGGCCCTTGGAAGCACCCCGCTCCAGGTGGGATATGCCATGCTTTCTCTGAGCCTTGGCTGGTCCCTGGGATCTCTTCTTATTGGCCGTATGATGCACTGGGCAGGTCAGAAGCGGGCCACACTGGCCGGGGTGCTCCTCATGGTACTAGGCACCGGCCTGACCCTGGGATTTTCCAGGGAGACCTCACTGGTCCATAGCTTTTGGGTTTTCCAGGTGGTGGGCTTTGGTATGGGGTTTATCACCCTTTCCACCCTGCTCATTGTCCAGGACAGCCTGAAACCTGAGGATTTGGGGGTTGCCACCTCCTTTCACCAATTTTCCAGAACCCTGGGGGGCACTATCGGGGTGGGCCTTTGCGGGGGACTTGTCACGGCCCGTCTAATGGACCGGTTGGAAGGGGCCGGCAGCCAGTTGCCCCAAGCCGTTCTGGCCAGGCTGCAGGAAAGTATTGAAAACCTGTTCCAGGCAGAGTTCCAGGCCATGATTCCGGAAGGGGCCGGTAAAATTCTCCAGGAAGCCGTGGCAAACGGGGTTTATTCAGCCTTTATAAGCATCTTTATTGTTTCCCTGATCAGTCTTGGGCTTGTGACTTTTTTACCAGGCAAATCCTCCTAGGCGAGATTCTTTGTTCGGGCTATTGTTAATTTTGTTTTCTCCTGGCATATATAGTGTAGTACGATTGTGACTGAATCTGTCGGAATATCATTCCCTGGTGGCCTCTCTTTTATTGACGCCTTTCAGCATCGGGGGCGCCACAATTTTAACTGGGAAAAAATTAAAAATGCACAAAATGACAAATCTTAAATTTTCCATCTGGGTTCTTGGAATAGGGATGCTGTCAATGATGGTCTCTCCTGTTTTTGGGCAGCAGAATCCAAGGGGAAAACTCACCATCTCTGCAATTGAAAACGAGCAGACCCATGAATTGGCCAAAAGGGTGGTTCGTGTCGCCTATGAAAAAATTGGGATTGACGTCGAATTTATTGACCTGCCGGCAAGGCGTGGTTTGGAATGGGCAAATTCAGGCAAAACCGACGGAGACCTGGCGCGAATTGATGGAACGGATAAAAAATTTACCAATTTGATACAAATCTTAACACCGGTTACCCTGTTCAAAGGGGTGGTCTTTACCCAAAAAATTGAACGAAACATTCAATCCTGGGAAGAGTTGAAAGGGTTGAGTGTTGGCATCATCGGGGGTATCCGATACTCTGATATCGGCACAAAAGGACTGGACCGGGTTATTGTAAAGGATATGGTCCAGCTGTTCATGTTGCTGGCAAAAGATCGGATTGATATTGCGGTGGCCGGTCTTGATGCAGGAAAAATTGAGATAAATCAACATCACAAGGGCGCAAAGCTTCATGTGATTGGTGAGCCACTTTTGGTGGCGCCCCTATTCCATTTTGTCCATAAAAAAAATAGAGACCTGGTCCTTCAACTTGAATCCGTATTCAAGGAAATGAGCGAAAACGGAGAAATGAGCAAAATTCGGAAACAAGCAATGAACAAGGCCCTCGCCCAATGAAAACCAAGATTGGATATACCCTGGTCATCGCCCTGGTAGTGTTCAGTTCCCTGATCACCCTTGTCACAACCGCGTTGCAACTCTACATCGACTACCGGGTTGATATAAAAAGAGTCAACAAATATGAAGGGTTGATCAGGGAGAGTTATCTGAAAAGTATTACCACCAGTGCCTGGCTTTATGATGTTCAACAGATTGAAACACAGATTAACGGAATACTGAACCTGCCGGATATGGAGCATGTTCGAATCCTTCTGGATGAAGGGGATGATTGGGTTGCCGGTTCCATTGTGTCAAAAAATATTCTGACAAAAATATTTCCATTGATATACCTGCATAAGGGAAAAAATATTAAAATCGGTATTCTGGAGGTGGTGGTCAGTCTTGATCATATTTATGCGCGTCTGCTGGGCAAAGCCATGACCATTTTGTTTGGCAATGCGGTCAAGACATTTCTCGTCTCCGGATTTACCTTGCTGATATTCCAATATCTGCTCACCCGCCATCTTTATTCCCTTTCCAGGTGGCTGAGAGATCTTGATATCGGAATGTCATTTGAAAAATTTCATTTGAATCGAAACCGGGGAAAATCAAAAAAGACCGATGAATTAGATGAAGTTGTTGGGGCAATCAATGAAATGCAGGATAATCTGAAAAATAATTTAAAAAATTTAATTGAAAACGAAAAAAAATATCGCGGTATTTTTGAAAATGCTGTGGAAGGCTTTTTTCAAAGCTCTCCCGATGGGCAGTTTATAAGTGTCAACCCTGCCTTTGCCAAGATGTTGGGGTATGAATCTTCCCAGGAGGTCATCGACAAAATTACAGATATTGCCTCCCAATTCTATGTTAATCTGGAAGATAGAACGCAGTATCAGAAGATTCTCCAGGCCTCAGGGAAGGTGGAAAACTATGAGCTCAGAGCCCAACGCAAAGATGGATCTGAGATCTGGGTGTCGACCAGTACCCGTGCCCATTTTGATCAAGAGGGAAAGGTCACCCTGTATGATGGAATAGTGCAGGATATTAGTGCGCGAAAACAGGCAGAGGCGGAAAGGGAAAAACTGGAAGGTCAGCTTCGCCAGGCACAAAAGATGGAATCCATCGGCACTCTGGCTGGCGGTATTGCCCATGATTTTAATAATATCCTCTATCCGTTGATTGGATTTGCTGAAATGCTTCAAGAGGATCTTCCCCAGAATAGCCCGGAACAAGAGAATATTGCCGAAGTTCTCCAGGCCGCTTTCAGGGCAAGGGATCTGGTCAAGCAGATCCTTGCCTTCAGCCGACAAGGGGATCAGGCACTTGAGCCGGTCAGACTTCAGTCAGTTCTTAGGGAAGCGCTTAAATTGCTGAGATCCTCACTTCCAAAAACCATAGATATCCAGATCGATATAAATTCTGACTGTGGAATGGTGGTTGCGGACAAAGGACAGATTTACCAGGTGATCATGAATCTTGTCACAAATGCATATCATGCCATGCAGGAATCCGGTGGACAATTAAGGATTGCACTGGAAGAGATTAAAATTGAATCCCTCCCCCCTGGTACTGGCTCTTTTTCCTTACTTCCTGGCAAATATGCACGCCTGAAAGTGATGGATACGGGAAAAGGCATTCAAAAGGAGGATATGGAAAAAATTTTTGACCCCTATTTTTCCACAAAAGAGACCGGTAAGGGAACCGGTCTGGGACTTTCAATCGTCCAGGGAATTGTTAAAATTTGCAAGGGTGACATCCATGTTTATAGCGAACCGGACCAAGGGACCCAAATTCACGTCTACCTGCCCATCATGGAAAAAGAAACAAAAAATGATAGCCCGGATCAATCCGAGCCAATTCAAGGCGGTACCGAAAGAATTTTGCTTGTGGATGATGAGCCGGCAATTATTAAAATGGAAAAGAAGGTGCTTGAACGGTTGGGGTATCATGTAACCGCCTGGGCCGGGAGTATGGATGCCCTTAACAATTTTAAGGCAGACCCGGATAAATTTGATTTAATGATTACCGATATGACCATGCCGGATATGACAGGCATCCAGCTTTCCAATGAAATCAAAGCCATAAGACCCAATATCCCCGTTGTAATCTGTACGGGTTTCAGTGATCAGATAAACCCAAAAAAGAGCAGAGAATTGGGCATCCAGGGCTATGTTTTAAAACCCGTTATTCGAAGAGAAATTGCTGCAATGATTAGAAAAGTTTTGGCAATTTCATCATCTCATCCATCACCTGACCACAGGATCACCAAGAAAAATTAACGGGCTTTTTGGGGAACCCCGCCAAAAATAGTCCCCCACACCGGCATCTCCTTGATATCAAGGGGATCCATTGTAAAAGGATCTTTTTCCAGTACACAAAAATCAGCCGCTTTCCCCGACTCAATGGAGCCGATTTCATGGTCCAGGTGCATTTGAAAAGCGGCTTCAATGGTCATTGCCCTAAGCGCCTCTTCAACAGATACACAATGGCTGGGTCCCAACAGGGTATTGGTTTCCCGGGTCAAACGGTTGATCACCGAATGGGCACCAACCCAGGGCAATTGGGGAGTGCCGGGGGGATCATTGTGAAATCCCCAGGACACCCCGAGTCTTTTGGCCGTTCCAATGGGGGTCAGATGACGAGACCTGTCCAGCCCCAGCAACTTCATGTGGGATTCCCCATAATAATACAGCTGGGGTGTAAAAAACTGGATGTTCACCCCCAAAGCCTTGGCCTGTCTTAACTGGGCCTCGGTAATGGTATAGCAATGATCCATGCGGTGGCGGATATCCGGGCGAGAGCAGATACTCTGGGCTTCCTTTACGGCATCCAGAACAATCTGGCAGCCAAGCTCGGTATTGGTATGGGTCACCGTGGAAATCCCTTCCCTGTGAAGGGCAATAATCCAGTTGTGGATGGTCTGGGATTCAAAGGCCATCCTCCCCTGGGGGGTACCGTCCCAGTATCCGGGCCAGCTAAGGGGGGCTGTTTTGGAAATAAGAGAACCGTCGGTGTACAATTTGACCGCCCCTATCCTGAATTGATCCGAATCCTCTAATTTTTCCTTTTTGACCTGTTCAATGAAATCTTCCATTGATCCCTTCTGCTGGATCACCCCAGGTGCCCAGGGAAGTCCCACCATACGAAGCCCGATATCATTCCTTGCAAAAATAGGTCTAAAAATATTCAGGGAAAGGTCCAGCCCGAATCCACCCAGGGCGGCATCACAGACCGTGGTGTTGCCGGCGGCAGTGAACAACGGCAGGATATGGTCTATTTTTTTTTCAATTTCATTAAAAAAATCGGGCAGGGCCGATATTACAGCCATGAGGCCGGCCATCTCAATCAAGGTGCCGTCGGGTTTTCCCTTTTCATCGGTTTGAATCCCCCGGGGCAGTTTATTTTCAAAAACACCTGCTTTTTCCAGCAGGGGGGTATTGGCCCAAAACCGATGGAAGACCAGGTTGGAAACCAGAATGGGCCGGGTTAAGGAAATGGCATCCAGATCGCCTAAAGTCAGATTTCCTGCCCTGTTTTCGTCGTAGGCCACGGCATAGATGGGCTGGCCTGGTGCCAGGGTTTGATCCAGTTCTTTTAACCGGTTCATCACGTCTGTCTTGGTGGGATAAACCGGGAAGAAGCCGCCCATTGGATCCGGCCAGGGAATCTGGGCCACAAAATGGCCGCTGTAGATAAAGGCCTGGATCTCCACATGGGTATGGGCATCCACAAGCCCGGGCATGAGCACCCTGTCTTGAAACTGCCGGTCTATTTCATAATCCGGAAAGGCGGACCGGCCTAACCAATATTCCAGTTCCGGCAATTTCCCCACCCCGAGAATCTTTCCATCCTTTACTGCCACTGCCGTGGCATAAGGGTGTTCCGGGTGCATGGTAATGATATTTTGTCCGGTAAATATTTTGACTCGGGGCTCCATGGTAAATTCCTTGTAACAGGTTTTTGTTCAAACTATGCTAACAGCTAACAGACATCCTCACAGGTCGAACTATTCTGCCTGGTTTGTTTGGCCAGGTTTATTTGGGTTGGTTTTGCCTGGCATAAACACTTTTCCCGCCCACCACGGTTTCTATTACCTGTATCTGTTTGATATGTTCGGGCTGAACCGTCAGGGGATTATCGGAAACCACTACCCAGTCTGCCAGTTTTCCCGGGGTAATGGAGCCTTTGATCTCTTCTTCAAAACCCGCGATGGCAGCCCAGGTGGTATAAGCCCTGAGGGCATCCACAGGGCTTATACACTGCTCGGGCCCCAGTTGTTGACCATTCCTGGTTGTCCGGTTCACTGCCGTGTGGATGGCGTGTAGGGGTTCCATGGGGGTAATGGGCAGATCTGAATGCAGGGTGAAGATAACCCCGTGTTTGAGTGAAGAGGCCAAAGGGTTCATCCTGGCTGCCCGATCCGGCCCCAGAAAAATATCCCGGTGACGGTCCCCCCAATAATAAACATGCTGGATGAAAAAACTGGGCATGATTCCTGCGGCCTTCATCCGGGGAATCTGATCCTCCCGAACGGTCTGGCAGTGAATCAACAGATGGCGGGGGTCCTTTCGATAATATTTCTTTTGGGCCTTTTCAACGGCCAGGATAATGGATTCAATTGCAGCATCCCCATTGCCGTGGATCGCTATCTGCATTCCTGTGCTGTGATATTTTTCAACCAATTCATCCAAGGCTTCCTGACCCATGATGGACTGGCTGACATGACCCTCTTTTTGTCGGTCATGATAGGGTTTGGAAAGCCATCCGGTGTGGCCCTGAAGAGAACCATCCTGGAGAAGTTTTGTCGACCCTATTTTGACCCTGTCGGTTCCAAAGCCGCTTCCCATGCCAAGGGCCTGGTATTGGTCGAAGAGGGTATTTAAAAGGGTGAGATAGCTTCTTACCCCCAATTTGTTTTCCCGGGCCAGTTCCTGGTAAGCTTGAACCACTTCCGGTCCGGCACCCTCCATGCCGATGGCAGCATCATGGATGCCGGTAACCCCGTTTTGATTGGCCATTGCCGCCCCCCTTTCCAGCAGGGGTTTGATTTCCCGGGCCGTTGGCTTGGGAAACAATCCCATGACGGGGAACAGCGCGGTTTCCTTGAGCAGGCCCGTGGCCCGGCCCGCCCCATCCCTGTGGATCTCTCCGCCCTCGGGATCGGGGGTGGTGTCGTCAATTCCCAGCATTTCCAATAGCCGTGAATTCACATAGCCCAGGTGGCCGCTGGTATGGGATACGATCACAGGGTGATCCGTGGTAATTTTATCCAGCTCATCCCGGTTCAAATGCCGGTTGTCATCAATAAGGGTGTCGTCAAAGCCCCAGCCAAAGACCCAGTCTGCCTTGGAAATCTGTATTGCCCGGTCTTTGAGCTTTTCAAGAACCTGGCCAATCTTTGTATTGGGCGGGGTGGAACAATCCACATGATCCATGCGCAAACTGAAAAAAGACAAATGGTTGTGGGTTTCAATCAACCCGGGCAGAACTGTCTGGCCTGCAAGGTCAATGCAGGCTGCCTTGTTTCCCCCCCAAAGCCTTACCTCTTGTTCACTGCCAACCATGGCAAACCTGTCACCAAGAACCCCAAAGGCCCGGGCTGATTCGCAACTCTCATCCATGGTAACCACATCGGCATTGATATAAATTGTTTTTTCCATAGGGCTGATATGTCTCCTATAATATTGGGTCTATTGATCATTATTTGTGTCTGGGGCTGAAGGAAAGGGTTTACCCCCCAGCACCGTTCCCCACACAGGGATATCTTTTATTTTCAAGGGATCTACTTCAAAGGGATCTTCTTCCAGTACCGTAAAATCGGCATATTTTCCCGGCTCTATACTGCCGATATTCTGGTCCATCTTCAAGGTGTATGCCGCATCAAGGGTGACTGCATTCAATGCATCGTAGATTGCAAGTTTTTCATTCTCCCCCAGGGTGCGCCCCGAAGATGTTTGCCGGTTTATTGCAGCCCACATGGAGTGGAGCTGGCTGATGGGGGTTATGGGCGCATCGGAATGCACGGAAAAATGCACCCCCATCTGTTTGGCCGTGCGGCAGGCATCCATGCCGCAAGCCCTGGCAGGTCCCAGGGTGATTTCGTAATGTTTGTCTCCCCAATAATAAATATGATTGGAAAAAATATTGGCACATACCCCCAGTTTGGCCATGCGACGGTACTGGGCGGAACTTGTCACCTGGCTGTGGTGGATGGTGTGACGGTGGTCCATCCAGGGAACCGTTGCCATTGCTTTTTCCACGGCATCCAGAAAAATATCCACGGCTTCATCCCCGTTGCAGTGACAATGCATACTCAACCCGTGTTTATGATAGGAAAGCAGGGTTTGAAACATCTTGTCCGGAGGTGTCAGCCAGATCCCGTTGGGATTGCCATTGTGATACCCCGGGGCCCGGAGCCGGGCCGTAAACCCCTGGATGGAGCCGTCCAGAAAATATTTTACAATGCCAAGATTTAGTTTTTTTGTACCTTGCTTTCGTTGTTTCAACACCCAGAGGGCGGCTTGATCATGGTCTTCCACCCCATGGAGCAGGGGAAGGTATAACTGGACCACACGAACCGGAAAACCAGGGTTGTCCATGAGCCGTTTTAACCGATTGACAGCAGCCTGGTCACCGGGACTGCCATAGGCCATCTCCGCAATGGTTGTACAGCCGGCATTCTTTGCCTGGATACCGTAGGTCTGCCAGTTCTCATCACTTTCATTGCCGTCGGCAATGCTGTCATAAATATCACCGGCAAGCCTCAGGGCATAGGGTTCCTGCAATTCGCCGGTGAGTTCCCCTGCTGCATCCTTATCAAGTCCGACAACATCCATCTCCCGGGTGATGTTCATCAAGGACATCAAAGCGGTGTTCACCGTTGCCAGATGATCGCTCACATGAAAGACAAAGATCGGCCGGATGGTGGAGATCTGGTCAAGATGGGAGCGGTTCAGCCATTGGTTTTCAAAAAAAATGGGATCAAATCCCCACACAACCAACGGCTCAGCCGGATCGGGCATATTCTCATCCAGTTTTTTCAACGTTTTTAAAACGTCGTCAAACGATGTTAACCCTTGCCATTTTCTGTTGTCAGGTCCCAATCGGTCATAGTATCCGATATAGGGAAATTTCCAATGGGTTCCTTCTCCAATATGGCTGTGGGCTTCGATCAACCCCGGGATTAATATTTTATTTTTAAAGGTGTCGTCTATTTGATAGGGCCCATAATTTTTTAATTCATCCAGGGCACCCATTCCCAGGATCAGACCATCGTGAACAGCCACCGCCGTTCCCTCGGGATGGGCCGGATTCATGGTGATGATCTTTTTTGCGGAAAATAGGGTGATAGTTGCCTTCATAATTCAACCTCTCCGATTAATATTGTCTGGATCCGAAATACTTGAGTTTGTGCAAAACAAAAATAGTCAGAAACATGATAATTCCGAAAATAACTTCAACCTTGAGCAAATAGGCCAATCCATATTTGGGCATGAGAAATATCAGGAAAAGCAGGGGCAGGGTCAGCAGGGCAAAAATATTCATTAAACCGGTTTCAACGGCGGCGGTTGTCTTAAATTCAGGATCCACCAGGCGGAGAAGCAAAAGACCGCTGGCGCCGGTTCCCGTACAATACCCCAGCATGACCAGGCTTCTTTCAAATCCAAATTTGCCCACCCGTCGTCCTAAAAACATGATCACAGCCGGTGTGACCACACTCATGATCCCGGTTATTATCAAAAAGGGTACCATATATTTTTGCAGGGTATTGACCTGGACTGCCATCATGACCGAAATCACCATGAAATCCACGGTGATTCCGGTGAGGCGCCGCAGGGTATTTTCATCAATGAACTTTCCCCCGCCCATGGCATTTAATATTTTTCTGAATACAATTGCCATGACCAGCCCCCAGGCAAAAATAAAACCAAAGGTGGCACCCCAGAGCGCCTTTGGAAAAAGATAATACCGAAGCAGGTAACTGAGTCCGAATCCCAGTAGATATACCAGACCCATTATGGCCAGATGATAGGACATTGAATCCACATTGCTGCTGTGGGTAATATGAAACAGTCCCGGACTTTTGGCTGTGGGTTCCATGCCCGCAAGAAAATCCTTGGACATGGTCTGGGTTGAATGGGTGGTATATCCTTTTCTGATTCCCCAGTTGGCAATGGGAACCCCCACCAATGCGGCCACAAAAAAACCAACGGCTGAAAAGGCAAGGCCGATGCTGACACAGTCTGCCAATCCCATTTTTTCCCATCCCCCGGCAATGGCCAGGGTCTGGCCCGGGCCCTGGGTGAAACCGTGACCGGCTAAAAACCCCACGGCAGAAGTGAGGCCTTCTCCTGTAGCGGCTTCCCACCCCATCATTACCAGAACACCGATAACAGATTGGAGATAGAGCATGCCTAAAAATAAAAAGGTCATCCAAAGCGCCCCCTTTAATATCTCTTTTCCCTTTCCCTTCTGTCCGCTGTCACCGCTCATTAATCCGATGCCCACAAATCCAAAGGCAAACAAATGGGTGGTGATCATGGTAAAGGTGCTCTGGGGAATACTCTCCCATTTACCGGCAATGGGCATGCCCACCCAGCCAAGGGACATGAGGATGAACCCCAGAAATCCTGCAATAATGGCAGAAGGGAACAAAAATTTTTGAAATATTTTTATATTTGCGCGCAATAAAATTCCAACTAAAAGCAATAGCGACATCCAAAAAAAACTGCCGATGTAGGGCATAAAACTCTGTTCCATATTCCAACTCCTTTTTAGTTTTTTATCCGATCACCCTTAAATAGGGGGATTCCCATGTTGTTTATTGGCTTGGTCTGAAATGGCCCGAAGCCCGGGCGGAAATTGTCCGTAGCCCGGTCCAGAAAATATTCAATTGTCGCTCATATTCTGCTGGCAGTGTTTCAAAATCTGTGTAACCGGCCAGCATCATGGGAACACCATAGAGAATGCTGGTTAAGGATATCAGGGTAGCCTCAATATCCGTGTTACGTGGGAGCTCTTTTTTTTCAATGGCAATAAAAAGATTTTTCCTGAAATAGGTCACGATGGTCCCTTCGGGAATATCTTCTATACCCGGCTTGTCTGGGAACCTCAAAAGCCTGTCTGCCTTTGTGACCATGGAGATTTCGTTCTGGTTCAAACGGTGGATGGTTCTGGGTTCAGAAACCTTTAGCGCCATCAGTTCCCTCCAGAAAATGGGATTATCTTTCATGCCCTGGGCCATTGAATTAAATAAAACCTTGATAAAGGGAAGGCCAAGATTTTGCTCGGGTGTTTGGGAAACCTGCCATCCTAATTCAATACTCCACAGTCGGATGGCATAGATGATGATGTCCACTTTTCTGGTAAAATAACTAAAAAAAGTGCCCCGGGAAATATCCACTTGTTCGCAGATCTCTTCCACTTTTATTTTTGCCAGATCTTTTTCCGACAATAGGGTTTTTGCAGCATCAAATATAGCAAGCCGGGTTCTGGACTGTTTTCGTTCCCTCAGGGGGAGAGTGCTGAATTTTGTCATCTGGAATTCGTACTTTAAATTGTTTTTAGAGTCAAGTTAAATTTTATACTCGAGTGTGATTTTATAATTTACTCTTTTCCATATCTTGTCCCCGGGGTTTCGCCTGGGTTTTAGTATTGATGAACTCACAAGCGAATGGTATAAGAAAAAAGTTTTTTTACGGAGGGTGGATCGGATGGGATCACACGGACTCTAAATCCGTGCAGCCGGGTGCGACTCCCGGGCTCTCCGCCATTTACAACACTTTAATTTTGATTGAATGGCAATGGAAGAAAAAAAAGTAACCCCGGCTAGAAAAAGATTTTATCGAAAACGGGTACGTATTTTCAACCTCATCGACCGGATCAAATTGTGGCCGTCCAGGACCGGACAACTTCATGGGGTTCGCTCAATAAAAGTCCAGGGGAATACCGCTCTGCTCGTAACCCATTGCAACAAGGAATTTTCCATCACCAATTCCATCAACAGCAGGGCTGGGAGATGGCTGAGGAATAAATGGTTTGTCCAAGTGTGTCCCAAGTGCGGTGTCCCGGACTGGAAGCTTGAAAAATATTCTGCCACTCTGTTTAAACGGCACCAGGGGTCAATGCTGTTAAAAAAGACGGATGAATGAATTATCCGCTATCCATATTTTTTTTAAAACCGTCCTGGCCTGCTAAAAAGTATCCCCTATGCTGATCGCTATCATCGGCGGAAAACTCCAGGGCGTGGAAGCCGTCTACCTTGCGCAAAAAGCAGGATGGGAAACCCTGGTCATTGATAAAAACCCAGATGCGCCGGCAACGGGATTTTGCGATCAATTTTTAAAACATGAATTTAACCCTGAACACCCTGTTCCATCCCATTGCCCCCGGGTGGATCTTATCCTTCCGGCGATGGAGGATATGGCGGTATTGAAGGCGGTAAGTGCATGGGCAGAAGCAAAAAACATTCCCCTGGCCTTTGATCTTGAGGCGTTTAAACTCTCCAGTTCCAAAATAAAATCCAATGTACTGTTCAGGCAGATGAATCTTCCGGCCCCCAGGGGATGGCCCCATTGCAGTTTTCCCGTGGTGGTCAAACCAAGCCAGGCAAGCGGTAGCCAGGGGGTGGCGGTTTTTCAAAATTCAGCCACTTTATTTGCCAATTGTCCATTTCTTGAAAAGGGATCAACCCAGGGTGATCCCAACACCGGTCAAAAAGAGTTGATCCCCCCAAATTTAATAATAGAAGAATATATGGAAGGAGATTCCTATTCCATTGAGGTGGTGGGCAGCCCCGGGAAATACCATCCCCTTCAGGTCACAGATCTTGATATGGACAGCCGGTATGACTGCAAACGGATCACGGCCCCCACCCGGCTTCCCCCCCGGCAGATCAAAAGGTTCGCGCAACTGGCCATTGCCATTGCCCAAAAGATTCAACTCACGGGCATCATGGATGTTGAGGTGATACTCACGGGAAATGAACTCAAATTACTTGAAATTGATGCCCGGCTTCCCAGTCAGACACCTATGACGGTTTACCAATCAACAGGGATCAATATGGTCGAAATGCTGGGAAATCTGTTTTTAGATAAAACAACGGTCCCGGCGGAACCAAGTCCTGTAGCTTGTCCTTCAAATGCACAATGCGTGGTGGTTGAGCATATCCGGGTTTTGGGAAATGATATACAGGTTTGCGGAGAACACATCATGGGTCAAGGCCCGTTAAAACACCACCAGCCTTTTTTTGGAGCGGATGAAGCCATTACCAGTTTTTCACATGGAAAAGATCAATGGGTGGCCACCCTGATTTTTTCAGCCGATACCCCGGAAAATGTCCAAACCAAAAAAGAAAATTGCTATGAACAGATACAAAAACAATCGTCGAGTCCTTTTGACAGTTTAAACAATTCTATATTCGAAGGAGAGGCGGGAAATTGACACGCTTAAGAACCAGTGATATCTGCCAGATCACCTCTGGATTAGAAAGGTACAACCAGGAGCTTCTTGCCAAAACAGGCCGGGGGCTTCTGGGAATTGCCTGCCATGCCCATGGTAAGGATGAAATTCAAATACAGGCTAAGATCGCCGGTTTCACCATCCAGGTGGTGCCCATCACTGCGGGTGAAGGTATTATTTCGAATTTTAGTGAAACCGTGGCTGCCGTACTTCGGTTTTTAGGATTCAATGCCCTGGTCTCGGAACAACCCGATACCAATGGTGTGGCCCGGGCATTTGAAAGCAAAGCTGCAGCCCTCATGATGGCCGATGACCATAGATTTGTGGGAATCAATTTAAATAATCGTCTGGTGGCAGACAATTCCCGGGAAACGGGCCGGGTTTTTGCCGCAGCCCTGGATCTCATGGGTAGGGGAATAAAAGGGAAGCAAGTATTGGTTATGGGATGCGGCCCTGTGGGAGAATCCGCTGCAAGGTCATTACTCTTTTTAGGTGCACGGGTGGGATTGTATGACATTGATATCCAAAGGGCCAGAATCCTAAAACAAAAAATTTTGGAATGTTCCGGAGAAAATAACGCCGTTAAAAAGACTCTATCCATAGAAAAACGATTGGATTTTTCAGCCTATCCCTTTATCCTTGAGGCAACGCCCTGTGCAAAAAGTATTTCCGATAAAATTATAGGAGATCATCTGGTTATTGCGGCACCGGGTGTTCCTTCAGGTGTTTCCAAATTAGGCTGCCAAGGGATGAAAGAACGTTTTCTCCACGACAAACTGGAGTTGGGGGTAGCGGCCATGGCAATCGCACTTCTTTCATAACAATTTCATAAAAACAATTTCATAAAAACAAAAGGAGACTGTTTTGGATGATTTAACATGGACAGATACCCAGGCCAGAAGACTAAAGGAACTGGGCATGGACCCCGAAAACACCGTTTTTTCCACACCTGAAGAACGTAACAAGATATTCCAGCAAATCGAAAAAAAACAGGTGCAGTCCGAAAGAATCCGTTTGACCAAATTTCTCACCGCAAAGAAAAAAACACATTTGGCGCAATTGACCGAAAATCTGACCGCAATGCTCAATCTTCAGGGGTTTGCAAGGGTTAACACGCCATTGATCATATCAAAATCATCCTTGTCAAAGATGACCATAGATGAAAATCACCCTCTTTTTCACCAGGTGTACTGGATAAATGAGAAACAATGTCTGCGACCCATGCTGGCACCCAATCTCTATAGTTTAATGGTTGATTTTAGCCGACTGAACCACAGACCCATCAGCTTCTTTGAAATCGGTTCCTGTTTTCGCAAGGAATCCGACGGTGCCAAGCACAGCAGCGAATTTACCATGCTGAATCTGGTGGAGATGGGGCTGCCCAAGGAAAACCGCCAACATCGGCTGGAGGAACTGGCTTCCCTGGTCGCTCAAACCGCCGGACTGAACAATTTTAAATTTGAAATCGAAGACTCCAAGGTCTATGGAACCACCCTGGATGTGGTGGCAGGCCCGGATGAAATAGAAGTGGCCTCGGGGGCCATGGGACCCCACCCGCTGGATGAACCCTGGGGGCTCACAGACACCTGGGTGGGTATGGGGTTTGGCCTTGAACGATTATTGATGATATCCCAGGGAAACACCTCCATTGGCAGATGGGGAAAAAGCCTGGCCTATGTTGACGGGATTCGATTGAGAATCTGACGTTTCAAAAATAAATTTATTTACCAGGCTAATAACGTTTCGGGATGGCGGAAAGTAAAATTTTTGTTAACATCTGGTGGGGAACTATTTTGCCTAATTTCGTGGCCCATTTTGTTGTGGGCGGAAATATATTTTCCCGCATTTCTTTTTTCAGGCCTTTTAGAACATACATGGCTGCCGCCTGTTCGCTAATTTCATTGGGGGAGGGGATACCATCATTCCTTACCGCTTCTGTATCCACAAATCCCGGATGGATAGTCTGGAGCCTGATATGGTTGAATCCGAAATGCTTTAACTCCATCCGGGCCGTATCCAAAAAAATCCTGGCAGCCGCCTTGGCAGCGGTATAATCCCCTTGCATCGGGATACCGAACCATGTGGCCTGGGAGTTCATGTGAGAAATCATACAGGGGCTTGGCTGATGCTTCATTCGATCAATGAGGGGACAAAAAAAGTTGATAAAACTATAGTAATTGGCCTCGTAGCAAAACCTGACCGTCTCCGGGGTTATGGTCAGGGTATTTGAGGGTGGTCCAATGCCTACATTGAGTATTGCGATGTCAATATCACCATGGGTATTGATAATTTGTTCCACAACATCTTTGCCATGGGACTCCTGGGTAGCATCTCCAACAATCGTCATGGCATCACTACCTGCGGCGATAATCTTCTTGCCAATCTCATCCAGCAGCTTCTCTCTTCTCGCCGTGATAATGATGCGATTGTTAAACTTTGCCAACTCAAGGGCGGTGGCAGCACCGATCCCCGAAGAAGCACCAGTGATGAGGATGGTTTTATCAGAATAGTTCATTGACGCCTCCTTGTCTAAAAAATATCACATAGACTGACCAGTCAGTCTTGTTCAAAATTACAGCATTGTCACCAAGAGGTCAACAAATAATTCATTTGTTTCAGGTGATCGTGAATTTCTTTGATGGTACTTTCCACCGTTTCCACCGTTTCCACCTGGTATCCATATCCACTGAAGGTTTTGATACTATCTTTGGCCCCATCTGATTTCCATGAAAAGGATAATGCCCCGGACAACTTTGTTGCGAATCGCCAGGGGCATTAGAATACGAATCAATCTGCTTTTTTTATCTCGGCGGTGATGGCCGGAACAACAGAGAACAGATCATCCACAATACAATAATCTGCTACCTTGAATATCAATGCATCCGGGTCCTTGTTGATGCCCACAATGACATCGGAGGTGCTCATACCGGCCACATGCTGCATGGCCCCTGAAATACCGCAGGCAATGTAAAGTTTGGGGGAGACCACCTTACCGGTCTGTCCCACCTGGTCGGACTGGGGACGCCACCCAAGATCAACCGCATTCCTGGAGGCGCCTACGGCACCGCCCAAAACGGCTGCCAATTCTTCCAGGAGACCAAAGTCATCTCCCTCCATGCCCCGGCCGCCGGAAACAATAAAATCCGCTTCTGTCAGTTCGGGTTTGGTGGAAAATTCGATCTTTTCTTCCAGTAATGTCACATTGACCTCGCCAAGATTAACCGTCATGCTTTCAATTTTGCCAATGGCTGCGCTCTCTTTGATCTCAAAAACATTGGGCCGGATGGAGGCCAGTTGGATATCCCCTTCAATGTCCACCCTGGCAATCACCTTTCCGCCAAAAAGTGCCCGGGTTGCGACCAATCGCCCCGCTTCAATTTCCAGATCAGAGCATTCCACGGCAAGCCCTGCACCAAGGCGTGCGGCAATCAGTGCTGAGATCTCCTTGCCCTGGCGGGTGGCACCAAATATCACAATCTTTGGATCCACCCGATTAATGGCATCTGCTATGATATTTTCATATTCGCAGGGTCTGAATCTTTCAATTGCCGGATCATCCGCCAAAAGAATGGTGTCCGGACCGTAGGCAAGAAGTTCTTTTGCCCTGTCCTGGACATTGGACCCCAGGACCAACCCCGTCACCGGTTCTTCCAAGGCGTCTGCCAATTGTTTTGCCTGGCTGAGGGCCTCAAAGGAAATTTTACGGAAATTGTCATTCCATATTTCTGTTATTACCAATATACCTTGTGCCATTATCTTAATTCTCCTATTCCTTAAATTACACCCTCTTCTTTGAGAAGTTTGACAAGTTCCATTGCTTTTTCACCCACGCTGTTCCCGCTGATGGTCTTTCCGGCGCCCCGTTCCAATGGATAGGCGAGGGAGCGAATTTTAACTTTAGCCCCATTGATTCCCAGATCACCTGCTTCAAAATCCAAGGCTTGAATTTCCCGTTCATCCACCTTTCTTTTTTTGGCTTTCATAATGGCGCGAAAGGCTGGATATCTGGGTTCATTCAGTCCCTTCTGGGCCGTTATGATGGCGGGAAGCATTGCCTTTACAACCGCAGTTCCGCCGTCAATGGACTGTTCACAGACAATGGCATCGGATTCAATCTTCTGACTGACAACCAGGGAAATCAAGGGGATGCCCAGCATTTTGGAAATAAAGGCCGGTACCTGGTAGTTGTCATCGTCCACGGCCCTGTTTCCTGCGATAATTAAATCATGGGGGGTGGTTTCAAGAATTTTGGCCAATATTTTTGAGGTGGTATAGGCATCCACTGCGGCAAATTCATCTTCATCCACTTCGTCATTGATGTGGATGGCCTCATCCACCCCCATGGCATAGGCCACCCGGATGGCTTCGGAGATTCTGTCAGGGCCAACACAAACAACTGTTACCGTGACATCATCACGGCTCTCCTTGATCAGAAGGGCCTCTTCCAGGGCATATTCGTCATAGGGGTTGATGGCCCATTTAAGATCCTGTGTATCCAGGCGATCCTTTGATTCGGCTATTTCGACAGGGGCCTCGGTATCCGGCACCTGTTTCATTAAAACAACTATATTCATGATTACTTTCCTTTTATCTCTTGCTTAAAACCGATTACATTTTTGTCCGGAGGTTTTTGGGATCATAGGGAGAGGTCAAATGAAGTTTGGCAGGAAGGGGTTTGCCCTCCACCATGATTTCATAGGAACCCTCTTTTATCCATTCATTGGTAATCTTGCCGTCGGGATTGGTGATATATCCCATACCCAGGGCGCTCTTGACTTCGAATCCATAGGCCCCCGAGGTATTCATTCCGTTATATTCTCCATTCCGGTAGATGGGCTCATTTCCGTAGAGCATGACGTCAGCGTCTTCCAGGGTGAACATGATAATTTTACGGTTGATCCCTTCCTCTTTTTGTTTGACCAGGGCATCCCTGCCGATGAAGTCCCCCTTATCAAGTTTAACACCAAATCCCAGACCCGCCTGGTAGGGGGTGTCATCGGGAGTGATATCAGATTCCCAATGGCGATAGCCTGTTTCAAGGCGAAGGGAATTGACCGCCTGCATGCCAACCAGTTTCAAATCATGTTTTTTCCCCGCTTCCATGATGGCGTCAAATACGGGAAGGGTAAAATGGGAAGGAATATAAAGCTCCCATCCCAGTTCTCCAACATAGGACATTCTGACGGCGGTTACCCGGGCATACCCCAGATCAATTTGTTGGGCTGTGCTGAAGGGGAAGGCCTCGTTGGACATGTCCGCTGGGGTCAGTGCCTGGAGAAGGTCCCTTGATTTGGGTCCCATCACCGCCAGCATTGCATATCCATGGGTGACGTCTGCTATGGTACAGATGGCATCCTTGGGAATACGTCGTTTGATATAATCCATATCCCGGATGGTGGTGCCTGCTGCGGTCACAATAAAAAAGCTCTCTTCATCGGTCTTGGTAACGGTGACATCGGATTCAAACCCGCCCCGTTCGTTGACCATGGGGGTATAGGTAACCCTACCCACCTTTCCGCCGATATCGTTGGTGCAAATCTTCTGGAGAACTGCTTCGGCATCCCTGCCCTGAACCAGAAGGTTGCCCATGGAAGACAATTCGTACATGCCCACTTTATGTCGGACGGCCAGATGCTCTTCCTTCTGGTAGGGCAGCCAGTTGGGACTTCGCCAGTCATATCCATGCACGGGTTTAACCCCTTTGGGGGCAAACCAGTCCGCTCTTTCCCATCCTGCAATCATGGAAAAGCAAGCGCCATTATCCTTTAAACGGTCATGGACCGGGGAACAAATTACCGGGCGGGCAGTGGCTCTCTGACGATTGGGATAATGCTGTTCATAGAGAATTCCCACGGACTCGGTGACCCGATCACGAAGATATTTGCTGTTCTGCTGCCAGGGAAACCACCGACGAACATCCACGGGCCATAGCTGCTCATGGGGATATCCCTGGGAGATAATCTGGGCCAGGGCGCGACCCACACCGGCAGAACCTGCTATACCAACAGAATTCATACCACAGCCAACAAAAAAGTTTTTAACCCCTGGTGCCTCACCCAACATAAAAGCGTTGTCCGGGGTAAAGCTTTCCGCAGAGATCTGAAGGTGACGAATCTGGGCATCTTCAAGGGCGGGAAAGCGATCAAAACCGCATTCCATGAACACCTCAAGCTGGTCCCAGTCCTCGGCAAGTTCGGTATATTTCCAGTTTTCCGGAATACCCTTCATGCCCCAGGGTTTTGCCGTAACTTCAAACCCGCCCAGCAGTATTCCGCCGGATTCTTCTTTAAAATAGGTGACACCGTCAAAATCCCGGACCGTGGGAAAATGTTTTTTCAAACCCTTGATGGGAACGGTGATGGCATGCAAATGCTCTGCTGCATGGAGGGGAATGCTCACATTCACAAGTTTGCCAATATCCCTGCCCCACATGCCGCCGCAATTGATTAAATACTGGCAGGCGATATCTCCGGCCTCGGTTTTAACCCCGGCAATTTCCCCGTTTTTGACCTCAATATCCAACACCTTGCAGTTTTCGATGATGGTGGCCCCGCCCATCTTTGCGCCCTTGGCCAGGGCCTGGGTGGCGCCAATGGGATCCACCTGGCCGTCATTGGGAAGATAAAAAGCGGAAATAAGCCCCTGGCTGCTCATTCCCGGAACCATGTCCTCGGCCTCTTTCAGGCTGATCTCGTGCATATCAATGCCAAAGGCCTTGGCCATGGCAGCACCCCGTAACCATTCCAGCCTTCTGTCCTCGGTCTGACAGACACCAATGGCACCGGTTCTTACAAACCCGGTGTTGACCCCTGTTTCTTCTCCCAGGGTGGAATAAAGCTGGGCAGCATATTTGGCCAGGTTGGTCATCTCCTGGTTCTGGCGAAGCTGGGCCAAAAGTCCTGCCGCCGCAAAGGTGGTACCGGATCCCAATTCCTTTCTTTCCAGAAGCAATACATCCTTAAATCCTGCCTTGGTTAAATGATAGGCTGTGCTGCATCCAACAATACCGCCGCCGATAATGATGATCTGGGCCTGTTTGGGTAGTGTGTTTGTCATTGATATCTCCTGTTTTAAAACATGCAAACTAGGTTATTTTTACAATTGAAACTAAAATTTCAAATAAATGATATTGATAAAAGAGTATAGCAACAGCTGTGCCAGGGGGTATCCACGGGTGAAAGAAATAGTGTTTTGGAAAGAGTTAGATTATTATACGCCTTTAAAACAGATAGTTAGCCCCATTGCTCCGGTGGACAACATGGGCTTATTTTTTTTAAATTATTCATTTTCATTCAGGGCTGAATCATTTGAATCAAAGTGATGAAAATATGAATCACTTGGGTTGGGACAAAAAACAAATAAAAAGCCAGTGTCTATTATAGCAATTGCCATTACAGACACCGGCAAGTTTTTAATTCAGGGGTTATTTAAACAAATAAGGGGAGGGGTATCAATATCCCATCAATTTGGGCAGCCAGAGGGATATCTGAGGTATATAGGCAATCAGAAAAACGGCAATAACCGCAACAATGGAGAAGGGGATCGCCTTGATGGATATTTCCTCAATGGTGACATCTGCAATACCCGAGGCAATAAACAGGTTCTCTCCCAGGGGTGGTGTCTGAAATCCAATTTCACAGCAGCAGACCAGAACAATACCAAAATGGATGGGATCTATACCCAGGTTGTACATGATCGGCAGCAGCACAGGTGTTAGAATCATGATGGTGGCCAGGGTTTCCATGAACATTCCCACAAACAACAGGAAAAATATAATCATGGCCCATATTAGATAGGGATTCTGGGTAAATGAAAGCATGGCTTCCGCCACAATGGCCGGTATCTGATTCTCAACCAAGAGACGACCGAAAACCGTTGCCGTGAAGAGGATGAGCAACACCCTGCCCGTCAACCAGGTGGTGGTTTCAAGGGCTCGCATGATCTCTTTTCGCTTTAATTCTTTATGGATAAAGAGCCCCACGAACAGGGTATAAAAAATGGCAATGATGGCAGATTCCGTGGGGGTGAACATTCCCGTATAAATTCCGCCGAGGATAACAATGGGGGCAAGGATTGCCCAAAATCCGTCCCTGAAGGCCCGCCCCATGGCGCTGAAGGACCAGCTGTCTGTGAGGCCCTTGTAACCATATTTTTTACACAAAAAATAATTCATTATCATCAGTGCGATGGATATCACCAGGCCAGGGAAAAAACCCGCCACAAAAAGTTTGGGAATGGACACGGTTTGAAAGCTTCCAAACTTGGCGACGGCTTCCGCCGGGGCCTGGATTCCCATGCCGGATATTCCAAAAATAACCATGGGAATTGAAGGGGGGATAACAACCCCCAATCCCCCGGAAGATGCTGTAATGGCAGAGGCATAGCCCTTGTCGTATCCCCGGTTCACCATGGCCGGGATCATGAGCATGCCCACGGCAGCCGTGGTGGCCGGTCCGGAACCTGAGATGGCCCCAAAAAACATACAGGCGATAACCGTGGCACAGGAAATTCCGCCGGTCATAGGCCCGGCAAAGGATTCTGCCAGGGTGACCAAACGTTTGGAAACACCGGCGGCCTCCATCAATGCCCCGGCCAGTATAAATGCCGGCAGGGCCATCAAAGGGAAAGATCCCACAGAGGTAAAAGCAATTTGCACCAGTTTAATGGGATTGTCTCCAAGGTAGAGAAAGGCGGCCACGGCAGACACACCCAAAGAGATTGAAATCGGTGCTCCCAGCAGGAGCAGTATCAAAAAGGCGCCAAAAAGAATGAAGACGATAGCGGTTTCCAAATCAATTGTTCTCCTGCATTAGGGGTTTAGGATTATTTTCTGCCAGGACTTTCTCCACCTCCAGGGCATCAGGATCCTTGATGTCGATTCCCTTGATCAGTTTAAGGTAGTTCAGTTGGAGCACTCGAATTGTCATCAACCCAAAGGCCAGGGGCAGCACCATATAAAAATATTTCATGGGAATGCCCATGGTCTGTGACTTCCAGAACAGATTCATTTTGACAAAAACAAAGGTATAACTCAGGTAGATAAAATAACAATTGAAAATGACCCAGATCAGATCGGAGAAGGCTTCAATACCAAGGGCAACTTTCCGGGGCAGCAGTTTGAACTGAAAGGTCACCCTGTTGTGGGCACCCAGGCGACAGGCATAACAGGCCCCAAAAAATACAAACCAGACAAACAGATAGGTTGCCAGTTCTTCCCCCCAGGAGATGGAATAGGAAAAAAATTCTCTGAGGAGGATTTGCACAAAGAGCAATACAACAAAAAACGCCAATAAAAGTTGACAAATATAGCTCTCAAAATTATTGAGAAACTGAAGGATAACGCGGTATCTTTGTTCCATGGTGCTTCCTTTTCTTGAAAAAAAAAGGATGCCCTGTCATCTATCTTTGCCCAGAACATCCCCATTTTGTTTTTCTTAAAACAGGTTGCTTTTCGTAAAATAGTCAGCCGAGATTTATTAGATACTTCGCCCCAACATGTTTAGAATTTTTTCAAGTTTGTCTTTTCCGCCGATACTATCATAATATTTGGGCCATACGGCTTTGGTGGCCTTTTCAATCCACTCTTTTTCGCCGTTTGCCGGTTCATCTATGACCATACCCGCATTCACAAGCTCCTTTTTGATATTGTCTTCGGATTTTTTCAAGAAGGCAGCGCTGTGGAGGGTGGCTTCTTTTCCGGCCTTGAGAATAATTGCCTGCATCTCGGGAGACTGGCTCTGGAAAAGATCTTCGGAAATAATAAGCGGTTCAAGGGAGAAGAGGTATCGAATTGCGGTTACATATTTTTGAATTTCATAGAATTTCATTGCCCATACGGTCATATAGGGATTGTCCTGACCATCCACAACCTTCTGCTGAAGGGCTGTAAAGGTTTCAGACCAGGCCATGGGAGTAGGATTAATGCCCCATGATTTATAGGTATCAATCATAATCGCATTTTTAGGAACACGAACAACCAAACCCTTCAAGTCTTTCAGGGTTTTGACCGGTTTTTTCGAGTTTGTGAGAACACGGAATCCCGTGTAGGTCCAGGCAATTATTCGAACGTTTGCGTCCCGGATAGTGTTTTGGGTCAATTCTGCACCAATTTCACCCTGGGTGAGTTTTTCGGCTTCTTCAATGCTCTGAATAACATAGGGCAAAGACAGACTGCCAACGGTGGGAGAAAACGGGGTCACATTATTAATGGCAAGCAGAGAAAAATCCAAGGTTCCCATGGCACAATCATTCACCGTGTCCTGCTCACTGCCCAGCTGGCCGTTAAGAAAAAGAGTTGCTTTGTAGTTGCCATTTGTTTCTCTTTCCAGAACCTGGGCAAATTTAATACCGGTTTGCTCCTGGGGGCTTCCCCCCGAATCACCCACAGCAATTTTCCATGTTTTGGCGGATACCGGGAGGGAAAGAGATAGCACCAAGGCGGTTACCGCAAAGCCTGTAACACATTTTAACCATACTTTTTTCTTCATCATTTACACTCCTTAAGATTAAAGATTAACGATTGTAGAAAGTCAGTCATGCATTTAATAACACGATCCATAAAATGAGCAACAAGCATGCCATTGATTTTTTAATGGATATACAAACCCTAGATCACAGGGCATATGTATCCGAAAAAACAATGGATTACGGCAAAACATGGTGTTGCCTGGAAAGAAAGTCTGTTTACAAAAGAGCCTTATCTTGTGAAAAATGATTCAAATATGAATCACATCAAAGATGGACTATTCATATCTGAATCATTGATTAATTTTCCAAAACCCTTGTTCCCAAATTATTTGACAAGAGTGAGGGGAGCGGGATATAAACTTGTAAAAACGATTTTTTCCAGGGAGAGGACGCCCAATATCATGTTGAAAGAAAAAATGGGGCTTTTCAGCACCCTGAAACCAAAAGATTTTGAGCTGATTTTTGACGCCATCATGGATCATTCAAAGGACGGCCTTTTTGTGGTGGATAAAAACGGGGTGGTGGTGATGGTGAATCGGGCCACCGAAGACATGTTTCGTTTTAAGACCGCCGAGGTTCTTGGGAAAAATGTCCGGGACCTGGTCAAAGCAGGGTTTTACGAACCATCGGTTTCCCTCCTTGTCCTCAGGCAAAAAACCATAATTTCTTTGATTCAGACCACCCGCCACCAGAAGAAAATTCTTTCAACCGGGGTGCCTATTTTTGATTCAGCCGGTCAAATTAAATTTGTAATGGTCAATGACAGGGATATTTCCCACATCAACATGCTGGCCCAAAGCCTTTATCCCGAGGAGTCTCCCGAAGCCGGGTTGAGACTGGATTTTTCAGACATTGATCTTGTCTCCACGGAATTGGAAAAAATGGTGGTTAAAAGTCCGGCCATGGTAAAGGTGCTTCAGATGGTAATCCAGGCATCTAAATTTGATGTTCCCATGATTCTTACCGGAGAATCCGGTGTGGGTAAATCCATGATTGCCCGGTTGATCCACCAATTGTCCCGGAGAAGGAACTATCCGTTTACAGATCTGAACTGCGCGGCCATCACCCCCTCTTTGATTGAATCTGAATTATTCGGCCATGAGAGCGGGGCCTTTACCGGGGCATCCAGCAAAGGGAAAAAGGGTCTTTTTGAAACTGCAGACCAGGGAACGCTTTTTTTGGATGAAATCGGTGAGATTCCCCTTCCCATACAGGTAAAGCTGTTAAAATTTCTGGAAACAATGGAATTGATCCGGGTGGGGGGAACCAGCCCCATAAAAATTAACACAAAAATCATTGCCGCCACCAACCAGAATCTTGAAGACATGGTGGAAAAAGGCAGCTTCAGGCGGGATCTTTATTTTAGGCTCAATGTGGTGCCCATTCGGATTCCATCACTCCTGGAAAGGTCAGAGGATATTGTCCCCCTGGCCCTGTCTTTTCTCGACCGGTTCAACCAGGAGTTTAATACCCAAAAGACCCTGTCCCAACCTGTCTGCCAGGTGTTGTCCCAATATGATTTTCCCGGCAATGTCAGGGAATTGGAAAACCTTATCAGACGTCTGGTCACCATGACAAAAACCGACCATATTGATCTGGGACACCTCCCCCCCATGCTGGCAAAAATAAATATAGATGAGATGAATTCAGCCCATGAGACGTCAACCCATCAGGGTGAGTTAGGTGCCTTTGAACAAAAAAAACTCAAACAGGCGGTTGAAAAACATGGCAGCCAGCGTAAAGCTGCAAAAGCCCTTGGCATCAGCCAGTCAACCCTGTCCAGAAAACTAAAAAAATCCTATCCCCCCCATTTAACCCATTAACCGTTTTGACAGCAGTTCTCCCTAATCCATATTGAGTGCTTCTCTGCCCATGGCAAGACATAGATCTGAAGTGCAAGGAAATATCTGGTAACGGCAGGGTCTTCAGTAAACAATCGGAAGTGAACCGAACATCCCTTGCTTTTTAATGTTTTTTTGCTTATCTTTGCCGTTATTATTTTTAATGATAGAGGCAAAACTGGCATGACATCTGATTTATCTGCTCAAAAAAAAAGGCTTAAAAAAAAAGTATATCCTGATCGAAAAACCTTGCTTAAAATCCTTGATCACATGTATGACGAACTCTATGTTATTGATAAAAGCGGCACCTGTGTTTATGTAAATAAAACCTCCCTTAAGCATTATGGGATTCAGCCTGAGAAAATCATTGGACAGAATGTAACCGAGTCCAGCAACCAGGGATATTTTTATCCGCCCGTCGGTCCCATCGTCCTGAAAACCGAGAAAACAGCCACCTACGAAACCATGAGTAATACGGGCCGGAATCTTCTGGTTACGGCCACTCCTGTTTTTGACAATGACAATAAGCTGGAGATGGTTGTGGAAAACCTGAGGGATGTGACCATGCTCAACCAAGTCAAAAATGACTTGGATCTGACCAAGAAACTTTTATACAGGTATCAGCGTGAAGTGGAAGTGTTGCGGAAAAAAGAGCTGGAAGTTGATTTTATAACCCATAGCAAAGTGATGACCGACATTCTCGAATTGGTCAGAAGGCTGGCCAAGGTCAACGCATCCTTGTTGATCACCGGGCAGACCGGTACTGGCAAAACCATGCTGGCCAAATATATTCACAAACAAAGCCCCCACAAAAAAGGACCGTTTATCCCCGTCAATTGCGCTGCCATCCCGGATCAGCTCATGGAATCTGAGCTTTACGGTTATGCTTCACGCGCCTTTTCCGGAGCAGACCCAAAAGGCAAGCCAGGTCTTATTGAGCTTGCCAGGGGAGGCACCTTGCTGCTGGATGAGGTTGGGGAAATCCCTTTACATCTCCAGGCAAAAATGCTTCACATGCTTGAGGAAAAACAATATCTGCCGGTGGGCGGCAGCGTTTATAAGCAAGTTCAATGCAGGTTTCTGGCGGCAACCAACCAGCCCGTGGCACAACTTGTCGATCAGGGCAAATTTCGCAGTGACCTGTACTACCGTTTAAAAACACTGGAGATTGATATCCCGCCCCTGACGGAAAGACGGGAAGACGTGATTCCCCTGAGCCAGTATTTTTTAAATAAATTTGATCAGCAATACCATGTTGACCACTCTTTTTCCCCCGAGGCAATTGAACATCTGATTGGGTATTCATGGCCGGGCAATGTCAGGGAGCTTAAGCACCTTGTTGAAATGCTGGTGGTGACAACTGCCGGGTCTCAGATTACATCAGCCCTCCTTCCCATGGGTTTTTTCCCGACCCAGACAAGGGATTTCCAAATCTCAACCCAGGATCTTGCGTTGGATGATACCCTTCACACAATTGAATCACAAATAATCAGGGCTGCCTATGAAGAGACAGGCAGTTCCTATAAAATGGCCCGCGCACTTAAGATCAGTCAGTCCCGGGCCCACAGGCTTATCAAAAAACATGTAAAACCTGCTCTGAAATCAAGTCAATAACGACTTGGCCCCAAGTCTTAAATGACTTAAATTCCCCTTGGATATTATTTTATCCAAAGAGGGCATCCGCCCTTTCTTATTCGCCTATCTATCTTAATTTATAGTATTTTTTTCTCATACCCACCCCTGTCTCCATCCGACAAAAGACACCTGATATCACCCTTGTTTTCATGGCACGAATCTGGCAATTGCAGTTCCTCATAGATAAACGCCGTTATAGCATCAATGGGTAAATTCTAATATAAGGAGAACCAAATGGAAGTTCGTGGAAAATCAAGCATTCATCAACTCAAGCTCGTGTCTGAGCGACAAAAGGCCGTTGATATTCTGATGGATTCAGGTCAATTCGCAGACAAGGTACTAACGGGTGGGAAGGTTATCAATGTCATCACCCGGGAGATATATGAAGCTGATATTGCCATTGCTGGCAACTATATCCTCATGGTCGGAGACTGCAAGGCCCTGATCGGGGAGAAAACCCAGGTTATCGATATGAAAGGAAAATTTTTAAGCCCCGGTTTTATTGATTCTCACATGCATTTTGAAAGCGCCATGTTGACGGTCACCGAATTTTCCAGGCTCTCCATTCCCACAGGAACGACCTGCCTGATTTCAGATCCCCACGAAATCGGTAATGTCCTGGGTCCCTTAGGTATCAAGGCCATGTGTGACGAAGCTGCATTAATGCCCCATCATGTTCATTCAAGGGTTCCTGCACTCTGCCCTGATTCTCCCGGCCTTGAAACAGCAGGGGTGGATATTGATTCCAGAGACATTCCTGAAATGCTTGAATACCCCACTGTATCAGGTATTGGTGAGACCCAGGGTGTTACCGCGGCACGGGATGTTTATGAGCACAACCCCGGCGTATTCAGAGACACCATCGTCTCCACGGTTTATGCCCAGAGTTGCGGAAAAAAAGTGGACGGGAATGCTGCCGAGCTTTTTGGCAATGAACTGGCTGCCCATATTCTTGCCGGGGGCACTGAAATTTCCTGCCATGAGACCACCTCAAAGGCAGAAGCCATGGAAAAACTGCGCTATGGCGTGTACATGCTGATGCGGGAAGGCTCCACCCAACGCAATATGTCTGAATGTATCCGGGCCATAACCGAAGAGAACATGGATTCCCGAAGGGCTATTCTTGCCACAGACGACATGCTGGCTGAAGATATCGCCAAAACAGGACACATGAATGACATCATCCGCCGCACCATCAAGGCGGGTGTTGATCCGGTTGAAGCCATTCAGATGGCAACCATTAATGCTGCCACCTGGCAGGGTTTTTCCGACATTGGCGTTCTTGCACCTGGCAAACTTGCCGACATCGCCGTGATCAAGGGAAATCTTGAGGATATGGAGGTATCCGAGGTTTTTCTGTCAGGACAATTGGTTGCCCAGGACAGAGAATTAAAAATTGATCTGCCGCCCTATACCTATCCTGATTCAGTCAAGCATTCGGTTAAACGCGATCCCATCACACCCGAAGATTTGTTGGTTGCCTGCCCTGGCAAGAACAAGGCTGTGGTACGCTGTATCGGATTGATTCTTGACCAAAACCTTTCAGAAGCCGTTGAGTCAGAAATGGAAGTGGTTGATGGTTTTGTACAACCCGACCTTGATCAGGATCTTTTGCCCATTGCTGTTGTGGGCAGACATGGCCAGAGCGATATCGGCACTTCCTTTGTCAAAGGCTTTGGAATGAAACATGGTGCCATTGCAGAGACCGTTTCCCACGACACCCATAACATCATGGTTATGGGAACCAACTACGAGGACATGGCCCTTGCTGTAAACCGGATTATAGAGCTCCAGGGCGGCCTTGTTCTGACCAAAGACAACAAGATTATAGGCGAACTGCCCCTGCGTGTCGCAGGCCTGATCACGGATGAACTGAGTGCCAGTGAGCTGACAGACCAGATGCGTCATTTGACAAGCCTTGCAGCCGACAAACTTGAATGTAAAGCCCATGCTCCTTTTATGCACCTGGCCTTTTTATCCCTTACAACAAGTCCCAAATGGAAGATCACTGACAAGGGCGTTGTTGATGCCCAGAATTATTGCATTTTACCAACCATCAAATCTTAAACCGAAACCGAAACCGAAACAGGAATAGGAAAAGAAAATATGGAAAACATAAATCAGAGTCCGATTGACGCTGTCGGTCAGATTGAACAAAATGATCTTGAACCCATAACCCTTAAACACAGACACGGTCTGCCAAAAGAACTTTTTGGGATGTGGGTGGGTGCAAATACCAACTATGTGGTCATGTTAGAAGGTGTTCTGATGATCAGCCTGGGCCTTAGTTTTCTCCAGTCCATCATGGCGATCCTGGTGGGTAACCTTCTTGGCTGCACGGTTCTGGGTCTTGCCGCCATCATGGGGCCCCGGACAGGCACAGCAGGTATTGTTACCACTCGTACATCATTTGGTCATCTTGGCGCTTATTTGCCAACCATTATCAGTACGGTTTCCGTTCTGGGGTGGTTTTCCATCAATTCGGTTGTTGCCACCATGGGATTACAGGAATTGTTTAAACTAATAGGTATTCCGGACAGCACAACTTTGATGTGGATCTGCATGGGTATCGTTCTTCTGGCAGAAACCCTTCTTGCCATATACGGCCATGCCACCATCATCAAGGTGGAACAGTGGATTGCAATTATTCTGGCTGCCATGTTTCTTGGAATGTTTTGCTTTATGCTTCCCAACATGGACTGGAGTTTTGCCGGAACCCTGGCTCCAGGTGAAGGGTCTGCCGGCTGGGGAACCTGGCTTTTGGGCATGGGAATCATTTTTTCATATCCAATATCCTGGACAAACTTTGCAAGTGATTACTCAAGATACCTCAACCCAGACGTATCCTGGAAAAAAGTGGCATTCTTCTCCGGCGGCGGCCAGTTTACTGCCCTGATGTTGACTGAAATCGTTGGTGTGTGTGTAGGGATTGTGGCGTTTCAAACCCTGGGCGGCCTTGCCAGTGACCCTGTAAGCCAACTGCCCCAGCTTCTTCCCACCTGGTTTTTTGCCATTTTTATGCTGGCCGTTGTATTGGGATGTGTCGCCACCAACGTTCCCAATGGATATACTGCAGGCCTGTCTCTTCTGGCCCTGCGCCTTCCTTTGAAAAGAGTCCAGGGAATACTTGTCATTGCGGCAGCTACCCTGATTTTTCGAATTGTCACCCTGCTTTACGGACAATTTTTTGAACTTTATGAACAATGGTTGCTCTATATCATCATATGGACCTGCCCTTGGATCACCATTGTGCTGACCGATTATTTCCTAAGAAATGGTAATTATGATTCTGTGGAGATAATGAATTGGGGCCAGGGATCTTATTGGTATAACAGCGGCATCTTCTGGCCCGGGGTTATCAGCTTTGTTGCGGCCATGGCAGTATCCCTTTTATTCACCAATTCAAATCTCTATGCAAGTCCCTTGATGGTAAACCACTTTGGGGGAGCTGATTTAAGCTATTTTGCAGGGGTTATAACAGCAGGTGTTCTTTATTACACTCTGGTCAAGAATCATCCAACCTATGCGGCAGCACGGGCCATGGGCGAGAGCCGTTTTCCCGAAGAGGCTTAAAAATTGTCCTTGCCTGTATACATTGTATCCGGACAAGGCTGTAAACACTGTTTACACGACTATTAAAAACAAAAAAAGGAGAATGTCATGAACAATTACCATGACAGATTTGAAGTCATTAATTTGTCCCAGGAGATCTATGAAGGCATGCCTGTTTTTGGCATGCATCAGAAAACATTTTTCATGCTCAACCAGACCCATGAAAAAAATATGAAAGACACCGGGTCTCCAACCCTGGGGTTTTCCGCCCGAAATATGCTGATCAGTGAACATGGTCCCACACATTCTGATGCGGTTTGGGAATATGATCCAACAGGACCTACCATCGAGAATATGGATATCAATCTGTTCTGGGGTGATGCCATCTGCGTGGATCTCTCCCACATCAGATATCCTGATTATATTGAGGTGAAAGACCTGGAAGCCGCAATTGAGAAACAGGGGCTTGGGATCAAAAAAGGGGATATTTTCCTCATGTATACAGGCCATTATGACAGAACCTATCCGGACAAGGATTATGGGGGGCTTGGCAGCAAACACACAGGTGTATCCTATGCTGCCGCCGAATGGCTGGCCAAACAAGGGGTTGTTAATATTGGCGTTGATGCCCCTGCCATTGATCAGACGCCGGATGATCTGGATTTTTCAGGGCATTGGGTATGTGGAAAATTTGGCATTACCAACACGGAAAATCTGTGTAACCTGGACAAGGTTGTTGGCAAAAGATTCATGTACATGGGGCTGCCATTGAGAATTCGTGAAGGAAGTGGCTCTCCGATTCGGGCCATGGCTTTTATCGAAAAATAAATTTTAATCGCGTCAGGTCACGGGGGCTTATGCCCCCGTGACTATTTTTTTTCTATTTGTTATCCACAAAAATCATGGTTTCAACGATACCGGTTTTTGAAAAATCGGGTCCTGAAGAATCCGGATGATGTGAATAAATCTACTAATAATTGCAAGAGGTAAGCTATGTCACAGTATATTCATGCTGTTCCCAATTTCAGTGAAGGTAAAAGAAAAGATGTTATTGAGGCTATAATCGGTCAATTCAAAGATGTTGAAGGCGTTAAACTCATAGATCATTATCCGGATGCTGATTTTAACCGCACCGTAATCGAAGTTATCGGAAAACCTGCCCCCTTGAAAGAGGCCCTGCTCAACATGGCTGGCAAATCCTATGAACTGATAAACATGGAAGAGCAGAAAGGGGCCCACCCAAGGATTGGTGCCCAGGATACCATTCCGCTTTTTCCCCTGGCCAATATAAGTCTTGAAGAGTGTAAACAGCTTGCCGAAGAGATTGGAACAGAAGTATTTGATCGATACCAGGTGCCGGTTTTCTTTACCGGAGAAAATGCCCGGTGTGAACAGCGCAAAAGCCTGGACTTTATTCGAAAGGGACAATATGAGGGGCTTAAGGAGGTGGCGCATCTGGCGGAAAGAGCGCCTGATATAGGACCTGCAGCTCTCCATGCAACCGCCGGTGCCACCATTGTCAGCGCTGCAACCACAGGACTTGTTGCCGTCAACGTGGTTCTTGGAACCAATGACCTTGGCATTGCCAAAGCCATTGCCAAAACCGTTCGCGGGCCAAGCGGGGGATTTAGCACCATCCGGTCCATTGGTCTTGCCTTTGAAGACAAAAACCAGGTGGCTGTTTCCATGAATATGTTTGATACCAATAAAACACCAATCTACCGGGCCTTTCAGCTGGTTAAATCAGAAGCCCAACGCCATGGAGTGCCGGTTGTATATTCCCAGATTGTCGGCACCATCCCCCAGGAGGCTTTGATCAATTGTGCAGAATACTTTTTGCAGATAGATGATTTCAACCGGGATCAGATCATTGAAAATCACATGATTGGATTTTAAGGATTCAAAATCGAATAAAGTGAACAAAACGTGTTAAGGAGACCCTTAAAAAATGCTCGTGAACATGAGTGTCAAAGAATTTACAGAAGAGCTGGCCTCAAATTCCCCGGCACCCGGGGGCGGCAGTGTTGCTGCTCTTTCCGGTGCCCTTGCCGCAGGCCTGGTGGCCATGGTTTGTCGTCTGACAATAGGCAAGAAAAAATATGAGTCCGTAGAAGAGTTGATGGAAAAAACCCTGGCCCAGGTTGAAACTTTTCAGCGCAGTCTCACCTGCCTGGTGGACGATGACACAGAGGCCTTTAATCAGGTGATGGCAGCATTCAAACTGCCCAGGGAAACCCCAGACCAGAAAAGTCAGCGAAGCTGTGCCATCCAGGTTGCATTCAAAAATGCAGCAGATATTCCCTTTAGGGTATCCCAGCATTGCTTTGAAGTGCTGATGCTGATTAATGATATCGCAGGAAAGGCAAACGCAAATGCCCTGAGCGATATTGGTGTGGCTGCCGAGGCATCGGTGACAGGATTAAGGGGAGCGTTGATGAATGTCAGGATCAACCTTGGATCCATCACAGATGCCGAATATACTGCCCAAAAACAACAGCAGGCAAATCAATTTTATCAAGATGCCCTGCAGATTAAAAATCGTATTGACCAGATCATCGAACAAGGACTTTAGTTTCGCAATATGAGTGCTTTTATCTTTTTATAAACAAGATAAAAGCCGAGAAACAAGAGAACCGTCTTTTGCCCATTGGAAATCCCAATGGGCAAAAGGCCAATATTCTTTTAAAAAAAACCAGGTAAGATTCAACTAAATTTTTGATATGGTCGTTATCACCCTTTTCTTTCTGCTCATTGTCCAGGACAGCCTGTTTCTTGTGATTCTTTTCCCGGGTAATCCGCCTAATCCATATTAAGCATTTTTCTGCCCATGGCCAGGCGTTCCGGAGTTTTGTCATCTTCCAGGTCCCGGACCACCATTTCCAGAAAATCGGGGATGGCAATCCCCTGGGGGCACTTGTCCAAACACTCTCCGCACTGAACGCACTGGGAGGCATAACCAGGCTCTCCGCCGCTGAAAACACCGCCGCAGCGGACGGCGTAGGTAAATTTGGCCTCTTGCTCATTCTTGAACAAATGAAGTTTGTTCAACAATTCAAAGGCCCCGGATATATTAACATCAGCCGGACAGGGCTTGCAATATTCACATCCGGTGCAGTCGACCTTCATCAATCGTTTATAGGTGTCAGAGGCTCGTTTGATCAGGCCATGTTCCTGGGGGGTCAGGGAATTGGCCGGGGCATTGGCCGCAATCTTTAAATTTTCTTTTACATGGGCCTCTTCATTCATTCCGGACAGCACCACCGTGACCTCGGGGCGATCCCATACCCAGCGCAATGCCCATTCCACTGGTGTTCTGGCCTTGTCCGCCTCCTGCCAGACTGCCTTTACTTCCGGGGGTGGTTCAGGAGCGCCCAGGTTTCCGCCCCTGAGGGGTTCCATGATAATAACCCCCAGATCCTTTTGGGCCGCATACTCAAGCCCCTCGGTTCCTGCCTGGTGAAACTCGTCCAGATAATTGTACTGAATCTGGCAGAATTCCCAGGGATAGTCATCCACAATTGTTTTAAAATCATCCACCCGGCCGTGGAAGGAGAATCCGGCATATTTGATTTTTCCGCTTTGTTTGGCCCGGTCGATAAATTCAAGAACCGCCATCTGCTTTAAACTGTCCCACATGGGACCGGCCAGATTGTGAATCAAATAATAATCGATTTGTTCTGTTTTCAAAAGTTTAAGCTGGGCATCGAGAAAGACATCCATATGGTCCCGGTCCTTCACCATCCAGGAGGGCAATTTGGTGGCAATATAGGCCTTATCCCGGTAACCGTCTTCCAGTGCCTCCCCCACCAGAGGTTCGCTTTGCCCGCCATGGTAGGGCCAGGCCGTATCAATATAATTGACCCCCTGGTCGATGGCGTGGCGAATCTGATTAATGGCCCGTTGTTTGTCTATCATCCCCCCCTTGAGCACGGGCAGACGCATGCACCCGAAACCCAGGGCAGACAGTCGTTCATTTGTTTTCGGCATTTTTCTATACAGCATGGAAGATCTCCTTGTTATTTTTTTAGCAAATATGGAAGAGAATAAAAAAAGTATCGTCCCAAGTCAAGGTGTACCGAACCTGTCCCTAGTGCCAACCCATATGCTTTTTTCAAAGAAATCCGAACAGGCAATTTAATGGCAACAAGCCCTGGATAGTCTTTTTTTTGATTTGATATCTTTTTCAGGAGTTTATGCCGGTATTTTAAGTGTCCCGATTGTTCCGGTGATCAGGTCAGTACCCGAAACCCTCACCCTCGGCAGAGTTGTTTTTGTATGGTGTCTTCACATTTTTTTTTGTAATGAATCCCCAGCCGGTCCATTCGTTTCCGCAAGGTGTTGGGATGGATATTCAATAGTTGGGCGGCACCCCCGGGCCCGTTTATTTTTCCCTTGGCCGAGGTCAGCACCTTTCTGATGTGAAGACGGTTTACCTGTTCTAAACTTAAAAAGGAATCCGGTTCGTTTACATCGCAAACCGGATGAAGGGTCATCCCATTTCCCGGAATCAGGCCTGAAAAATCAAGGTACCGGTTCCCGCAACAGATCATGGCACGTTCAATAACATTTTCAAGTTCCCTGACATTGCCCGGCCAATGGTAATCGTATAGCTGGCTGATCCCTTTTTTCCCAATCTCAGCGGGTTTGGAAAGATGCAATTGACAGGCCTTTTTACGTATAAAATACCGGGCAAGATCCGGGATATCTGATTTGCGCTGGCGAAGGGGGGGGATATGAATGGGGAAGACATTCAGCCGGAACCAGAGATCTTTTCTGAATGTACCGGCAGACACCATGGCATCCAGGTTCCGATGGGTGGCAGAGATCACCCGGATATCCAGAGAAAGAGCGCCTGTGCCTCCCAATCGCTCTATTTCATGACTTTGGAGCACGTGCAATAGATGCACCTGGACAGACCGGGACAATTCTCCGATCTCGTCCAGAAAAATGGTGCCCTTGTTGGCCCGCTCAAATCGACCCTGCTTTCTGATCATCGCACCGGTAAACGATCCTCTTTCATGCCCGAACAATTCGCTGTCAACCAGGGCTTCAGGGATGGCGCCACAGTTGACATTGATAAAGGAACCGTTTTTCCGGGTCGAGTTATTATGGACTGCCGAGGCAATCAGTCCTTTACCCACACCGGTTTCCCCCATCAGCAGCACCGAGGTGTCCATGCCTGCAACCTGTTCCACCTGTTCCATAACCCGGGCAAGCCCCTTTTCCGCACCGATTACCTGGGTTCGGTCAAAGAATATATGATCATTACGCCTTAGGGTTTCCATTGTTCTTAACTCTCAAATGATGCACCGGTCGGGCTAAAATCAAGCATCCTTCCCGACATAAAAATTTAGTTTGATGGGTAGTGAATAAGAACTATTCAGGGTAAACAGTGTTGTCATTTGACACGCCCTCGACCGAGTGAGTGTCACCATGGGTCAGGAAAGCTGCTGCTGCCGGGGATAACAGTAAAAGGTTCATTTCCGACCAGATCCATGGTGTTTCGATGATGGATTTTCTTTTTAGCTTACTTCTCATTTTGCCCCTCACTATAGCTCAAAATCACAAATCTATTTCTACTAATTAGTAATACGAATGAGCCTGACAAAACCGGCGGAATAAATTTTGTATGGGGCAAAATTAAAATTTAAACTTGCTGCGAAATGCCTTCCTAGCGCGTGTTAGAAGAGATTCAACAGCATGCAGTGTCACTCCCAGTGTTTTTGAAATTTCCCTGTAGCTCATCCCCTGCTCATGACGCAGGTAAATGGCAGCCCGCTGGTTTTCCGGGAGCCCTGAAAGGGTAAGATCGATCTGTTTTTTTAGTTCACATGCACAAAGCTGGCTTAGGGGAGTCTTTGCGCCCACGGCTTCGGGCGGATCTGTCATTGTTTCCGGCCGCATTTTCCGCAAATGGTCAATACACAGGTTACGGGTAATTCGGAACAGGTAGGTCCGCAAGGCGGCAAAGCTGCGATAGGACTCTGCTGTACGGTAAAGCCGGAGAAAGACCTCCTGGGAGATATCTTCAGCTTCCTGGGCATCCTTCAGGAAGCTGAAAGCAAAACCATATACCGCAGCTTGATATCGGTTTAAAATCTCTTGGAATGCGCCCCTGTCCCCCTTCGAAATCAGGGCAATCAAATCAGCATCAGATTTGTTTTTATAGAGATCAAAAAAAATCAATCTTGCGGTCTACCCTTGGGCTTCCTCTTTCTGAAATCCTTTTTTATTTCCGAAATAAGATACAACATTTTTTCACTTCCAAGCAAATTTCGAACTTCGATAATGTATCCGGCCTTGTTCAGGGCGCTTTTTTTTGAGATCTGGGTGTATGACTCAATCACGGGGGAGACCATATCCAGATCTATGTTTCCTGGCCGGCTTATCAACATCAGCACTTTTTCCTCTTCCTTGAAAAGCAGTTTGACAAATTTCCGGTGATCGGTACGCATTTGCTTTAAGGATTCTGTTACCTTTTTTTTAACCCCCTCGGCCAGATCCATTCTGTCCAGGGATTCCAAAGCCGGTCCTCCAGGTCCTCTAATACCTCCCGGCCCCCTCAGTCTTGACAGCGGGTAAAAACCAGCCCCCACTTTTTGGTTCGCGGCAGTAAAGACAAATCCGATATTCAGTGCGAGGGAAAAAAACAACAACACCCATCCCCCTTTTTTCCAAGATATTACGCCCATGATGACAGCAAGTCTCCCGCAGAAAAGAGAAATTCGGTAATGCTATATTGATCCGACAACTGGACGTAGTTCCACCCGGCTCCCAGTTGACAGCCGATTCCAAGACCGATCAGCACACTTGCCATCATGGCCGCATGCGTTCCCCAACCGAAACCAGCCCCCCCACAGGACACTTTCTTGGAGCCTGTTTCCTTGAGAAACAGGGACAAGGTTTTTTCCTTCAGACCTGCAGAAGGAAGGTCCGGGGGGCAGGTTCTCAAGAGAGCGGTCAGGCGGCTCAGTTCTTCTGCCTGTGCCGAACAGGAGCTGCAGCTGACAAGGTGAAGTTCCAAAACCGTTCTTTTGTCCGGGGACAGTTCTCCATCAACCCAGGCATTCATCATTCCGTGTGCATCCTTGCATTTCATACCGTACCTCCTTGAAGTATTCATTTATATCAACGAACGAGCCGTAATAATCCAGCGCATTTTTTTTGCCATCGTCCATATTTTACACCATTTGATAAAATTTTGTCTGATTTACCCCATGGCGTAAAGCATGAATCCCCCATGGGGTAAATTCCAGGCTTGTTTGTACCTAACCACTTAAAATTAAAGAACATACATAGTGGGCACGCATTCTGCTCTTAGATAGAAATAGCTCATCGGATAGTATAAAAAAGAACTTTAGCTAAAAGGGTAACAAAATGAAAATTCACCTTCATAAGAACGCCACCACCACACCTGCACACCGAGCATTTATTCAGAACAACCCCAACATCAGTGTGGCCCAGCTGGCAGAAAAAATAGGGGTCAGCAAGACCACGGTGCGGCGTTGGCGGAAGCGGTCCAATGTATTTGACCGCTCCCATGCCCCCAACCACCTCAACAAAGCGCTTTCCCCCATGGATGAAGTTAAGATTGTTCTATGCCGTCTGGCCACCCGGGCCGGGCTGGACGACCTCCATAAAATCATTGAATCCTTTCTCGGCATTGATTGTTCCAGAGCCAGCCTGAACCGCTGCCTGAAGCGGTATGAGATCTCAAGACTGCCCCCCCTGTGTCATGCAGTTCCCTATGATATCAAGGACTACACTGGCACCTATTTTTATTATACCTGTTTCCAGATTCCCGGATTTTTCGGTCCAGTTGGCCCGCTCTGTCTACATACCCTTCTGGACTGCTCCTTCAGGGTTTTCAATGCAGAACTATCCCTTTCCGGTTCGGAATTTTTGTCCCGGCATATCCGCAAGTTTCCCTTAAAGATTCTGGGCGTCATCTACCAGGATCCCGTTGTACTGACCCCTGGCCTAGACACCGAGCAGTGCCCTCACCAGAACATGATGGTGGAGAGCCAGTGCCGGTCAGACAAGATTATCGCCCATCATCTCGAGGACCAGTACCCCAAAACCATTCAAAAACTTAAAGAAACCTGCATCTCCCTCAATAACAGTGAGACCCGGATCTCCTGGAATTTTCCCTGGTCTTCCAATGTTGAGTTTGCCGGGCAGATCGATCAGTATAATGCTCTGTTCACCCTCGGCGCGTTAAAACAGCAAACCCCCCACCAGGCCCTGAAGAGCCATCATACCCATTTCCCCAACAGTTTCAGGCAAAAGCCAGAAGTAAGGGTATAGGCCTGCCCGCCTTCCTCTTCCCTATCCAGAGCTTACCGGGAGAACACCAGTGTTTCCCGGCGCCAGGAGGCTAACCATCCATTATTTTTACCCTGGCTGCCGGGTCCCGGCATATTCATGCCCCCCCCCAAAAAAAAGGGGGGGGGGGATAGTGGAAAGCATCCTGAAAAAAAGACACAAAAATCAATATTTTATTTTTGTAAAATCTCAATGGATTGTTTCCTAGAAAAAAACAACAAAGCCAATAGCAGGTTAAAACCTCTGCGAACCAATTGATTGAGACTTATATCTCTTCACTTTTTTGACTAACTTTACCAGCTAAAGAAACACTTGAACACTCACGATACCAGGTTCAAGAACGGATTGATCCGTGCGGGTAGCTACCGCCAAACCAATGTACACTAAGAACCTATCGAGTGTAATAACAGGTGAAACGACAATGATGTCTTCACCACTCGATCCAATTTCACGGAGGAAAAAAACATGAGTTTAACACTTAATACCAACGTTGCTTCACTGACCGCTCATCGAAACATGCTCTCAAACGACAATGCAATGAGCACATCCCTGGAAAGACTGTCCACAGGACTTAGAATTAACAGGGCCGCGGACGATGCCTCGGGTATGACCATTGCGGATTCCCTTAGGTCCCAGCACCTGGGAATCGGACAGGGTATACAGAATGCCAACGAAGGGGTGTCCATTGTTCAGATTGCTGACGGTGCCCTGGAAGAGTCCATCAATATTGTCAATACCATCAAGACAAAGGCAATACAGGCAGCATCCGACGGCCAGACCGCAGATACCAGGGCAGCGATTCAGGCGGATATAGACAAGCTGATGGAGGAACTGGACACCATTGCAGAGACAACATCCTATAACGGCCAGCAATTGCTCAATGGCGAATTTTCCAACAAGCAATTGCAGGTGGGGTCCTCTGCCAATCAAACCGCCACCATAGATATCGCTTCGACAGAGTCGACCAATACCGGCCACATCTCCACTGCCAATCTGGCGCTGGACAACGAAGAGGGCGGCGAGGTTCAGCTCACGATCACCTCGTCCATTACAGGAGAAGCGGTCGAGTTAGAAAGCGTCGAGATTCTTCAGAACAACTCGGCGGAGAACGGGATGGGTGCCCTGGCCGATGAGATCAACACCCAGACCTATCTCACCGGTATCAGCGCCCTGGCTGTAGTTCAAAGCACCACAGATGCGCCCATACAGGAAGGGGCCACCGGATCGGATTTTTCCATCAACGGCGTAAAAATCGGCGCTATTAATGTGAGCAATGGTGATTCTGATTCCGCCCTGGTCACGGCCATCAATGACCAGACTACCGAAACCGGTGTGACGGCCAGCCGGGATACCAATGGCACCCTGACCCTGACCTCCAGTGACGGACGGGCCATCGCAGTATCCGGTGATACCGGGGAAGTTTTCGGCAGCCAGTCGGCAGGCGACCTGTCCACCATCGGGTATATCAGCCTGACCCAGTCAGGATCAAGTCAGTTCAACATCGAAGGCACCAGCAGCGGCGGTACCGGAGATGCCATCACCCTGAGCGCTGACCTGGAAACCATTGGCGACAGCAACCTGGCAGCCGGCTCTACCATTGAAACAGGGTCAATACTGGCCCTCGGCACAGTGGTGGGCGGGGATGCTGTGGTGAATGTTACCGTCGAAGATAGCCTGTCCGAATATGAGTTGGTCCAGGGTTCCACCCTGGGGGCCGGCTCTAAACTGGCCCAGGGGACAGTGCTGGGCGGCTCCGTTCAGGTAGGCGGTAACACAGCCGCTGCCGGTCCGGATACCACAGCCTTGAATCAGGAGATGCTGGTAACCACCGGCTCGATCCTGGGGGCCGGATCGATCCTGGGGGCGGGCACTACGATCACCTCGACCTTTACGGATGGCACCACCACCTATACGGCAGGCACAACCCTGACCACGGATGTCACCCTCACCAGTGATCTGACCATCACCGAGGACATCACCCTGTCCGACGATTCTGCCATTGCCGCCGGCTCTACCCTGGCCCAGGGCAGTGTCATGGGGGCGGATATAGAAATCGGGGTGACCTGGGACGATACATCGGATCCTTCTGCCGCTCTGACGGGTGTCACTGGTTCCGATGCCCTGGTTACGGCGGGCGCTGGTGCCGACCTCACCAACAACGCAGTCACGCTGGTGGCCGGGAGCACCCTGGCGGACGGTTCCACCGTGGAAATCGCCGACGGCACATACAGCGGCCCCACCCTGGTGACCACCAACGGCACCCTTAGGGACGGAGATACCATTGACGGAGATACCGAATACATCCTCAAGGGAACCCAGACCATTACAAATGATCTTACCACCACAGCCAATGGCGCCACCCTTCTCGAAGGATCTATCATCGCCAAAGGAAGTGACTTGGGAGGACAGAACATTGCAGTAACAGACTACGACATTGTCACCCTGGATGATGCCACAATGACCGAGGCCATGACCCTTGGGATAGGATCGGACCTTGCCGGCGGATCTGTCCTCATGGCCGGTTCTACCCTTGGTGATGCGACCACGGTCACCGGCGATAACGGAAACCTTAACACCTATGCTGAAACAAAAATGACATCCGGATCTACCCTTGGGAGTGGTTCCGTTCTGGCGGAAGGCTCTGTGGTGAAAGAAGCCATTACCGTTGGTGAGGTTGCGGAACTGGAAAGCGCCATGTCCCTGGAGGCCGGCAGCACCCTGGCCCAGGATACACTGCTTAAGGCAGGCACCACCGTCAGTCAGGACATGACCCTGAATACGGAACTCAGCACTGGCGGCGGCAGTGAAGTTGAGGTGACTGCGGGTACGGTTCTCACCGAAGATCTTTATGTAAATGCGGACACGATGCTGTCAGAAAATATGACCCTGACAACGGGCAGCACCATTGCCGCAGGTTCGGAACTCATCATTAACAGCGAAAGTGCCGGTGAATTGAACCTGACCGACCAGGAGAGCCTGACCCTGGCTGACCTGAGTGTCATGACCCAGGCCGATGCCCAGATTGCCATCGACATTGCCGACGCGGCACTGGCGGATCTGGACGCCACCCGCAGTAGTCTGGGTTCGGTACAGAACCAGCTCACCTCAACCATCGCCAACCTGTCCGTGACCAAGACCAATGTCCAGTCTGCAGAATCCACCATCAGGGACGTTGACTTTGCAGAGGAAACAGCCAATTTCACACGACTTCAACTCCTTGGGCAAACAAGTTCCTATGCCATGAGCCAGGCCAATGCCTCCTCCCAGAACGTCTTGAGCCTGCTCCAGTAGATAAAGCAGGAACAACAGACAACCTCCTGGGGCAAAAGCCACAGGAGGTTCTTTTTTGCATATAACCCACTACATATAATTCACCAGACTCAACCCCATAATGCTGGCGCAGGAACTTAAGGCTGCCTCGTACACAGTCTCGGCAGAATTGAGTTTCATTATTGCTTCCACGGTATCTGTATCCTGGATATCCGAAAGCTGTATGGTCAGGGTGGTTTCGGCACTGGATGCCCTGGATTCCGCGGTTGTCAGGCCGGAATAGGCCGTCCCCATCGAGGAAATGCTGCTGGTGAGGCTTTCGTAATGGTTTTCCAGGCGAATCATGGCTCGCTGAATACTGTCCACATCATTTGCAGCCAGGGCCTGTTCAAGATCAAAAATGGTGTCGAAAATACTCCAGGTGGCAATTTCTCCTTTGACCGGGCCTGAATGAATATCTTGGGTGTAAAAACCCAGGTCAGCGGCGGCACTTGCATCCTTGTGGGTACCGGTTGAAAATAGCAGGTCAAAGGATTCAAGCTGACGGCCCGTGCCGGTATCCTCCCGGAGGGTAAATTTCTGGTTGTCGGCATTGTAAATCACTTCGTAATTTACCCGGTTGCCACTTTGGGCAGATGCGGTTTCCAGTGCATCTTCCACAGCCATGGCATAGGATTCGGGGTCTGTGTAATCGCCGGGTTTAATAACGGCTGTGAGCTGTGTGGACCCGCTGGATTCACCGATCAGGGTCTCGACAAAATCGATGGTGTCGTTTTCCCCTGGCACAATTGTAAAAGTATCGGCCACGGCAACGCTGCTCCGGACGGGTTCAATGGCCATTGCATCATCGTCAACCCCCAGATCCGGCAGGATACTGTTGTTTTCAAACCCTTTGATAATATCAAATGCAACCCGGGTCCCTTCTTCGGGACTGCCGTTGAGATCCAGGCGAATGTCCGCCACCCCGTCGTCGTCCAGGTCCAGCTCCAGAGTCTGCCCATCCCCCTCGATCTCGGTTGCCAGTCCGTATCCGGGATCATTCTCAACCGTCCAGGTTTTGTTTTCTTCCGAATAGGTCAGGGTCAGAGGTGCCGTGCCTTCCGGGTCCGGGGTATACTCGGTCAGGGTAGAGGGGTTGAGAATTTCAATCTCCATATCCGGGAACTCCCCGCTGACGCTCATGTTCGAGATCCAAACCGTGTCCGTGTGTGCCGCTGTCAGAGTTGTCACCATTTCCGGGTCAAACTTTCCGTTCGTACCCATGGAAAAGGTATTTTCTGTCCCATCATAGGTCACCTCATAGCCCACACCATATCCCTTTTCCAGGGAAGCCTGGGTCAACGTGTTTTCAACCATCTTCGCCAGCGCTTCCCGGGTATAGGAGCCGCTGGGGATGGTGGCCTCAATGACCAGGATATTTTCCGTTCCGGTGCCCGGGTCTTCTTGGAAAACAATTGTATTATTGCTTTCATCCACGATGATCTCATCCTCATAAAACAGATCACAACCGCAGCATTCAATGGGTAAAACCACGTCCGGACCTGTCTTCACCCAGGTGGGATCATCACTGCCCCCATAGGTCACACGGGTGGAATTATCAGGATCATCATAGGTAAACGGGGCCACCTGATTCTGGTCACCTGCAAAAACATAGCCGCCATAGGCCTCGGTATTGGCAAGATCTATCAGCTGATCCAGGTAAATCTGCATGCTGTCGGCTGCATCGGTCCTTTCCTGGGAGCTGGCCGATGCATTGGCCAGCTTGGAACATAAAAGGTTGAGTTCCAATAACTGGTCTGCCATGGCGTCAAGGGCGGTCTCGGCGGCCGTCAGTGTGGCCTGGCCCTGGTTAATATTGGTCTGGTACTGATCCAGGCAAGAGATGGTGGAATTGATGTCCAGCACCTGGGCCATGCCGGATGGGTCATCCGAGGCAGCGTTCATCTGGCCGGTGTTGCCGATCACCTCATTGGCCTTGTTTACACTTGTGCTCAGCTGGTTCAGCTGATAGGTGGCTTGTTTGTATATGGTGATGGTCGGGACTCTCATGGATAATCTCCTCATTTCATCTGCAGACGTCGGTTTGGTTATGGGTATCCCTAACTCAAAAAATCTGACCCTGGATCAGCGTACGGCCAGAAGGGTTTGAAACATTTCGTCCACAACGGTCAGCAGCTTTGCTGCTGCTGCGTATGCCGCCTGCTGGGCCGTAAGCTTGATCATCTCCTCATCCAGGGAAACAGCAGAAAACGAATCCCGCTGTTTGGTGAGCTGGTACACCATGAGTTCCGAGTAATCCAGGGAAGTCTGAACACTTGATGAGGTATACCCAATGGCGGAAATCAGGGTGGCCTCGTAATCATCCAGACAGGTTTCCGAAAGGCTTGCTGTGGGTGCCTCTCCCCGGGTATAGTTCCAATTTTTCAAGGAAAGCTTCTCATATCGGGTATCGGCCATGGCCATGGCATTGGTGCTGTCTCCGGAAGCCAGCTCTCCTGTGGCGGAATCCACCATGCCCGATGCAAGGTAATCACCGTCGGCCAGAACCTGGTTCACCCCGATGGTTCCGGCATCAACCCCGGTAAAATAGGTATTGAGTCCCAGGGCTGCCGCAAGGCCGCTGTCTCCATCCTCATCTCCTGCAAAGACAAAACTATAATCAGACGAATCCGTCGGTGCCAGATCCATCTGGATGGCCCCGTCCCCGGATACGGCCTGGTCAAAGTGGATCTGGATATCTCCCAGTCCGTCCCCGTCCAGGTCCACCATGAACCCGTCATCATCGCCGCCTTGGGGTATGATCTGCATGGAGCCGCCGGTGGGATCATTTGCAATTGTCCAGATGCCGTCCGTCCGGACCAATTGCAACTCCTCGGCTGCTGTTTCCAGGGCCGTATAGTTCAGAACAGTGATACTTGTATTTGTCTCACTAATGCCATCGGCATCGCTGAAGCGGATGTTGTCAACGGCACAATAGTCTTTGTTGGTATCAAAAACCAGGGTGTTGTCATCGGACACCGTTGCGGTCACCCCTCCTGCGCTTCTATTAAATTCATCGGCAAAGGAGTTGATGGTCCAGTGCCAGTCCGAAAGGGTGTCAACAGCCCCGACCCCGTTATCATCCGTGTTAAGGGGCTCACCCGTGGTGTCCGTGGTCACGTAGAATACGTCGCCTTCCACCAGGGTGCCGCTGTTAAACTGGAGGGTCATACCGTCCACTACCACCGAGACAGGGACATCGCCAGCGTCGCTGCCCGCCACTTCCACGGTGCCGGAAGCGGTACCCGAAGACCACTCGATCACCACGGGCTCCCCGTTGTCCGGTACACTGCCCCCGGAGATCACTGTAAATTCGTAGGTATCATCAATGCAATTGGCTGTCCCGGTCACTTCCACTTCCAGGGGATCGGGAATTCCTTGATCATCCGTATTGATTCTGAGGGTGTTCCCGGCCACAAGACTGCCCTGACTTACCTCAAATGTCAGGGCGGTTCCGTTGTTGTCCGTAATCTCCACAGTCCCTGGTTCATCGATCTCAACATACCCGGATTCCCCTGTGGGCTCACCGTTACTGTCAAAAATTTCCCAGTAGACCACAGCCGGATTCCCCCAGGTCTGGGCAGTGGCAGAATTGTTCAAGTCGTCTCCGGATACCAGCAGCTCGTTTTCCGGTGCCTCAGCTCCGGTGCCGGTCCCTGTGGATACTGCCAGGGTGGCATTTTGACCTGTATTGTCCGTAAATTCACTAACGGTCAGGGGATCATCACCTTCGGCAGTTCTGACAATGCTGATACTGGTACCGTTTTGGATCACCTGGTATCCCTCCGGCGGCAGGGCCGCCGTCAACGCTGCATAAAGCTGTTGTGCCTGTTCTGCATCCGTAAGGCCTGTGCCCGGATCTGTGATTGTATAGGATACTGCATACCCGTCCACCTCAAAGGAAATATTATCCCCGTCGTCAAAATTGGTGTACCCGCCCGTTCCCCCGAGGGTGATCATGCTGTTGCCGTCACCTGCAGTTCCCGTGGTACCGAAAAGCCCGGTTGAAGTTGTGTCGTCAGAGGTGATCTTTAGGTCCGGGCCCATGAGAATCGTTACACTGCCGGTGAGCACCGCAGCCGTGTCATAGGTGCCGCCGGCCTCTCCCACATTGGTTGCAGCAGAACGGATAGCGCTGTCCTTGCATCCGGGCAGGGCAAAAACAAGAAAGTCGTCCGTGGTGGTGTTTGCAGTGGCGCCTTCAATGTCTAAATTGTCAAAATCCAGCTGGCCATCCCCCGAGGAGGTACTGCCGCCCAGGACGGTTACGGCCACGCTGGCGTCGTTTCCCGTATCCCCGACGCCTGAAATGCTGATCCCCGTCCCGTCGGTGGTCCTGAGGATAAGCTGTCCTGTGGCCTCGTCCATTTCTGCTGTAAAGGGCATTGAAAGCTGGTCATTGATGGCATCGTAAAAGGCCTGGGCCACGAGGGCGGAATCCGAGGTGTCCACATCCATAAGGTCAATGGTTACGGTCATCGCATCGGGGGGGGACGCGTCCGTTGCCAGGGTCAGGGTGAGGCTATCTCCCGTATCAAAATTTTGGAAATTGCCCAGGGCAACCCCTGCATTGTCGATTACTTCAAAATCCTGAATTCCGATGGTGACGCCCGAGGCGCTTTGGAGGGTGGTTCCGTCCACCATCAGATCCGTGTTCTGCTGGGCTTGGTTTATCTCTTGGGCAGCCGATGCCAGGGCAGTTTCAAACTGCTCTTCAAGGGAGCCTTGGGAACCGTCAACCGTAAAACTGACGGCCTCTTCCTGGCCGTCCACATAAAGGGTAAACTTGACAATATCGCCGTTCTGGGCCTGGGTGATCCCGCCCAGGGAAAATTGTGCCTCGGTGGCTGAGGCATGGGCAGTGATGCCGTCGATGCTGCTGAGTTCCGCTGCAATGTCGGCTGCCGAACGGGCGGCGCCGGAACCGGAATCACTGATCAGAAGCTGCTGTGTACCGTCTGGGGTGGTGATGGTCAGAGTTTGTTCCCCCAGGGCCGCGTCCAGGGCATCGGACACACTGCCCGAGGCCGAGGAGCTGATTCCTCCCAGGGCGTCTCCCCCGGACTGAACCACGGTTTGTTCCCCCAGCACCCCTTCATCAACCACGGTGAGTTCATAGGTGGCGTCGGCCTGGCCGCTGCCCTGGATATCCGTGATCTGGGCCCGGGAAATGCCCATATTCACCAAAACAGTCTGAAATCTGCTGGACGCAGAGGAATCGTCCTGGATCACCATGGAAAAATCTTTTGAATAGTCGATATTACTCGCATAAAACAGGCTTGCCAGGGTCCCGCTGCCGTCGGTGGCATAGGTGCCCTCCAGAGGGCCCTGAAAATAGGTCTGCCCAGCCCCCTGGGAATGCTGATAGTTCATGGTCCAGATGACCGCTGTGGTCAGTTCGTCCAACTCGGCACTGATTTCCGGTATCACTTCGTCCCGCATGATCAGCCATCCGCCCATGGCCCCCCCTGAAATATCATCGGTGATATCGTAGTCGTTTCCGGAGTTCCCGCACCAGCATACCCGGTCATCTGCCACCTTAAGGGAATGGGAAATCTGGTCCTCCACCAGGGGGAGGCCTCCTGTGGTGGTGATCAGGTAGGAACCGTCCTTCTTAATTGTGATGTCGATGTCGATGAGCGCGCCCAAATCGTCCACCAGCGCATTGCGTCGGTCATTTAAGTCATTGGCGTTGGCACCCGAACTCTCCGTTGACAGGATGGACTTGTTCAGGGCAGCAATTTCGGTTGTCAGTGCATTGATATCACCGACACCGCCAGCTATTTCCTGGTCAAGATCGCTGAGAAGCCCTTTAAGGGTGGAATCAATCGCATTGAGACGATGGGCCAGGGCCAGGCCGGTTTCATATACCTGTTCTTGTTCAGTGTCCACGGCAGGGGTATTACCCAAGGATTCCCAGGCACTCCAATAGTTGTCCAGAAGGGTGTTGAGACTGTCATCAGTTCCTTCTGCAAAAAGATCCTCGACCTGGCTCATGTAGACCAGTTTCTCTTCCAGTGCCGCCTGGACGGACATCTGTGTGGTCAACTGGTTTTCCAAAAGCTGGTTGATCTCCTGGGTGATGGATGCCACGGTTACCCCGGTCCCGTATATCTGCCCGTCTGTGGAAACCGGTGTTGTGGTGGTGTATTCGGCGTTCTGAATGCTGTACAAAGGGTTGTCCGCATTGGCAATATTCTGCCCGGTGACGCTGAGGGCTGACTGGTAGGTTTTGAGGGCGGCACCGGCCGTATTTAGAATTGAACTAAGGCTCATAGGGTTTCCCCCTGATGGGTGTATTGCGATACCGCCCAAAATCGGTTAATTGCGCCCTTGAGCATGACCATGTTTCTGCGGGTTGCCTGTATCAGCAGCCGGTTCTCCTCTTCAAGCTCCCTTGCCAAAGGCAGCAGGGTTGCTTCAAAATCAGGGGTCAACCCCGGGATAGCCCTCACACGGTTTGCCAGGGTTCTTGGGCAGGTTCTGGGCAATTTTCTTCCTGCCATGCGCTTCAACTGATCAAGGATGGAACCCACCAGATGCTTAAAACGGTTGACACAATTATTTTTTCTTAGGATCAGTTTGTTAAGTTCCCTTGAATCAAATTTTTGCCCTGCCGCATACTCGGCTTCCAACAGTTTTTTCATTTCCCGGTGAAGGGCCAGTGCCCGGATCATTCTTTTTTCAAGGGTATGCAAGCTGTCATCTTCTAAATTTTCTTTAAATAAGGGTATCATATCGCCTCTCTACCGTTTCATGGAAATCACTGTGCTCATCATCTCATCCACGGTCGTGATCACTTTTGCATTGGCCTCGTAGGCGTTCTGGAGTTCGATCATTGAAACGAACTCATCGGATATATCCACGTTGGACATTTCAAGAGAATAGGAGGTCAGTTCGCCCAACCCATTACTCCCGGCTGTGTTTGTGATGGCCGAACCGCTTTCAAGGGTTTCGGAGTACAGGTTTCCCCCTTCGCTGACCAGGCCGTTGGGATTGACAAAATCCGCCAGGGCAACCTTAAACAAAGCAAGTGTCTGACCATTGGAGTAACTTCCGATCACGGTGCCGTCCGATGACACTTCCACCCCGTTAAGATCTCCGGGCGGGTATCCGTCGGAATCCTGGTAGGTGGTGGAAGAGGCGTTGGAATTCCGGGTGGTGGAAAGGGAATCATTTACCCAATTGTTTCCGTCCCACTGTGAACCGATATTAAAGGAGATATCTGTTTGTGTAGCGCCGAACTCCCCGCCCAGAAAGTCAGTGGAAAACTGGAAATATCCTGTATCTTTTGCTTCATCGGTTGAGCATTCCTTCCATGCACTGGACCCTGATATGTTAAAGGAGATGATGCTCTGGGTCGCCAGGGTTAAGTCTTCGGAAAAGGTAAAGACAATGTCCTCCTTGTCATCCTCGCCCCCTGAACCATCCAGGTCGATGACCGCCTTTGTCTCATCCCCGGTGAGAACGGCATCTCTGTATTCGGCAGGCGGCACGTCCGGGTCCACATCAAAGCTCAGGGTATCCCCGCCGGCCAGGGTGGTGGTGCCCCCGTCAGTGACGTCGATGGTCAGGTCGGTGGAGCCGTTGCCGTTGAAATCAATGGCAACACTATTGTCTGCCGTGGCAACAATCTGGGCGTCGGCATATTCGGCCGGTGGAGAGGGATCGATACCAAAAGATACGGTCTGACCCGGGGTTGCGGAGATGGCCGAGTCAAAGGTATACTGGATGGTGGATGCCTGGGCCGCGTTGGTGTCGTATATCTCTACTTGAACCTGACCATCGCTGGATCCAGCGGCCACAATGGCCACGTTAAGGCCACCGTCATCGGTCACGGCCCACTGGGCACCATCCCAGGTAAGTTCAATATCGTTTGCGCTGGCCACCGCCCCTTCCTCCCCCGGGGTGATGATTTCCAGGGTCATGTTGTTTTCCGGGTCAAAGGTGTTGGCAACATTCACAAGATCATTCTCCTTGAGGGTTTCGTTCCAGTCCCATACCCCAAGGATGGCGTTATACATCAAGTCGACATCTTCCACGGCCATGGTCAGGTCCCCGGCATTGGTGATCTCCATGACAGCGTCGGTGGTGGTTACGTTCGCCGGATTGTTTGTTGACATGCCCGTCACCAGGGTACCGGCCTCTTTTGCACCTTCCGGGTTGCTCCACTGCCAGGACTCGGTCAGGTTATTCCAGATGATGCTACAGTTTTCCGCATCCCGGGTCATGACACCGGGGTTGTTAATTTCATATGTGGTATTGTTGTTAGCGTCCTCGGTAGCGTTGATGTTTACAAGGTCCTGGACATGGAGATCCGTGGTGTCGTTGATGTCAAAACTGATGGTGTCGCCGGCCATGGCATCCTGGTCAAGCTTGATTTTCAGGTCTGCTTCTTCTTCACCGCCGCTGCTGGTCGGGTCCAGCACCAGGTAAATATTCTGATCATCGGAATAGAGGATCTGGGCATTCTGGTAAGCGGCCGGCAGGGTAGCCGTATCCAGGGCCCAGTTGTTGCCGTCAAAACTCATTTCAATGCCGTATCCGTCCTGGAGCATGGCTTCAGAATCTTCGATTTCAAAGTTGATATTGTCCACGCTGTTAGAACCAATGGTTTCCAGATTACCCACCCGGCCGGTTAACTCTTCCATGGTCATGCTGACAACCTCGCCTGAACTTTCAGAAAACTCAATGGTTCCTCTTGCCAGAAGTCCCTGGGAAGAGGTGTCCTTGACCAGGCTCCGGTTGTCCTCTTCAGGATTGGACACGATGATGTATTCCCATTCAGTGTCGGATATCTTATCGTAATACACAGTGACCTCATGGGCAGAGCCAAGAGAGTCATAAACCGTGACCACGCTTTGGTGCTCGTAGGTATCTGATGAGACCGTGATCTCCTCCCCCTCTTCAAAACCATATACATTGGACAGGACAGAGGGGGTGCCGTCTGAATCCGAATCCAGGTTGACGATGATGGTCATCTCCTCGGTCTTTTCCGGAGGGCTGCTGAATGCGGTCAGCACAAGGTCGGTAACAGCGCCCACCGAATCACCTTCGGAATCCACATTCCACCCCTGGAGTATGTACCCTTCAGAATTCACCAGGGCACCGGTCTCATCAAAGGAAAAATTGCCGGCCCGGGTATAATAGGTTTCGTTTGATCCGGCCTGGGAGACAACAAAAAAACCATCCCCCCCAATGGCCAGATCCGTGGCATTGCCGGTTGTCTCAAGTGAACCGGCTGAAAAGGATTGAGACACGTTGCCAACGGACATGCCAAGCCCCACCTGGGCAGCACCAGCCTGGGTCCCCACAGTCTGATAAAGGGTGTCTGCAAAGGTGGTAGATCCCTTTTTAAATGCAAGTGTATTGGTGTTTGCGATATTGTTACTGGTGACCTGGAGTGCTTTGCTCGTATTGCCCAGGCCGCTGGTGCCGGTATAAAGGGAACTGGATAAAGACATTGGGGGTGCTCCTTATGGTTGATGGCAAAAAGTTAATATGAGAGGCAAAGGGTTATTGGACGGATGTAATCGTTGAAAGGGAGACCAGGCGGCCGGATTCCCCCAGTGCCAGGTACTGCACGCCGTTTACGTACTGAATTCCCGTTACCTCACCGGAAATGGGCGTTGTTGCGGTGCCGCTTGAGGTCTCCACCGAATAAAAATAAAGCCCGTCATTCACCTGGTGGCCGGTATCTGCAAGGGCATCCCAGGAGACCTTGTTATCCCCGGCCAGGGTGTCATCTGCCGCCACCTCAATGGTGGCAACGGCCTCGCCAATGGCATTATAGATGGTGACCGTTACAGCCTCGGCGGTTTCCAGGTAGTAGCCCAACTCCTCGCCGGCTACTTGTCCATCCTCTACCTGGACAAGGGGATAGTTTGAACCCACGGTTTTGCCCAGGTACTCCAGAATGGAGGTGGCAGTATCGTCGGAAGGGGTGGTAGCAGATTCAGTCACAGAGGTAAGAGAAGAGGGATCAAGCAGCACCCCGCCCACCACCAGAAAGGCCGTGCCGTTCTGGTAGGCCACTGCGCTCACCGTTCCTGTGATGGTTGAGGAGACCTGTTCATAGCCGGACCCTGGATTTGCCATGACCGCATAGGTGTAGGTACCCTCATCCACGGCATCTCCGTTACCATCGGTTCCGTCCCAGGTAACCAGAAAGGACCCTGCCTCCTGCTGGCCTTCGGTCAGGGTTGTCACCAAATTGCCGTCAGCATCCGAAACCACAATAACCACCTCGGCTGCCTCGGACAAAGTGTAGAATCCGGAGGTGACACTGCCGTCCCCCACGGTCATGGTGTTGACCTCCCCTGTAACCTGCATACCGACAAAATCCGTGGCATTGGTAGCGGATTCAGAGCCGGAGGTTTGTTCGAGCATCTCCTCCAGGGTGTCGTTGGCGTTGATCAGCTGTTCCACCTGTGTATACTGGGCCAGCTGGTCGCTAAACGAACTGATATCGGTTGGGTCCATGGGGTTCTGGTTCTCGAGCTGGGCGCAAAGCAGGGTGAGAAAAGCCTCCTTCCCCAGGGTGCCACTGTCGGATGTGTCTTCTGTCTCATAAGCTTTATAGCTGGATCGAAGCGCACTCAGTGCATCATTTTCAATGGATGAACTCGACATCTTACCTCCTTATATAATCAGCATAAATTTGCCATGGTTATTCCCGGTTCAAAAAACGGTGTCGCAATCTTGTAACATCAATAAAAATGCCACTGAAAAAGGCTGGATGGATCCAGCCTGGGCACGCGGTTGTTCGTATCACGGGATTGGGTATCATCTGGCCTTCCCTGACCCGAGGATACGGTCTCAATGGAGAGTCTTGCTGAAAGACGATCTGGCAAACTAGTAATAAATAAATTTTAACTTTATTTAACAACCAAACATCTGATACTCCATAGCAAAAAAAGCCTAAATCCCTTTACCATCAAAGATTATAGCCAACAAAGAATCGGAAAATTTTACCTAGCCAGGTACAAATACATAGTTAAGTTATTTTGGCTGCCCCGAACTTCCACACAAAAAACTTTATCCTTATAAAGTCTCAATAGTTTGGTTTTTCTTAACAAAAGTCACCCCCTGTCATTCCGGACTTTTGTTGGAACTAATCCCTTGATACATGCTATTTTAAAGGGCTTAAGCCCATTAAAGTCCTTTCTGAATCCCTTCGATAATAGGCCCAAAACACTCGGCAAAAATTGCCGGAGATCAGATCGAAGGAGACACGCCATGGCAACCGGATCAATTACTTCTTTAGGAATAGGGTCATCCATAGACCTCCAGGGGATGCTGGATGTCCAGCGGGAGGCAGATGAAGCCATACTTGGTTTGAAGAAGGATAAAGTGGAAGCGCAGACAGCGGTAAAAACACAGCTCAACTCAGTGCTCAACCAGTTGCTCTCCATGAAGACCAATAGCCTGAGCCTTTCTTTGTCTTCAAATTATCTTTATCGGTCGGTGACGGTGCCAGACACAGACCTGGTCACGGCCACGGCCCTGGACGGTACAGATACCGGGTCGCACCGGATTGAAACCAGCAGGCTGGCTTCCTCCAGCACCTATATGTCTGGAAAAACATCATCAGAAACAGCTTGTGTATACGTGCCCACGGTTCAGGAATCCACCAGGGGATTCGAAGATACAGAGGTTGTCCTGGCAGAAGGGGAAACCCTTGATATCCAATATGGACCTGAAGATGATCCTGAAGTCTTTACCATTACCGGAACCGGGGACATGACTGCGGCTGACCTGGTGTCTGCCGTAAATTCAGATGCGGCTAACCAGGATAGTGACGGCAATGTTCTGGTCACGGCCTCGACCTATACCGACGAGGACGGAAAAACAGCCATCCGGATCGAAGCCGCTTCCGGAGAAACCGGGGAGGCTAACCGTGTCAGTGTTTCAGGATCTGATTTGGGATTTGCCCCACCAGTGTCTGAACTCTCGTTTTCAACAGGGGATGGCGAGGTGTATACGATTTCTGTCCCGGCAGAAACCACCCTTGAAGGGTTGGCCGAAAGGATCAATGAAGATGAAGACAATCCCGGTGTTACCGCCAAGATCATTAATACAGGCACCGGAGACACCCCCTATCAGCTGGTTCTGGAAGCGGACGATAGTGGTGAAGACGCCCGGATAACACTCATTGGCGAACCGCCGGACCTGATCCTGACTGAAAAAAACGGCAGCGGCTATGCCATGACCGGAGATCAGGCCATCTCCTTTGACAGTTCCGTCACCATTGACGGAACCAACAACACCATTGTCTTTCAGGAAGATGCAGGGGAGGGGTATGGACAAAGCCTCACCGCCCAAATTGACCCAGGGGATTACGAGACCCCGGAGGCACTGGCCCGGGCTATTGAGTCTGCCCTTGAAAACGAATCCAGCCTCAATGGCAATGAAAAGGATTATCAAGTCGAAATTGATACCGATACGGGAAAAATGACCCTAGCAGAAGCCGGCACACTTGAAGGTCTCAATATCCAGTGGGGGGATAGCGATAGTACTGCATCAGCCCTACTGGGGTTTTCCGAAACCCGGGAGATCACGCCAGCATCCTCTTCCCTGAATGCCGAGGTCACGGTGGACGGGATTTCCTATCAGCGCCAGGATAACCAGAGCCTGACCGGCATCATTGACGGGGTGACCCTGTCCCTCTACGCCACCGGCGTGACCACCATCAGTGTGAACGCCAGTACCGGTACTGTGGAAGATGCAATTACCAGCCTGGTCGAAACCTACAACACCCTGATCACGGAAATTGACGAAAACGATGATTATGACGAAGACACGGATACCTGGGGTACACTGTCCCAGAGTTCGACGGCAAGGTCTCTGGAACAGGATCTCAAAAGCCTGTTCAGCACCCCAATAAATACCGGTGGCAACATCACAAGCCTTATGGACTTGGGAATTGAAATCAACCAGGACGGCACCATCACCCTGGATGAGGCCATCTTAAGCCAGCAGTTGTCGGAAAATTTTGATCAGGTCCAGGCACTGCTTTTAGGGTCTGACTCCGTAACCGGCCTGGCCGATATCCTCAATGAGGAAATTGGGGAATATGCCCTTTCAAACGGCTATCTCGACAGTGAAATCGACATGATTGACGAACAAATCACCCGCCTGAATAAAGATTATGACCAACAAATGGAGCGCCTGGATAAAAAATATGAAGCCATGGCCGCAGAGTATGCCGCTCTGGACGCCTACCTTTCAGAATTGTCAACCACCCAGTCATATCTGGAACAAATGATGTCAACTCTGGAGGATGATTAAACCCGGGAGACAAAACGAATATGGTTTATCCCCGCATCAGGCTCTCAAGCTGTTTAATGCTCTTGGCACTTCCCATGACGACAATAGTATCCCCAATGACAAATTTTGTATCTGCTTTCGGGTTAAACAGCATTTCCCCTTTTTTATCTTGTATGGCAATGACAATCAGATTCATCTTCTGCCGGATCCCGGAATCCACTAAGCTTACATTGGCAAGCGTTGCTCCCTGCCTGACACGGATTTCCTCGAACTGAAATTCAGTTGACTCATCATTAAATGCGGTTTCAAGAAATTTAATGACCGTGGGGCGCAAAATCGCATGGGCCATCCGCCGGGCACCGATATCATAGGGTGATATCACCTTGTGGGCACCTGCTTTCTCCAGGATTTTCTTGGATGATTCCCGGGATGCACGGGCCACAACAAAAATATCAGGATTCAATTGCCTGGCGAACTGAACAAGCAAAATATTCTCATCATCTGTTCCTAGGGCTGCAATGATGCCGGAAGCCCGCTTTATACCGGCCCGGATCAGCACATTTTCATCAACTGCCTCTCCGATCAGATAAAGGACCCCATCTCCATCCAGGTGAGCCTCATGCTTACTGTTCTTTTCGATGACCACCACATTGATGTACTTCTGGACCAAGTACTGTGTCACCAGTCGGCCTATCCTGCCATAGCCACAAACTATATAATGGCCGTCGAGTTTTTTAATTTGATTGTCCAATTTTTGTCTCCCGAGAACGGATCGGATCCATTCTTCCACAAAAAATTTAATGATACCATTTGTCAGGCACAAAAAAACTGCCACCAAACAGGATTAAAACCATGGTGAAAACACGCCCAAGCTCACCAACTTTTTCAAACCGCAGATCATGCAGATCTGAGTGATATACGACTGGAAATAATTGTGGTTCATCCGGTCAAGAGCTCATTATCACGTGAGCTGAGCTAATCATCCCCGGCAAGAAAAAGCAACAGCAAAAATATTAATTAATTGGCCACTATAATAGGAGGCGGCAAATCCATCCTTTGTCACAAAGCACATTACTGAAATCGAAAGTGAGAGCAAAAATGTCGTTATAAAAATAATCGGGTAATAATATTTCTGACCGACTCTGTTGATGACAAAATTTCATGGAAGACATTAATTGTGAACTTAATAAAATTAAGATCATTCGCCAATAAACAATGATAAATTAATAAAATTTACCATTTTACCCTCAACACTTCGCCACATCACTAAAAAAGCCTAATAAAATTAAATAAATCGCTTGACATGTATTTCATCGTTGATTAGTCTTTTTTTTGATAAAACAACCGAGACCTTATGTTGAACCAACCCATTTTGATCACGAATGATTAAAGCAGTTTAAAAAATAATTCCGGTTGTTGAACAAAGGAGTGAACCATGAATGAAACGTTGATGAATCGGGTACTGCGTTTTAGGTGGGTCGTTTTTTCTGCTTTCGGAGCAGCCTATGTCCTTGTCTTTTTCAATCAAATGTCGGTGGCCGTCGTCGCCAATGACATTATGCTGGACCTGAACTGCAATGCCACTATGATCGGGGTGATGGCGTCCATCTACTTTTATGTTTATGCGGCCATGCAGATCCCTGCCGGCTTGCTCTGCGATTCAGTGGGCTCTCGGAAAACTGTATCCTTTTCCTTGGGAATTGCGGCCTTCGGTGCCCTTATTTTTGGTTTTGCCCCAACAGTTAGCGTTGCTATGATTGGGCGAGGTCTGGTCGGGCTAGGGGTTTCAGCCGTTTTTATTGCCATTATGAAAATTGTAGCGGAATGGTTTGCCATAAGAGAATTTGCAAAAATGCAAGGCATTATCACTGCATTGGGCGGCATGGGTGTTCTGTTGGGGACCTTCGGGCTCGGCTGGCTTGCAAAAGCCTTTGGCTGGAGGATTATTTTTCAAACTATTGGCATCACAACCGGACTTCTTGTGTTTGTAATCTGGTTTTTTGTTCGAAATTCGCCCACAGAAAAAGGATGGCCTTCCATTGCCGAAATAGAAAATTTCAGAACCGACCATCCGCCTCCCCAAAAACTAAAACCAATACCATTAGGCCAAGGGGTTAAGCTGGTTATAAGGGAACCAGGGTTTTATCCCCTTGCTCTCTGGTTCTTTTGCAATGCAGGCACCTTTTTTGCGTTTGGTGGACTCTGGGCAGGTCCGTATTTTATGGATGTGTATGGATTGACCAAGCCCCAGGCTGGAGCCGTCCTCAGCATGATAGCCTGTACAATGATCGTGGGAAGCCCTCTCATGGCGTCTGTTTCCGATAATATTTTCCAAAGCCGAAAAAAAAACATGATCTTCTGTACTGCCTGCCTGTGCGCCTTGTTTTCTTTCTTATGGCTGAACCCTTCCGGTCTTCCGATTCCGACTTTGTACGGTGTCATTATTTTTTTCACTTCTTTCTCCGCCTGTACAATGGTGGTCGCCTTTACAACCTTGAAAGAACTCTATCCTGTTCAAATTGCTGGAACCTCTGTAGCCATCGGAAATTTTTTCCCTTTTTTAGGCGGTGCCGTATTCATGGCTATTATCGGTAATATTCTTGACGAATTCGGACGTACGCCCGATGGTACATATCCTGTTACCGGTTACACCATGGTTTTTGCATTTTTAACCGGAAGTGCAATTCTTCAATTTATCTGTGCTCTTTTTTTAAAGGAAACCTTTCCAAAGGAAGCCTTTGAAAAAGCACGGGCAGCCAAAAAAGACCGGAAAAAAGCTCTGACAACAACCTAACACATCGTTTTATTGGTATTCCATTATCATATTTTTCGTGACGATGCGGTCTGAATTCCTACCCAGGACTTGGAGAAGAAGCCTGAATTCTTAAGGATAACAGAATTTTGAATACGAGTAATTGCTTTATTACCATCGGCCCTATATAGTATTAAAATTAATTTTACTCAATTAACTGAAGCTATGGTCATGGTTTGTAAAGGCACATAAAATCCTGTAGACGGCATCCAGAAATACTCTCATCTATTTTCAAGAGTTTTTCACAAAAAGGATCTTTCGTTATGAAATTTGTATTTTGGTGTGTGCTGTTCATGAATGTCTCCTTTATCCTAGAGGCGGAGACACTGGAATTTGTGTTTAGTGAGTTTCCACCATTTGAATATCTTGAAGAGCGTTCAGAAATAGGGATAAATATCATAATTCTTCAGGAAGCGTGTAATCGACTTCATATAACACCCAAGTTCCGTCAGTTGCCCTGGCAACGGGCGCTGGGATATGTGAAGCATGGTAGGACAGATGCGATCTTTTCCCTTTTTAAAAATAACGAACGACTAAAATACCTAAATTATCCGGATGAACATATCAATAGCGTGAAAATGATTCTGATAGCAAAAAGAGAGAGTGATATTGATGTTATAAAAATGGAAGATCTGAAGGGAAAAACGATAGGTGTATACCGGGGAAGCTCATATGGAAAAGAATTTGATAATTGTGACTGGATTATCAAAGACCTAGGGAACACAAATGAAGCCTTACTCAAAAAGTTGGCGGTCGGCAGAACACATTTTGTCGTGATGGATGAACGTGTGGCCAAATATTGGTATGAGAAACTCGACATGAAAAATAAGTTCAAAATACAGGATTATGTTATTTTCACAAGCCCGACATATGTTGCATTTTCAAAGATAAAGGAAAAACAGTCCAATAAGGGCTGGGCAAGAAAATTTTCAGCCGTTCTGAAAAAGATGAAAAATGATGGTTTTATGGAAAATCTCAAGAAAAAATATGAATTTTAGCTTCAATGGCCCATGCCACGAACCGATCTCCATAAAAGCAATTCCGTATTCGGCTAATCTTATTTTTCTGATATTGATATTCCAGCCAAATCTATGATTTTCCCATTAAGATAATCTTTCGTCTGGTATCTTGATATCTCCATCATTTTTTTTGTAATATTTGACATTCGCTCTAATTGTATTTGGATTTTACCAATTTTTGAATAATTTAGGTCATCCACAGGCATATCAATCAGCATAAGGTCAAAATATCCTAGAACGCTCATCAGGGGCTGGGTCATTTCATGACAAACAGCTCCAGAAAGTTCAAGCGCCCCTTGCAGGCGATCTTTATCCCTGACCATTTCTTCGGATTCTTTCCTTAGGGTCACATCCGTTAAAACGGTAATCATTTGATTCTTCTGGAAAGAAGTCCGAAATTCGATATGTTTGGTATCCCCATTTTTACATTTGATTTTGAACTCTCGATGTTTTCCAACTTTATCACTACGAATATTTTTATCTTTATTCCATGCTTCAATGGCTTTTTTTCGTGAATTTTCATCGGGATACGCTTTTTCAAACCATTTTTCTTTAGATGGAATATCCTCAAGTGTGTATCCGGTTATTTTAGTGTAATATGGATTCAAATAACGATAGTTGTCCCCATGATCTACCAATGCTATACCATGGGGGGTACTCTCTAAAATCATTGACAGGGCTTCTCTTTCTCTTTTGAGTTCTTTTTCTGCCTGTCTTCGTTCGGTTACATCTATTCCTAAGCCAATAAAATAGAGAAATTCGTTTTTTTTATTAAAAATAGATCTTCCATGCCATTCGATTAAAATTTCCTTACCATCTTTGGTCAGAATATAATTTTCATTTAAAGTGGGTTTATTTAGTCGAATCAATTTATAAAATATTTTGGATAATTCTTCACGATTTTTTTCCGGAACGAAAGTTGTCAGATAATCTTTTCCAACAATTTCTTCCTGTTTGTATCCAAGAGAATCTAGCATGGTTTCATTTGCAATTATTGTTTTGCCTTGGGCGTTTATCGCCACAAAAAAGACTGGAGCAGCCTGAAGCAAAGTTTGACTGAAATGCATCTTTTCATATAATTTTTCTTCCACCAGTTTTTGTCCAGACGCTGTATTCTCTAATTCCTGAACTCTTTTTTCTAGCTCCTCATAGGTCGGTTTTTTGGCCAATGGAAAAGTCTCCAATTTTTAAAAATTGTAACTTCAGAATGATTTGCCACCAATGTCTCTTGCGTTATTAACCGTTCAAATGCCACAGACAATTAAATTCATACATCAGAAATCCTTATAAATCAAAAAATTAAAACATTAGGTCCAATTTACCCTTGACGAAGGTTTTCTGTTACGCCTGCTCGACCCACCCCCCAAAAGGATAGAACCGGCACTCAGGTATTTTTTCTTGACTTCTCCGGTTATTTGTTTAATGGTGGTAATACCACCAGCCATAAAAAACAGAGCTGACAGAAGATTCCAAAGGAGATTCAATGATCGAACCGATCCAGTCTGATAGTTTACGGGACATATTCATTCAAAAATTTGAGCGGTTGATTTTTTCGGGACATTTTAAAATAGGGGAAAGATTGCCCCCGGAAAGGGAGCTTGCCCGGATACTGAAGGTGAGCCGACCCGTGGTCCATGAAGGCCTTGTAAATCTGGTATCAAAGGGCCTTGTCACCATGACCCCCCGTCGGGGGTCAGTGATAAATGATTATCGGAAGGAAGGATCTCTTTTTGTACTCACGTCCTTGTTTGAGTATAGTGACGGCCAGGTATCTGGACATCTGCTCTCCAGTATGCTGGATATGCGGATGCTGTTTGAAATTGAAAATGCCGGGCTTGCGGCTAGAAACCGCTCCGAGAGCCAAATAGTAGAATTTAAGGAGATCCTTAACAAAGAAAAATGCATCGATCCTAAAAATTTAAAAGAGATTGCCCTCCTTGATTTTGAGTTCCATCATCTCATCTCAATTGCTTCGGATAATCTGGTCTATCCCCTGCTGCTTAACTCTCTTAAACAATTCTACATCAGTCTGACCATAAAATTTTTTACCGATGGGTCGGTGATCCCCTGGGTCCTTGAACACCACACCAAAATTGTCCGGGCCATTGAGACCCAATCACCGGAAAAGGCCCGTAAATATGCAAAGACATTATTGTTACATGGCGAAAAACATCTCAGGTCAATTTTAAAAAAATAAAGGGAGTTACCCATGAACCAGACAATTACCAGGAAAGAAAAGACCCGGAAGAAAAATTCCCAACGAATCCAATGGCTCAGGGATTACTATTTTTTGGGAAATAAGCGGAAATGGAATAACGAGTATACTGTCTGGTCCACGGGAACCCCCTGGGATCTCCAATACCATGAATTTACCTATTATATTGTCCCTGAAACCTATCTGATGTTTGACGTAATGCGGGGAGGGTACGCCCAGGCGGCAAGGCGGATCCCAATTAAACCTGATTTTTGGGACAAGGGCATTGCCGAGCGCAGGGCTTTTTTTGTGAAAGAGGTGATGGTGAATCATCTGCCCCAGGAAATTTTGCCGGGAGACCTGATTGCCGGGGGCCGATTTAATATCCTCACCTCCATGTGCCTGGATGAGAAGGAACAGGCCGACTATAACGGGAAAATTCTGGGTAAAGATGGGGTCAGGGCCAGGGTGAAATGGTTCCATGACCATGGGTATGGAAATGCCGGAGCCACCAGCGGTCATCTCATACCCGGCCATGAAAGGGCATTGAAAATCGGCTGGAAGGGGATTGCCAGTGAGCTAACAGAAAAATTGAATTCTTTGGGAGAAACAGAAAAAAAAGGTTCCAAAGGGTCCCAACTCAGGGCCATGATGACGGCAAGCCAAATGGCCGGTGAATTGGCGGGTAAATACAGCCTATTGTGCAAAAATTTGTCGGAAAAAGAAGCCGATCCGATCCGGCAAAAAGAACTGGACCAGATGACCCAGATTTTAAACCGGGTGCCCTGGGAACCGGCAAATGATTTCTGGGAGGCGGTTCAAGCGCTCTGGATCAACCACATGCTGGTGATGAGCGATGAGAATTACCCCGGCCCCGGGGTCTCTTTGGGAAGGATCGACCAATATCTGCTGCCCTATTGGGAACGCTCAAAAGCCGACGGGATGGACCGGAATTTTGCCAAGGAAATTTTGAAATGTTTCTGGATCCATTGCAACACCGCCTATGATGCCACCATCAGATGCGGAAACCAGGGAATCACGGCCGGGTTTGGCCAACTGGTGACCCTTTCCGGCATGGGGCCTAGGGGCAAGGATTTGACCAATGAGTTGACCTATATGATACTCGAAGTAATTGATGAATTGTCTCCCATCCTAGAACCCAAGCCCAATGTGAGGCTTCATCGAAATACCCCGGAAAAACTCTACGACCTTTGCGTTGACATGATCGCTGGGGCTGACGGAGCGCCTTTTTTGTTGAACTTTGACGAACGTTCCATGGCCGGGATGGTGGGCCAGGGGCAAAAGGGGGATGTCACCGACCTCATCAATGAAATCAATGTTCACGACTATGCCCCGGTGGGATGTCTGGAAAATACCATGCAGGGAAATGACCGGTCCGGAACCGTGGACAATAACCTCAACCTTTTAAAGGCGGTTGAGTTGGTCCTAACCCGGGGTAAAGATCTGAATCCCTATGTGGACCCCATGACCGGAAAACCGGAAAAAGCAAAGCAGGCCGGGCCGGACACAGGGAACCCCAACAAATTTAACACCTTTGACGCTTTTTGGGATGCCTTTAAGGTCCAGACTGCCTTTATCATCAAAAAATGTGCGGATCTTTACGAATTGTCCGAATCCCTGCGAAATTCCTATTTTGCCACGCCCTATCTGTCCTGCCTGGTGAAAGGGTGTATGGAAAAGGGCCGTGATGTCACCCAGGGAGGGGCTGAAGTCAACTTTACCACCCTGGAGGCGGTTACCTATGCCACAACCGTGGATTCCCTTTTGGCCATTGCGTATTTGGTTTTTGATGAAAAGGCCTGTTCCCTGGCCCAATTGACCCAGGCCCTGAAGGACAATTGGGAAGGGCATGAAATTCTCCAGGCAAAAGCCAGGAACCGGGCACCCAAGTATGGCAGGGATGATGACCAGGCCGACTCGCTGGCCAGACAGGTGATGATGCTTTTTTGTGATGAAACCTGGAAACATAAAACCATTTCCACCAAGCGGCAGTTTCGGCCGGGAATGCTCAGTTGGAATTATTGGGCAGCCGACGGCCATGTCATGGCAGCCAGTGCCGATGGCAGAAAAAGGGGACAATTTCTTTCCAATGCCATTTGTCCCTCAAACGGGGCGGATATCAAAGGTCCCACCGCCAATTCAAATTCAGTGGGCAAGGTTTTGGGGGGAAAAACCAGACAAAAAACCGGAGATTTTAAGGAATTTATCAATGACCTTCCCAATGGGGCCAGTCACACCATCACCTTTAATCCGTCCATATTAAAGGACCCCAGTCACAAGAATAAGTTCATCTCTTTTTTAAAAGGGTACAATGAAAACGGGGGAACAGCCCTGCAAATCAATATGCTGGATCCCGCTCGGCTGTTGGACGCCCAGAAAAATCCCGGGGATCACCGGCATCTTCTGGTCAGAATCACCGGTTATAATGCCTATTTCACCAGTATTGGAAAGGAACTCCAGGATGAAGTCATCAAGCGAATCAGCCATGGCAATTTTTAAAGCGGGTCCCGGGGGCCTCCAGGGGAACCCCGTGGCGTCAATGTCAAACCCCATCGCTGAGCTTCATGGGGCTGATATTCAGGGGACAGAGCCCCGGGGGATTGTCCTTGAAATTCAGAGAATGTCCACGGAAGACGGGCCGGGCTTGAGAACAACGGTTTTCCTAAAGGGATGCCCCTTGAACTGCAGTTGGTGCCATAATCCTGAAAGCATTTCTCCGAAACCCCAGCTGGTATGGAATGGCGCCGGGTGTATTGGATGCGGCATCTGTGTGGATACCTGTTCCCGGGGTGCGCTTGCCGCCAATCCTAGGGGAATTGCCATTGACCGAGAAAAATGCAACGGGTGCGGAGAGTGTGCCCGAGAATGCCCCTCTCTTTCCATGGTGCTTTTGGGAGAGCAATGGCGGGCAAGTGATCTGGTGAACGAACTCGCCAAGGATGATGCCTATTTTCTACAATCAAAGGGGGGTGTCACCCTTTCCGGGGGGGAAGCAACCTTGCAGCACCATTTCACCCATGGGGTCCTAAAGGGCTTGAAGGAACGCGGGATTCATACGGGGCTGGATACCTGCGGGATGTGTTCCTTTGACCGTCTGGAAAAACTTCTGCCCTGCACAGATCTGCTTCTTTTTGATATCAAGGAAATAGATGCCCTGCGCCATGAAAATTTTACGGGTTCCTCCAATAAAAGGATTCTTGAAAATCTGAAACAATTACCCGGCTTACTCGCGGCTACAAATACCGATCTATGGATCCGAACCCCCATTATTCCCGGTGTAACAGACCGGGAAGAAACCCTGGGGGCCATTGGTGCCTTTATTGTAAATAACCTGGAAGGGAAGGTTTCCCGGTGGGAGCTGTGCGCCTTTAATAATTTGGGAAAAGAAAAGTATACCCGCCTGGGGATGGAGTGGGCCCATGGGACCGCATTGCTCATGGAAAGAAAAAAAATGGAAGCCTTGTACCAGGGGGCGTTAAAATCCGGCCTGGGGGATGATATTGTTTTCTGGAGCGGTTCTGTGCGAACCTAGTAACGGTCTGGTCCTGGCACAGGGCCGCCAGAACAAATTTTAAGTTATAACCAAATTCTAAAAATCATTATGGGAGAGCAGATGAAAATAAAAACGAACTTTAATGCCTTTGATATTGAAAAGACCGCCCCCCTGGAAAAAATTGGCATCATTGCCACCCAAAACCTGGAGGGCCTACCCCATATTACTTTTATCAATTCCCTGATGGCCTTAGATGACACCACCATGACCCTGGGGCAGTTTATCCGGGGTAACAGTAAATATTTTATGCAGAAAAACCCAAAAGTGTCTTTTTTTATTCTGTCGGTCCATACAAAGAAAATATGGACAGGAAAGATTTTGTGGAAAAAGAAGCAGTCCCAGGGAGATGAACTGGAAATTTACAAGGAAAAACCCCTGCAACGGTATAATTCCTATTTCCCCATCCATAGGGTCCATTATTTTGATCTGGTTGAAACCACCCCTGCCAATGGGTTGCCGCTTGTTAAAATGATTTGGTCCACCCTGATGACCCTTATGGCAAGGTTTGGTGCAAAAACAAACCATAGGCAAAAAAACAACCGGGTAACAAACAACAGGCCATCTCCTCCCATACTCAAACCCTATGGAGAAAAATTATTCTCAAGCCCTTTTACCATGAAGTTTTTATCCTTTATGGCAATGGATGGGTTCCCCTGTTTAATACCCTTTGTCCAGTGCATGACCCTTGATTCCAAATGCCTTATTTTTTATGCCAAATCCCTGGGGGATCACCAACATGCGATCAATGCAAATATGGAAATAGCTGTCTTCTGTTTAAAGACCACCCTTGAATCTGTCCTTATCCGGGGGAAATTTACAGGCTATAAACGTATATACGGCATAAAAATCGGCCAGATTGATATTGACTGGGTCTATAATTCCATGCCCCCCAATTCAGATCAGATTTATCCGGAAAAAGCCCTGACTCCCGTGAGTTCATTTGAATAATGCCATTAGACAATTAATCATGGCTAAAACGATTGATGTTAAATTGTCAACACCCTTTTTCGTGCCGGGCGAAATTTTCTACTTATCTGCTTGTTATCTTAATTACTTGCTGTTATAGTTTTTTTCCCATAATTCTCATGGTAAAATCTACTAAATGGGGTAAATGTTAACAGGTCACGCAGAAAGGAGAAAAAATGAAAAAAACGTCAATCATGGTTACACTTATTTCACTCTTTATGTTCTGTGTCATTGGGACAGCAATTGCAACGGAAAAAGCCACACAGGAAGAGTGCATGGCAAAATGCAAAGAAGCGGCTGATATGGTCAAAGAAAAAGGATTGGACGCAACCCTTGCGGTTATTATGGATAAAGCCGGACCCTTTGTATGGAAAGATACCTATATTTTCTGTATTGATATTGAAAAAAAAGCCAATGTTGCCCACCCCATTAAGCCAAAATTGATCGGAAAAAATCTTATGCATGTAAAAGATGTTAACGGAAAATTATTTTTTGCCGAGTTTATAAATCTGGCAAAGGGACAAGGCGCGGGATGGGTTGAATATATGTGGCCAAAGCTGGGCGAAAAAAAGCCCTCCACCAAAGCAACTTATGTATATAAAGTTCCAGGCGAATCCGTATTCATGGCAGCAGGCATCTATAAATAACATCACATAAAACGCCGGTTCTGCAATATTCCATTGCAGAACCGGCAGCACGTTTTCTGATTAGGGAGCAAAACCATGGCTCATCCAAGACTGAAACTGTTTCTATCCATTAAAACAAAATTAATCATCTTTACTATTGTGGGAATATTAGGCGTTTCCTCAATTTCCGCAATCAACAAGTATTTTGATATCACTAAAAACAAGGCTGTTTATCTCGGACAATTGAGCCAGGAAATCGCCAGTACCATACTGAATATAATGGTAATTGAAGAAAAATTGATCAATTCTTCAGACAATGACCTGACCGCATACGCGAAAGAGCGAAAGGTCATGGGCGAAACCATAACCAATTTAAAGAAAAACGCAAAACAGAAAAAGATCAAACTATCCACAGATAAAATATTTAAATTGGAAACCCAACATGCAGAAATTTTCAAACAGATTCTGGCGGCATTGGTTAATCTAAATCGAACAAAAGACGCCTATACCTCAAGCAATGAAAGAATCTCCGCTCTTTTGAAAACAATCATAGATTCAATTGATTTGCAAGAGACTGAATTAATGATGGAGGGGGATTTAATCTCTTCTGAAAAAATTTCCGCAAGAAAAGAAACCGTAGATTTTTTATCCTATGGAAACCAAAGACTTCTTAATCTGCTAAGCAATTTGCTTGTTTATAATGATTTTGAAAAATATACGGAGAATCAATCAAAAATAGAAAAAGATATGGACCTGGCGGTGAACAACCTGACAACAATTTATCTGTCAGCCCAATCTGAAGAATTTGACAAAATTCTTGTAAAGATCAAAGAAATGCTGGTTACAACCAAAAAACAGGAATCTCTCCTTCTTGATGACTGGAAAAAAAGCAGATCCCTGATGCCCCAGCTGGATTCAACCGGCAACCAGGTAAAAAAAATAGCGGCACAAATTTCGGATATCACAAAAGCAGAACTTAAGAAAAGCATCCAGAAGGCCAATTATAACAACCTGGTGGTATCCGTGGTTATCATCATTGCTCTGATAATACTCAGCGTTTTAATTACGGGCGGAATTCTCAAACCCATCCGTCAAACCATAGACATGCTCAAAGATATTGCAGAGGGTGAGGGGGATCTGACCAAGAGACTCAGTATTAAAAGCCGGGATGAAATTGGTGAACTTTCCGAATGGTTCAACGTTTTCATTGAAAAGGTTCATGGGATCATCCATAATATTTCACTGAACTCAGACAATTTGAACAGTTCTGCCGTTGACCTGTCAAAAATCGCCCGACAGATGAGCCTTGGGGCGGAGACGACTTCTTCAAAGGCGACCAGCGTGTCAGCGGCAGCAGAAGAGATGAGCGCGAATATGACCACTGTGGCAGCGGCGGCTGAAGAAACCTCCGTCAATGTCAACATGGTTTCAACAGCTTCTGAAAATATGAAAACCACCATTAATGAAATAAAAGAAAATACTGAAGAAACCATGAGCGTCACCAAAGATGCCGTGGCCCAAACCCAAAAAGCCACTGAAAAGATGATGGTGTTTGGTCAGACCGTCAAAGAAGTGGGTAAGGTTACGGAAACCATCGCAGATATCTCAGCGCAAACCAACCTTCTTGCCTTGAATGCAACCATTGAAGCTGCCAGAGCCGGGGAAGCAGGAAAAGGTTTTGCCGTTGTGGCAAGTGAGATCAAAGAATTGGCGAATCAAACCGAGAAAGCAACAAATGAAATCAAGTCTAAAATTGATAATATTCAAAACGCCACCGGTGAAACAATCAGGAATATCGACCAGATTTCATCGGTGATAAATGATGTAAATGAAAAGGTGGTCAACATAACATCGGCCATTGACAGTCAATCAAACATCACCAATGAAATCGCAAACAATGTCACCAATGCATCCCAGGGCATTCAGGAAGTTACGGAAAACATCACCCAAAGCTCAATGGTGGCAGGAGAAATTGCTAAGGATATTGCCAATGTTAACCAGGAATCCAACGAAATTTCGAAAAGCAGCGCCCAGGTTAACACAAGCTCCGGTGCATTGAACGACTTGTCCAAAAAGCTGGGCGATATGGTTCGCCAATTTAAACTATAGCCATTTCAAGAAGCCTGAATCCATACATTTGATTCCTGTCACATCTGATTAGACCCCGGTCTCCTTGGGACCGGGGTATTTATTACGCAATTGATTTCAAAACAGTCCCACCGGAGCATTTCTGTCAGAGGTTCTTAACCCCTTGGATTTCCCTTGTAAAATCATTGACAGTATATCACTAAGTGGTATGATGTTAAATCTTGTTTTCACCAAAACCAGCTTTCTACTAACCGATTTATTTCATTGGAGGATTTCACCATGAGAAAAGTTTTAATATTGGGTGCTGGCGCCGGAGGGACAATCGTGGCGAACATGCTTCGCAATCAAGTGCCAGAATCTGAACTTGAGATTAGGATTATTGACAGGGATGAGCGCCACCATTACCAGGCGGGATATCTGTTCATCCCCTTTGGTGTCTATTCGCCCCATGATGTCATCAAGGCCAAAAAAGGGTTTATCCCCCAGGGGGTAGAATTTATTGTGGATCATATTGTTAAAATTGATTCGGAAAATCGCCGGGTTGAAACCCGGTTGGGAAAATATGAATATGACTGGCTGGTCATTTCCACCGGCTGCGACATTGCCCCCGAAGAGATCGATGGCATGACCGATGCCTGGCGAACAGATGTTTTTGATTTTTACACCCTGGAAGGAGCCACGGCCCTGGCCAAGAAATTGAAATATTTTGACTCGGGTAAAATTGTCCTGAACATTGCAGAAGTACCTTATAAATGCCCCATAGCTCCCCTGGAATTCGTATTTATGGCAGATTGGTTTTTCCAGGTAAATGGGGTAAGGGACAAGGTGGCGTTAGAGTTTGTAACCCCCCTTGATAATGTATTTACCAAACCTGTGGCAGCCAATATCCTGGCCGAATTTGCAGCAAAAAAAAATATCAAGGTCACCCCGAACTTTGATATTGCCCAGGTCAATGCCAAGGATAAAACCATTGAATCCCATAAGGGCGACAAGGTGGGCTATGATCTTTTGGTGGCGATCCCGCCCAACATGGGAAATCAAATGCTCATTGACTCAGGGGTCAGCGACCCCGTGGGCTTTGTTCCCACGGATAACCACACCCTGAAGGCAGAAAATTTTGACAGAATTTTTGTCCTTGGGGATACCACAAATGTTCCCACCTCCAAGGCCGGATCCGTTGCCCATTACATGGCCTATACCCTTGTTGAAAATATTGTCCGGGAAATGGACGGCCATAAAGCCCTTCCAAAATTTGACGGCCATGCCACCTGTTTTCTGGCATCTGGTTTTGAAAAGGCCATCCTATTGGATTTTAGTTATGATGTGGAGCCATTGCCGGGCAAGTTTCCCTTCCCGGGCATGGGACCCTTCAGCCTGCTAAAGGAAAGCCTTAGCAATTATTGGGGAAAAATGATGTTCAGGTGGGTCTATTGGAATCTCATGATGAAGGGGCTTGATCTTCCCCTGGAACCCCAGATGAATATCGCCGGAAAAATTCGCCAAAAAGCATAGGAGGTGGGTCATGACAAATGAAGAAAAAATTCTTGAACGCCTGGAGCGCATTGAGGCAAAAATAACCCCCATTGCTGAATCGGCTGCTGCCATAAAAGAGCTGAAGGAAGAGCTGGCACCGAGGGTAAATGAAGGGGTTCAGGCCTTGATCATGGAATTGGCCGATGTTGAGGCTGATTTCCAGTTGGAAAAATTGATCGCCCTGATAAAAAAAGCCATGCGGAATATTGATAATTTCAGCTTTGCCATGGATCTGCTCCACAATTTCATGGATTTGGCCATCAATGCAGAGCCCTTATTAAAATCAACCGTTCCCCAGTTCATCAGCTTTCTGGATGAACTGGAGCAAAAAAATGTATTCAAAATACTGATCACAACCCTTGATGTTTTAAAGGATATCACCCGGAAATATACCCCGGAACAGATAGAACAAATTTGCCAGGGGTTAGGAAAGCTTGCAGATTCCCTGGGCAATCTCACCGACCCCAACGCAATTGATCTGTTTGAGAAAGCCTCAAAAATTCCGGCCGGCATCCACCTGGAAAATTCAAAACCAGCCGGGCCGGTTTCCATGCTCCTGGCCATGAATGACCAGGAGATAAGACAGGGGATGGGAGTGTTGCTTGAATTGACCAAGGGGCTCTCCACATTGAAAAATTAATGCTGCCAACAAGAGAGATAAGGACACCCCCGGAAAAAGAAGTCTTTCCAATTTCTGTAATTTTTACTAATAATATTTATTTTTGATTATTTTCAGGATGAGGAAACAATAGGTAAAAATGCATTCAATAAAAGAGGTGGCGCCTGATATTTTTATGATCACACAGGTCATCACCCAAAAACATCTTAAGTCATCGGTTAACCTCTTTGTTATTGCCGGAAAAGATGGATTGGTATTTGATTCAGGGTATGGCGGCAGACAAAAGAAAAGACGACTTGTCCATGCCCTTGGCAAAATTTCACATCTCAAGAGATCCAGGGGCGAGACTTGCACCATTACCAGGGCAATGCCCAGTCATGGACACTGGGACCATTTTTCCGGGCTAGGCCATTTGCAGAATGCCCTTGGACTTGAGATTCTTGCCACTCAAAAGCAGGCAAAAAAAATAGGGTCAAAAAAATCATTTAAAGACTCTTTCCGGGAGGATTCTCCGCTTTTTAATCCCCCCACCCCTAAATTTTTCGAAGTTTGCCACAACATCTGGGACAATCTGGTCAATGAACTTTTCATGAAACTGGCCAAGGTCAGTTTTGTGTCAGGCCCCATTAATATCATTGACGAGAACACCAGGCTTTCCGTCAATGGAGAATCCTGGCAGATGATTCCGGTTCCGGGCCATTGCGATGATGATATTGTATTGTACAACAGGGAAAGGGGGATTCTGCTCGGGGGAGATATCATCCTTCGGCGTATCACAACCTGGTTAGGCCCGCCCAGATCAAACCTAAAGGATTACCTGGAAAACCTTGAACGCCTCATGAAATTACCCAATCTTAAGCTGATTCTTCCTGCCCACGGCAGTCCCATACGTAATCCTGTAAAAAGAATTCAAGAGGCCATTGATCATCGGGAAAAAAGGACCAGGGATCTTTTTCTATTGTTGTTAAGGTCCGGGAAAAGAGGGCTTTCCTTCGGGGAAATATTTCATGCCTTCTATCCTAAATCACCTCTATTTAAAAAGTCTTTGCTGGAAGGATGGATACTTGTCTCCCTCCAATATCTTTTTGAAAAGGGGGATATTATCACCAGTTTCGGGGGCAGGAATATGATATTTAAAACCCGTGCCTAGAAAACGGGCAGGGTGGCTTCCACCAAAAAAAATAAATTTTAATCTATTCACATTGGAGTCAAAAATGGAAAAAATAAATTTTAACAACAGGGTGGCAATCGTAACCGGGGCCGGGCAGGGTATCGGGAGAATGTATGCCCTGGAGCTTAGCCGCAGGGGCGCAAAGGTTATTGTCAATGATTTGGGCGTGACCCGGGAGGGTTCAGGCTCTGACGATTCTGCTGCAGACAGGGTGGTTGAAGAAATTGTAACGGCAGGTGGCCAGGCAGTTGCCAACCATGATTCCGTGGCCACCATGGCCGGCGGACAAAATATTGTCAGGACAGCGGTTGATACATATGGTAAAGTGGATATTTTGATTAACAATGCCGGTATCCTCAGGGATAAGTCATTCATGAAAATGACCGAGGAAGAATGGGATTTGGTCATAAATGTTCATCTGAAAGGGGCCTTTTGTGTGACACAGCCTGCTGTTAAAGCGATGAAGGAGAATGAATATGGGAGAATCGTTTTTACGGCATCCACCTCGGGACTCTACGGTAATTTCGGACAAACCAATTATGGGGCTGCAAAGATGGGGGTGGTGGGCATCATGAATTCGTTGAAACTTGAATTGTCCAAATATGACATTAAGATCAATACCATTGCACCCACGGCCTGGTCCCGAATGACAACAGATGTGTTTCCTCCGGAATTTGAAGATAAAATGAATCCCCAGTTCAATGAACCCATGGCGCTTTATCTTTGCTCCCAGGAAAATACAGCAACCGGACATATCTATGCCATGGGTGCAGGATGGTATGGGCGGACATCCATTGTTTCCGGAGACGGTCTTTGCCTGGGAAATGCAAAAAGGCCTATTTCCATTGAAGAGATACGGGACAATTTTGAAAAGATTTCAACCATGGAAAATAAGCGGGCGCACGAAAGTGCATTGGGAATGTTTGAATACATGGGCCCCCTGCTCAGCTAAACAACAATAATACATAGGAAAAACATGCTTAAAATAGGAAGTTATAATGATTTGGTTGTGGAAAGCGAAGTTGATTTCGGGTTATATCTGGATTCTGACCAGGGAAAGATTTTGCTTCCCCAAAAATATGTTTCAGAAGCGTTTAAAATCGGTGACACCATTCGGGTATTTATATATACCGATTCTGAAGACCGCCTTGTGGCAACAACCTTAGAGCCAAAGGGGGCTGTTGGCGATTTTGTTTTCCTAAAAGCAAAAGAAATTGTATCCTTTGGAACCTTTATGGACTGGGGACTTGAAAAAGATTTGCTGATCCCTAAAAGTGAACAGCAGGAAAGAATGCTTCCCCCCAGAAAATATCTCATAAAGCTCTGCCTTGATGAGGGAACAGGCAGAGTTTACGGCACCGCTAAAATCTCTGCCAATTGTGATAAAAACATTGAAGATCTTAAGGCCGGCCAGCAAGTGGATCTTCTGATCCATTCGCTCACCGAGATCGGTATCATGGCCGTGGTAAACAACCGGTACTTTGGTATGTTATACAAAAGCGAGACCTACCAGGAGCTGTCCGTGGGAGATAGGTGCACAGGGTACATCATGCGTCTTCGTGAAGACAACAAAATCGATCTTACCTTAAAAGAACCGGGTTATAATTCCGTAAAAGGATCCGGAGAGACCATTGTCAACCTTCTAGAGCAAGCCGGAGGTTTTATCCCCTGTCATGACAAAAGCTCGCCCGAAGAGATTAAAGAGGTTTTTTCCATGAGTAAAAAAGAGTTTAAACGGGCCATAGGCGGTCTGTTTAAAAAAGGTATCCTGGAGTTGAAGGAAACCGGGATATGTCTTAAGCAAGGAAAAGAACCGGAAAAAGAAGATCTGGAAAAAGAGGACCCGTGGCACAGAAAAACAAAAAAATAGAAAAAGCAAGCACAACTCAATAAATAAAGATGGCTGAAAAGCTGAAACACTTGATACCAATGGAGGAATCTCAAAATGAAGCCTGAAAACATTTCACTGATTTACTTTAGCCCCACCTCAACAACGGGAATCGTTCTTGAAGAAATCGCAAGGGGACTCGGTTATGAATCTTACGATGTTATTGACATTACAAGACCAGAAATTCGGAATCAACCCGCCCCGAAATTTGACAATAATCTGGTGCTTATTGGAGCTCCTGTGTATGCCGGAAGAATAGCAAAAGATGCAGTTGATTATTTTAACACCCTGACCGGCGCAGGCTCACTGGCTGTCCTGGTGGTATTGTACGGCAACCGGGAATTTGAGGATGCCATGCTGGAGCTGAAAAATGTTGCCAGTGAAAGGGGATTTGTTCCCTTTGCCGCTGGTGCTTTTATTGGCGAACATTCTTTTTCTGATAATGAATTTTTAATTGCCAAAAACAGACCCGATGAAGATGATCTTGAAAAAGCATTTTTATTTGGAAAGAAAATTGGTGATTTGTTGAACACAATTGAAACTCCCATGGATATCATACCGGTTGAAGTTCCCGGTAATTTTCCCTACAGAGACGGGATGGCAAATGGGGCATTTTCCTTTATAAATGTCACGGACGACTGCGATGACTGCGGTCTTTGTGCATCGGCCTGCCCAAAAAATGCAATTGATGAATCCAACCATTATTCAACCATTGATGCAAAATGTATTTTTTGCTGTGCCTGTATTAAAGCCTGTCCCCAGCAAGCCAGAATTTTGAAGGATGGCCCTATCAAGAAAAAGGCAAAATGGCTTAGTGAAAATTATGCCCAAAGAAAGGAGCCCCAGACATATTTGGCAACCAACTAAATTTCAAATTGAACCCAAAATTAAAAATATAGACAAATGACCTATAATTTCAAATTTTGTTTTGCTCTTTTTATGATGACAACTCTTTCATGGCTGGGTTCTGGAGCTCCACCCTCTTTGCGGGCAGAGGAGGGCAGCACCGGAATACTGTTTATCGGAGACTCGATCACCGCAGGGCTTGGGGTTGAATTGGAAAATGTCTATCCAACCCTTCTCAATGATCTGCTGGAAGAAAGTGGAATCCGAAATTTTAAAATTACCAACGGCAGTATCAGCGGCTCCACAACCGCAGGGGCACTTTCCCGGCTCAAGTGGTTTCTTAGGGCAAAACCTGATATTCTGGTGCTGGCCCTGGGGGCCAATGACGGCTTGAGGGGGCTTGGCACCGAGACAATGGGACAAAATCTTGACAGGACAATCCTTCTGGCAAAATCCCATGGTATCCGGGTCATCCTGGCAGGCATGGAAATTCCGCCCAATTACGGGCCGGACTATTCAAGGGCATTCAGGGAGGTATTTGCAGTTCTGGCAGCCAAACATCATCTGCCCTTCATCCCGTTTTTATTAAAAGATGTGGCAGGAAATCCACTGCTGAACCAGGCAGACGGCATCCACCCCAATAGTGAAGGGCATAAGATAATTGCCGCAACCGTGCTTCCCTATATTCTGGAGCAATTATGATACTGGAAATACAGAAGGTCTGTAAATCTTTTCAACAGCCTAGGGCCGGTAATATAGCGGTTTTAAACCGGGTGAATTTTACCCTTGCACTAGGCGAAACCAATGCCATAACCGGCCAGTCCGGCAGCGGGAAAACCACCCTGCTCTCCCTGATAGCAGGCCTGGACAATCCGGATTCCGGCCAGGTGATTTTAGAGGGGCAAGATTTGTGCACCATGAAGGAAAGTAGGCTTGCACGCTACCGGGCCCTGAAAATCGGGATTATCTTTCAACAATTTCATTTGATGCCCCATTTATCGGCCAGGGAAAATATCAGTCTGCCCCTGGAAATTCTTCACCAGGAAAAAATTCGGAAAAGAACCGATACCATGCTGGAAAAGGTGGGACTAGGCGACCGCCAGCATCATCTGCCCGGACAGCTCAGCGGAGGGGAATGCCAACGGGTGGCCATTGCCCGCGCCCTTATCATCAAGCCTGCCCTGCTTTTGGCCGACGAGCCCACGGGCAATCTGGACATTAAAACCGGGGAAAAGGTTGCCCAGCTCCTGTTTGATCTTGTGGAAACAGAAAAAAAATCTTTGATTTTGGTAACCCACAACCCGGTGCTTGCCGGCCGATGTCAGAAAATCCGCAACCTTGAACGGGGCCGGCTGGTCTGATGCTCTGGATACGCCTGGGGGCAAAGGAGTTGATGAACAACAGGGGGTTTGCCTTTTTTTTCATCTTAAACCTGTCCCTGGGGCTTGCCGGCTTTATTGCCATCCACTCCTTTGGCAGTTCCCTGGACCGTCATCTGGATGACAATTTAAAACAAATTCTAACAGCAGATCTGGTCTTGTCCGCCCCAAAGCCCCTGACACCTTCGGAACTGAACCTGGCCCAGAGGGTAATGGGGCCAATGGGGCCAAATACCCAAGCCCGGCTGGTTCGGTTTTACACCATGGTAAAGGCCGGGGACAGGGCCCGGCTGGTTCGGGTGATGGCCATTGATGCCCCCTACCCCCTCTACGGAAGCTTTTCCCTGGAAGACAATGCCCCAGGAGATATTCAGGACAGTCCAGAAGTGCTAATGACAAGGGATACAGCCCAGGCCCTGGGGCTGGAAAATGCCACTGCTATGACAACGCCCCTGGTTCTGGGGAATAAAACATTTTATATTAAAAATTTTTTTAAAAAAGATCCGGATAAATCGGTGACAGCGGTTGAACTTGCCCCTAAAATTTATATGGGGATCAATCAACTGGAAGGGACTGGTTTGATCCGGTTCGGAAGCCGTATTCGCTATCTTTACTATTATCGGTTCAGCCGGGAAACCGATGTTCCAAAACTGGCAGGAAAACTGGAACAAGAATTTTACGACCTGTCCCGGGGACAGCCCAGGATCAATGTTTATGACAGCCGGGATGTGAACAGGCGGTTGGGTAAAATTGCCGGGTATTTCACCGGATACATGGGATTGGTCAGCATTGTGGCCCTGTTTCTGGCGGGGATTGCCACGGCCTATCTGTTCCGGGGCTATTTGAACCTTAAACAGCGGGAAATGGCTATTTTAATGAGTATAGGCGCCGGGCAGAGGGAAATTTATCTTTTATTCAGCCTTCAGCTCATTTTGCTGGGCAGTCTGGCCTCTGTCCTGGCGATCTTCATTTCCCTGTTCCTGATTCCAGCCTTTCCCCTTATCTTCAAGGGATTGATTCCCGCAGATATCCGACTTTTCACAGATCCTGCCACCATTGGGTTGGCATTGGGAATGGGCATGGGAGGCAGTCTTATGTTCTGTCTGCCGATTTTTGTCCGCATCTTTGGGATAAAACCGGTTATCCTGCTCAGGGGCGAGGGTGGCCAAAGACCTCCGGGGATGTTATTCCGCCAGACAATCAGTTTTCTTCCCCTAGGTACGGCCTTTTTCCTGGTTTCAATTGTGGTGGCTGATTCTGTCAAAAATGGCGTAATTTTTGCCCTGGTCTTTTTGCTGGCCCTGGCCTTTTTATCCGGCATGGGCTGGCTTATTTTCACGGGCTGCAAATTTATTTCCACCACCCGGTTTCTGGTGGGTAAAATCGCATTTCGAAACCTGTACCGGAACAAATGGCCCTCTTTGTCCTGTTTTGTAACCATTGCCATGGGGGTATTTTTAATTTCCATGATACCCCAGATCCAGAAGGGACTTCAAACAGAAATAATGCGGCCGGAGGGTCTGAAAATACCGGTTTTCTTTCTGGTGGATATTCAGGATGAACAAAAAACACCCTTTGTCCGATTTATTCAAAAACAGGATGCAGATCTTGCAAACCTTTCTCCCATGGTCAGGGGACGGATTCTTTCCGTGAATCAGAAACCATTTCATGGGAGAACCAGGGCTATATCCCAACAAAAGGGCTCCATACAATCCGGTTCCCGGCGGGCAAGGGGGGGCCGGAGGCTGGAGTTTAATTTTTCCCACCGCAGCAGGCTGGATGTTTCGGAAACCATCGTCCAGGGCAGACCCCTGTCCAAAATACCCTGGTCCTTTGAAACCGACACCCCCTTTGAGATCTCGGTTGCAATCTCCTTTGCCGAACAATACGGCCTGTTACTGGGGGATCTCATCAAATTTGACATCCAGGGGATTCCCCTAATGGGGAGGGTGGTAAATCTGCGCCGTGTCCGGTGGAACAGCTTTCAACCCAATTTTTATCTGCTCTTCCAGGACGGGGTTTTAAATGATGCCCCCAAAACCCACCTGGCTGCCATCTCCCAGGTACCCCCGGAAAAGCGTCAAAGGTTGAAAAACGATATTGTAACCGCCTTTCCCAATGTCTCCATCATTGATGTGACCCAGATGGCCGGAACCCTTCTGGACATCACCGATCGGTTGTCCCTGTCCATACGGTTCATGGCCTGGCTGGCCATTGCAGCCGGCCTGGTTTCCATTTTCTCCATTGTCCGCCACGAAACCAGGAAAAATGAGAATCAGGTCAACCTGTTAAAGGTTCTGGGCGCAGACTTTAACATGATCCAGGGAATCACCCTGGTGGAATTTGGATTTATTGGGTTAACCGCAGCCCTGTTTGCTGTGCTCTTGAGTTTTGGATTTTCCCGGGCAATTTCCCGGTATTTTTTTGACAGCCTCTGGCAGTTTGACCTGAAGGCCTCCCTTTTGATTTTATTTTTGACCACATTTATCTGCATGGGAACGGCCCTGGCAGCATCCCGGAAAGTTATGAATACAAAACCTGTAAAACTTCTGGCCAATACCTGATCCCAGGGTGACCCAAGTTCATCAGATTAACAGGAGATTAATATGCCACGCCATCGACTAAACCAGTACCTGGCCGAAGCCAAAACGTATATCCATTGCAAATCCATTGACTATCTTGTTCTGGGAAATGAAGCTGCTGACCTGGACTCAATGGCATCTGCCATCGTCTATGCCTATCTGATGGCTGCCCAAAAAAACGATAGCACCATTCTAGCTCTCATGCCCATTCCAAGGGCTGATTTTAAGCTCAGGAGTGAAGCGGTCTATGTTTTTGGCCAGGCCGGCATCGATTTGAATAACCTTGTCTTCCTGGATGAGCTGAACATAGAAGCGGTCATGAAACGAGTGTCAGGACTGGTCTTGGTGGATCACAATAGATTATCGTCTTCCATGGATCAATATGGAGACAAGGTGGCCATCATTCTGGATCACCACAGGGATGAAAACCTTTACCCCCATGCAAGTAAACGTGTGATAGAACCCGTGGGGTCCACGGCCACCCTGGTTGGAGAACAATTGATTACCCATGACCTTGTTGATGTGCATCTGGCCCTGCTGCTTTGCGGAACCATACTCCTGGACACGGTGAACATGGATCCTGCTGTCGGGCGGGTGACCCCCAAGGATGAAAAAATTGCAAATATCCTCATGCCGTTATGCCACCCGGGACGACAACTCTATTTTAATACCATTCAGAAGGCCAAATTCAACACGGCTGATCTGAACACCTTTGACCTGCTGCGCAGGGATTATAAAAAGTTTCAATTTGGCAATATCCTTTGCGGTATCGCATCTGTTCCGTTGCCGCTGACCCAGTGGGAACAAAAGGACAGGGCGCTCTGTCTCGAATTTGAATCCTATGCTCAAAACCAAAGCCTTGACCTGCTTCTTTCAATGAATGTTCATGCCACCCCAGGCTTTAACCGGGAGCTGGCCGTCTATTGCACAGACCTGTACCTCCATGACACTCTTATTGAATTTTTGCAGAAAAAAAACCTTGAACTGACACCTCTCATCCTTAAAAACCAAACCTCCTGTCTTAAAGGAAAGATCTCCTTTTATCGCCAGGGCAACCCGGGCATATCCAGAAAAAAACTTTCCCCTTTGCTCGATGATTATTTTACCTCCTAATTTTTTTTGTCACGGTGGACCCATGAAAATATCTTCCGGGTTCAATTCATCTCCACACCCATAGAAACCACCACCTGATTATCGAAACGTTTAAAGAATCAAGAAAAAGCGGCTTTCGCGATCACCCCCTGTCCGCAGTCTTATACCTTTTTCACTATATTAAAAAAAACAAGGTCCCTGATTGCTTTTTTTCTAGTTGCAGTATAAAAACCAAGTCAAATTATTGTTATGAACTTTTTCCGGGAACACCCATGTAACCGACAAAGCGAAGCTATGCCCTTTTTTAAGTCACCCTCAAAGGAAAATACCCTGACAAAGGACGTTCACAAGTCGAGAGCTTTGCGTGATTAGGATATTCTCCGGCTTTAATATTTTGAGATTTTTTTTACACTCCGAGGGCTGGAGGAGGCGGTTTTTCCCGGATTTTTGGAAATCGAGCCCTTTCTCCATTATCATACAAGTGGCTGATCCCGAAATTTTGTTCAACCATGTACCGCAATTTTGAAATCGCTTTATTGCACTCAATTTCTGTCTCAGTCAGTTTGGCTGTTTTAGAATCTTTACCCATGATGCCATCTTTAATCTTGTTTAAGACAAGGAACCCACGATTTGGGGCGCCCGCGCCTTTGTCAGCCTAAACTTTTTGAATTTTATTTTTCGTATGCATACTGGAAATAATAACCATAGGCAGATGGGAGTCATTCTGGGAAGAAGGCGTCAGATAAGTGGAAAGGATAAACCGTATTCGATCTTTTTCTATGCCATGATGCCTCCTGAATTTATTTTTTACAATTGGATTTGTCACATAAAAGATGAATAATATCAATGACATAAAGTTGTTGATCAATGCCATTTTATATTTTTTAGTAGTATGAGAATCAATTTGAATCATTTGTGGTTATCCTTTTGTCTCATACCCCCCGAATTTGAGTGTTACGCTGTTAGAAAACACCCGAATACTATCAAAATTCAATTGTTAAAATCTTCTGACAATCAATAAATTGAATGTTACTCGACAAAAGGGATATCTGTGGTGTTGGCCAGAAAAAAAACTGCTTAACCCCTTGTTAGCTACAAAGAAGAGACCTGAGACGGATATACACAATGACAATTGACGGAATCAGCCATATAACCTTTGTCGTCGAAAGCCTTGAACGGACTGGAAACTTTTTTTCATCCGTTCTTGGAGCAGAGGAAGTCTACGATAGCGGAGACAAGATGTTCTCCCTGTCAAAGGAACGGTTCTTCCTTCTAGGCGGAATTTGGATCGCAATCATGGAGGGAAGCCCATTACCTGAACGCACATACAACCATATTGCATTCAGGATTCCAGAATCTCAGTTTGAAGATTATAGACAACGGCTTGAAATTGCCAAGGTTGAATTTCGACAGGAACGTTCAAGAGTCCAAGGAGAAGGGCTTTCCCTATATTTCTATGATTACGACAACCACCTGTTCGAACTTCATACCGGCACACTTGAGGAACGACTTCAGGCCTATGAGAGGGACTCAAATACACTAAAACGCTAACCAACCGCTTGCAGTCGATGAACGACTGAACCGGAATGTTATACGGTGGGCGTAGTACGTCTGATTTCAACCCAAACCGGATATTATTATTTGAGATTATATGGATAGAGATAATTATTTCACTTGTAAACAATGTGGCGTTTATGGCTTAAAGTCACCACTCTACAAAGATAATATGTGTGATCAGTGCAACCGTGAATGCTACTCTGAAAAAGTTAAAAATGAACTAGATAGTTTCCCGCTATACATTGGGAATAAACACTACTTACATGCTCTGAATGTTTACATTGATGACTATGAAGAACCAATTACAACAGAAGACTATGTCTTAATTAAAGTTGATAAACACATAAAAACGTCACTCGGTAAATTACTTGAGCTTTGCAAGTTAGATATCAGACAAGAAGTTATTGAGAGTATCAAATATCTTTATGCAACAGATATTACGATCAATTTTGAAAGGGTAGAATGTCATCTACATAATAGATTCAGTGAATCTTGCGAGTTTTCAAGATCAGTCACTATGGGATACAAAACTCACCATGGCGATTGGTCATTTCGATACAAGACACAGGAAAATGTCCTTAGGGTAACAATTGAAGGCATTGAAGAAATATCACATTTTGAGTTTGGTAAACCAGTCACGTTTGATGATATTGATGCGAAATTCATATTGAATCGGCTGGAAGAATCAAAAAACAGCCATTTATTTCGCGGTATAAATAGACATTACTTTCACAGTGATGGAATAGCCGCATCCATATACAGAAATAACCGCGATTTAGTAGAGAATGGAAAACTACAGGAGCATGAAAGCGAGGTTGTAACGAACTTATTGAGTAAAGATTTTTACCAACCTGAAGGGAAAAGTCCAATTTCTGCACTTACAGACTTGAGACATTTCGGTAAAGATACCTGCCTACTTGATTTTTCGGAAGATTTTAATATCGCACTATTTTTTTCATGTCACCCAATGTTGGACAATACGGCTACGAGCGCAGAGATACTAATTCTTGAAAAATCTGAGTATGAACAAAAAGAAGATGTAGCCTATCCAAATAAGGAAGATTTTTTAATAAGCCCTGCTATCACGGATATTACAAAAAATCGAGTTGAAGCCCAAAAGAGCGTATTCCTGTATTGCTATCAAGGTTTCCTACCCAGAAATAGATGTGGAGCCAAAGTTAGTAACTTACTGGTAGCGCCAAGTTTGAAATCAGCCTTTTATGACTATTGCGAGTATTCAGATGAAAAGATATACCCTGATTTCCATTCATTTATTGAAAACCCTCAGAACTTCATGACTAAAGCAAAACGGTCCTGCCAAAGTGAGGTCGATGACGAAAATAATGAATACGTTTAATACTAAAATAATAGATTTTTTAATCACGGCTAACAAAAGTTTATTACTGAGTAAACCTCCAATGTCCGCTTATGGCCGAATTTTGACATCTCAAAGATGGTGCAGGTAACGTATAACAAACGCAAGCACTCGGAACAATTTCACGCTGCGCTCCAAATTGTCCGGTGTTGCGGGCGTTGGGCATTCGTAGTCACGCTTGACATCAATGACGTCACGCGTTACTATATAAACATGATAAGATCTTTTAAATGTAAACACACAAAAACACTCTCAAAAGGTCAGCGTGTCAAGCGATTTGTAAATATTGAAAATGTTGCACGACGTAAACTAAGACAACTTGAAATTGCTAATCAGCTTGAAGATTTAAGAGTTCCGCCTGGAAATCACCTTGAAATACTCAAGGGTGATCGTTCAGGTCAACACAGTATCCGCATTAACGACCAATGGCGTGTCTGCTTTTATTGGACGAATGCAGGTGCGGAAGATGTGGAAATAGTTGATTACCACTGAGGAGAATTTATGATGAACAAACTTAAACCTATCACTCCTGGTGAGATTCTCTCGGAAGAGTTTCTCAAACCTATGGGGATTAGCCAGTATCGTTTAGCCAAAGAAATTGACGTTCCCGCTCAGCGTATTAGTAGAATTGTCTTAGGGAAACGTTCAATCACAGCAGATACAGATTTAAGGTTATGTCGTTTTTTTGGCTTGTCTAATGGCTACTGGTTACGTGCTCAAGTGGCATACGATACTGAAGTTGCAGAACGTACTTTGAATAATGTAATAATGA